>NZ_JAGPOT010000141.1 GCF_018224015.1 Pseudarthrobacter albicanus
AACAGAAGACGAGTGGAGCGTTCATCCAGGTGGGGCAGGATCGTCTCGAATTTTGCACTCAGCGATTCGACGGCTTCAGCGGAAACGGGCATACACCATTGTTTCACCCAAAACGTAATTAGACTTGGTTATTTATCGGCGCGTCCTAAGCGTCCCGTCAGGGTTGCGCCGATCAAGCTGTGCTTCAGCGGTTTCCGGCGATAGGTAGCGGGCGGGCAGCCCACGGTTCCTGCCGCCCAGGAAGATCTTCCCGTCCACGGTCAGGAACGCCAGCACCTCCGGGTCGCCGGCCAGGTGCCAGCCTTCTCCCACGACCTTGTAGTGCCAGCCGGAACCATCTGGCCCTGTAGTCACCACCGCCAGGTCAGTGGGGACGGCATGACGGGACAGGGTGTGGGCTGCCACGAAGAGACTGTTCCGCATGCTCCTGGCTGCCGTCCCGCCGGACTTCGCGAACGTGCGCAGCAGTTCGGACCTGGCCGCGAGTTCCTCCCGGACCTGGCTGACCCGCCCGTTGGCGATGTCTTCGAAGCTCATGACACCCCCGCTTGTTGCCGTATCCTGCCAGCATATTCCCGCCGCCCTGAGGCGGTGAGGGGCTTTAGACTCTCCCCCTATATGAGGCTCAGCAAGGGGCATCAGCCCGCGCAGAGACCTAAACCCCTTTGGTGATCGGTCCGATCGGTCCGCGGGCCCAAACGCTAAGGTCGGCCATCGTGCCTATGAGGCACGAGGAAAGGGCACAGGTAGCGAGCGTTCGTTGACGATGGAGAGCAGCTGCCAGCCCTCAGGGATCTGGGCGCTCAACGCAGCTTTCGCCTCGTCGTAATCGTCGCCCTCGGCGCGGATCTGCTGCTTCTCAACGGGCTGGATAATGTCCACCAGTTTGACCATGATGCCAATCGTAGGCCCGTGGTCACGGCCGGCGGGGAGCGAGGATGTCGTGTAGCGCACAGACGCTCCCAGCGGGCTCGCAACTGGAAACGGCCAAGGCGAACGCGCATGGCCCCAGGGACAAAAAATCGGGCCGGTGCAGCAAAATTGATCGGTGACCGATGAAAATAGCTGCCGCGCTGGAGGCACCTTCACGGGCGTCTTGCGGGCGGCGCATGCACCAATCGGAGAACCTCGGAAACATAGTGTTTTCAACGTTTGGTTTTTATTGGGGGAGTGGTGCGTTGTAGGACCGGCTTATGCGGCGCATTGGCGCCGGGCTGTCAGAGCCTGGGGTTACGTCCCGTGGAGTGGTGTAGTTCCCGGCTTCTGAGCATCGGATTTCCGACGTGAAGAGCCATCGTGCGATGGTCAGTGAGTACCGATCAAAGAACTCACAAAGGACACAAACACACGATGGCTCTAGACCATTCTGCCCTGCTCGACCTTCTTGGACAACTGAAACTCACCGATGTCTCCGACCGGATCCGCACCGCGACCGAAACGCTGTACCAGCAGCTCATCGAGGCCGAGGCGACCGCGTTCATCGGCGCCGCCTCGTTCCAACGCTCCGAGGCACGCACCACCCAACGCAACGGGTCGTTCTTCCCGGCCCTGCTCGAGCGGCGCCGCCGCGTGGACCAGGCGCTGTACGCGGTCGTGATGGAGGCCTACCTGCACGGGGTCTCCACCCGCAAGGTCGACGACCTGGTCAAGGCGCTCGGGGCCGACACCGGGATTTCCAAGTCCGAAGTTTCCCGGATCTGCGAGGACCTGGACCATGAGGTCGGCGCGTTCCGGGACCGGGACCTGTCGGCCATGGACTACCCGTATGTGTTCCTCGACGCCACCTACTGCAAGGCCCGGGTCGGGCACCGGGTCGTGTCGCAGGCGGTCGTGGTCGCCTTCGGCGTGGCCGCCGACGGGCGCCGGGAAGTCCTCGGCTTCGACGTCGGCGACAGCGAGAACGAGGGGTTCTGGACGGCGTTCCTGCGGTCGCTGAAGGCCCGCGGGCTGGACGGGGTGAAACTGGTGATCTCCGACGCCCACAGCGGCCTGAAAAAGGCCATCGGGACGGTGTTCCAGGGCGCGGCATGGCAGCGCTGCCGGGTCCATTATGCCGATGTCCGGATTATGCCGATGTCGCCGGTGGTTCCCTTATTCCGTGCGGGTTGCGTGGCATTGATGTCGGCATAATTAGAGCGTGCCGAGCCAGGCGAGAATGTCGTCGGGGGGACGATATCTGCCCCGGGCGCTGTTCAGCGGCCGAGTGCGGTCGATGGCATCTTCCTTCACTTTCAGGTCCGCGACGATGTAGATCTGGGTGGTGTCGACCTGCTTGTGGCCGAGCCATAACGCGATGACGCTGGTGTCGACTCCTGCATGGAGAAGTCGCATCGCGGTCGTGTGCCGCAGGACATGGGCAGAGACGTGTTTGTCAGCCAGGCTCGGACAACTCTCAGTTGCGGTGCGGGTATGGATGGTGATGCGGTGTTCGATCGCGTCGCGACTGAGGGGCTGGCCGACGCGGGTGGGAAACAACACGGTGATGCCAGTGGGCCTTTGTTCTCTTTCCCAGTCGCGCAGGGTGATAACCGTTTTCGCGGTGAGCGGGGTGATGCGTTCTTTGCGTCCTTTGCCTCGGCAGGACAGGTGCGCTCCGGCGCCCAGATGGACATCGCTAATGGTGAGGCCGATGAGTTCCGAGACGCGTAGTCCGGTCTGTAAGGCAACAACGAGGAACGTGTAGTCGCGGCGCCCGGTCCAGGTGCTGCGATCCGGTGCTGCCAACAGTGCTTCGCATTCACGGTCCTCGAGGTAGTCGACGAGGTGACGGTCGATGCGTTGGGGCGGGATCGCCAACACTCGCGCGATGCTGGCAGCATGTTCGGGATGGTGCAGGGCCGCGTAGCGGAAGAGGCTGTGGATCGCGCTGAGTCGGGTGTTGCGGGTCCGGGTGCAATTACCGCGGACTTTCTGCAGGTGGTCGAGGAATGCGGTGATTTCTGGGGCATCGAGCTGGTCCCACCGCAGCGACGACGCCGGGACTTTGTGGGTGGCGGCAGTGAAGACAAGAAGCAGCCTCAGGGTGTCGCGGTAAGCGGCGATGGTGTGGCTGCTGGCATCCTTTTGCCGTGTCAGGCGATCCGTGAAGAACGACTGCAACGTGGCGTTGATGGCAGTCATGACCGCTCCTCGTAGGCGGCCAGGCGTTCTGCGGCTGCGGCCATGAGTTCGGGTGCGGCGGAGAGATACCAATACGTTGCCGCGGGATCGGTGTGCCCCAAATAGGTCGAGATCAGAGCCAGCTGTGCCTGACCGTCACCGCCAGCCGTGTAGGCATCGAGCATCGAAGCGACTGCGAACGAGTGCCGCAAGTCGTGGATCCGTGGTCGGCATTTACCTGACCGTGCCGATAGTCCCGCCTCAACCACCATCCGTTGGAAGGCGTGGTGAACATTGCAATACAACAGCCGAGTGCCGGCCAGTGAGAGGAACAATGCCGGGCAATCACTTGCCGGCTGCCATCGGAGGCGGTCGGCGCGATACTTTTCAAGCGCAGCGATGGCGGTGGGATGCAGCAGCACCTCCCGGGTCTTGCCGAATTTGGTGTCGCGGACCCGCAGCAACTGCCGATCGGTTTCGATATCGGTCACGTCCAGTTGGATGGCCTCACCAACCCGCAAGCCCGTGGTGGCCAACAGCCCAACCAAAGTGGCCATCGTTCCCTGTCGTTGCGGGCAGGACAAGATCGAGGCGGCGTCCAACAAGGCCATGATCTCGGCGACCGAATACAGATACGGCGTGGCCCGCGGCGGGCTGTAGGGCAGCAGGCCCATCGCCGGGACTTCAACCGTGGTGTCCGAGATGCTCAGATAGCGGGCGAAGGTGCGAACTACGCAGAGTCGGTAGTTGCGCCAACTTCCCTCCGATTTCTCGGGCAGGCTTGCCCAGGACAACGCTGATGACGTACTGATTCCCACCTCGTCCGATGCGAGGAGATAGTCGACGAACTGGTTCAGCAGCTTCTCGGTGCGCGCCAACTTGTATCCGAGCGCGCGACGGGTCTGCAGATACTCCGCCAGCGCGAGTCGCAGACCGTCACCAATCTCCGCGTCCATCACAAGGCCCCCGGCCAGACCCGGGCAAGGCCCCGAAGTGCTTCACGGTCGACTTTGGCGTAAATCATCGTCGTTAGCTGGCGTTGATGGCGAAGCACCAACCCGACCTCCGCCAACGATGACCCACCGCGCAACATCTGTGTTGCCGCCGTATGGCGCAACCGGTGGGCGTGGACCGTGCCCAGTCCCACCCGTCGGGCCGCGCGGGCAACAGCAGAGCTGAGCCCAGAGGCGCCCAATGGATTGTGGGGTGCCTTATGCCCTAAAAACACCGCCGTGTGGTGGCTCCCAGTAGGACGGGCGTAGCGCAAATACTCCACCAGCGCTTCGCCCACCTCGGCGGGAAGCGGCAGTCGTGCCAGATGATTTCCCTTGCCGCGCACCACGAATTCACCGGCGCTCCAGTGCATATCTCTCAGCTGGAGTCCCGTGACTTCGCCGGCGCGCAGACCGATCCGACATAACAACAACATGACCGCGTAATCGCGGCGCCCGGCCGCAGTTTCCCGATCACAGCCCGCCAGCAGCGCCTCCAGTGCGGCGGGGTTAAGATCTTTGGGCAGAGCAGCCTGCGACCAGCGCGCCGCTGACGGAACCGCCGCCGACGACACAGATAAAGCAGCGCCATCCAGGTGCAGGAAACATACGAACGAGCGCATCGCCGAGACGCACAACTGCGCCGAGGATGCCGCTTCGCCGACGCACCTCTCGGCAAGGAATCGTTGAACATCGATGGTCGTCAAGCCGTCAAACCCGACCCCGGCCGTCTCCAGCCGGGCGACAACCAACGGGCGTATCCGGCCGATGTAAGCGGTGACCGTCCCCGCAGCGAGGCCCCGCTCCCGTGTCAGATATTCGGCGAAGCTGTCCAGTAAGAGTTGCGAGGCAGTCCGCATCGCCGTCGAGGTGACGACTACCCCGTTGGCGGCCAAAACCCGACGCAAAGGCTGCCCGGCCTTCATCGTCCGGTAATTCACATACCCCGCCGCCCGGCGGGTATCGAAGTATTTCTCCAGCACTTCGACGGTGAGATCCCCGACGGCAAGAGCTTCAACGTCCATCCATCGGCTGAGATGAGCGACGAACGCTATGTGCTGGTCGGCCGAAGAGGATGTGTAACCGACTCGGGCCAGGTCTTGCGCTACCGCGGGAACGTAAACCTCCAGCGGTCCCACGACCAACGAGCTGAGAACCTTGATCATGATGCTTTCCTCTCACGTAAATGAGAATCAAGCGTCCCGCTCCCGGGCAGATTATGCCGACATCAATGCCACGCAACCCGCACGGAATAAGGGAACCACCGGCGACATCGGCATAATCCGGACATCGGCATAATGCACCTTATGCCGACGTCGGCATAAGGTGCACTTCATGCGAAACGTGCTCTCGACCGTGCCGAAGGGGTCCCAGGAGATGGTCGCCTCGATCATCCGTACCGCCTTCGCCCAGCCCGATGCCGGGCACGTGAACACCCAGTTCGATGAGGTGACCCGGATGCTGCACAAATCGCATCCGAAGGTCGCCGCGATGCTCGGCGACGCCCGGGACGACGTCCTCGCGTTCGCCGGGTTCCCGGCCAGGCACTGGCGCCAGATCTGGTCCACGAATCCCATGGAGCGGGTCAATAAAGAGATCAAAAGACGAACCGACGTCGTCGGGGTCTTCCCCAACCCGGCAGCGCTCCTGCGGCTCGCCGGCGCGGTTCTCGTCGAGCAACATGACGAGTGGGAAGCCGGAGACCGCCGCTACCTCTCCGAGGCGTCCATGGCCGAACTCAAGGCCATGAACACGGCACCCGCCGAACCCGTAGAGGAGGCGATTTTGCTCCCCGAACTCACTGCAGCATAATCAGAGAACTGACCCGCACGGTGTCGAGGCAAACTCCACCACTCAGCGGGACGTAACCGAGCCTGGCCGGACCGGTCCGGTCGGCCGGTGTTTCCTGCGGTCAGGGTCGCTTTGGTGTCACCGGTGAGGTCGTTCATCCACCCCGTAGGATTCGGGGCCGGCGACGGCAGGGGCCCTGGTAGCGGGGATGTGTCCCCGGATCGGCTGTTGATGATCAGGTCATCGGCGTAGATGTCCGCCCGCTGCCGGTCGTGTTCGGAGCCGAGCTGGACCATGTCGAGGGTGGTCGCGGTGATGTTGACGGTGTGGTTGGCGTAGGCGGACTTCCCGTCCCACCAGATCTGCACTCCCGTGGCCGGGCCGTCGGGGACAACGTGCATCACCAGATGATGCCAGGCACCGAGGCGCACGTTCGGTACCAACGGGGCATAGAGGTACCCCTTCGGGGACGATACGCGGAGGACCACATCGCCGGTGGCGTTTTTCCGGAGGACATCGACGATCCGGGTGGCGCCGGAAAAGAAGCGGAAAAACGGAACGTCGCTCCCTGCGGTGCCCTCGGCCGCGATGTTGAACCAGCCGTCCGCGTAAACCTCGGCCGTCCCGGGCGCCAGGCCAACGGACATTTTGGCGACGGATCCCGGGTCTGTCGTGGTGTGAAGGAAGGCCCCGCACACGGGTGTGTGTGCCGACGCCACGGAGACGTTCGCGGTTCCGGTCCCCGACGTGAAGACGTTGAATCCGGCGAGGGTGCCTGACCCGAAGCTGGTGGCGACGGCAGTCGCCCCGGGGTACGGATCCACCGGCACGGCCGGGACGCCCGCACAGGTAAAGACCGCAGCCGTGGCTGTGCCGGATGTTGACACGGCGAGACCGCGGTACGTCAGAGCGAGCACGGCCGCGAGGCAAAGCCCGAACACCCGGTTCATCGATGGGCCCTCCAACATCGTCGCAATCTGACAACTCCGCGTCTGCCGCCGGTTCTGTTCCACGACGCGACGGCAGAGTAAAGACCCTGCAGTGGCTCCGTGCCTCCGAGCGGTGGTGCCAACGGGATTGCCCCAACAGCGATGATGCCCACACAATATCCCCGGGCAGCTGGAGGAAACCTTGGGAAATGTTACGGGGGACGCCGGGGCCTGGACCGGACGTGGGGAGGGCCCGCGGTCCGCTCTCTGCGTGAGGGGCCCAAACCGTCTCGATGTGGGGGCGCCCCCACGGTCGGTGCCTGGCGTGACGACGTTCCTCTACTTCCTGCTCAACAACGGACAGGCCGGAAGTTTCAAGCAGATAGAGGTCGTCCAGGAAAAGTGGCGCAGGGGATGGGCCACCGGCATGGTCCGGGCCCTGTTGAAGGCGCACCCGGATGCGACATGGCAAAGCGAAGTTCTGAACGGGAACAGCGGCCCTGTGTTCCAGGTACTAGTGGGCATTTTCGTTAGTTCGTCGGGGGTCAGGCGGCCAGTTCGTGGTCGTGTTTGTTCAGGCGGTGCAGGTAGTCGTTGAGGTCGGCGCGGGTGTATTTCCAGTCGAACGGTTC
>NZ_JAGPOT010000142.1 GCF_018224015.1 Pseudarthrobacter albicanus
ACACACGGCCCCCACAGTTCCCGGCCCCGTCTCCCCGGAAGGAGCAATCAAATGACCGCTCAGCCGCAGCCCGCGCGTCTTAGCACCGGCGGACGCATCGACCGCAGCATCTCCTGGCGTTTCACCGTTGACGGCGAGGAATTCACAGGCCACCCCGGCGACACACTCGCCTCGGCGCTGCTCGCCAACGGCCACATCAGCGCGGGCAACTCCCTCTACGAGGACCGGCCCCGCGGCATCATGTCCGCCGGCGTCGAGGAATCCAACGCCCTGGTCAAGATCGCTCCGCGCTTCCCCGGCCACGTTGCAGAGTCCATGCTCCCCGCCACCACCGTCACCCTGGTGGACGGCCTCAAGGCAGAACTGCTCAACGGCCTGGGCAAGCTGGACCCGGAGGATGACCGCGCCGAGTACGACAAGAAGTACATCCACACCGACGTCCTGGTGATCGGCGGCGGCCCCGCCGGCCTCGCCGCAGCGCGCGAGGCCGTCCGCACCGGCGCCCGCGTCATGCTCATGGACGACCAGCCCGAACTGGGCGGAAGCCTCCTGTCCGGCTCCACCGCACCCGAGCTGGCTGAGACCATCGAAGGCAAACCGGCCCTGGAATGGGTAGCTGATGTGGAAGCCGAACTCGTTTCCGGAGCCGAATCCACCGTCCTGAACCGCACCACCGCCTTCGGCGCCTACGACGCCAACTACGTCATCGCGGTCCAGAACCGCACCGACCACCTTTCCAGCCCCTCCGCCCCCGGCGTCTCCCGCCAGCGGATCTGGCACGTCCGTGCCAACCAGGTGGTCCTGGCTCCCGGCGCCCACGAACGTCCGCTGGTGTTCGAGAACAATGACCGCCCCGGCATCATGCTCGCCTCCGCCGTCCGCAGCTACCTCAACCGCTACGCCGTGGCAGCCGGGCAGCGCGTAGTCATCAGCACCACCAATGACAGCGCCTACGCCCTCGCCGCGGACCTCCGCGCCGCCGGCGTCAAGCTCGCAGCCGTCGTCGATGCCCGCCCGCAGCTCTCGAAGGTGGCTGCCGCCGCCGTCGAAGCCGGCACGCGTGTGCTGATCGGCAGCGCGGTGGCCAACACCGCTACCGGCTCCGCCGGATCCAACACAGATGGCCGCGTTGAGAGCGTCACCGTCCGCAGCATCAACGACGACGGCGAACTCACCTCCGGCGTCGAAGAAATCGCCTGCGACCTGCTGGCAGTCTCCGGCGGCTGGAGCCCGCTGGTCCACCTCCACTCCCAGCGGCAGGGCAAGCTGCGCTGGGACGATGAACTGGCCGCTTTCGTGCCGAGCACCGTGGTTCCGAACCAGCAGACCATCGGCTCCGGCCGCGGCAGCTTCGAACTCGAGGACTGCCTCGCCGAAGGCATCTCCGCCGGAGCCGCGGCAGCCATCGCCGCCGGCTTCACTTCAGAAACCAAGCCGGCTGTCATCGGCGAGCCGAAGGCCTCCGCCCCCACCCGCCAGCTGTGGCTGGTCCCGGGCCAGGAAGGCACTCCGGATGACTGGCACCACCACTTCGTGGACTTCCAGCGCGACCAGTCCGTGGCTGACGTCCTGCGCTCCACCGGAGCCGGGATGCGGTCGGTGGAGCACATCAAGCGCTACACCTCCATCAGCACCGCCAACGACCAGGGCAAGACCTCCGGTGTCAACGCCATCGGCGTCATTGCCGCAGCGCTCCGGACCGCCGGCGAAGCATCCCGCGGCATCGGCGACATCGGCACCACCACCTACCGGGCACCGTTCACCCCGGTGGCGTTCGCGGCACTCGCCGGACGCCAGCGCGGCGAACTGTTCGACCCCGCCCGCGTCACCTCGATCAACCCATGGCACGTCGCCAAGGGCGCCTTGTTCGAGGACGTCGGTCAGTGGAAGCGCCCCTGGTACTACCCGCAGGCCGGCGAGGACATGGACACCGCGGTCCTGCGTGAATGCGCCGCCGTCCGCGGTTCCGTGGGCTTCATGGACGCCACCACCCTGGGCAAGATCGAGATCCGGGGCAAGGACGCCGGCGAATTCCTGAACCGCGTCTACACCAACGCCTTCAAGAAGCTCGCGCCGGGATCGGCCCGCTACGGCGTCATGTGCACCCCGGACGGCATGATCTTCGACGACGGCGTGACCTTGCGCCTGGACGATGACCGGTACTTCATGACCACCACCACCGGCGGCGCCGCCAAGGTGCTGGACTGGCTGGAGGAATGGCACCAGACCGAGTGGCCCGAACTGGACGTGCACTGCACCTCCGTGACGGAACAGTGGACCACCATCGCCGTCGTCGGCCCCAAGTCCCGTGCCGTGATCGCCAAGCTCGCCCCGCAGCTGGCCGCCGACGGCGGCCTGGATGCCGAGGCGTTCCCGTTCATGACCTTCCGGGAGACCACGCTGGCCTCCGGGGTGCAGGCGCGCATCTGCCGCATCTCCTTCTCCGGCGAACTGGCGTACGAGATCAATGTGCCGTCCTGGTACGGGCTCAACACCTGGGAAGCCGTGGCCGCCGCCGGTGCGGAGTTCAACATCACCCCGTACGGCACCGAAACCATGCACGTGCTGCGTGCCGAAAAGGGCTACCCGATCGTCGGGCAGGACACCGACGGGACCGTCACCCCGCAGGACGCCGGGATGGAATGGGTCGTTTCCAAGGCCAAGGACTTCATCGGCAAGCGCTCCTACAACCGCACGGACGCCGCCCGCGCCGACCGGAAACACCTGGTCAGCGTGCTCCCGGTGGACGGAAGCATCCGGTTGCCTGAAGGCACGCAGCTCGTGGAAAAGGGCATCACCGTCAACCCCGCCTACGGCCCCGTGCCGATGCAGGGGTTCGTGACCTCCAGCTACCACAGTGCCGCGCTGGGCCGTTCCTTCGGCCTGGCCCTGATCCACAACGGCCGCAACCGCATCGGCGAGACCCTCGTGGCCTCGATGGGAGACCAGCTGGTGGACGTGGTTGTTGGCGAAACCGTACTTTTCGACGCTGAAGGGACCCGCAAAGATGGCTGAAACATCAGCACCGGCAGAAGCAACACACGTCAACGGACTCCGGGCTGCCCGACGCAGCCCGGCCTCGCACCTCGCCGAGGCCTTCGCGGCCGGCTCCGTGCCGGGCACCGCCGCACTGAAGGAAATCCCGTACCAGACCATGGTGGGGATCCGCGTTGAGCGCGGCTCCGACGCCGGGACGCGGATCGCCTCCGTGACCGGCGGACTGCCGGCCTCCTGCGGCGAAGTCAGCGGCAGCGACGCTGCGGTCAGCGGCGCTGCAATCAACGGCGCTGCTCTCAACGGCGCTGCCGTTCTGTGGCTCGGACCCGCAGAATTCATGGTCGTCGCCCCGGAGGCGTCGCATGACTCCCTCGGCGGCTCGCTGGTCAGCGATCTCACGGCGGCACTGGGCAGCGGCGAAGGCCAGGTGGTGGACCTGTCCGCCAACCGCACCACCTTCGAGCTCACCGGCAGCCGGGCCCGCGCAGTCCTCGAGAAGAGCTGCTCGCTGGACCTGCACCCGCGCGTGTTCAAGGCCGGCACCGCCCTGGCAACGGAAATCGGGCACATCCCGGTGGTGCTCTGGAAGACCGCGGACGAGACGTTCCGCCTGTTCCCGAGGGCCTCGTTCGCCGATTTCCTGGGGCGCTGGCTCCTGGACTCCATGCGGGAGTACGCCTCACCCGAGGTCCCGTAATGGCCCTGAGCGTACTTGACCTGTTTTCCGTTGGCATCGGGCCGTCGTCATCGCACACGGTCGGCCCGATGCGGGCAGCGAAACTGTTCGCCGACGGGCTGAAGGGCGACGGGCAGCTGGCCTCCACCGCCCGCGTCCAGGCTGAGCTTTTCGGCTCGCTCGGCGCCACCGGGCGGGGCCACGGCTCGGACAAGGCCGTGGTGCTGGGGCTGCAGGGACAGGCCCCGGAAACCGTGGACACCCGTACCGCCGACGACCAGGTTGCCGCAGCCGCCCTCAACGCCGAGCTGCGCCTCGGCGGCAGCCACCGGGTGGATTTCAACTGGGACGAGGACGTGGTCCTGCACCGCCGCAAGTCCCTGCCGGCCCATCCGAACGGCATGACGTTCCGCGCGCTGGACCACGCCGGGGCGGTGCTGGCCGAACGCAGCTACTACTCCATCGGCGGCGGCTTCGTCGTGGACGGCGATGCCCAAGGTGCCGACCGGGTGGTGGCCGACGAGACGGTACTGCCCTACCCTTTCACCACCGCCGACGAGCTCCTGGACATCTGCGCCCGCGAAGGCAAATCCATCTCGGACGTCATGCTCGCCAACGAACTGGTCTGGCGCAGTGAGGCGGAACTGCGGGAGAAACTCCTGGCGTTGTGGGCGGTCATGCGCCAGTGCGTGGACAACGGCTGCGCTGCCGAGGGAATCCTGCCCGGCGGGCTGAACGTCAAACGCCGTGCCCCGGCCCTGTTCCGGACGCTGGCGGCATCCGCCGCCAGCGCGGACGCAGCATCCCGGACCCCGTCCCCCGTCCAGGTGCCCGCCGACCCGCTGCTCGCGATGGAATGGGTGAACCTGTTCGCGCTGGCCGTCAATGAGGAAAACGCTGCCGGCGGGCGGATCGTCACCGCCCCCACCAACGGCGCCGCCGGCATCGTGCCGGCCGTCCTGCACTACTACGTCAAGTTCGTCCCCGGGGCCAACGACGACGGCGTCATCCGCTTCCTGCTGGCCGCCGCCGCCGTCGGGATCCTCTTCAAGATCAACGCCTCGATCTCCGGGGCGGAGGTCGGCTGCCAGGGCGAGGTGGGCTCCGCCTGCTCCATGGCGGCCGCCGGGCTGGCCGAAGTCCTCGGCGGCACCCCGGCGCAGGTGGAAAACGCCGCCGAAGTCGGGATCGAACACAACCTGGGCCTCACCTGCGACCCGGTCGGCGGACTGGTGCAGATCCCCTGCATCGAACGCAACGCCATCGCCAGCGTCAAAGCCATCAACGCCGCCCGCCTGTGCCTCCACGGCGACGGCAGCCACAAGGTATCCCTCGACAATGCCATCAAGACCATGCGCGAGACAGGAGCAGACATGAAAACCAAGTACAAGGAAACCTCCCGCGGAGGCCTCGCCGTGAACGTGATCGAGTGCTGAGCCATGATGTAAACCCGCACGGGCGCGCCGCACCGGAGTGCCGATCCCGGAACTAGACCGCCCAGGCGCACGAACGGTAGCTGGCTGGGCTGGCGCCTCGAACCTGACTGAAGAAAAGAGAGCATTTCGTGAGTCACCTAACACCTCTTCCGCGGATTGCGGGCAGCAGCCGCGTCAAGCGCGGCATGGCCGAGATGCTCAAGGGCGGCGTCATCATGGACGTCGTCAACGTCGAGCAGGCCCGCATCGCCGAGGATGCCGGTGCCGTGGCCGTCATGGCGCTGGAACGCGTTCCGGCCGATATCCGCGCCCAGGGCGGCGTGTCCCGCATGTCGGACCCGGACATGATCGACAAGATCATCGACGCCGTGTCCGTG
>NZ_JAGPOT010000143.1 GCF_018224015.1 Pseudarthrobacter albicanus
GGCCGATATCCGCGCCCAGGGCGGCGTGTCCCGCATGTCGGACCCGGACATGATCGACAAGATCATCGACGCCGTGTCCGTGCCGGTCATGGCGAAGGCCAGGATCGGCCACTTCGTCGAGGCCCAGGTCCTGCAGTCGCTCGGCGTGGACTACATCGACGAGTCCGAGGTCCTGACCCCGGCGGACTACACCAACCACATCGACAAGTGGAAATTCACCGTTCCCTTCGTCTGCGGCGCGACCAACCTCGGTGAGGCCCTGCGGCGCATCAATGAGGGCGCGGCCATGATCCGCTCCAAGGGCGAGGCCGGCACCGGGGACGTCTCCAACGCCACGGGCCACATGCGCCAGATCCGCGCCGAGATCAAGAAGCTGGCCGGCATGGCCGAGGACGAGCTGTACGTCGCCGCCAAGGAACTGCAGGCCCCGTACGAACTGGTCAAGGAAGTTGCCGCGTCCGGCAAGCTCCCCGTGGTCCTGTTCACCGCCGGCGGGATCGCCACCCCGGCGGACGCGGCCATGATGATGCAGCTCGGTGCGGACGGCGTGTTTGTCGGCTCCGGCATCTTCAAGTCCGGCAACCCGGCCCAGCGTGCCGCCGCCGTCGTGAAGGCCACCACCTTCTTCGATGACCCCGACGAGATCGCCAAGGCCTCCCGCGGGCTGGGCGAAGCGATGGTCGGCATCAACGTCGACGAGATCCCGCAGCCCCACCGCCTCGCCGAGCGCGGCTGGTAGAAAATGCCCCAAGGAAAGGACACCCCGATGGCGATCCGCCGTGACGACTGGTACCACCTGATCGGAGCAACAGTTGAAATACGGCGGGAGGGAGACCCCGCTCGTATAGGCCGCGTTGACCACGCCACGCAGGATTCCAACGTCCTCTGGCTCGCCCAGGAAGGCAACAGTCCCCGAAAGATGATTGACAAAGTCCAAGACTACGAAGCATGGGTGCTCTGACCGCATTCCACGCCAAAGTCACTCTCACGGAGGAACGGCGGCAATCCGGCAGCCCGATCCCCACAAGTTTGCCGCCTCCTATGACGTGGCAAACGCCCGCGCATATCCGATAAGCCTGGTCATCTCCGCCTCTGAATTGTCTTACAACGCTGTTTGAATACCTCGCACATGAGATTCAGTTGCGCGGCAAGATAGGAAACCATTTTGATCTGTGGGCTGTCGCAGACACAGGGCGTCTCATTGACATGTCTCCCATGCCTCTGGTTGCAAGACTGCCCCAGTAGCTCTATATCGGGAACACGACAGAACGGCCGTTATGGATAGTTGTCTCTCACTTAGAGACGGCGGCTGAGGGGGGCCGGTCCGGTTCCGATGACGACGGACGCGGACGAACCCGGCAGGGTGAGCTGGACCACCCGCATTCCGGGGATGTGTTCGACGTCGTGATCGAGGACGAAACCGAGGTTGTCGGTGTAGAAGGTTTTGGGCCGGCCCACGTCGGAGACGGGCACCTGGACGACCTCGAGGCGGAATTCCATGTCCGTCGCCCTACGGCGCAACTCCGACCCCCGGCGCTTACTGAACTATCGAAGTCCGCCAGTCTTCGAACGTTGCCTGTTTCAAGGCTGGTGGCCAGGCGATTCCGGAGCGGCTGCGCGGAACCGCCTTAGAGCCTGTTCCTAAACCTGCTTGGCCAGCCGCTTGCTGGTGATTCTGATCATGGTCCACCGGACCATGGCCTCGTGGTGGGCCGGCAGCCGTTCGTAGTCACGCACGCATCGC
>NZ_JAGPOT010000144.1 GCF_018224015.1 Pseudarthrobacter albicanus
CATTCGCCGATTTGGGTCACCTGTAGTGAGACAAACCGGGAAAACTTGTCTCACTACAGTTGACCCAACCCGCGAGATTCCGGGGTTTTCGTGGGTCAACTTAAATGAGACGGGACAATTTGATTCAGCAAGTAGTTGGCCGATCACGCGCCGCGTCCCGAAGTGGCGAACTCCGGCGGAATAGCGGTTGACCGAAGCTGCATCTCCAATATGGCCGCATGGTACGCCGCTTGGGGCGCCGGGCCACTAGGCGCCGGAGTTGACGGTGAACCTCCTCTAATTGTCCAGAGTTCTCTGGACAATTAGGCGAGGTATGGCTATGTCCGGCAACCTGATCCGGAAATAGGCTGATAAGCACCACAGCTGGAGATGCGGAGTCGGGCTCGATGAGTACGAGGATGGTCCTTGCCGGCAGCGCCCCTGCGCGACTGTCCGGCAGTCATGTCATTACTGCCCGAAGCATATGGACGCAGAGCGGCCGGGGCGCAATAATTAGCATTTCCATCCGCCAAACGAAGGAGACTCTCGTGTTGCTTTGGATAGCCATCGTTATCGCAGTTCTGTGGCTTCTCGGGCTGCTCGGCAACATCGGCGGCGGGTTAATTCACCTGCTTTTGGTTGTAGCCGTGGTCGTCCTGATCTTCCACTTCGTCCGCGGCAGGTCCCGCGCCTGACTTCGAAACCCTGTTTTGCCGCGGCAAACGCCCGAGCCGAATAGGAGGCTATATGTTGGCGCCAAGTGGGCGGATCTCTCATCCAGTGACGGCCAAATCGAACGCCGATAATTGATCTTTGGTTGTGCAGCAAAGTGGGCACAAAAGAAGGTGTGCACAATGTGCACACCTTCGGCTTCGGATCGAGCCGTACATCGGTCGGATAGGGGCGGATTGCGGAGGTTTTCGGGGGAGTGGCGGAAATTCAGGGGCTGGAACCTGGTTCGAGTCCCACCTCGGCCACAGCATTCCCCCTCGTCAGAGGGGGTTTTTGCTTTAACGTGTGTACATTGACCCTGGTTGGGCCCCTCTGACGCTTGATGCGGCCTGGTGCCTGGCCGCCGCGGCGCCCTGTTTGGTTGTGTGGGTGGCGGGGTCAGGTGCCCTGGCTGGTGGGCCCTCCGCCTGCTGGGATGTGAGGCCAACCGTCCTCCTTTCTGGGTTGCTGCGGTGGCCGTGGTTGGCCGTTCACCTATTCATGTCTCAGAGTTGTGCTGATGACATGACCTGAACGGGATTTCTTGAAGAATTTTCGTTTCGCTTGGCTCCTTCCGAGGCCAAAAGAGAGCGCTGATGTGGCCGGTTGTCCGGCCAAAGGTGTGTACATTGTCCACACCTTGTCCACGGGCGGGGTGTTCAGCTTGCATCTTGGTTCCTTCCCGGCAGTTCTGCCCACACCACTCCATGCCGGTCTCTGTTTCAGATGAAATGACCTTGTGGCAGTTCTTCGACTCTTATTGGTGGAAGGGCTATTGGGGGACTTCATGAAAGCCAGCTACTTTTCCGACCTGTCTGGTCATCATCCGCCATGACTAACTATCGCGACCTGACCAAAGCCAAGGCCGCTGGCCTCCAAGAGTTTCTCGACGAACGCGGCCCGGCACTGGAGCGACTCCGGGAGCGCCTGATGGCCGAAGGTCAAGACCCGTCTGCATTCCTCGACGGCACCATCTAGAGCCTCGTTCCCCTCTGGCGGTGTTCGGCGGCGCTGGAATTCAAAGAAGGCCAAGAGGCCGCAGGCTCAGCGGCCAAGCTCGGTGGAGAGCCGGTGCTTGCCAGGGATGTTTAGGGCAGACTGGTGGGGTGAGCGGAATCCGGTGGGTGCTGCACGTCGATCTCGACCAGTTCATCGCGGCGGTCGAAGTGCTCCGGCGGCCGGAGCTTGCGGGCAAGCCGATCATTGTCGGCGGTCGGGGCGACCCCACGGAACGAGCTGTGGTGTCGACCGCATCCTACGAAGCCAGGGCGTTCGGTGTGGGTTCCGGAATGCCCTTACGCATTGCGGCCCGGAAAGTGCCCGACGCTGTGATCCTGCCCGTCGACCAGGAGGCATACCTCGCGGCGTCTGAAACGGTGATGGCTACCCTGCGCGCGCAGCCCGGCGCCACCGTGCAGGTGCTGGGTTGGGATGAAGCCTTTGTAGGCACTGAGACAGAGAATCCGGAGGCCTACGCCCGGCAGGTGCAGGCCGCTGTCCTGGAGCGAACGCAGCTGCATTGCAGCGTGGGCATCGGCGACACCCTGGTCCGTGCCAAGGTCGCCACCGGTTTCGGCAAGCCGGCCGGCGTCTTCCGTCTCACTTCCGGGAACTGGCTCGACGTCATGGGCAGTCGGCCCACCAAGGACCTGTGGGGCGTCGGAACCAAAGTGTCGGGCCGGCTGGCCAGACTCGGCATCAACACAGTCGCCGAGCTCGCCGCGTCCGACCCCCAAGACCTGGTCCCGGAGTTCGGCCCCAAGATGGGTCCTTGGTACGCGGAGCTCGGACGCGGGGACGGCGCCAGCGTTGTGGACGACACCCCGTGGGTTGCCCGCGGGCATAGCCGGGAGACCACCTTCCAGCGGGACCTGACCGGGCCCGCCCAGGTGGACGACGCCGTAAGGGAGCTGACAGCGCGTGTCCTTGAGGATGTTGTGGCCGAAGGACGGCCCGTGGTTGGGCTGACCCTGAAGGTTCGGTATGCGCCGTTCTTCACCAAGACCCACGCGAGGAGGATTCCCGAGACATTCGACCGGAACGAAATCCTCGCGCGGGCCTTGGACCTCGCAGCCGGAATCGAAGCGGGCCGTCCGATCCGACTCCTAGGCCTGCGGGCCGAAATGGCAATGCCCGACGATGCCCGAACGGGACATACGCCGACGCGCGGCGGTTGGTGACGGCGTCGCTCCCTTCCTTACCAGCGCGCATGAATCGCTTCGCGGAAGTAACGGGCGTAGATGTCCAGTGCGCCGGTGGCCAGCCCGGTGCCGACGTCGTACATCGCTCCCGCCGCAGCGTTTGCCCTAGCCTGCGCCGCGGAACGGCTCCGGGATGACGGTGGTGACGCCGTCGGGCACCTGGCCGCTGAACTCCTGGGCAGCTTTGACGCCGGTCGCAAAGTTGACACCCGCGAAGGTTTCACCGACGTCGAACGCGGCCCCGTCGCGGTTGTGGTTCCGGTGATCGCCCTCGGGGAACTCGGTGTCCCGGGTGTACTTTCCAGAGAGCAACCCGAGGCCAGCGGCACCCTGGCGATGTGCCGACCTGTCCCGTGTCACCGAGCGGAACGCTCCTGGTGCCACGGATCCGGCCACGGTACCGCGGCCGTCATGGGAACGGTACACAACCGAGGAGGAGCAGACCCTGTCCATGGAGTCCCTGATTCTCCTGGACGGGCTCGTGTCTTATCTCGCGGCAGTCGTGCGGGACCGTGCGCCGCTGGCACGTTGGGAGGACGGCCACCCATGCCCTGACCTCTTCCTCTGGGTGATCATCCATGCCCGTTCATCGAGACCATCCCCGCGGCCCATCGTGAGTGTGCGGTCTGCCGCTCCTGGATTTCGTAAAGCCGTCCGTTGCGCTCGGCGTAGCCGACCAGCTGTTCGTCCACGTACAGGCGTCCGGCGTCGCCCTTTTCCAGGTGGTTGATGCACTGAACGCGCAGCGGATAAGGGACCTCATTCGGTACGCCGTTGAGATGGCCGAGTACATGCAGGCCGAGATCGACCACGCCAATGCCGAGGGCAGGGGATTCTCGGTGCTCGACCTCCCGGCCGTCGTGGAGGGCTGGAAGTTCACCGCCCTGGCACGCAGGGAAAGCTACGACGGCGGGTTCTGAGCCGGCCAGTCTGGCCCTGACTCCGCTGCGGTCCATCACCAGCTTCCGGGCACCCTCGGGGCTGTGTGCACCGCCTCGGTCTTATGCACCGAGAAAGTGCCAGGGCCGCCCCGGAGCTGCCCGCCGCGGGCCAACCGCAGGGCAGGAAGCGGGTCTGGGTGCGGCTGGAGTGCAGCGTCTGCGGCTTCTCCGAGACCGCACGGCCGAAAAATGGTGACCCGAATTCACCCTCCGCTACTGCGACCATCATGGGCCCGGCGAGGTGCCCTGGCCGGCACCGGGGCTGATCCGCAGTGAATACGACGGGATCGGCAGCCGGTTCATCGGAATCGTTGACGTCGCGGTGCCCGGCTCCTGACAACCGGTACCGGATCCCCGAAGAGGGCAGATCGGACGCTGACCACAAGGATGCGCATGCTGATCCGCCTTTCGTTTCGGTGGCCAGAGGTCCGGACTCTTTCGTCCTTGCCGGTCAGTGCTTCGGGGCGACGGCGATCTCCTCGCCGTCTACCTCGTGGAACGTCGCATGGCGGTCCACGATCAGCAGGTAGATCACGGCGGCCAGGATCGCGCCGACGAACCAGGAGAAGCCGGAGATGTAGGTGAACGCCGGGACGAGCGCCAGCACCAGGGCGACGACGGCGGCCGGTGTGCCGGCGAGGACGGCCTTCCGGTTGACGCCGCGGGTGTATGCGTACTCTCCGTCCGGGGACTCCGAGTAGAGGTCCGGGATGTTGACCTTGCCCTTTCGGAGCAGCCAGTAGTCGGCCATGATGACGCCGAACAGCGGACCGAGCAGGGCGCCCAGGCCGCCGAGGAAGTACACGATGACCAGCGGCGAGTTGTACAGGTTCCACGGCAGGATCACCAGGCCGATCACGGCGGAGATGATGGCCGACCGGCGGAAGTTCAGGGTGCGCGGATACAGGTGGGACAGCGTGTAGATGGGCGCCACGAAGTTGGCCATGAGGTTCACGGCCACTGTCAGGACGATCAGCGCGAGGCAGGCCAGCACCAGCAGGAATGTGTTGGGGATGGCCCGGACGACGTCGGTCGGCGATTCGATCACCGTCCCGTTGATCTTGTACTGGGAGCCCGAAAGGACGACGACGATGGCGGCGAAGAACAGCATATTGATGGGGATTCCGAAGAAGTTGCCGCGCACCACCGACCGCTCGGAGGGGGCGCCGCGGGTGAAGTCGCAGAAGTTCAGCACGAACGTTCCGTAGACGACCACCCACAGCGCCGCGGACTGGAAGATTCGCACCCACATCTCACCGCCCGTCAGCGCCCCGGAGGTGGACCAGGCGATGGACCCGCCGGCCTTCACGAACATCCAGATCGCCAAGGACAGCATGGTGAGCAGGATGATCGGACCGGCGAAGGCCTCGTACTTGCGGATCATCTCCATGCCGAAGCTGACGATGACCGTCTGGACGACCCACAGGACCAGGAACGAGATCCAGCCCAGGGTGGAGAGTCCGAGGAAGGAGTCCGCGTCGAGCGGTGCCAGCGAAGGGGCGAGGGCCAGGATCAGCACCCGTAGCACCATCGAGGCCAGGAAGGTCTGGATGCCGAACCAGGCCACGGCCACGGCGCCGCGGACGATGGCGGGGACGTTGGAACCTCGCACGCCGAACGAGATCCGGCTCATGACCGGGAACGGCACTCCCGTCCGCTCGCCCATGAACCCGGAGAGGTTCAGGAGCAGGAACAGCAGGACGGCGCCCAGGAGGAATGCCAGCATGATCTGCCAGGCTCCCAGCCCCAGGGCGAACAGCCCGATGGCGAACGCATAGTTGCCCAGCGAGTGCACGTCGTTGGCCCACAGCGTAAAGATGCTGTAGGCGTGCCACGTGCGGCCACTCCGGGTGGTGGGCGCCAGGTCCTCGTTGTAGAGCCGGGGGCTGATTTCCGCGGGCAGCTGTTGTGGAACGGCCGGCTTCCCCCGCGCGATCTCCTCCACCGCGGGGTCGCCGGTGCCCCACGGTTCCGGATCGATCAGGTACGGATGCCCGTGCTCCTCGTGCGAGCCAGGACCGTGTTGGTGGGACATGGTGCAGTCCTCCCTGTGGCGGAAAGGGTGATGCCCGGCTTCAGGCTGGTGTCAACGGGAACTGTGCTGCTGGCTGCGGGGACGCCGACCTTGTGGGGCACTCATTGGAATTCGTTTTCCGAATGGTGGAATGTACATTTCGTGTTGTGAAATAACTGTAGCTGTGGTAAAGGTCACAGTCAAGAGTTCCGGGCGTGCAGGGCGTTCGGGTTTGCAATGTGGTCGCCGTTCGGTGTTCCGGAGGCCGCTCAGCTCTCCCCGCGCCGGATGAGCCTGCCCTGGGGCGAGTCGAGGTCCACCGCGGTGCCCCGCAGACAGGTCATGCGTACTTTCCCGGACAGCGCCCTGCCCTGGTACGGAGTGATGGGGTTCCTATGGTGGAGCTTGCCGGCGTCGACCACGAAGGCGTCGTCGGGGGCGAAGACCACCAGGTCGGCGTCGTAGCCCAGGGCGAGCTTGCCCTTGGAGCGCAGTCCGGCGCGCCGGGCGGGTTTCGTGGACATCCACTCGACCACCCGCTCCAGGCCGATGCCGCGGCGGCGGGCCTCGGTCCAGATGAGGGACAGGCCCAGCTGTAGCGACGACACCCCGCCCCAGGCCACCCCGAAGTCCCCGTTGTCCAGGTCCTTGAGGTCCAGCGTGGAGGGGGAGTGGTCCGAGACGATGAAGTCGATGGTCCCGTCGAGCAGTCCTTCCCACAGCAGCTCCCGGTTGCCGACCTCCCGCACGGGCGGGCAGCACCTAAAGGCAATACCGTTCAGTTAAGGGTTCCTGCGGTAGCATGTTTTCATGCCCCGCTCCGGACAACTGAAACCAACCACCGGTACCCGCCTCCCCGACGTCATCTCGGTGGGACTCATGGCCAA
>NZ_JAGPOT010000145.1 GCF_018224015.1 Pseudarthrobacter albicanus
ACTCCTGGGAACCGGCGACGTCAACAATCACCGGATTAACAGGAGTTCCACTACGTTAAAAGCCGCCACGCCGGCTCACGGCCCAGTCACAGGCCTTTCGGGGTTTAGGAACAGGCTCTAAGAACGCCTGCAGTTTTCCCATCAGGTCCAAGGCTGCCTCGGTCTTCTTCAACCGGCTCTCACTCACCTCTAACTGGCGGCGCAAACGCGCATTCTCGGCCTGGTCCGCCGAGAGTTTCCCGATCGATTCGCCGGCCTTCTTCCCGGCCAGGACACCGGCGTCACGCAGCCGACGCCACTCGGTCATCTGCGAGGAATACAGCCCCTCCGTGCGCAGGAACGCACCACCCTCATTGCTCTCACACGCGCTCTCGTACGCGGCCAAGAACTCAAGCTTCTGGGCCGGGGTGAACGACCGGCGAGACCGCGGACCACCGGCCCGCGGTCCGGAACCACTACTACTACTACTACTACTCACAGCACTATCTTCCCGTACTGCACTCAAAACTGGACTGGACATGATTACTGGATTCCTGGTTCTCGCCCCACGCGATTAAACGGACTTGCTATGAGCCCCTGGTACCGTTCCAGCCTGACACGTAGGGCCCGGACGCAAAGAAAAAGTCAGGGCCTCCAGTTCCGGCAGCCGCAGAATGCCCCGCCAGTGGCCTACGCGACGAAGCTCCCCTAATGGTTCTTCGATAGCTGCTGCGCGGGCATCTTTGATGAGTCATCGCTCCCTTGTGCGGGTCAGTCGGCAATGCCAAAATGAGCGATGATGCGGGACTGGAGCTACTAATGAGTGAGCGACTTCCAATTGTCTATGTCCGGGGGTTCGCCGGTGGTCAGAATGCTATCGATGACGCCGTCGACGATCCGTTTTACGGCTTCAATGAAGGATCGACCCACATCCGGGTCGGTGCCGCAGGCCAGCCCCGGTTCTACCAGTTTGAGGGACCGCTCCTGCGGTTAATGAAGGAACACAACTACAATCTGGCCGTGGCCGGCAGCCAGCAGCAAGTCCTGCTCGACGCCGCTCCGGGTGAGCTCGCTCCGGATTCAATCTGGGTATACCGGTTCTATGATGCCGATTCCGGGACCTTCGGCGCCGACCCGCTACCGTACGATATCGGGCAGGCCGCGACAGGCTTGGCTGATTTCATTGCCTTGGTGCGCTCCAAAACACAGGGGGAGCCCCTGGTTTACCTGGTTGCGCATTCCATGGGTGGCCTGATCTGCAGAACTGCCTTGCAGCGCGAACTCGAAGATCCCGTCGGAACCGTATCGAAGTTGTGCACCATCGGCACTCCTCATGGGGGTATCGATCCACAACTGGGAGGTCCGGTCGGCGGCTGGATCATGAACACGTTCGGGCCCATGGGTTCTGCTGTCTTCACCCCCGATCATATGCAGGGATACATGCTGCCGGCCGGTCATGACCCTGCGGGTGAGACTGATCCCCGGACGGGTCGCTGGGACCCGCGGCGCATGATCGGTCCGTTCAAGCCCGCACGCGTGCTGAGCATTGTGGGCACCAACGCAGGGGATTACGCCGTGGCGCGGGGTTTGTCCTCGGCGCTGATGGGTGTCCAAAGCGATGGTCTTGTCGCCATCCGCAACGCTTACGTCTACGGGTCCGCGCGTGCCTACGTTCACCGCTCCCATTCCGGCCGTTACGGGCTGGTCAATTCCGAAGAGGCTTACCAGAACCTCAGCCGGTTTCTTCTCGGCGGCCTACGGGTGGACGTCGGTCTGCACGGGCTGGACTTCGGAAACCAGGCAGACCGCATCTGGCAGGCGGAAGTCCGTCTGGCCCTGCGCGGGGTCCCGGTGTTAATCCATGAACAGACAGCAGATCATTACTGTCCCGTGGATCTCAATGCCGAAGCGAAAGAACTCGCCACACCGTTGTCTCCGGTGCCGCTGGTGACGATCTTCCTGCAACCCCGGGAACAGCCCGTCTGCCGGTACGCACTGGACCTGAAGGTCCTCTCACTCAAGGAATCCGGCGGCATCCTGGGTTTCGCCGACCACCTCGAGCAGATCGGCGACTGGGAAGACACCCTGGTCGTGGATGTCGTGCTCGACGCTGAGGGTGCCGCGCGAACCGTTACCTGGCAATGGAACAGCACCCTCCCCGGACGCATCGCCGATCAGGCAGAACTAACTAACCGGCTCGACTGGGGAACCGAAAACACCAGCGACAGTCAATGGCATGTGAGCATTCCCGTCACCGACGTCGGCAGGGCCCTGCTCGGCAACGACACCCGCCTGGAACTCGACGTCAGCCACTGGGGCTAGAACCAGGCTCCCGACCCTGAAAACCGCAACTCCCCCGATAACCTCGCCGGTCCGGCCCAGGAACCATTTCGCCGAGAACCCCGCTGCCGCCCGGATCACACTCGACGACGATACATTTGAACACATCTCCACGTCGTACCGGCACCATCGGGGGAACGGCTACGACCCGGCGGGAATGAAAACCATAGGAATCTGACTGCTAAAGTGCCTTCACCTTCCCGCCGCGTCTGCTCTGCCCGGGCCGCTGACGCTTAATTTCAGTATCGGAGGACCAAGGCCCGGCGCCGACGGCGTTCGGCGGGTCGGTGAAGACCCGGTGGCAGCCTGCGGCATTCAACGCCGCATGATTCAGATCCGCGTTCTGCTCCACGGTGCTGACCCTGGCATATCCGACACTCCCATGCCCACCCCCTTACGCTCATCAAAGGCCAAATTTCCTCTTGCTGAGAATAGAACAAGTGAGACACGTAGGTGAGACGAGGTCGGGTCCAGGGAGTTGCCGCGAATGCTGGGCTTCGACGAACCACTGACAGACCAGGCCTTCTGTCTGGATAAAGGATCCCTTGATGAGATGGCGACGGGCAGAGTGGCCGGAATCCGTCAGCTCCTAAATCGGCAACTACACCCGGGTACCCACCCAACGATCAGGACCACACTGCTCAGCGGAACGGCCTCGCGCCTTCTAAGGACGGCGAGGAGCGGTTATTGCCACACCAACTGGCGTCCGCCAAACCCGCGCGCTAAGATTGAATCAAACATTGAGCCTGTGATTCACAAATCGATGTTCAATCCAAGGAGACGAGTCTAATGACGATGACGACAGGCGACCGCATCAAGCATTACCGCACACAAAATGGGATGTCCCAGCGCGCCCTGGAGGAGAAGATCGACCTCTCCCAATCCACGATTACGCGCATCGAAAACGGTGACCGCGCCGTTAAGCCCTACGAGCTTTCGGCTATCGCCATGGCATTGGGCTGCCCGGAATCGAGCCTCATGGAAACCCACCCGCTACGCGATCGCGTGCAATACGCTGCTCGGACGGCGATTGGGAAACACCCCGACACGGAATCGGTCAAAGATCACCTTTTCTACCTGCTCGAAATGGACAACTACCTGACCCGCGCCCTCAAGGCCATCCAGCCTGCCTAAATAGCTGAAGCCGACGATGACGATGACCAATGAGGACAAGGCCGCCAACGCCGCGGCTAAGTTCCGCCGTGATTACGACCTAGGCAATGCCCCGATCAACGACTTGAGCGATCTGATCGAGGGTCGCCTTGGCATTGATGTAGCGATCGTGGAGATGGACGACGGACTGGATGGCATGGTTATCCAAGACCCGGAAACCCACCAGCGAATCATCTCAGTCGCCTGCACCACGTCCGCGGAACGTCAACGAGCCACTCTTGCTCATGAGGTGGGCCATCTCGAACTGGGAGACTTCGCCAACGGCGGCGTGATCGACTGCGGTGCCCGGAGCCCCGAAGAAATTCGAGCCGACACCTTCGCTCGTCATTTGCTGGTCCCACAGCAAGGAGTGACCGAATTCCTTGAAGGCCTCGGCAAAGAGCGCCAGCAGTTGAACGAGGCCGACCTGGCTCATCTCGTGCGATACTTTGAGGCCTCCCCCATGATGATTCTCATTCAGCTCGAGAATGCCGGATGGTTGGCTGTAGGCCAGAAGGACGCCTGGAAATCTTATTCGGCCGGAAAATTAGCTGCCCGCTACGGCTGGTCAGACGAACACCGAGCCTCACAGCGGAAGGCGATGATGCCCCAAGCTCCGATGCGGATCGTGGCAGAAGCCATGGAAGCATATGTGAACAATCTGATAGGGCTGGAAGCGGTCGCTAGAATTCGCGGCATGAGTTCATCAGATCTTAAAGCCGAACTGGACGAAGTCGGCATCGAGCCCAAACCAGCCGCCCTGCCACCGACGAGGTTCGGCCGCCGCAAGTGACGATCGAACCCGACAATCAAACGGACCATAGTGAACTAGTCATCCTGGACGCGGGCCCAATCCTGAACTTTATGGGCCGCAGTGACACGACAGACCTTTACCTTAAGACGCTCAAAGCGATGACCGACAGCGTTGTTGTTCCAGACGCAGTGGTGGACGAGGTAGAGCACAAGTCGGGCAAGGACAAGCGGTTCGCCGCGTGCCGAATGAAGCTTCTGGCCGTCATCGGCGGAAAGCACATCACCACGCTCGTGACGCCCGAAAGGCACGAAGACGAAGACTACGAGTTCCATTGGGCGTGGGTAACGAACAACTGCCCTAAGTCAATGCTCAGCTCAGGCAAAAACCGTGGTGAAATGGTACTGATCGCTCACGCTCGAGTCCTCCAATCGCGCGGTCTCGACGTCGTAGCCATGATCGATGACCAGGACGCCGTGGACCTCGCTACGAAGGCCGGCATCCCCAGCTTCAGCACGGTGCAGTTATTTCAAGAGAGTGTTGCCCGCGGGCTTATCCCGGACAAGACTCAACTCAAGAAGCTCTACGGTTTCGTCAGGGAGAAGGACGACGGACTGCTGCCATTCAAGCAAACTGAGTTAAGGGACGAGTTTCCTAAGTCATAGTTTGGGAACTGCCTTTCAGCGTTTGGAAACCGTCGAACCTGGTTTCCAAACGACCACCTCACCGAAGCTAGACCAAACCATCACGACCGAAGCATCAGTCGAGTTGCACAGGCCGAAAGTTAGTCTGCACGTCTTTCATGGGACGCCTTTAGGGGAATAGATGTGAAACGGATTTCGGAGGCTTGCCGCCACGTTCAAAGGACCAGTCCTGAGCATCCCACTACCTAGGAACTGGGACAGTTACTGAACCTAGGGCCAGCCTTGTCCGCACCCCTGCTGAGCACACGTCCGTATTTTTTGGAACGACCCGCCAAAACTGTCGTTCCCGCCGCCTCTTCTCCGTGATCCTACGCGGATACTCATGCCGGCTCTTGAGAGACAAGTCTTCGTCCCAGGTGCGCCTGGAACCGAATCAAATACCCGTCGGGATCTGCCACCAGAAACTGTGTGACGCCGACTTCGTGCTCGCCGGATCTGTACCACTTAGTCTCGGGCGCCAGGCAGAGCGGCCAGCCTCCGGCATCCAGCGCATTCACGAGCGGCTCGATCGACGGAACTGAAACCTGAAAGTTAATCCCGCGCCCGAGTGGACGTTCAAGCGGCCCAGTGATCCAGTTACGACCAACTCCAGCCTGCTCCAGCATGACGTGCGCCGCCCCACTGGCTATATAGGCGAATCCCTCATGGAGCCGGTGATAGAGCACCGCGAACCCGCACAGCCGGCACCAGAAATCCAGGCTCTTGTCGAGATCCGTGATCAGAAGCTTCGGCACCAAGCCCGGATCGGGTGCATCAGCAGTAGTCATGCCAAGATCTTCCCACTTGCTCGCGAGACGGTCCTCGCGCCAGACCCTGGCGTGCGCGAGGATTTGCGAGATGACATCGGTCTTTGCAGGAGTCCTGCTCTTTGTGAAAGTTCAAGAAGCTACTGCGAGAGAGTGGCAGCATCCTCCGCCGCTGCCACGCCTACTCCGGCCTCCCGGGTTTTCCGCCCCCTTGGTGCCAGTAAGAGCGCCCACCGCTGGGGTAGAATCCGGCCCGCATCGCTCCGCGCTTAGGGCTGAAGGCCCGACCCGCGCTACGCGGGGTCGGACCTGGATCTGAGCACCTTCAAGATCCGCATCAGAAATGAACCGGCGGTATTCCGGCCAGATCGCGCGACCTTCGGCAACGGCAGCCGCGCCTAGGACTGCGCTGAACAATTTGGGTGGTTTAAGGCGCGCCTGCTGGACTTCGCGCAGTGGTCCTTAAGACTGGGTGTATGCAAGGAATTGAGGCGGCCCAGCGCGGATATTTGGA
>NZ_JAGPOT010000146.1 GCF_018224015.1 Pseudarthrobacter albicanus
CAGCCCGGCGGCGGCTGCAAACAGGATTACCAGGGCGGGGTCATCACCTGGTCCCCGACGCTGGGTGCGAGCGTCAAGCCCACACCCCTGGCGGCCGCCAAACCGTAGGCCTCTGGCGGCCCCGTCCGCACGGCATGGGTCCGAACCGGTTTCCTCACCGGCACGATGGGATACCCTACCGGGGACTTGGCGTGCACACCGGCGAAGACCAGTGCTCCCAACAATTCGCTGGCGGAAGGATTTCGTGGACACCCGCCCGCGGGGCATACATCGGTTAGGCAAGAGGTCTCAAGCCATAGTCGCGCGTCACGGGCGCGTTGCGGTCGGAACCCGTGGAGTGCTGCAGGCGGCGGGTGAGCCAGCAAATCCTGCAGGCAGGTTCCCGTGTCCGCCAGAAGCGCGGATTCCCACTAACCGCGCGCCCCATAATGTCGGGAATAAAGTGTCGGCGTTTTGGATTAATTTCTGCTGAACGTGCCCATTGCGACGCAAAGAATGGCGACGAACGGCCTGCCGACGGCGCCGTCTCCGCTATCACGACGTCCAATGGCGCTTGCTGGCGGAATTATTTACCGGCAGATGATTCAATTTGGGCATGTCCGGCACTAACAGGCTTCCCCGTGCAGAATTTGCCGCTAGTCTGGTTCCGGTCAAAGGCAGCTAATTGGGGGAACAAATGAACAAGATAAGACGACACCACCGAGCGGCGTGGGCCATTATAGGATCCATTTCGTTGATTGTTGCCTTTGGCTCGCCGGCCATTGCCGAGTCCGCGCCGGCCCCCGCGCCGCTCCCGTCGGCCACCGCCACGGTGACGCCCGGCAACTCGACCGCAACGCCGTCCGCCGGTCCCAGCGACCCGGCCCAAGCCACCCCTGCGCCAAGGGACACCGCGCCCCCGCGACCCGGACCCGCCACGCCGGGCGTTCCCAGCGAGCCAGCCGGATCCCCCGCCCCGGCCCGGGCTGAAGCCGCCGCCGAAGCGAACGCGGCCCTGTCCGCAGGAGCCCAGGCAATCCAGGACCGCTGGCAGAGTCTTGGTGCCGCAACCGGTACCCTCGGTGCCGCCAAGGCACCCGCCACCTGCGGCCTGAAAAATGACGGCTGCCTCCAGGACTTTGCCAACGGCACCTTAGCCTGGACAGCCACCACCGGCACCCAGTCTGTCAAGGGCAACATCCTGGCCCGCTGGTCCGCCCTGAACGGCGTCGACGGCAAAATGGGCTACCCCACCAACCCCGAAACCTGTGGACTCCCCCAGGGCGGCTGCTACCAGGACTACCAGGGCGGCGCCATCATCTGGTCCCCCGCCACAGGAGCCCAGCCCACGTGGGGCCCCACCAGGGCCCGCTGGGGGACCCTCAACTTCGTTGACGGCCCCATGCGCTATCCCACGGGGGACGTGACCTGCGGTCTGCCCAAGGGCGGCTGTTACCAGGACTACCAGGGCGGGGCCATCATCTGGTCCCCCGCGACCGGAGCCCAGCCGTCGTGGGGCGCTACCCGGATGCGGTGGGCCACACTGAACTTCGTGAACGGGCCCATGGGCTACCCCACCAACGCCGAAACGTGCGGCCTGCCCCGGGGCGGCTGCTACCAGGACTACGAAGGCGGCGCCATCATCTGGTCCCCCGCGACCGGAGCCCAGCCGACGTGGGGAGCCATCCGGACGCGCTGGGCAGCACTCAACTTCGTCGACGGCCCCATGGGCTACCCCACCGGCGCGGAAACCTGCGGGCTCACGCAGGGCGGCTGCTACCAGGACTACCAGGGCGGCGCCATCATCTGGAGCCCGTCCACCGGCGCCCACCCGACCTGGGGCGCCACCCGGATGGAGTGGGGAGCACGAAACTTCGACCGTGGTTCCCTTGGTTTCCCGACCGGAAGCGAAACCTGCAGCGGGGATCAATGCGTGCAGTTCTACCAGTACGGAAAGCTCAGCTGGTCGCCGCGGACCGGGATTGGTTACTCCCTTTATCCGTCCAGCTACTGTGAGGCACTGAACCGCGGAGCCGCACGATACCCCGGCGGAACGTCCCGCGTTTCCTTCGCCGTCGCCGAAAACTACCCCTCAACCCGGATCTCGTTCGTCAATTGCCTCCGGCAGAACGGCCGCTACGTCACCGAATGGAGCACCAACGGTTTCGACGGCGAAAGCGGATTCGCCCGCCCCGGCGTGGCATCCGGCCCAACGAGCAACAAATACTCCCCCACTGGCTCCTTCACGGTCACCGATGCTTTCGGATTGGGCAACCCGGGAACGGCGCTCAATTACCTCACGCTGAACCCGTACTCGCGCTGGGGCGGACGCCTGAATTCGAACTACAACAAGTACTTCGAGTCCAGTGCCGACATCTTCCCGGATGAGAACATGTGGTATTTCGCCACCCGCCGATCGGGCGACTACAGGCAGGGCGCCGTTATCAACTACAACCGGGCCCCCGATTCACCGATCACCATGAATGCCGGTTTCGCGATTTTCCTCCACGCGAATCCTGTCCCCACCTGGGGGTGCATCTCGCTTAGTGAAAGCGACGTCGTGCGCTACCTCCGAACCGCCGCCCCCGGCGATCGGCTCATCATGGGCGTGGGCTCCGATGTCTTCCTCTAAGCGTCGTACCGGCGGATTCGCGGCATTGCTGATCCTGGGTGCCGCCACCGCGTGCACCTCGGGTGGCCCTGCACCCAGTCCCGCACCGGGCAGCTCCACCGTGGAGGCTTCGCCCACGAACGGCCCCACGGCCCCGATCACCGCGAGGGACGGCCGGACGGTTCTTCCGACGTCGGAATCCAACGCTTGCTCGCTCTTGAGCGAGGCGGCCATTCGGGACGCCTTGGGATCAGTCGCCCAAACTCTTCAGGCGCCCCAGCCGAGCGCGGATAGGCTCCCGGACGGGACGACCCAGGACTTTTGTCTTTACCCCTTCGAAAATGGTGGCCCTACGACCAACGCCGTCCTTGTGGAAGTGCGCAATTATCCGACACCGCAGGCAGCGGTAGGTTCTGATCCGTTTGCACTCCTGATGAATGCCGAAGACCTCCCGGGGCTTCGGCAGCCGGCTAAGTACGCGGTCAACAGCCTGAGTGAATCGACAGAGTTCGTCGTGGCATCCCTTGAGGGGTCGCGCGTCGTCCGACTGGTTGCAGCGCTTCCGCCGGCGAAGGCCTGGGACCGGGCCGCCGGCAGGGAGCACATGAAAAAGCTCGCGACGGCGGCAGGGCTTTAGCCCGACGGGCGGCAAAGTGATCGGGCAGCATTCTACAAAGGAAAAAATGAAGCATTTACGGACAATGGCAGCACTCCTCACAGCGTTGCTGTTTTCGGTGGCAGTTGTCACTTCGGGGCCGCTTGCCCCGGCGAATGCCGAATCCGCCCCACCCGCGCCCGCTGAGGAGCACCCTGACGGCACTCCGACATCCGTCCACACTTTTGAAACACCTCCCCCCGCTCGGGGGAAGGGAAACGTCCCCGCCGCCGGCATCGACACAGAGGCGTTTTCCCTCGCCCGTACAGGAGATATCAAGGTCTCCCTCGTGACCGTGCAGCTCTCGGATAAATCCGAGGCCCAGACCAACTCGATTTCCCTGGCTGCCGCCAAGGCCGCCATCGAGGTGGCGAGCGGCTACTGGAAAACCATGTCAAACAACCGGCTCTCGATCTCCGTGGCCAGCACCCGCACGGGCGTCAAGTCCTCGGCTGCTTCCTGGCAGTCCTACACCCAGATCATGGAAACCGTCACGCGCGAGCTCGGCTGGGTCAGCAATCCCTACACCGCCCTGGTCGTGTTTGTCGCTTCCCCGATGCTTTCATCGGGCGCTTATGGCGCCGGCTTCAGCACGGACGGCATCAGCGGCCGAGTGCTGATGCCGCTTCCCGGCAGCCTGACCAACAGCGTCATTACCCACGAATTCGGGCACGTCCTGGGCCTCATGCACTCCGACAGCCTGCAGTGCACGAGCGGGGCAACTGACGTGGCCACCCGGGCTGACGGCACATTCGCCGACTCCAGCTGCAGCATCCGAGAATACGGCAACACCATGGATCTGATGGGCGCGTCCCGGACGAGTCAGCCGACCATCAGCTCCAGCCTGTGGCAGTTCGGCGGGTTCGGCCGCGGCGACGAGATTTTCGACGCCGGCACGGTGGGAGACCGGCGAAGCTTTACCCTGACAGCGTGGGCGGGAACTGCCGCCAACCGCGCCGTGAAATTCAGGGATGCGATCAGCGGAGAGGTCTACTACCTGGAGCTGAGACTGCCGGTCGGCTACGACACGGCTACCGCCGTCGGCGGCAACCGCGGGGTGAACATCGTTCAGAACGGCGGCCGTACGGCAGCCAGCTCGGTCATCCTCATGCCTAGCTCCAAACCGTTTGCCGGCTACTACAGTCCGCAACACGCTTGGCAGGCCGGCCAGGTCTTCACCACCCATGCCGGCACAAGGGTCTCCATCGACTGGATTTCCAGCTCGGCCGCCGGCGTGACCATCGAATCGAATTACGCTGCCGCGAGCCAGGCGATTGCGGCCGTCGGTTCCTCGGCAGGGGTGCTTGGTGCCGCGACCTCGAAGGTGATCTGCGGGCTGCGCAACGGCGGCTGCTACCAGGACTACCAGGGCGGGGCGGTTATCTGGTCTGCGGCCACGGGGGCCCAGCCCACCTATGGCGCCATCAGGGCAAGTTGGGGGTCCCTGAACTTCGTGGACGGCCCCATGGGGTACCCGACGTCAGCCGAAATCTGCGGCCTGCCCCAGGGCGGCTGCTACCAGGACTACCAGGGCGGGGCCATCATCTGGTCCCCGGCGACCGGAGCCCAACCCACATCGGGTGCAATCCGGGCCAGGTGGGCGGCTCTGAACTTCGTGGACGGCCCGCTGGGATATCCAGCCAGCGGCGTGAACTGCGGCCAGCCTGGCGGCGGCTGCTACCAGGACTACCAGGGCGGGGCGATTGTATGGTCCGCCGCGACGGGCGCCCACGCCTCGACCGGTCCCATCCGGCGGGCCTGGGCAGGCACCGGATTCCTTGCCGGCCCGCTGGGATACCCCACCGGTGAAGTAACCTGCGGCCTGCCGCAGGGCGGCTGTTACCAGGACTACAAGGGCGGGGCCATCATCTTCTCCCCCGCAACGGGAGCCCGCGTTTCGACCGGGCCCATCCGCACCCGGTGGGCGGCGATGAACTTCGTGGACGGACCCCTGGGTTACCCCACCGGAGACGTGAGTTGCGGGCTGCCGCAGGGCGGCTGCTACCAGGACTACAAGGGCGGAGCGATCATCTGGTCGCCCGCGACGGGCGCCCACGCCTCGACCGGACCGATCCGGCAGGCCTGGGCCCGCACCGGCTTCCTTGACGGCGCGATGGGTTACCCCACCGGCGAGGTGACCTGCGGCCTCCCGCAGGGCGGCTGCTACCAGGACTACCAGGGCGGTGCCATCATCGCCTCCCCCGGCACCGGAGCCCGCGTTTCGAGCGGGCCCATCCGCGCCCGCTGGGCGGCTCTGAACTTCGTGGACGGACCTTTGGGATACCCTGCCGGAGACGCGACCTGCGGCCAGCCCCGAGGTGGCTGCTACCAGAAGTACAACGGCGGGGTCATCTCGTGGTCCGCGGGCACCGGGGCCCACGCCTCGAGCGGCCCGATCCGCACCGCCTGGGACAATACCGGGTTCCTTAGCGGCCCGATGGGGTACGCCACCGGTGAGGTCACCTGCGGCCTGCCGCAGGGCGGCTGCTATCAGGACTTCCAGGGCGGCGCGATCATCTGGTCCCCCGGCACGGGAACCCGCGTTTCGACCGGACCGATCCGCAGCGCCTGGGCGGCCACCGGCTTCCTCGACGGCCCCCTTGGCTACCCCACCGGTGAGGTCGCCTGCGGCCAGCCCGGAGGCGGCTGCAAGCAGGACTACCAGGGTGGCGTGATCTCCTGGTCCGCGGGCACCGGAGCCCACGCCTCCACCGGCCCGATCCGCGCCGCCTGGGCCGCTGCCGGATCCCTCACCGGCCCCCTCGGCTATCCCACCGGGGACCTCACCTGCGGCCAGCCCGGAGGCGGCTGCTACCAGGACTACAAGGGCGGGGCCATCATCTGGTCCCCCGGCACCGGAGCCCACGCCTCCACCGGGCCGACCCGCACCGCCTGGGCCGCC
>NZ_JAGPOT010000147.1 GCF_018224015.1 Pseudarthrobacter albicanus
ATTGGTGGTCCTGTCCGTTCCCCGGGGGACATGGTCCAAAACCATGAATCCCCGGCGGGGCCGGCGTTTGTCTGTCAGGAGTACTTCGACAACAAACCCGCCCCGGATGGGTACCCCCCAACCGTGATCAATCCGTTACACCGGTTCCTGCACGTGCGGCGGCATCAGCCGGCGCAGACACTCCCATGCCCACGGCGTCGGGCGGCATTGATGACGGCCCGGCAGAGGATCATGAGTGAAGCACGACAGGCACACATTCCATCAGTGCGCGGCCCGCGCCGATGATCACTTGTTGATATCCACTGGGACGCGTCAGCCTGGTTCGCCGCGCAGGGGAGCGGCGGCGAATTCCTGCATGCCGTCGCTGAAGCCCACGGCCGGAGCCCAGCCCAGCTCCGCCTTGATGCGCTCGGAGGACGCCGTGATGTGGCGGACGTCGCCCAGCCGGTACTCACCGGTCACGATGGGGGCCGGACCGGCGCTGAATCTACTCAGTGCCGCGGCCACGTCACCGATCGTCCGTACCTCGTCCGCACCGACGTTATAGGCACGAAAGCCACCGATTCCTCCGGAGGAGAGCGAGTTGACTGCGGCGATGTTCGCGGCGGCGACATCCCGGACGTGAATGAAGCTGCGCCGCTGGGCGCCGTCTTCGAAGACCCGCGGCGCCTCACCCCGGGCCAGGGCCGAGCGGAACAGGGAAGCGACACCGGCGTAGGGCGTATCCCGGGGCATCCTGGGGCCATAAACGTTGTGGTAGCGCAGGGCGACCGCCGCACTGCCGGTGCTGCGTGCCCACGCGGCGGCAAGGTGCTCCTGGCTGACTTTCGATGCCGCGTAAACGTTCCGCGGATCAAGGGGCGCTTCCTCGGTGACCATCGCGGGGACAAGGACGTCTCCTGTTTCCGGGTTGCGGGGATCGTAGATGCCGGCGCGCAGGTCGGCCTCGGCGCGGGGACCGGGCCTGGCGGGCAGGCCAGTCTCAGAGTCCGTGTAGGCGCCCTCGCCGTAGACCACCATCGAGGAGGCCAGGACCAGGCGGGTGATGCTCCGGCGCTCCATGGCGGCCAGCAGGACGGCCGTGGCGTAGTCGTTGTTGCGGATGTAGTCCGGCGCGTCTGCGAAGCTGACCCCCAGCCCGACCTTCGCGCTCTGGTGGCAGACGGTGTCGATGCCTTGCAATGCTGAATCGACCGTGGCCGCGTCCGTGACGTCGCCGATCACAAACTCCACCTGCGGGTCAAAGAGCGGCGGCCGGGGGTGAAGACCGGGGTCCAGGGAGTCCATGACCCGCACGGACCAGCCCCGGGCCAGGGCTGCGTCGACGATGTGGGAACCGATGAAGCCGGCGCCGCCGGTGACGAGGAGTCTCATCAGATGGTCGCAGCTTCCCGGACGGCGGGGAGTGCCATGATCCGGTCCACGGCTTCCGGGTCCATCAGCGGCCGGGCGGAGTAGTCTTCACTGATCGCTGCGACAGTCGCTTCGAGGACAGCCAGGACATTCCGCTGGGCGTCCTTGAGCCGGGAGAAGACAGCGTTGGCCGTCACCGGATCGGAACCGTCATGTCCGGTATCGGAATCGGTGATGAAGGCCAGATTGGCGAAACCCATGTTCAATTCGGCGGCCAGAACGGGTTCGGGGTACTGGGTCATGCTGATGATGTCGGCACCGCCGGTCACGTACCAGGCCGACTCGGCCTTCGTTGAAAAGCGCGGTCCGTTGATCACCACGACCGTTCCTTGCCGGGCGTAGGGAAGGTGATGCGCCGCCAGAGCGGCGTCCAGGTGTGAACGCAGAGCCGGGCAAAACGGTTCTGACGCCGGCAGGTGCTGGACGCCGGCGGGGGCGACGCCGTCGACGACGGTGCCGTCAAAGAATGTGTCGGCACGTCCCCAGGTGCGGTCGATCAGTTGGTCGGTCACGACGAAGGTCTCCGGTCCGAAGCCCTCCCGCAGCCCGCCCACGGCCGAGGACGAGAGCACCGCCTCGACGCCGAGGTTCTTGAGTGCCCAGAGGTTGGCGCGGTAGTTGATCTTCTGGGGCATGAGCGAATGGTCACCGCCGTGGCGGGGGAGGAACGCGACGGTCCGTCCGGCCACGTCGGCGAGCGTCACGGGCCCCGAGGGCGGCCCGTAGGGGGTGTCGACGTCGACGGTGGCGAGGACCGTTGCGCCGGGGAGCCGGTAGGTGCCGGAGCCGCCGATGATGCCGATGCGCGGCTGCGGCGCGTCGGGAAATGCTGTGTCCATGGTGCAATCCTGTCATTCGGGGGTACGGGTGGTGGGGGGGACGGGTGCCGTTCACTGGGTTGAAACCACCTGGCCCGGTGCCGCGGACCGGAGGCCGTTGACGGCGGCCAGTCGCAACTCGCCGCGGCGCCGCAGCCAGGCCCCTGCGGCGATGGCTGCGGCCGCCATGAGAAGCACGATCTGATCCAGTGGCTCGCTGAAGGGTGCGAGGGTAGGGACCATGTAGATGAAGTCCAGGGCAAGGATCACCCCCACGTACTCCCATCGCCGGCTCAGGACGATGAACGGCAGCAGCATCAGCGCATACCAAGGGTAGTTCGGGCTGACAATGAGCAGCGTCAGCCCGATCATGACGGTCTGCTGCTCCCAGACATTGGCTGCGCGTGTTTGCCGCAGCACGGCCAGAGCAACGACGGCCAGTGCGGCGGCGCTGAGCACCGGGGGCCAGGGGCCGGCGGAGACGATCTGTGCGAGGCCGAACCGGACTCCGCCGCTCTGGCTGTAGCCCTCCTCTTTGAGATAGCCGGGCAGGAAACCCAGAACGCCGGCCCCGGCCGCTGCCAGATACGGCACGTACAGCAGGATGAAAGTCAGGACCGCGGCGGCGATGAAGCGTACCGGGCGCCGGAACAACAACGCGGGGGCTGCAATGACCGGAATGAGTTTCGTTGCCACGGCCGCGCCGAAGGCTACTCCGGAACGTAAGGGCTTGCCGCCGGCCAGCAGCATTCCGGCGGCCAGCATCAAGGAGGCGCCCAGCAGGTCAACGTGGGCGTTGTTCACGGCCTCGAGCTGGACGAACGGGCTCCAGCCCCAGAGGGCGGCGAGGTGCAGTGGCAGGTTGCGTTTTGCCAGGGCGCCGAGCAACAGCATCCCGACGGCCACGCTGATGAGCAGCCCTCCGAACTGGAAGGGAAGGTATCCGACCGAGTCAGGGACGGCGGCCCGGACACCAAGGAAGTAGATTTCGGCCGTGGGCGGATAAATCGTGGGCACGTAGGGCCGGTTGATGGCGGTGCACAGGGGATTGCCGGAGGGAAAGCCGAAGGCCGCGACGGACTCCGTGCCGAACAAGTCCTTGGCACACATTGGCTTACCATCGGGTCCGAAAGTGCCGGGTGCGAAAAGCCACCCCGGCCTCAGGTTGCTGAGAGTCTCATCCACGGGCACATAGGAATAGGGGGAATGTCCGGCCTTCTGCACGATCCCGTCCCACGCGTACCGGGCAGAGTCATTGCTCGTCCGGGGAGGTGCTCCCACCGCAACCAGGCCGAGGAGTACCGTGCCTGCGATGATCAGGGCGCCCACCTGCCGCCGGGGCACGTGCCGCAAGAGGCGGACGGCTGCGATGAGAACCACCCATAAAAGGCAGGTGCCGACAATCGGGGCAGATTCGAACGGGTTCCCGGGGAGCACCATCCACCACAACAAGGCCGCAGCCACGAGGAACAGCGCGGACAAGACGATGAACAGCCTTACCCTTGTGCCGGATACACCTGGTGACGCGGGGGGAGCGGCCCTCACCCTAGGGTCCTGTCCGGCCTGCTGTCGAGCGACAGGCGGCAAAAGACGCGGCCCTGAACGCGTTCAATGGCGCTAACGGTCCACCCGCTGCGCTGTGCCCGGGACACGAGCCCCGCGCTGCCCGTCCGGGCCCACCGGAACGGCTCGCTTTGGTTCCCGTTCTGGTCCTCCAGCACCGCGGAATAGACGACGTCCAGGTCCTCTTCGGCTTCCACCTCGGCCAGGAGCGTCCCACTGGGGGCGATGAGCTGGCTGCATCGGCGCAGCAGGGACGTGATGCTTCCGCCGATGCCGATGTTGCCATCCAACAAAATGACAGACTGCCAAAGACCGGAGTGGGGCACAGGTGCGAACACTGATTGTTCGAGTGCGCGGGCACCGCGCCCGCGCGCCCGACCGACCGCCTCAGCGCTGGTATCAATGCCCAGGGCCGTCAGACCGATTCGCTGTGCGGCGCCCAGCAGCCTTCCCGGCCCGCAGCCGACGTCGAGAACCGGGCCCTGCAGGGTTCGCAGCAGCGAACGCTCCAGCGGGCTGGCCTCCTCGCACCAGCTGCGCACATCGAAGTCCACCGCCTCAGCCTGGTGATCCACGCTGTGCGGGCGAAGCGTGAGAGTGCCGGAGCCGTTCGCAAGCGCCCGGGCGTAAGGCTCGTTGTGGCCCTGGCCAAAATTGGCGACAGAAGCCACGCCGACGGCAGTCATCGGGTTGCTCCCGCGGTGAGTGCGGAGCGCCGCACCTCGAGCGCAGCCTCATCCACGGCATGGGCGAAGCCGCTTCCGGGAATCTCGACGGCAATCTCGAGTGCATCACTGAAGTGGTCCATATCTCGCAGTTCGGGAAGTATTCCGACACGTAGCCCTGCGGCGGACAGCCGGGCGAACTGGCTGGCCCCGGTCGTCCCGGTGGACATCGGCACCCCCCGGATCAGCTCTCCAACCGGGTGTCGAAGAGCGAGTGCCCAAAAACCGCCATCCGCGGCCGGGCCCATCCACGCGTCGTGAAGGACTACTCGCGTTGACCAGTCCTGGAGCAGCGGCGCCACATCCTCAACTGAGAACTGAGGGGTATCCATGCCGACGATAAGGAGCGGACCAGCGGCTGCATCACAGATGGCAGCGAGACGCTCGTCCAGCCCGCCGGAAGATTGCGGGACGACGGTGAAGTCTTCGGCGTCGGCGGCAGTCGGGGTGCCGTCCATGACCAGCAGCCGGCTCCGGGCCGGGAGCAGCCGGACCGTGTCCAGGGTGCGGCTGAGGCTCAACTGCGCCAGTGCGGCGGCCCGTTCGGGCGTCAGCGGGGGGCTCAACCGGGTCTTCACTCGCCCGGGAAGGCATTCCTTGGCGATGACCGCTACTGTCAGATCCGTGCTGTTCCTCATATAGGTTCTTCGCTGCCGCCGGGATTCCGGACCGGTCCTGACGACGAAGCCGCGGCGGCCGCCTTAAGCTGGGCCGACATGTCCCGCACCGCCGTCAGCGTTCCGCGTACCGTTCCGGTCACTTTCGATTTGCCGGTGCGCGGGGCATAGGGCACGGGCAGCTCCACGATCCGCCAATTGCGCAGGCTCGCCTTGAGGAACATCTCCAAGGGGTAGCCGCTGCGGCGGTCCTCAAGACCCAGGGAGAGCAGCTCAGCCCGGCGTGCGGCCCGCATGGGTCCGAGATCAGTCACCTGTTCCCCGGTCAAGCGCCGGAGCCGCCACGCCAGGACGACATTGGCGGCGCGGGCGTGCAGGGGCCAGGACCCGCGCTGGGGCTGACGGCTGCCCAACACCAAATCCGCGGCTCCGTCCATGACCGGAGCCAATAGCCCAGGCAGCAGGGCCGGGTCGAGTGAGCCGTCGCAGTCGCAGAAAGCCACGAACTCTGACGTTGCGGCGAGCAGGCCAGCATGGGCTGCGGCCCCAAACCCCCGCCGGCCCTCACGGACCACCACCGCGCCCAGACCCGCCGCGAGTTCAGCGGAGCCGTCCGTGGAACCGTTATCCACCACGATGGCCCGGTACCCCTCCGGCATGCGGGACAACACCCACCCCAGGGCGCCCCTCTCGTTCAAACACGGCAGAACGACGTCAACCACGGCTCCGGTCACTTTCGACATCCTTCAACGCTAGGGGCTGGGGCCCGCATCCGTCTCCGGACACGGCACGATCGATAGACAGAAACGTGCCGCGGACCCTGAGGGTCCGCGGCACG
>NZ_JAGPOT010000148.1 GCF_018224015.1 Pseudarthrobacter albicanus
GGGAGATCGAAACGGCGTACTGCGAACTGAAGGCCCGGATCCTGGGCGGCCGGGTGCTGCGCGGGCGGCACCCGGGAGCGGTCATCCAGGAAATGTGGGCACTGCTGACCTGCTACCAGATCCTGCGCACCGCGATGACCGATGTCACCCTGCGGCACCCCGGGGTCGATCCGGACCGACTGTCCTTCGGCATCGGCCTGAGGGCGGCCCGTGACCAGGTCATCCAAGCCCGCGGGATGCTGGCCGGAACCGTGATCGACCTGGTCGGACGCATCGGCGCGGCGGTGCTGGCCGAACCGATGCCCGCCCGCCGGATACGCACCCGGCCCCGGGTCATCAAACGCGCGATCTCCAAGTACCGGGCCAAGGAGCGCAACGCGGACCGCCGCACCTACCCCGCGACACTCACCACGAGGATCTTGACACCGGACCCCGCCCTCTAACCGAACGGCATTGGGACTAACCCTGCACAGATTGCTCTTCATTCCGTTCCTCGCCAGCCTGCTCTATCTGGCAGGAGTGCTCTACCCCTGGCTGGAGGGGACATCGCGTTCG
>NZ_JAGPOT010000149.1 GCF_018224015.1 Pseudarthrobacter albicanus
AGTTACTCCGGCGCGGATGTAGTGGGGAAGCAGGCCCACTACCGGCATATCCGTTCCAGCCAGGCGACGGTGCTCCGCGCTGCGCACAAGGAGCACCGGTTCAGCCGGCGCGTCATGGGACCAACCATCACCGCACGACGTGAGGTCTTCGAGGCGCACCCCTTTGAGGCGCTGAGCCGAGGCGAGGACACCGCCTTCCTGGCAGCAGTGGCGGCAGCCAACGCCTCCATCTACTCAGCCGACAGGTTCAATTACTGCCAGGTTCGCATGGAGACAGGGCACCCCTTGGCCGCACCGGATGACGAACTCGCAGCGGGCGGCAATATTCAAATTTCCGGAAATCCACGTGAGCACATCACTCTTTGATTGGGGACAATAGATTGACAAAGATCCAGACCATCGCCGTGATTGGCCTTGGGTACATCGGACTGCCCACGGCCGCGATCCTGGCGACCAACGGGCTTGACGTGATCGGCGTGGACGTCAGCCAGCGGACCGTGGACGCTGTGAACAACGGGCGCGTCCCGTTTGTTGAGCCAGACCTGGAGATCCACGTTGCCGGAGCCGTCAGCCAAGGCCGGCTCAAGGCCACCACCGAGACGCCGGCTGCCGATGCGTACATTGTCGCCGTTCCAACGCCGTTCACGTCGGACAAACGTGCTGACCTGAGCTACATCGAGGCAGCCGCACGCGGCATCGCGCCCCTGCTGCAGGGTGGCGAACTGATCATCCTGGAATCGACGTCACCACCCGGGGCAACCCGCCACCTGGCGGAGTACATTATCTCGCTCCGGCCGGACTTGTCGCTGGACGGCGCCAACGGCAGAGCTGCGATCCTATTGGCCCACTGCCCTGAGCGCGTGCTGCCCGGCAAAGTCATGATCGAGCTGCTCACCAACGACAGAATTGTTGGCGGCATCACCAGCGAAGCGTCCGAGCTCGCGAAGGAGCTATATTCGGTGTTCTGCCAGGGGGAGATACTGGTCACCGACGACGTAACAGCGGAAATGGCCAAACTGGTGGAAAATGCCTACCGCGACGTAAATATTGCCTTCGCCAACGAACTTTCCGTCATCAGTGCAAAGCCGGACATCAACGTCTGGGAGCTGATCAGACTGGCAAATCACCACCCACGCGTCAACATCCTGCAGCCCGGACCTGGTGTCGGCGGGCACTGCATCGCAGTGGATCCTTGGTTCATCGTGGCTGCAGCACCGGAAGAATCACGTTTGATCAGGACGGCACGGACCGTCAACGACGACAAGCCGCGCTGGGTCTTGCACCAGGTGCATGATGCATTTGCCAACCTGCCCGCGAATTCCGAGATCGCTGTGCTGGGACTTGCGTTCAAGGCAAATATTGACGACCTTCGTGAGTCGCCCGCCGTTGAAATTACCCAAGCCATGGCGGAGTCGATGCCTGCCACGCAGATCAACGTCGCCGAGGCCCACATCGATGAGTTGCCCCAGCGCCTTCGGGGCCGGGACAACGTCCGGCTGGTAACCCTGGAGGAAGCCGTGAGCCGGTCCTCACTGGTGGTTCTGCTTGTTGACCATGACGCCGTTCGTGCACTACCCCCCGAGGCCCTTGCAGGGAAGCTCCTCGTCGATACGAGAGGGGTCTTCAGCTCATGATCCGCCGGTTCCTTGAGACTATGCGCACAGCCGTCAAGAGCCGGGGCGTCATCGCGATGGCCCTCTGCGGGATCGCCGGGCTGCTCGCCGGATCCCTCTACTTTTCAGTCGGGCATCCGGCGTTCGCGGTTCTGTCCCTCGGGCTGTTCACCCTCATGGCGGTGACGGCCCAATCGCAACTGGTCAGTATGCGGTGGGTCCAGGAAACCGAAGCCAGGAAGTCCCGCTCGCGCTTCCGCGAACTCCGTGACATGTTGGGCGGAATTTCCCAGTCAGTTCAACGGACTCCGGAAACCAGAGTTGCCACGGCGGCGGCGAAGCCGCCCGTGTCTCCCGGGCCGGCTCCATCGACCGGCGGGGCAATCGGCCGACTGGCGGCCGCTGTCATGGATGACCGGCAGCGTCAGTCCAAAATTCTTGGCTATCTCGGGGTGCCTCCGGCGGCGCCGTGGGGCGGACGGGTCATTTACTCGATCCTCGGCGGGGACCTGTCCCGGTACTTGGGCGATGCGCACGCGCTTGAGGCTCTGCGTCCGAGCACCATAGCCGCCCAGATCGCCAACGGGAGTGGATCCGCGCTGATCGTCGACGACACCGCATTCGCGTCGGGAAGCTGGTTCGGAGCCGATTCCGCGGCGGGGACCTTGCTGGCAAACGAAGTCCTCCAGGCACTGGCTGAATGCCGGTCCCAAGGAATGCCCGTCTATTTTGTGAGAACGCGGCGAGCGGCCGAGATCTACACCCGGGATTTCGAGGCTGCATCGGATGTTGTGTTTTCGGATCGTTCGTCCATGAACGAGTGGACCGAGGACTACAAATTTGGCCTGCTCAATTCGCTGGAAACTTTTGTCAAGATGAAAAAAGAGGCACTCATTGGCTCGCACTGACACCACCGGGTCCACGCGGACCATCCTCCTGTACGGAGACGTCGACCTGAACATCATCGACGGTTCAGCCGTCTGGCTTGTCTCCATGGCCGAAGCGTTGTCACTGACGGGCTCCGAGGTCTGCGTACTGCTCAAGACCGCGGTCACCAACACGCGGCTCCTTGAACGGATTGCCGGCCTGCCTGGCGTGGAAATCGTGCAGCCCGACGCAACCGAGGACGTTGAGGCCCTGAAGCCTCGAACTGCAGCCCAGCGCATGGCGCAACTCGACGCCGAGAGGCCGTTCGACGTCGTGATCGCCCGCGGCGCCCAGGTAGCGGCGCACGTCGCAAACTCCAAAGTCCTTGGTCCCAAATCGTGGCTTTACATCACCGACATCGCACATCCCAGGTCCCGACTTTCTGAAGGCGATCTCGCGATGCTCAGACGGACCGTCGGACAATGCCGGCGTTTCTTCGTGCAGACTGAGGCCGCCCGCTCGCACGTTGAGGCGACGATTCCCGAAGCTGCCGGTAAGACACTTGTCCTCACGCCGATGGTGCCCGATGAATACTTTGATCTGCGGGGAAGCTACCCGAGCAGCGGAACGCAATTGAGCGCCGTCTATTCCGGTAAGTTCGCCAGGAAGTGGCGCACTCTTGAGATGTGCTCACTCCCGGCTGCGGCCGAGGAGAACGATCTTCCCCTTGCGTTGACAATGATCGGCGACAAATTCCAGCATGACCCCCAAGACCCCTCATGGTCGGTCACGATGGAGGATGCCATGGCCTTGCCCTACATCGACTGGACGGGAGGGATGTCGCGTGATGAGGCGGCAAAGGAGGTCAGTCGGCACGATGTCGGGTTGAGCTGGCGTGATGCAAGCATGGACGCCAGTCTCGAAATTTCCACCAAGGTGCTCGAATATGCTGCCCTGGGGGTACCGCCGATGGTGAACCGAAATGCCCAGCATCTGGAGCTCTTCGGCGCCGATTACCCGCTGTATGTCGACGACGATTCGACGGACAGCGTTGTAAACACCCTTCTGGATGCCAGGGAAACCCTGGCAGAGTTGAAAGAGGACGTAAGTTCGCGGGTCCGGCAGTATTCGATTTCATCCTCCGCAAGCCGGCTGAAAGCCTACTTCGAGCGGTCCGAGGGCGACTACGTCCGCAGTCCTCGCTCCAAGCACAAGACCAGGGTGCTGATTGCCGGTCACGATCTTCAGTTCGCAGGCGAGCTCGTATCCGTCCTCGAAATGAGGGACGACATCGAACTTGCTTTCGACCACTGGAAAACACTGCATCACCATGATGCCAAGGAGTCCGAGCGGCTCAGGGACTGGGCTGATGTCATCATTTGTGAGTGGTGTGGACCCAACGCCGTGTGGTACTCGAATAACAAACGGCAGAGACAGAAGCTCATTGTGCGTCTTCACATGTTCGAGCTCAATGGTCCCTGGCTGACGAATGTGGCCGCTGAAAACATTGACGCCCTCATCTGCGTGTCGCAGCTGTTCGTGGAGCGCACCCTCGAAAGTACGGGTTGGACCAGCACTCCGTTCCGGGTTATTCCGAATGCAATTGACCTGGCGGACCTCCGCAGGCCCAAAGCAGCGGATCACAGATTCCGGCTGGGCCTCGTGGGCATTGTTCCGATGCGCAAGCGCCTGGACAGGGCGCTGGACTTGCTGGAGGAATTACTGGAGGAAGACTCCAGGTACACCCTGCACATCCGGGGAAGAATGCCCTGGGAGTATCCGTACGAGTGGAAGAAGCCGCTTCAGAGGGAGGCGTACCTAGAAATCCTGGACCGGATCGGACAGTCCCCGGCGCTTCGGGACGCCGTGGTCTTCGAACCGTTCGGCCCGGATATGGCCAGTTGGATGCGCAAGATCGGATACATTCTCTCGCCCAGCTCGGACGAAAGCTTCCACCTTGCCCCCGCTGAGGCAATGGCGTCAGGTTCCATACCGCTGTTCTGGCAAAGGCCCGGCGTGGATCAAATATTCAGCAAACGCTGGACCCGCGAGACCACGTCCCAGGTTCGAGAGTTCGTCTCCGCGCTCAACAGCTCTCCGGAAGCGCATGAGGAGGAGTCCCTGGCTGCTGCCGAATACGTCCGGCGGTTCGATATGCGAACCACCGGCGAACAGTGGCTGGAGGAGATCTTTCGGAGCTGAATTCACGTCTCACCCGTCCGGTCCATGCGGAGGGTCAAGCGACAAGGTGACCGTCCGCATCAGCCAATGGGCTGATGCGGACGGTCGTCGTCATCACTTGATCATGATCGTCGAGGCGACG
>NZ_JAGPOT010000015.1 GCF_018224015.1 Pseudarthrobacter albicanus
AGCATGTCCTTACCTCTTTCTAGTGGGCCACGGCGGCGGCGCCGTGTTCGTCGATCAGGGCACCGGTTTCGAAGCGTTCCAGTGCGAAGGGCTTGTTGAGCTGGTGCGGGGCGCCGGTGGCGATGGTGTGCGCGAACGTCATGCCGGCAGCCGGGGTGCCCTTGAACCCGCCGGTTCCCCAGCCGCAGTTGACGAACATGTTCTCCACCGGGGTGGTGCCCACGATCGGCGAGGCGTCCATGGTGGTGTCCACGATCCCGCCCCAGGTCCGGAGCACGTGGGCCCGGGCGAAGATCGGGAAGAGCTCCACGGCGGCCGCCATCTGCTCCTCGATGACGTGGAAGGAGCCGCGCTGTCCGTAGCCGTTGTAGGAGTCCACGCCGGCGCCCATGACCAGTTCGCCCTTGTGCGCCTGGGAGACGTAGACGTGGACGTGGTTCGACATGACGACGGTGGGGTGGACCGGTTCGTGCAGTTCGGACACCAGGGCCTGGAGCGGGTGGGACTGGATGGGGAGCCGGAACCCGGCCATCTCGGCCAGCACGCTGCTGTGTCCTGCGGCGCAGAGACCGACCTTTTCGGTGTGGATGGTGCCGCGGCTGGTCTTGACGCCCACGACGCGGTTCCCTTCCTTGAGGAAGCCGGTGACCTCGCAGTTCTGGATGATGTCCACGCCGAGCTCGTCGCACTTGCGGGCGAAGGCCCACGCGACGTGGTCATGCTTGGCGATGCCGGCCCGCGGCTGGTAGGTGGCACCCATCACGGGGTAGCGGATGTTGTCGCTGGTGTTCAGGATGGGGCAGAGTTCCTTGACCTGGCCCGGGTCCAGCCATTCGGCGTCCACGCCGTTGAGCTTGTTGGCCCCGACGCGGCGCATGCTTTCGCGGACATCTCCCAGGGTGTGGGCCAGGTTCATGACCCCGCGCTGGCTGAACAGGAAATCGTACTCGAGTTCCTCCGGCAGGATCTCCCACAGCTTCAGGGCGTGCTCATAGATCGCCGCGCTCTCATCCCAGAGGTAGTTGGAGCGGATGATGGTGGTGTTCCGGGCCATGTTGCCGCCGGCGAGCCAGCCTTTTTCCAGGATGGCGATGTTCGTCATCCCGTGGTTCTTCGCCAGATAGTAGGCGGTCGCCAGCCCGTGCCCGCCGCCGCCGACAATCACGGCGTCGTAGGAGGACTTGGGCTCCGGGTTGCGCCACAGGAAGTCGGGGTGTTCCGGCAGATGTTCCGTGGTCATTGTGCTGCTCCAATCAGTTCTGCCTCAAGCCCGGTTGCCTTGTCGCCAAGGTGCGGGTAGAGGGGGAATCGTGCCGCCAGGGCGGCCACGCGCCCGCGGAGCCCGGCGGCGGTTTCGTCGCTGAGCTCGTTGTTGGTGGCCGGTGCGATGAGCGCCGCTGCGATGATGTCCGCCACCTCGGTGAACTCCGCGGCGCCGAAGCCGCGGGTAGCCAGGGCGGGGGTCCCGATCCGCAGGCCCGAGGAGACCATGGGTGGGCGGGGGTCAAACGGAACCGCGTTCCGGTTCACGGTGATGCCGATCCGGTGCAGCCTGTCTTCGGCCTGCTGCCCGTCCAGCTCGGAGTGCCGCAGGTCCACCAGGACCAGGTGCACATCCGTGCCGCCATTGACCACCGAGATCCCTGCCGCCGCGACGTCATCGCGCAGGAGCCGGGACGCAAGGGTCCGGGCGCCTTCGAGCGTGCGCTCCTGGCGTTCCTTGAACTCCGCCGAGGCCGCGATCTTGAAGGCAACGGCCTTGGCCGCGATCACGTGTTCCAGCGGCCCGCCCTGCTGCCCCGGGAACACGGCGCTGTTGATCTTGCGGGCGTACTCCTCCTTGCTCAGGATCACGCCGCCGCGCGGCCCGCCGAGGGTCTTGTGCGTGGTGGTGGTGACGATATCGGCATACGGCACCGGGTTCGGGTGCAGCCCCGCGGCCACGAGTCCAGCGAAGTGCGCCATGTCCACCATCAGGTAGGCGCCCACGAGATCCGCGATCCGGCGGAACTCGGCGAAATCCAGCTGCCGGGAATAGGCCGACCAGCCGGCAACGATCATCTTGGGGCGGTGCTCAAGCGCAAGGGCCTCGACTTCAGCCATGTCGACCAGGTGATTGTGCTCGCTCACGTGGTAGGGGACCACGGTGTAGAGCTTGCCGGAGAAGTTGATGCGCATCCCGTGGGTGAGGTGCCCGCCGTGCGCAAGGGAGAGTCCCATGATCGTGTCGCCCGGTTCCAGGAGGGCAAACATCGCGGCCGCGTTGGCCTGGGCGCCCGAATGGGGCTGCACGTTCGCCGCTTCCGCGCCGAACAGGGCCTTCACCCGGTCGATCGCCAGCTGTTCAATGACATCGACGTGCTCGCAGCCGCCGTAGTAGCGCTTGCCCGGGTAGCCCTCCGCGTACTTATTGGTCAACACCGATCCCTGGGCCTCCATGACCGAGGCGGGGGCGAAATTCTCGGACGCAATCATCTCCAGGGTGGACTGCTGACGTTCCAGCTCGTGGTCAATGGCCCGCTTGACTTCAGCGTCGACGCTGGCCAGGGGTTCATTCAGGGTGCCCGTCATGGCGGCCTCTTTCGGTTCAAGGAAACTCATACATGAATGCAACAGTGTTGCGTTGAATGCAACTCTAGAACGCAGAAGGTGTTGCGTCAATCACTTTTCCGCGCGTGGGGATGGAAAGAAATTCTTCTTGCGGATTATCCATGAGGTCTTGACTGTGTTTCAGGTCACGCATAGTCTGATGCAACAGCGTTGCGTTCAATGCAACCCAAATTTTCATTGGTGGACATATGAGTAACGAACCAAACCCAGCGGCAACCATTCCGGGCAGTAAGTCACGACGGGCTCCGGACCCGGCAGCCCCACACCCTCCGACGGCCGGCGTGTCCGGCCCTGGCGGGGGACACCCCGTGGTCAGCAAGGAAACCCGGCGGCGGGTGATCGCCGCCAGCTTCATCGGGAACTTCGTCGAATGGTTTGACTACGCGGTGTACGGCTACCTGGCCGCAACAATCGCCTCGGTCTTCTTCCCCGAATCCAATCCCCAGACCGGGCTGCTGCTGACTTTCGCCCTGTTCGCAATCTCGTTCCTGGTGCGGCCACTCGGCGGTTTCGTGTGGGGCCACATCGGCGACCGGGTCGGGCGCCGGAATGCGCTCTCCCTGTCAATCCTGATCATGTCCGGAGCGACGTTCTGCATCGCACTGATCCCGGGGTTCAACTCCATCGGCATCTGGGCTCCCATCCTGCTCCTGGTGGTGCGCGTCGCGCAGGGCTTCTCCGCGTCAGGTGAATACGCGGGCGCGTCCGCCTTCCTGGTGGAGTACGCCCCCGCCAACAAGCGCGGCCTGTACGCCGCCGTCGTACCCGCCAGCACGGCCGCAGGCCTGCTGCTCGGCTCCCTGCTCGCGGGCCTGCTGACCACCCTGCTCAGCGCCGAGGCCATGCAAAGCTGGGGCTGGCGCCTGCCGTTCCTGCTCGCAGCCCCGATGGGCCTGATCGGACGCTACATCCGCACCAAGCTCGAAGACACCCCGGTGTTCCGCGAACTGGCAGAAGAGGACCACGCCATCAAGGCACCGGTATCCAGCCTGTTCCGCAAGCACTGGCGGCTGCTGCTAAAGGCGGTCGGAGCAGTGCTGCTCAACGCCGTCGGCTTCTACGTGATCCTCAGCTACATGCCCACGTACCTGTCCTCGGAACTGGGCCTCGGGAAAACCGAATCCTTCCTGGCCACCACCATCGCGCTGGTGACGTACATCGGGTTCATCTTCCTGACCGGAATGCTCTCGGACCGCTACGGCCGGAAAAAGGTCCTCATCGCCGCATCCATCACCTTCATCGTGCTGACCGTGCCTGCCTTCGCCCTGCTCGGCACGGGGAACTTCCTGGTCATCGTCCTCGTCCAGATCCTGCTGGGCGGCATGCTCACACTCAATGACGGCACACTCCCGAGCTTCCTGGCCGAAATGTTCCCCACCCGCGTCCGCTACAGCGGCTTCGCCGTCAGCTTCAACCTCTCCAACGCCCTCTTCGGCGGCACCGCACCCTTCATGGCCACCCTCCTGATCGCCGCCACGCACAACAACCTGGCTCCCGCCTGGTACCTGGTCGCTGCCGCAGTCATCTCCCTGATTGCCGTCATCGTGTCCCGGGAAACCAGCAAGGAACCACTGACCCACGAGTAGATCAGTCTCTTCAACTTTCCTCACGAAAAGAACAGCACTGCAGAAAGGCACCACCCTAATGACCAGCACCACATCCGCCACCGCTTCGTCCATCGCCGAACTGGAGCGACTGAAAGTCCTGCACAACGGGCAGAAGGAAAAGCTGACCTTCTCGAACGCCGAGTTTGAGCGCCGGCTCGGCGGATTGCGCCGGATCATGGAGGAGAAGGATCTGGACGCCGTCGTCCTGACCAGCTACCACTCCATCAAGTACTACTCCGACTTCCTGTTCACCTACTTCGGCCGCTCCTACGCCATGGTGGTCACCAAGGACGACACCGTGACGGTCACGGCGAACATCGACGCCGGCATGCCGTGGCGCCGCAGCTACGGCGACAACGTCGTCTACACCGACTGGCGCCGGGACAACTACATCTTCGCCATTCAGGAAGCCCTCCGCACCCGCGGCATTTCCGTCCGCCGGCTCGGCGTCGAAGACGATTCGCTCCCGCTGGACAACCGCAACAAGATCCAGGCGGCCTTCGCCGGGGCCACCCTGGTGGACGTGGCGCAGGCCGCCATGCGCCAGCGGATGATCAAGTCGGCCGAGGAGATCGAGGTCATCAAGCACGGTGCCCGGATCGGGGACCTGGGCGGCGAGGCCATCCGCAACGCCATCACCGCCGGGATCACCGAGTACGAGGTCGCCCTGATCGGCACCGAAGCCATGGTCCACGAAATCGCCCGGACCTTCCCGGATTCGGAAATCCGTGACACCTGGGTATGGTTCCAGTCCGGCATCAACACCGACGGCGCCCACAACTGGGCCACCACGCGGAAGATCCAGGAACACGACATCCTGTCCCTGAACTGCTTCCCGATGACCTCCGGCTACTACACCGCACTGGAGCGCACCCTGTTCTACGGCGAACCCGACGCCCGCTCCCTGGAGCTGTGGAACATCAACGTGGAAGTCCACAAGCGCGGACTCGAGCTCATCAAGCCCGGCGCTGTCTGCAAGGACATCGCCGCCGAGCTGAACGAGATCTACGTGGGCCACGGGCTGCTGGCCAACCGGACCTTCGGATACGGACACTCCTTCGGCGTCCTGAGCCACTACTACGGCCGGGAGGCCGGACTGGAGCTCCGCGAGGACATCGACACCGTGCTGGAGCCCGGCATGGTGGTCTCGATGGAACCCATGATCACAGTCCTGGACGGTGCGCCCGGCGCCGGCGGCTACCGTGAGCACGACATCCTGGTGGTGGGTGAGGACGGAGCCGAGAACATCACCAAGTTCCCCTTCGGCCCCGAGTACAACATCATCAGCGCCTGACCGTCCCCTGAACCGCACACCATAGCCCGCAAACCCTAGCCCGCAAGGAAGCGGCGCCACGTCCAACGTGGCGCCGCTTTTCGGCTCCCATACGGAATGATGGTGTATATCATGACTCCAGCAGAATCTCCTGACACCAACGGAAACGGCGACACCAAGGGCACCTCCGTCATCGTCAACGCCATCGCCGTCCTGCGGACCTTCAC
>NZ_JAGPOT010000150.1 GCF_018224015.1 Pseudarthrobacter albicanus
TCGGCGGCTGTGCTCGCCGTTTCGCTGGCGGCCTGCGCCGCCCCGGATTCGCTGGCCCAGCAGGCCCGTGCGGGGGATAACAAGAACTACATTGCAGGGGACGGTTCAGTCAGTGAATACACTGCCGCCGCCCGTCCGAGCCCGGTGACCTTCCAGGGCCCCTTGTTCAACGGCCAGACGGTGGAGTCCCGGTCATTCCCCGGCAAAGTCGTGGTACTGAATTTCTGGTACGCCGCCTGCGGCCCCTGCCGGCTGGAGGCAGGGACACTGCAGGAGCTGAGCCAGTCATTCCAGGGCAACGGAGCCGAGTTCTATGGCGTGAACATCCGGGATGAGGCCCCGACGGCCGCCGCCTATGAACGTACCTTCGGAGTGACGTATCCGAGTTTCTATGACAGAAACGGGGGCGTCCTGCTGGCCATGGCCAGCTTTGTTCCCCCTCAGGCTGTTCCGACCACCATCGTGCTCGACAGGCAGGGCCGCGTCGCGGCCAGAATCCTGGGAGTCGCCGACAAATCCACGCTGAAATCGCTCATCAGCGACACCCTGGCCAGCTGACGGACTCCAGCAGCATGGTCCCGCCGCGCGGGAGCCGGCCTGTGGTTTGTCTTTTGGGGCGGGGCGCCCGGCCTCTGACCGGGGCGCCCCGCAACTGCCTATCCCAGGGTTTCGCGCCGTGTGCGGTATTCCTCGTCGTCGATTTCCCCGCGCGCGTACCGCTCATCGAGGATGCTGCGGGCGGAGCCTGGACGGTTATCAGGTGACCGCCCGCCGCCGCTGGCGAGGCGGGCGATCACCCAGACGAGTGCGGCCAGACCGGCGAGCAGAAGCACCGACCATCCCAGCATCCACAGCCACATAAGCCCCATGTCGCCGTATCCGTAACCCATCATTGGTTCTGTCCTTTCTCAGTGGTGCGCGGGGCGTGGGCCGGTCGGCCGGTTCAGGGCTGCCCGATTCCCGTCCGGGTGCTACTTGACCTTGCCTGGGCCGTCGAGTCCGCCGGTGCAGGGTGCGCCGGGCTCGGGGGCCGTTTTCGCGCTCCGGTATTTGGCGATGAAGTCCTTGACCCTGGGGTCATCAGCGCCGGCTGCCTTCAGCTGCACGCCCCATGCGGACGCGACGACCGGTGCGGGAAGACCGCTGTAGGGGGAGAGAATCGCGTAGGTCGACGGGATCTCCTTGCGCAGTGTGTCCAGCTGTGTGCCGCTGACCGTCTGCGGGTCATAGGTCACCCAGACCGCCCCGTGCTCGAGGGAGTGGACCGCGTTTTCGTTGGGCACCGGTTCGCTGTAGACGGCGCAGTTGAGCGGGACCGCCGAGTGGTCCCCGCCCACGGGCGGGCTCTGGGCGTACTTGACCGGCCCCGTCACATGGTTGGAGCTCAGCCCCGGAAAGGTCTGGACGCCGTCGATGGCGGCGGGAGGGCTTTTCGGCAGGGTGCTGATCACGGCGAAGACGACCAGGCCCGCCGCCAGGGCAATGCCGACAGTCCAGGCGGTGATGATGAGGATGAGGCGGTTGCGGCGGGATCTGCGGTGCTGGAGTTTGAATCCGGCCAGCTTCTGTTCGATCTGTGCGGCCCGCTGCTGCTTGAGTGTGGGAGTGCTCCCGGCGGCCGGCTCCGCCTGCTGGGGTTTCTGGCCGGCCGTCCCGGCCGGCCGGCCAGGGTTCTTTGATCGGGGCATTCCCTGAATCCTTTGCTTGACGGGCACCGCCGATCTGGCGCAGCGGTCGACGCCGGCGGTCCGGCATTCCTGCACCAAACCTAACGTACTTAGGTAATTAGGTGCAATGGCCGGGCCTATCTCCTATCCTTGATAGGACACGACACGGCCGAGGAGGCAGCATGCCAAAGTTTGGCGATCTGGAGAGCGCCATCATGGAGCAGATCTGGCGGGCGGACGGGCCGCTGCTGGTCCGGGAGGTCCTCGATGGCCTGGACCGGGGCCTTGCCTACAACACGGTGCACACCGTGACGGAGATTCTGCACCGCAAGGGCTGGCTGACGAAGGAACGCGACGGCCGGGCCTTCCGTTATGGGGCAGCCGCGGGCCGGGAAAAGTACGTGGCCGGACTCGTGACCGAAGCCCTCTCCCTCACCGATGACCGGACGGCAGCCCTGGTGGGCTTCGTGGAGGGGATGCGCCCCGAGGAGGCCGCGGAACTGCACCGGCTGCTCAGTGCGGCGAGGGAACAGGACGTGCAGGCATGATCGCCGCGTTATCCCTCCTCGGTTACGCCCTGGCCCTGGCCGTTGCCGGGCCCCGGCTGCTGCAGGCGGCGTCGTGGGCCGACAGGGCTCCCAGGCTGGCCATCGCGGCGTGGCAGGCCCTCACCGTCACCGTCCTGGCCTCGCTCGCCCTCGCCGGACTGGCCCTGACCTTCCCGACCGTGACCGTGAGCGGTGACCTCGCCGAGCTGCTGCGGGCCTGCGTCATGGCCATCCGCGAGCAGTACGCTTCCCCCGGCGGGGCGGCGGCCGGTGCCACCGGCGCCGTCCTGTCCCTGGCCATCCTCGGCCGCACCGTGTGGTGCATCGGCGCGGGCCTTGCCGGCATGGCCCGGGAACGCGCCCGCCACAGCAGCATTCTTGACATCGTCGGCCACACCGACACACACCGCGGCGTCGTGGTTCTGGACTCGGATGAACCGGCCGTCTACTGCCTCCCCGGCCGGAGGCGGCGCACCATCGTGACGACAGGGGCACTGCAGGCCCTGGACGAGGCGCAGCTGGACGCGGTCCTGGCCCACGAACACGCCCACCTCGCCGAGCGGCACGACCTGATCCTGGGCCTCGCCCGTGCGCTGGCGTCGGCCTTCCCGGCCGTTGCGCTCTTCCGGACCGCCGCCGACGAGACGGCCCGGCTGATCGAACTGCGCGCCGATGACGCCGCCGCCGCCCGGTCCGGCCGGCTCACCGTGGCCGGTGCGCTGCTGGCCGTCGCCTCCGGCGGCATTGCGCTGTCCCCGGCCGTGGCGCTGGCGGCAGGAGGCCACGGGGCCGCGGCCGGCGTGCGCCGGCTCATTCCGCCGCACCAGCCCCTGGGCAGCGCCAGGACCGCCGCCGGCTCCTTTGCCGTGGCCGCGCTGTTCGCGCTCCCGGTGCTGCTGCTGGGAGGTCCGGCAGCTGCCGCGGCCGGACACAACCTCTGTCCCGACGCGAACGTCTCCGCCAGCACCGCCGCCCGCTGAAGCCACCCGCTGAAGCCGGCCGCCGGGTCCCGCCGCTGGACACCGCCCGCCTATTCTCCTAAACTCCTTAGGAGAATAGTTTTGAAGTGTCGAGTGGTGTGAAGGGCGAACGTCCATGGAAGATCTGCTGTTCGGCGGGACGCTGCTGACCGCGTTCCTTGGCGGCCTCGTGGCCCTGCTGGCCCCGTGCTGCGTCTCGGTGATGCTGCCCGCGTACCTGGCCGCCGGCTTCCGCCGCCGCACCGGCATTCTCGCCGCAACCTTCGTTTTCGCCGCAGGGGTGGCCACCGTCATCGTCCCGATCGGGCTCGGGGCAACCTTCCTCGTCAGCCTGGTCTCGGGCCAGCACGTGCTGGTGTTTTCGGCCGCCGCCACCGCCATGCTGGCCGGCGGAACCGCGATGCTGCTCGGATGGAAGCCGCGGCTTCCGATGCTGCCGGGCCGGGCCCCCACCGGGTCAGGGTTCGGCTCGGTCTACGGGCTCGGAGTGTTTTCGGGGGCCGCCAGTTCCTGTTGCGCTCCGGTGCTGGCCGGCGTCGCGGTGCTCTCCGGGGCGACCGCCTCGTTTCCCGCGGCCCTGGCCGTGGCACTGACCTATGTTCTGGGGATGGTCGCACCGCTGGCCGTCCTGGCCCTGGTGTGGGACCGCAGGGACTGGAGCAGGAGCCGGTGGCTGCAGGGCCGGCAGGTCACCCTCCGGTTCGGCCGCCTGCGCCGCACGATGGCGTTCGGGACGGCCGCGTCGGCCTTCCTGCTCATCGCGATGGCCGTCCTCACCTACGTCCAGGCCGCCCTGGGCCCGGGCATGGGATCGGAGGGCGTGTTCGTGCAGATCACCGCGGATCTGCAGCACGCCGCCTCCGTTATCGCCGCAGCACTGGGCTGGCTGCCCGGCTGGGTCCTCGCCGTAATCCTCGCCGCGGGACTTCTCTACCTGATTACCCAGGCACGCCGGCACGCCGGACCGGCGGCCGGCCCGGAAACACCCGTCGATGACGCGCCCGTCGATGCCGCCGGGGCCGGCGCCGGAAACGACTGCTGCGTCCCCGACCACACCGCCGGACCCATCCCCGCAAAGGACAGCCGATCATGACCACCACCAAAAGCCGGGACCCCAAGGCCCGCCCCGCCCGGGGAATGAACCGCCGCTGGCTCCTCTGGAGTCTGGCGGCGGCAGCCCTTGTCGTCATCCTCGTCGCCCTCTACGCCATCTTCTCCGGATCCACCGCCCCGAAGAACACCGGGGCCGGGCCGAACTACGGTGTCGGCCAGCCCGGCCCCGGCGAGGCCGCGCCCGCATTCACCCTCGAGGACACCACCGGCAAGCAGGTGTCCCTGGGCGATTTCAAGGGGAAAAATGTGCTCCTGTACTTCCAGGAGGGCCTGACCTGCCAGCCGTGCTGGGACCAGCTGTCCAGCCTTGAGAAGGACAGCGCCAAGGTCAAGGCCGCAGGTGTCGACGCGGTCCTGTCCATCACGACCGACCCGGCCAGCCTCATTGCCCGCAAGACCCGGGACTTGGGCCTGACCACCCCTGTCTTGTCCGATCCCGCACTCACGGTGTCGGAGAAGTACAGTGCGAACCGGTACGGGATGATGGGCGCCATGAGGGACGGGCACAGCTTCATCCTCGTCGGCCCGGACGGCACCATCCGGTGGCGGGCCGACTACGGCGGCGCCCCGGACTACACGATGTTCGTTCCGGTCGACAAGCTGCTCAGTGACCTCAAGGACGGAATCAGGCCATGATCACACTCACCCTGCTGACCCGGACCGACTGCACCTGGTGCAGCGACGGCAAGCAGCTGCTGGCAGGCCTGTCCCGCGAGTTTCCGCTCAGCGTTGACGAGGTCGACCTGGACAGCGAGCAGGGACGCG
>NZ_JAGPOT010000151.1 GCF_018224015.1 Pseudarthrobacter albicanus
TCCCGGGCCCCGGCCTCTCATTCCCAGGCCGTCAGCGGGCCGCCCAAAGCTCCGAAGAGCGGCCCGGAAGCCGTATCCCATCTCCGGATTGCCCCTTGTTCAGCGCTCTCCTAGGCGTTCGGCCGCGAGCTGGGACCCCCAGTTGGCCACGATGTTGGTGATGGTGGGGCCGGGGGCCACGGCGTTGAAGCGCAGGCCCCTGGGCCCGTACATCACGGCCGAGTTCTTGGTCAGGCCGACGACGGCGTGCTTGGACGCGGTGTAGGCGGCGCCGGCGGCGGAACCGCGCAGGCCGGCCTCGGAGGCGACGTTGACCACGGAGCCGGCGCCGGCGTCCAGCATCAGCGGCACCACGGCGCGGGTGAGGCGCATGAGGGCGGTGACGTTGATCCGGAAGACGCGGTCCCAGAGGTCGTCGTCCACCTCGTGGATCGGTGCGAAGTTGTCCATGATGCCGGCGACGTTCGCCAGGGCGTCGACCCGGCCGCCGGCGGCCGCGACGACGGCGGCCACTGTCTCTTCGGTGGAAATGTCGCCCGCCACGGGAACCAGGTCCAGTCCGGCGTTCTCTGCCACCAGGTCGTCCAGGCGTTCCTTGCTGATGTCGGCGGCGATGACGCGGCCGCCCTCCTTGGCGACGCGCAGGGCGGTGGCCTGGCCGATGCCGGAGGTCGCGCCCGTGACGATGACGGTCTTGCCGGTAAATCGGCCGCTGGTGGTGGCTTCCTGCCAGGTAGCTTCGTTGCCCATGATGTCCTTCCAGACGTTGCTGACGGTGATGCGATCCACCTTATGACACCCTGTGTCATTATGTAAGGGTGAATACTGGTGGGATGCCTCCCGATGCTTTGAAGCCCGCTGTCCTTCGCCCCACCGGGCGCCCGGTGACGATTGATCCCGACGCCGTGGCCGCCATCGCGCTGCGGCTGTTCGCCGAGCG
>NZ_JAGPOT010000152.1 GCF_018224015.1 Pseudarthrobacter albicanus
TCCCGATGCTTTGAAGCCCGCTGTCCTTCGCCCCACCGGGCGCCCGGTGACGATTGATCCCGACGCCGTGGCCGCCATCGCGCTGCGGCTGTTCGCCGAGCGCGGCTACGAGCAGACCTCCATGGAGGACATCGCCCGCGAGGCGGGCATCGGGCGCAAGAGCCTGTACCGCTACTTCTCCAGCAAGTCCGAACTCATCTGGGGCGGCATGGAACCGGCGATCGAGGCCTCCGGGCGGGTACTGGAGTCAGCCCGCGCCCAGGGTCCTTCCGACGGCGACGCCCTGGCGGGGCTGCGCGAGGCAGCTGTCGCCGGGGTTGCTGTTCTGCCGGACCTCGCTGTCACGCGCGGCCGGCTGCGGCTGATCGCCGAACACCCCGAGCTGGCCAGCCGGAGCTACGAGTCCCTGGCGCCGCAGCGCGAGCGGGCACGGGCCTACCTGGTTTCAGCCGGCGTCCCCGAGGACGTTGCCGGGTATCTGTGCGCCGCGTTGATCGGCACGACGTTCGAGGCCTGGATGCAGGGCCGCCGGGACGGACCCGGATCCGGTGCCTTATTTGGTGGCTGCTGTGGGGGTGCTGCGGTTGCAGGCTGGATAAACAAGGACGAACGCGGGCGCTCGGTCAGTGGGTGTAGGCGAAAGCGTCGAGGGCGAGATTCGGGCGTCCGCTGGTGCCCACCACGCGGATCTTCATCGTGTGCGTGCTGGCGGAGCCTGTGAACGTTTGTGTGGCAAGCACCTGACGGACCTGGGGGCTCGGCGCATAGGTGTCAATCGGGGGTGACCAAGGGCCGCCGTCATAGGAGATCTGGAACTCCCCGGTCCCGGGCCCGCGGTCGCCGATGAGGGCGACCGCGGTGCCGATGGCGCTGAACGTGGCGGTCGAGTCGGTAGCTCCGCTGACATGCACGGCTCCGGCAAACCGGTCGCTCGCAGATTGAATGATCCAGGTCCCGGTGTAGGCGACACTAGGCGACGCGTCGTCATACGGAATCACAGTGGTGGCGGTGTCCGGGGCGCTCGACACTCCGGCCGGGTCGGTCGCGGTCACCTCGAACCGGACGGTCTGGCCAGGAGTTCCGGGCACGGTCATGCCAGTGGTGGCGACGCGCTCGGCCAATGTCGTGAACAGACCGCCATTGATGCTGGAACGGATGGTGTAGGTGAGTCCCGCTGGGGAGCCGGTTGGTGCCCAGGAGATATCGAACGCCGACGTGGCCGAGGTGTCCGTGGAGATAGCGGGTGCAGTGACTGCCGGGGCTGCAGGCGGGGTCCGGCTCAGGTAGAGCTGTCCGGTGAGCGCCGCGCTGCCCTTCGGCGAGCCAAGCGGTTGGCCATCTGCGGAACCGGTGAGCGTCCAGGTGTAGCTGCCGTTTGGCAGATCGGCGCCAAGACCGTCGGTGCCATCCCAGCCTCCGGAAAGGGTGACCTCGCCGAAGGAGCTGACGCCGCCGAAAGTGCGCACCACCGCGCCGGTGGCGTCGGAGCGCAGCCCAACGGCCCAATTGATGTCGCGGCTGACATAGAAGTGCGGCTGCCAGCGGGCGGTTCCGGCGGTGTTCGGGACGTAACCTTTGGGTGCGGCAGAAGTGACCAGCAGCGGCGGGGACAGGGTGTAGCCCGGAAGATAGCTGCGGACATCAGCGATCACCCCCCGCCGACTCGCGCCTGGCACCCACGCCACACGGTATCCGTCCACCGCCAGCCCGACGAGCGAGGTCTCGTTGGCCAAGACCGCCGTTGACCCAACTTGCAGGTCATACGCCTTCGTCCGGTCCTGGAAGTCGTGGGTGACGAGCAGTCCGTCGGACAGCTGGGAGAGATGGGTGGTCTCGGCCCCGGGGTGCGGTGCAGTGGTTCCGGTGGTCGCGGAGGTGGCCGTCCAGACACCGCTGGCGAGGACTAGGGAGGTCTGGCCCTGGCCGATGTTGTAGGCGACCTGGTGCCCCCACATCGCCAGATCGAGCCGCATGACATTGCCACTCGCCGGGTCGGCCGGTTTCAAGGTCGCGACGGCGCCGGTCACGAGGTCGGTACGCCGGAGCGAACCGTCGCTGAACCCCACTGTGAGCAGGTAATCCCCCCAAAGCAAGCAGGCGTTATCAGGCGCCGATGAAAGCTCACCCGTCAGCAGATCGAGCAGGTGGTGGTCCGCTTGAAGGTGATCCCTCGTGCCGCCGACGAGGAGGGCGCGGTGACCTGAGACCTGGATGCCGTACAGCTGCTCCGCGGCGGGAAGCGTCACCGTGTTGAAAGGGCCTGCCGGTTGGCCGTAGAGGACGTCGGTCTCGGCGGGGTTTGCGTCATTGGGGCGGGCGAAGACCACGACTGGTCCCCATAATCCCGCGCGAGGCCGGTCGACACTCGAGGTGGGCGACAGAGGTGCGGTCGTCGCCGTCGACAAAATGAGCTCCGCGCCGAGCGTCGGCAGTGCGGAGACGTCGCGCAGAAAGAGCGGGATCGTGGACGTACTGTCATCGCTGTATACCATGCGGTTGTGGGAGAGAGCCAGGCCCTGCGTTGTGGCATCTCGTGGGCCGAGCACCCCGACCAGAGTCCCGGTGTCGTCGAGACCGCGCACACGGTAGAACCCCGGGGTGGGCGCGGTGGCATCGAAGATGAGGAAGTCGTCGGTGTTCTCGTAGCGCACCAGCGATCGATTGGTCGAGGTACGTATGTATGGAATGGGGACATGGCCTGCAGTCGAGCTGGTCATAAGCCTGCTCTGCCCAGTGCCGGGCTCCTGGGTGAACCACGCCATGGCCGTATCGCTGATCTGGAAGGTCTGCAGGCGGCCGGGAGTGGTGAGCGTGATCGGAGGCAAGGTCGACGAGTACAGGTTGTACCTCTGGTACAACCTGATCAGGGTAGTGCCGCCCAGGTCGACCTGCGTGCCCAGCAGGTCCGAGGATAGGGCCATGCCGGAGTTGTCCTCCAGGCTGGTCACCGTGGGTGGGCCGGCCCCAGTGATGTCGACGTAGAACACGGTCCCTTCGAACTTAAGGAGCGCTCCTTTTGTGTCCGCTATCGCGACTATCTTGCCGGGATCTGAGGGGTCTACTGGCAGGCTTCCTGCTCCGCCCGAGCCCAAGCCGATGAAATACTTGATCCGCAGCGAACGCGTTCCGTTCGTGTCGTACACGAGAACCCCGGCACCCGTGTTCGTGAGGAAGACCTCTGTTGGCGTGAGTGGGATCGAGGTGCGCTGGCCGGGCGAGCACGACCCTGCCATGCACCAGATCACACTCCCCACGCCGCCGATATTCGACCCGGACTGCGGGAAGGTGATGATGTTCGAGACGATATGTGCTGGTCCGCCCATCGGATAGCTATCTGTTTCTAAGTCCTCCTCGGCGGCGCCGGAGGAAAACGGAGCCGGCCGGAAGTACACGCGCCCCGCACCCTTGCGATCGCTGTAGTACAACGTGCCGAAAATCGAGGAAGACATCACGTTCGCTTCGGCCGGCCGGAAGCTGGTACGCGCGTGGACCGTCACCGGGCCGCTCGGCGACAAGGTGTCCCTTCCCCTCGGCACTCCAAGTGATCGACAGGCTTTCGGGCGCCGCGGCGGTTCGGAATGGACTTCGCGCCGGATTCCCCGTTGATCAGCCGATACGCCTCGAGTACTTCCGGTGGGATCTGCTGCCGCACCGAGGCAGGCCGGAACGCGTTCCATGTCGCCAATTGACCACCTCCGAAGGATCTTCGCCGACTGCAGTAGGGGGACGCCCACCGTCTACTTGAACACCCCAGCGCCCGGACGACTCCGGGCCTGCCCCCAGCAGGAACATCACCACTCTGACCCGCGCCAGTCTAGGCGGGCAGTCGTTACAGGAGCGTTACTGCGGGCTGTGGCTGTGAATACGCATTAGCCTCGGGATTTCATCGGGGGTGTGACCGGAGCCCGTAATTAAAGCCTGAAAGGTGCCTCTGACGTGGGAAAATGTAGTTACCACACCGCATTTTCTACGCACATCAGGGAGCACC
>NZ_JAGPOT010000153.1 GCF_018224015.1 Pseudarthrobacter albicanus
TCAGCACAAATCTATTTTCTCACAGAGCGGATCAGATTAACAGCCCTCCAGCCATCAAAAACACCGGAAACTCAACGAACCCGAAAACCCATCACCCCACCATGACCGGAGCCCTGAGGCCTGGTTCCAGGCTTCCCCCAGGAAGTAAAGGAGCGCCGCGCTGAAAAAGGAGCCGACGGCAACGCACCACCAGCCGGCGAAGGCGGCCCGGGATTTGCGGTAGGTGTCGAAGTAGAAGAGCACCAGCATGGTCATGGTCAGCACGGCGAAGACCACCATAAGCGTCGACCGGTCGAGCAACACCATATGCGAACGAGTCCAAGCTGCCGGAGGCGGTCCCCACAGACCCCCGGCGTAGATTTCCCTGCCGGATCACGCCCCGGCCGGGTCCAGTCTTCCAGAACCTCCGCCGCCGCTCCGGCAGCGACACAACAATGCCGGACCAGCGGAGTTTCCCGGAGGGTGCGCTGCCGCCGGGCAAGGGGGACCCGTGCAGCCGTCCTGCCGGTTCGGTAGCATGGGTTTCCATCAGCCACGGCGGAAGGGGGCCTTCCCATGCCGTCCCTTCCGGTTCCCGAGCCGGCGATCGTCCGGACACTGCGGGCGGCCGGCTGCGTCTTTGCCGAAGAGGAAGCGCGCCTGCTGACGCAGGCCGCGCACACGCCGCGGCAACTCGCGGCCATGCTCCGGCGGAGGGCCTCCGGCGTGCCGCTGGAGCACATCCTGGGCTGGGTGGAGTTCTGCGGATTAAGGATTGCGGTGGACGCCGGAGTCTTCGTGCCCCGCCGCCGGACTGAGTTCCTCGTCCGGCAGGCCGCCCGGCTCCTCGAGCCGTCCGACGGCGCCCGTCCGGCGCCCGTCGTCGTCGACCTCTGCTGCGGTTCCGGCGCCGTCGGGGCGGCGCTCGCCTCGCTGGCCGGCCCGCTGGAGCTGCACGCCGCCGACGTCGACCCGGCAGCGGTGGCGTGCGCCCGCCGGAACGTCCTCCCGCTGGGCGGGGAAGTCCATGAGGGCGACCTTTTCGCGCCGATCCCGGCCCGGCTCCGCGGCGCGGTCCTGGTGCTTGCGGTCAACGCCCCGTATGTGCCCTCGGCCGCGATCGGGACGATGCCGCCGGAAGCCCGCCTGCACGAGCCGAGGGCCTCCCTCGACGGCGGCGCCGACGGGCTCGACGTGCAACGGCGTGTGGCCGCCGCGGCGCCGCAATGGCTGGCACCGGGCGGCCGCCTGCTGATCGAAACGAGCCGGGGGCAGGCGCCCCGGACCGCCGAACTGTTCCGCCGCAGCGGCCTCACCGCCCGGGTGCTCCACTCAGGGAAGCTGGATGCCACCGTGGTAGCCGGTGGCATCCGCAGGTCCGGCTAGGGCACCTTGTCCGGATCGACGTTGGTGGCCGGCCCGGCCGGGGTGGCGCCGCCTTCATCGGACCAGTCCTGGCCGGTCCGGTCATTGAGTGCCGGGTCGGATCCGACGTCCGGGGCGGCCTGGTCCGCGCTCTTCACGTGGGTGTTGTTGTGTTCCGCCCTGTCGCGATGGGTGGCGGAACCGATGACGGTGCTTGCCCGGCGGGCCGCTTGGGTGAGCTGCCCGGGGAGCTCGGGGGCCTTTTCCTTGACGGCTTCCGTTGCCGCGGCCACCTTGTCCTGGACCGGCTTGCTTTCCCAGAGTGCGGCCGCCCGGGCCTTGAGTTTGTCATAGGCCGCCCGGCCGGACCGTGATCCGAGGACGTAGCCCGCGGCGATTCCGGCGCCGAAAAGAAGTTTCGCTTTCATGCTGTACTCCTGCTCTGTGAATCCTGCTGTGGCTTTTTGCGGGGGCTTTGAAATTGAAGCTGCACCAATGGCGTGTCCTGTGCGAAAAACCGGCCCCGGAAAATTCCGGGGCCGGTTTCCGGCGACGCTCAGCTTTTGCGGGCTGAGCGCTTGGTGATCATGCCGTAAACCAGCAGGACGATGATCGCACCGCCGATGGCCAGCAGCCAGGTCGAGAGCGAGAAGAACTCGTTGAGGCCCCTGCCGAACAGCGCGCCGCCAATCCAGCCGCCAAGAATGGCGCCGACAACGCCGAGGAGCAGCGTGATGAAAATGCCCCCGCCCTGGCGTCCCGGGAGGATTGCCTTAGCGATTGCTCCGGCGATAAGGCCCAGAATCAGAAATGCGAAAAAACCCATTTTATCGTTCCTTCTTCTTTCATTGAGGAGGCACCCGGATCGCCGGGTGCGCTTCGCCCTTCAGCCTCAATACTAATCATGCTTACTATTGAATTGCCACTCGGGGCCGGTTTCACTCAACTCACCAGGCATAGTCCTCCGGGGCGGTCCGGTGGCCCGGGAAGATCACGTCGAGGCGCTGGAGGGCGTCGGCGTCGAGCTTCACTGCCAGGGCCCGGATGGCGGCATCGAGCTGCTCCCGGGTGCGCGGGCCGACAATCGGAGCGGTCACGGCGGGCTGGTGCAGGAGCCAGGCCAGGGCGACGTCGGCCGGTTCGTGGCCGAGCTCGTCGGCGAAGTCCTCGTACTGCCGGATCTGGTCCTGGTGCGTTTTGAGGGTTTCGACCGAGCGGCCGGTGGCGCGGCGGACGCCGGCGTGTTCCTTCTTCAGTACCCCTCCGAGCAGCCCGCCGTGCAGCGGTGACCAGGGGATGAGTCCCAGCCCGTACTGCTGCGCGGCGGGAATCACTTCCAGTTCGACGTTGCGGGTGAGCAGGTTGTAGATGGACTGTTCGCTGACGAGGCCGTTGAAGTGGCGGCGGGCCGCAGCCTCCTGGGCCTGGGCAATGTGCCAGCCGGCGAAGTTGCTGCTGCCCGAGTACAGGATCTTGCCCTGCTGGACCGCGACGCCGACCGCCTGCCAGATCTCGTCCCAGGGGGTGTTCCGGTCCACGTGGTGGAACTGGTAGAGATCGATGTAGTCCGTCTGCAGCCGCTTCAGGCTCGCATCCAGCGCCCGGCGGATGTTCAGGGCGGACAGTTTGGACTCGTTGGGCCGGTCCGTCATGGTGCCGTAGAGCTTGGTGGCGAGCACGGTGTGTTCCCGGCGCTCACCGCCCTTGGCGAACCAGCGCCCCAGGATTTCTTCCGTCCAGCCCCGGCGGCCCGATCCGCCGTAGACATTGGCGGTGTCGAAGAAGTTGATGCCGGATTCCTGCGCCGAATCCATGATGGCGTGGGCCTCCGACTCCTCCGTCTGCGGACCGAAGTTCATGGTGCCCAGGCAGAGGCGCGAGACCGTCAGGCCGGAGCGGCCCAGATGGGTGTACTGCATGGCTGCTTTCTCGTTTTGCGCGCCGGTGCCCGGCCCCCGCGGCTGTCCCGGCGGTGTCCGCACACGGGCGGCACCGCAGGGGCCGGCGTTCCGGGGTCGGACCTCAGCGCTCCAGGCGGAACCCGAGCTTGATGGTCACCTGCCAGTCGGCAACTTCGCCGTTGGCCAGGTGGCCGCGGATCTCCTTGACCTCGAACCAGTCCAGGTTGCGGAGCGTCTTCGCGGCCTCGGCGACGCCGTTGCGCACCGCCGCGTCAACGCTTTCGTTGGAGGTTCCGACAATTTCAGAAATGCTGTAAGTGTGATTAGGCAACTTCGCTCCTCGTGATCGCCATCGATACCCGGCTGTCGGCCGTTCCTGCAGACTAGCCGACGGATCGCGGCCGGACTAGGGCTAAACGAGGCTAAGCGGCGCCGGCTGCGGGGTCCGGGGCGGCCTCGCGGGATCCGTAGACCGGTCCGGGCTCGGGCCGCTTGGCGGTCAGCGGTACGTCTTCGGCCCGTGGCCTGATCCGGCTGACCATCCAGGGGACAAGGTACTGCGTCGCCCAGGTCAGGTCTCCGACCCGGGCTTCCCGCCAGCTGCCGGCGGGCATCGGCTTGGGTTCCAGCGGCCGCAGGCTGTGCGGAACGCTGAGGGTGTCCAGCACCATCGTGGCGATCGTGTGATGTCCCAGCGGCGAGAAGTGCAGCCGGTCCGGATCCCACATCTGCGGATGCGCCAGCTGCCGGAGCGTCCACAAGTCGGCGATCACGCCGTGGTGCCGGGCCGCAATGGTGCGGATGTTCTCGTTGAAGACGGCGACCTTGCCGCGGGTGCGGCCCAGCAGCGGGGTCCCGCCCCAGTCCGGGCCGGTGAACAGCACCACCGTAGCGCCGGTGGCGGCCAGTTCCTGCACCGCGGCATCCAGGGCGACGGCGAGCCGGTCCGGATCGCTCCGGTGGAACACCAGATCGTTCCCGCCGGCCGAAAGGGTCACCAGATCGGGTTTCGCAGCCAGGGCCGGCCCGAGCTGCCGGTCGAGGATCTGCCGCAGCAGGAGGCCGCTGACGGCGAGGTTGGCGTAGGCGAAGTCCTCGCGGCGCTCGCTGAGCTCCTCGGCAATACGGTCCGCCCAGCCCCGGATGCCGCCGGGACTCAACGGTTCCGGATCCCCGAGGCCTGCCGTGAATGAGTCGCCCAGGGCGACGTACCGGCTCCATGACCCCGCGGCGTGCCCGGTGGTGCCGGCTGGGCCGGCGCCCGGTCTGAAGCTGGCGGCATTCACACCCCCAGCAATACACCGGTATTTCCTGCCGCGCTAGGAGAGCGCTGAACAAGGGGCAATCCGGAGATGGGATACGGCTTCCGGGCCGCTCTTCGGAGCTTTGGGCGGCCCGCTGACGGCCTGGGAATGAGAGGCCGGGGCCCGGGA
>NZ_JAGPOT010000154.1 GCF_018224015.1 Pseudarthrobacter albicanus
CACGAAACATTAAGCCGGGAAACAGGGCCGCGACCCCCGAACCACAAGGGCAAACTCCCCACCCTCGGCTTAACGATTACCTCGGCTTAATCTGAATTAAGCCGAATTCGGCTTAATTCCGATCGCGGCTCCCAATACACCTCCGACGAATTCCAGAAATGGTGCGCAGGGAACCGTGTCACCCAGTCCATGGGAGCCGTCGGGGTGTGCTGGGACAACTCGGTCGCCGAAAATTTCTTCTCGCATTTGAAGACCGAGATGTACCACCAGCACACCTTCGGCAGCAGGCTTGCCGCGAGGACCGCCGTCATGGAATACATCGAGGGCTGGTACAACCGCCGCCGCCCAAACCGGCGGGCCGGCGGCATCCCCCCGGCAACAGCCCTTGCCACCCATCAAACCCGCGACCAGGAACCCCTGGCCGCGTAGTCCGATTCAACTACGAAACTGTCTCAAGAACTTGACGACCGCAATCCGTGGCTGACTCGAGCTCAGCCTGTAGAGTCCGGGCGATTTTAAGGCCCTCCATAGAGGAGCCGATGAACACCTGGACGTGGTGGGGTGCATTCGTCATGTGTTCAAACATAAACGAGTTCTAGTGGGTCAAAGGGCAGACTTCCGGTTCCAAGGAAGCGGGATACGAGCAACGGTTGGTTGCGCCTCGAATTGAGATACCCCGGCCGTTAGGGCAAAAAATCTACGCATGTTGATGGGCGTGATGTAGAGGACGTGTCTATTTACGGTCCGTGAGTGTGACTGCCGGGTCGAGGGCGGGTCAGAGGTCGCGGAGGTCCAAGGCCTCGGGCGTTCCGACCCGGACCGGGAAGTCCGTGACTTCATCCTGGGAGCGGTCGCCACCGCCGGGGGCCGAAACAAGCACGAGAAGCCCCTCCCGGCGTACCTGCAGTAGGAAGCAGAACGTAGAAATGCCCCGACGCCCTGGCGGGCGGCGGGGCATTCTTTTTTGACGGGACAGCTGGGTCCGGCGCGGTGGCTATCCGTAGAGCTCGGCGGTGAACTGGCTCCCCTGGGACCCGCCGCCCCCCGCTATGAGGACTCTTCCACTGGTGAGCAGGATAGTCGCTGCCTGTGCCCGGCTCGCTTTCATTGTGGCCGCGGCTGACCAGGTTCCTGTCACGGGGTTGTAAAGCTCTGTGGTCGGCAGGACATGGCCGTTCCCGTCGACACCGCCGACTACAAGCACTTTCCCGCTAGCAAGGGCGACGGAGGATGCCACTATACGGGCCGACCGCATGCTTTGGGCGACGGACCACTGTCCTGTGGTCGGGTTGTACGTTTCTGCACTTGACTGTGCGGTCCCCGGATTTTGGGGCCCGTTGAGGCCCCCTGCGACGAGGACCCGGCCGTCGGGAAGGAGCGCGGCTGTATGCGAGAAACGCCCCATCGTCATGCTCCCCGTGCGGGTCCAGGTGCCGGTGCTCGGGTGGTATATCTCGGCGCTTCCGGTGACGCCGCCGTTGGCGAGCGAGCCGCCGATAATGAGGACCAGCCCGGAGTTCAGTTTTATTGCCCTGGCACCTGACCGTCCCGTCGACAGAGGGCCTGTGCTCGACCATTTTCCGGTTGTTGGATCATAAAGTTCAGAACTAGCCGCTTCGGCGTGTTCGCCCCCGGCTATGAGGACCTTTCCGGTGGAAAGCAGGACCGCCACGTGACCACCGCGTGTAACGCTGAGCGGGTGGGCCGCCGGACTCCACTTTCCTATTGCTGGGTCGAAGATTTCAGCGCTGCCCAGGTTCACGAAATTTACGTCACCGCCGACAACCAGCACTTTGCCGTTGGGCAGCAGGGTTGCGGTGTGGTTCCGCCTGGCCACCGACATCGGCGGGACTGCGGTCCAAGTGTTTGTAACCGGGTGGTAGATTTCCGCCGTCGCTGTAGCGCCACCGTTCGCCGCCGCTCCGCCCGCTACGAGAACATCGCCGTTTGCCAGCGTGGTTGCGGTTGCGTCCTGGTGGTCATTGGCCATGGCGCCCGTTGACGCCGTTCCCTGCGGAGGAGGTATGACGGGAGTGATGAGGCTGTGGATGAAGGAAGCCGCCGCCGCGGTACTCTTTGGCCGGTAGTCCATGTGCGGACAGTCAAGTGTCGGGAACCCGTATTTGTTGCCGGCCATGTTGTCGATGCACGCCACGATCTCCACTAGGTCCGGGCAACCCGCTATCAATGACGGGATGCTGGCGAAGCCACCCGGCCTGAGAACCGCCACGAGTGCAGCCGCGCATGCAACGTCTTGGGCTACCGAATGCAGCGTGGAGTTGCAGAAGATGTCCCTAACGAGGCAATAGCTCCGGGCCTTGGCCTGGAAGTCCGGCGCAGGCACGGGGCGAAGAGATACAAGGCCCCGACCGGACGGGCGCTGTGTGAAGGTCCCTTGATCCAGTGGCGATGCTGCAGGGTTAAAGCCGGGGTCTCCGAAGAGGGTAACGCCGACGACTCGGTTCTTGTCGGCCGGGGACATGGCCTCGTAGACGTGCATGATCGCATCAGCCCCTTGGGAGTATCCGGAGAGGATCAACTGTTCGGACTTGCACCTGGTGGACAGGTAGGCGAGGGTTTTTGTCACCCCGTCCTGCATGCTCTTGGTGTAGGTGTCGAGGCTCCGGATGTCTGCGACGGAATAGTCCAGGTAATTGATGCCGTGCGCTTCGATCGACGTGAAAGTACCGGCGTAGGAGGCAGCCAGCTTATCGTAGAAATCGGTTACTACCTGGCCAAGATTGGCCGTTCCGCTCTTGCCAGTGTTGAGCTCACCGCTGCCGGCGAGTCCGACGAGCTGGATCTTGTTGCTGCACGTCAGCGCCGCGTTTGCCGCTGGCGCGGCCACGACTGCTGCAGGTACAGCGAGGGCTGACGCCGCGATGGCAACTCCTGCTATCCGGGCAATGATTGAATCCCGATGTCGCCGGGGTCTGTAGCGCTTGTGGAGAAAGCTGTTCACTGTCAGGACCAGCGGTTTTTTTAGAATATGCATCATGACCGTTTCGCTAGGAGGCCTTGGTGCAGGCCTGTAGTTTCGGCGGCCTCCCCCTGGAACCTCGTTCCCCCGCTGAGGAGACATACGATCATCCTGTGTCCGGGCCGTCAATGCGTAGTTGAACGCGAAAGAGCGAGTAGCGGCATGAGGGGGTGACGTGTCCCCGCGCAAGTCCAGCGCTTGAACAGCGAACTCCTCGAGGGGAAGCCCCTAAACGAAAGCCCCGCCGTCGGCTGACGGCAGGGCCTCTTCGCTAAGGGAACCAGTTGGGCCTAGTGTTCCGTGTTAATGGTTTGTTTGCGTTTCATCTTGCCCAATAGATATTCCGCGGACTTGGTCCAGGTGAACGGCTTGGCGTCCTTGTTGTAGTTTTCGATGTACCGCTCCATGGTCTCTTCCAGGTCCTTCACGGAGCTGAATGTTCCACGCTTCAGGCACTGGCGGGTGATGATCCCGAAGAAGATCTCCACCATGTTCAGCCAGGAGCTGCGGCCGTATGGTTTTGTGAGACAGCTTGTGAGGAGCCTTTTTCGCATGACCGACCGCAAGAAATATACGCAGCAGTTCAGGGATGAAGCCGTTGAGTTGGTGATTTCCTCTGGCCGTCCGATCGCGCAGGTGTGCGTCGATATCGGGGTCAACGTGGGCACTCTGGGGAACTGGGTGCGCAGGTACCGGGAGGATCATCCGGAACGGTTCGCCGCCGGCGAGGAGAAGACGCCCGTGTCCTGGGAGGAGCACCAGAAGGCTCTGGCTGAGATTTCCAAGCTGAAACAGGACGTTGAGTTCCTGGGAAAAGTCAGCGCCTTCTTTGCAGCGAAGCAACGGTAGAGGATTTCTACCGTTTCATCGAAGCGGAGAAGGCGAACCATCCGATCGCGTGGTTGTGCCGCGCCTTGAAGGTCTCCCGGGCCTCGTTCTACCGGTGGCGTAACCCGGCCGGCCCCTCGCCGCGGGCTGTGCGGCACGAACAGTTGGTCGCTGAGGTTACCGGGTTGTTCGAGAAGGAAAAGGGCCGTGCCGGCCGTGACCAGTTGACCCTGATGCTCAATGCCAAGGGCGTGGAGGTCTCCGCCCCGACGGTGGGCGCGATCATGCGCGAGCAGGGCCTGCGGGCCGTGCGCACCAGGGCGTGGAAGCAGACCACCGTGCAGGACCCGCAGGCGAAGACCGCGCATATCCGCAACCACATGCTCGATCAGGACGGCAAGCGGGACTTCACGTCCACGGCGCCCGGGACCCGGCTCTGCGGGGACATCACGTATCTGCGCACCGGCGAGGGGTGGCTCTATCTGGCCACCGTGATAGACCTGTGCACGGGCATGATCATCGGCTGGGCCATGGCCGATCACATGCGCGCCAGGCTCTGTACCGACGCACTGGGAATGGCCCGCGACCACGGTTACCTCGCGGAGGGAGCAGTCGTTTTTCATTCCGATTAAGCCGAGGTAATCGTTAAGCCGAGGGTGGGGAGTTTGCCCTTGTGGTTCGGGGGTCGCGGCCCTGTTTCCCGGCTTAATGTTTCGTGCTATTTCAGTGTGTAGAGCAGTTGAAG
>NZ_JAGPOT010000155.1 GCF_018224015.1 Pseudarthrobacter albicanus
AAATCCCGGGCCCCGGCCTCTCATTCCCAGGCCGTCAGCGGGCCGCCCAAAGCTCCGAAGAGCGGCCCGGAAGCCGTATCCCATCTCCGGATTGCCCCTTGTTCAGCGCTCTCCTAGGCCGACGCCGTGCCCGACGGCAGCCGTCCCTGTGTCTGGCGGTTCCGCCGCCAGCGCCGGATGAGATCGATGACGGCCAGCAGCCCCGCGAGGGGCGAAAGGACGGCTGCAGCGTAGACGAACAGGAGCCACCCGAGGATCGTCAGCGGCGTCTGGCTGGTGCTCAGCAGGGACAGCCCGCCGAACAGTCCGAGGGTCCAGAAAAGGACCACTCCGAACAGCACCGCCGCTGCCGGGAAATACTCGTTCCTCACGATGGATTTCAAGGTTTCCATGGACCCTCCTCATGCCGGGCGGTGGGAAGTGCGCCGGGGTCTTTCCCAGTATGGGGCCCGCGGCAGCCGGATTTCCGGCGAACGCGGGCCGAGTGATGAAAATAACACAGCCGGCCGCCGGGGCTTGCAGGGATTTGCGCTCCAGCTCCGCGAAGATGGCCGCAGCGAGGCGTTCGAGCTGCTTCGCGGAGAGCCTGGGGCCGTCGTGCGCTCAGACCGCGGCCCGCACCCGCTGCAGGAACGAATCAAGGACACGCCCGGCATTCTCATGCATACGCCGGGATTCGCCCGCCGGAAGTTGCCGGCCCTTGGGCCCGTTCAGCCGTTCGCCCAGGTAGAGCAGCGCTGCCAGGACCTCGGATAGTTCAGAGTTGCCTTCGGCGCGCTGCCGCAGGAGCCGAAGGTGCGCCTCCTGGAGAGCCGGCCCGGGCGCACAGCCCAGGTCGCGGTCAAAGAGCCGGCGGCAACGGTCGTACGCCGAGAGTCCCTCCACCGGCAGGCCTGCCTGCTCGTAGGCCGTCACCAGCACGGTCCAGGCCCTTTCGTTGAGGGGCTCGGACCGGATGGCTGCCTGGGCCAGATTCACGGCGACGTCGGGCTTGTCCAGGAGCCCCGCGGTCTCCGCGGCGAAGATCTGTGCCGTCACTTTCTCGGCTGCGTGGTGTGTCCGTGCCTCCTCGGCCCACTCGGAGGCGAGTTCGAATCCCAGGAGAGGCTCGGCGGAAATCTCGAGGGCCTCGAGCAGCAGCCGGTGGGCCGTAGCAGGCTCGGACTCGCCGGCGGCATGGACCAACCGGCGGAAATTAGCGAGGTCCAGGTCCACGAGCTGCGGATCCAGGACGTAGCCGCTGTTCGCCGTGCGCAGCGGGCCGGTCTTGGTCTGGCCGGGCTGGATGGCCCGCCGGATCCCGCTGACATAGCTCTCCAGTGTTGCGACGGCGCCGTCGCTGGCACCCGGTCCCCAGAGGATTTCGATCAGCCGGGTCTTGGAAACCGGCGTTCCCAGGTTCAGCAGAAGGATTTCAAGGATATGCCGCGGCTTGCAGCCGCCCATGTCCGCGGCAGTGAGTGCCAGGCCATTGCGGCGTACTTCGAACGCTCCGAAGAGGCGAACTGCAATTGTCGGTGTAGCTCCGGTCGGGTTTTCCACAATGTGCTCCGATTCCCCAGACAATTTAATCGCAAGTGGGAGGAAATCACTGCCGATCCAGGCGATTCTGAGACCCTGTTCCCTCCGACTTTCCAATGACACCGTGGCACGCCAGACTTGGCGCAACAAGCGCTGAAACTACCCGATCTTTTCGCCTGGAGAAAGACGCGTACCGGTGTCAGTAGGGTCGAGTAAGCCTGCGGAGCCATTAGCAGGTACACGGTCGGCGAAGCAAGTACTTTTCGCCGGAAAATCGTGGGGACACGAGTACTCGCGGAAACGGTCCCCAGCAGGGGAAAACCGCCGATTCCGGCGTCTGCCAGGCCTATGCGCGTCGGGCAGGAGCCCGGCACCGGGGCAGCGAAGCTGGTCCCGCCGGGCGGTTGGCTGCCACCACGCTACTGCTTCTCGGTCATCTCCTCGGGAACCGCCACGACGTGCAGTTCGGCGCCGTCCCGCAGCACGGCCAGGTCCAGCGGCGCCCCGATGGCCTCGGCGAACAGCAGCTTCTGGAGGCTCTCGGCATTGGACACAGACGTCGTGCCGACGCTCAGGAGAACATCCCCGGCGCGCAGGCCCGCGCGGTCGGCAGGAGATCCCGTCAGGACCTCGACGACGAGCAGGCCCTCCCGGTGTCCGGTCCGGACCACGGCGCTGGCCTGGAGCTGGATGGGCGTGTTGACCAGGCCCAGGTAGGCGCGCCGGACGCGCCCGTCCCGGAGCAGCGAGGCAATGATCCGCCGGGAGGTGGCATTGACGGGCACGGCCAGGCCCAGGCCGGCCCCGGCCACGGCCGTGTTGATACCGATGATCCGCCCGCGGGCGTCGGCCAACGCACCGCCGGAACTGCCCGCGTTGAGCGCCGCGTCGGTCTGGATGACGTCTTCGATCATGCGGCGGTTGCGCCCGGACCACACGGGGATCGACCGGCCCAGGCCGCTGACCACCCCGGCCGTCACGGAGCCCGACAATCCCAGCGGGTTGCCGACTGCGATTACCAACTGGCCGACCTTAAGCGACTCGGCGTCGCCGAATTCCGCCGGCGTCGCGGTGGGGGCCCTGCCGTGGACGACGGCCAGATCCGAGAGCGGGTCCGCCCCCACCACCTCGACCTGGGAGCGGGTCCCGTCGGCAAAGACTGCATGGCCGCCCGGCGTGCCGGCCACCACGTGGGCGTTGGTGACGAGGTAGCCGTCCGAGGTGAAAAGGACCGCCGAACCCGCCCCGACGCGGAATCTTCCGTTGCGTCCGCTGCCCGTCATTTCGATGGCGGCTACGCGCGGGGTGACAGTCTCGGCCACCCGGACAACGGTCGCAGAATACGAATCGAGCGGATCCTCGGACCCCTCTGATCCGGCAACCCGGCTGATGGCAGTGGCCACGGTGCACCTCCTACGAACCGGTACTTATCTAAGTCAACCACCGGCGCTGCGCCGGTAGTCCTGCGTGCCCCTACGCCGTCAGAGAAACACGCCGCGTGTCACCCGCGCCGGAGCAATAGTTCAGCCAGCCGCCGATCCGCCGCTAGGCTCGGGAGGAGACCCGCCCACCAGCTACAGGAGAACCTACGTGAACGCAGCGTCCGCAACACCTGATCCGCTGCCTCCGCTGGGCCTCACCTGGGGCATCAAGCGCAGTTTCATCGCCTACATCACGGGCCTGCCGGACGGCACGGTCTCCGCGACGGACGGCGCCACGGTGGTCGAATCCAGCCTGTTCTGCTTCGCTCCGGAAGAATCCGACTACGACGTCGCGCTCGGCACGGGGGTGCTGCGCTTTCGGGGGGACGTCCGCCTCGGGGGCCACCACGGCATGCTGTTCGTCAGGCTGCTGGATCCGTGGATCGCGTTCACCGGCGGCCGCGGCGTCCTGTCCATCAGCACCGGCGGCAACGGCGGCCAGGACCGCACCGCGGTTGGGTTCCTGCACGCCGCGGCCCCCCGCGAAGTCGCCGGGTCACTCCTCTGGGAGGACGTCGAGGTCGTAATCTCTCCCGAAGGTGCGGAACTCTTCGATGGGCAGTACGCGGCCCGGCAGTCGATGGACCCCCTCTTCATCCGGGTGAAGGCGTAGCCATACTTCGTCCCGGCGATCATCGGACGGAACACGGCGCCGGCGACTCCCCTGCCGCCGGCCGAGAACTACGGATCGGTTCCGTGACGGCGGCCATCGCCTGCGCAGTGGGAATGGCCGCGGCGTTCTCGCTGTCCAGGCGGGTCCACCACAACTTTCCACCATGGAAGAGCCCGGGTATTCGGTGCGCCGTTTCCGGGGCGGTGCAAGGAGTGATTTCGCTGTGTCCCCGGAGCCCGACGTCGGAGCCACAGATCCGTTGTCCGTCCACCTCACCGCCCGGTTCGGTCTGCACGCCCGCTTCCGCGGCCGCACGCTGTACGTCCCCAATACGCATGGTCCCTGGCGGCTGTACCGCGCAGAACTGATCCTGCTCGATGATGAGCTGGTAGGCGCGGCGGGGATTACCGTTCTGGGGCCGCCCGAGTCCGTGCTGTTCTCACCCGGAGTCCGCACGCAGTTCGGCCGTCCTCGAGTACTGGGGCACCCCTGACGGCAGAAGCTCTGGCCCCGGGGATGTGGCCGGCGCCAGAGGCTGCTAATCCTGTCGTAGGTCGCAAGTAAATTTGGTTCATGGAAGGCATCAGGGAGTTCGTCTCCTTCAGGGAGGCGGGGCAGGACGCAGGGTCTGCCCTGGTCCGTGCCCTGGGCTTGCTCCGGACGCTGGCCTCGACGGCGGTGGATGATGCCGCGGGCTTCGGATTCGCCGAGGCGGCGGGCTTCGCCGGCGAGGTGGAGGAACTCTCGCGGACCGTGGAGTATCTGCAGCTCGTCGCGGCTGGGGCGGTGGACCGGGCCAGGAAACTGCCGGCCCCCACGGGCACCACGTCGTGGGCCACCGGGTGGCGGGACAGCCCCGTCGACAGCTCCGGCGGCAGCCCGGGCGGCGCCGACGCTTC
>NZ_JAGPOT010000156.1 GCF_018224015.1 Pseudarthrobacter albicanus
AGCCGGTCCAGCAAGACAAAGAACCTGTCCTTCTCGGCTTGGGTGTATTTTTGGCCCGATTTCCTGCCGGAAGGTCCTGCCCAGGCGTGGCAGGTACTGAGGTTGAATCCTAATTCCCGGGCGGCCAACGGGATGCTTCCCAGACGCTCCAAGGCCACGAAGAAATCCGCCCGATCGGACGCAGAGTAGCTCCGATAAGCACGCTTCAGGGTCGGTGCGGCGGACGGTCCGGACTCTTTCCTTAAGGATGATTTTTCCGTTAAGGGAGGACTCGTTATTGATGGTATTTCCAAAGGTGTTGCAACTCCCGTTTTTCGGGGGTGTTGCAAC
>NZ_JAGPOT010000157.1 GCF_018224015.1 Pseudarthrobacter albicanus
TCTTTCCTTAAGGATGATTTTTCCGTTAAGGGAGGACTCGTTATTGATGGTATTTCCAAAGGTGTTGCAACTCCCGTTTTTCGGGGGTGTTGCAACGACCGCTGGAACTCGCCTCAGGAGCACTTTTCGTCGTTTAAACACGCGGCTGGAGGCGCACCCTCATGAAAGGCCGAGGTTAAGGGCCGATCGGCCGGCCGCGGGAGTGCGGTCCTTCCGGGCCGCACTCCCGCCCTCCGGCTCGAGGATCAGTGCTTCCTGAACGCGCCCCTGATCTTTTCGCCGGCCTGCTTCAGATCGGCCCGGAAGTGGCGGCCCTTGTCCTCACCCCTGAGGCGGCTGTTGCCGATGGCCCCGCCGGATGCTTCCTTGCCCCTGCCGTGGAATTTCCCGGCAGCGTTATGGATCCTGTCACCCCAACCCATGATGGTCCTCCTTATATCCGCGGCCCCGTGCGGCGTGGATGCCGTAGAAACCGACATCTAATTGTAGGGACGGACCAGCCATAAAGGCACCTGTCCATCCCTAGGGGATGGACAGGCCACGGCTTAGAAGAAAATTTCCAGTACCCAACGCCCCTTGTGGTGCACGCACATACAAGATAGTTTTTTGAACTCAGGCGGCGCGAAGCCCTCCCTGCATCAGGGGTAGTGCCGACGGCGGCCGGGACACAGCAGCGCTCCGGAACCGGACCGGCCCGGGACGCCTGAGCGACGGATGCGGCAGCCCGCATCGAGCACGGGTGGTTCGACGATCACTTCGCTGACTCCATGAATACAGATATAACCGGTATAACCGGCGACAACGCTCAACACTGGTCCGCCGGTGTTGAGCCTCGACGCTGCGCGGGTGACCCCACGGCCGGCGAATTCACTATCAGGGGCCGGCTGGGCCGGAACAATCAGAGGAGAGTGACATGAACAAACTCAAAAGGATCGGGCTCGCGGCGGCTCTTGCCGTCCCGATGATCGGCGGGACTCTCCTGACCGCCCCGGCGGCGTCCGCGGCCCCCGCCTGCCAGCCGGCGACGAAGGTGAAGTACGACCCGCACCCGGGCTCCATCGCGCTGCAGACCTCCTTCGAAACTGGAACGTTGGAGAAGTTGCTTCCGAGAACGTCGGGGACTGGGACCGCCACTGTTTCTTCCGTCCAGCGCCGCTCGGGGGCCTGCAGCGCCTACCTTCACGCGACCGCGGACGCCGGCTCGGTTGCCATGATGGCAACCCGGTCCTTGCCTTCCGGATCCAGGGAGGTTTACGCGGACGGGTGGTTCAACATGACCAAGGCTGGCTTGCCGAATAGCGACGTCCCGTACTTCCGGGTCTTCAACGGTTCCGCCCGCGTGATGGACGTGCACCGGTCAAACAGCGACGGCCAGCTCTGGCTCCGCGTCGCTTCCCCGGTCGGTTCCTTCGATTACCTCAGGCTGGGCGGCGTCGCTGCCGGGTTGGGCGCATGGCACCACCTGGTGCTCCATGCCGTGCTGAACGGCCCCACGTCCACCGCCGAGGTCTGGTTCGACGGCCAGCTCCTGTTTTCCAGCAACAAGGTGAGCACGGGCCACAAGGCTCTGACCAGAGTGCAACTGGGAGCGGAGCACTCCCGGCAGATGGGTGACACCTACATCGACGACGTCAGCATTACCGTCCGGTAAATTTCGCCTCTTCACCCGGTGCCGGGACCGGGACTGAAGGGGTCGGCCAGTCAGTCCGAAGGGAGAGATCTGATGAGTGAAGTAGTGGATCGGCTGGTGACGGCGATGAACGCGCATGATCTCGAGGTGGCGGCAGCGCTGTTCCACGAGGAATACCGCAGCGCGCAGCCTGCCCATCCTGGCCGGGCCTTTGTCGGCCGGGCCCAGATGCACGCGAACTGGGCGGCCATGTTCGCCGGGATTCCTGATTTTCAGGCGGAATTGATCCGCTCCGTCGACGACGGGAACACCACGTGGACCGAATGGTCCTGGTCCGGACATCGCACCGACGGGCAACCGTTCCAGGTCCGCGGGGTGGCCCTTTTCGAACTGAAGGACCACCTGATCACGGCCGGCAGGCTGTATATGGAGGACGTCGAACACGAGGCCGCGGGAATCGAGGAGGCGGTGGAGGCTCTGTCGGGGCGCCGGCCGGACCATGCCGGCGACTGAGCATCCTACAAGTAGCCCAGATGCCGGAGGCGGCCAGGGAGCAGAAATTGTCCCGGCTCCGCCGATTTGTAGGGTATGGCCTGGAAAATAGCTTGCCTCTGGGCATATCCGCAGGGATTCTTGAGGCGCTACCATAGGCCATGTTCCTAAAGCGTACGACGGTATTGATGGCTGTGGGCATGTTTAGCCTGACCGGGTGGAGCTTCCCGCCGGTCCCGGACCGGGCGCCCGCCGCAGCGGCGAGCACAGATGGTACGCAGGCCGCGATCGTCAACGGGTGGGGCCCGGTGGTTGCCGGGGACGAATTCTCTAATACGGGGCCACCGGATCCAGCTAAGTGGAACGTATTTGACGGTGTGGGGCATGCAGGCAAGGGGATCCGGAGTCCCAAGGCCTGGGCCGTGGCTGGCGGCGTTGCCACAGTCAGCGGTGACTCCGCCGGCACTACCGGGGGCATATCAGCCCGGTTTGCGCAACAGCAGTATGGTCGGTGGGAAGCCCGGATGAGAACCAGCGTCCGGGACCCGAAGTACCATCCCGTGCTCATCCTGTGGCCGAACAACAATATCTCCCCGAACTGTGCAGAGGTGGACTACGCCGAAGGTACCTCCAATGCGACTTTGATCAAGTTCTTCCTGCACCATGCCTGCAGCGGTCCGGGCTTCCAAACCGGGGCAACAGGAACGGTCGACAACACGCAGTGGCACAACTACGCGGTTCAGTGGACGCCGGCCGGGATCACCGGCTACGTGGACGGGGTGCCATGGTTCACCGACTCAGACCCGGCACACCAGCCCACGGTTGGGATGCACCAAACCGTCCAACTGGACTGGTTCCCGGATGGGACCCCCACGGCACCGACCCAGATGCAGGTCGACTGGATCCGCGTCTACAAGTGACCAGTCCGTGTGGGTTGCCGGACGCATCTTTTTGGTCGCCGGCAAAAGGCGGCGGCCGAACTTCCGTGCACCTGGCACCGGAAGCCGCCAGCCTCCGCAGGCGTCCACGAGCACCAGCGGACATTCAACGCGCTGCGCATCGCTGGAAACCGAGCCCGACGCCGGGGGCCGGGTGGGCGCTTGCGCTCGCCGCCGTTGTCCCGACGGTCCTGATCAACATCGGCCCGGTTATTGCCGCCGATCTGAGCGCGCTCACGCACCGATGATGAACGCCGAACGGATGGCTGGCTAGCACTGGGCCGGCTGGGTCACTTCCGTCTTCAGGCCACCAGCGGGTCGTTGAGCCGGGCGCGTTTTAGGATCTTGACCTTTGCGTGGTGCGGGGTTCCTGCCGGGGTTCGTGCCGGTGGCGGGTCTGGTCGTGGAGGGTTCCGGGGAGCGGGATGCCGGCCATCGGGTCGCCGGTCATGCGGGTGCCGGGGAGCGGGGGCGCGGTGGAGGAGTACGTGTGGCCGGTAGGGGTGGTGAGTTCGAGGGTGTGACGGGGGCCCGGCCTCGGCTGCGCGGCCCAGCCGGGGATTTCCTTGGTGTGGTTGCAGGCTTCGCAGAGCCCGGAGCCGTTGGCGTGGCTGGTGGTGCCGCCCTCGTGCCACGGGATGATGTGGTCCAGGTGCCGGATCGGGGCGTCGCAGTAGGGGGTGCGGCAGGTGTCGTCCCGGGCCGTCAGGAAGCGGCGCAGCCCGGCCGGGAAGAGCCGGGCCCGGGAGTCCAGGGCCAGCAGGTCCCCGGTCCCCGGGGCGGTGTAGAGCCGCCGCAGCCAGATGGCGAACGCCGGCGAAGCCCCGGTGAGGCCG
>NZ_JAGPOT010000158.1 GCF_018224015.1 Pseudarthrobacter albicanus
ACGGGGCCTGGATCATCGCCTGACCGGTCGGGGCCGGTAGCCCTGCCCCTGGCGCGGGCCCTCATGGCCCCTACAAGACCTCAACGGCCCCGCCAATATCCCCAAATGAGTGAAAACCAAACCACCGCATCCCCCCGACAACCGCCAAGCCGCCGGCCCAGGCGCCAAAGCTCCCGAACCGGCAACTCAAATAGCCCTTAGTTCAGCAGAGTCCTAGGCCGCAGGTCGGGCCACAGCGTCAGTGTCCAGATCAGCCGCGCCGTCGACCGCATCTGCTTGTAACGTTTTCCGGCGTCGCCCCTGAATTGCGGGAGAGTCACGGAAGCCATGTCATTGGTCCCGCCGTAATAGTTTTTCCATGCCCAAAAAGATCAGAACAGATGTTGAGGAGAACTTGTGCAATCAGACATCTCCTGTCGAGCAACGCTTCGCTTTGTCGAAGAATGGCAGCAACTCGAGGGGCTTCTCGTCGAACTTCGATTCGGGGGAGTCACCCAACGCCGTGGCCGTGTTGACACGGTCATGCCCGATGCCTCCGGGCTCTGGCTGGCAGCCCACGCAGCCGATCAGCGCACGTTCGTTGACCAGGCCAGCGGCTATGAGATCTGGGTGAGCGACACCGTGGGAGTTGGGCCTCGTGATTCTCCTGATGAGACACGTGGTCCAGTATGACGAAATATCGTCCATCAGCGGACTCTTCCGGAGATCGAAGGAGCCAGGGCAGGGCGGGCTTCGTCCTGATCCTGGAGCTGGCCAATTTGGGGTGTATACAAAGTACACACTTTGGGCTTCGGATCGGGTCGTACTGGGGTCGGATCGGGCCGGATTCCGTATGTTTCGGGAGAGTCCAGTGTTTGCGGGGGAACGAATGCAGTTCGAGTCCCACCTCGGGCACAGTGTTTCCGCAGGCCAGGGGCCCTTTGGGCCTCGGCCTGTGCACAAATCTTCTTTTATCGGCCCCTTCAGGGGGCCTTTTTTGTAGGCGGTCGCTGCTGGGCGGGACGGCTCCCTTCCTTGGGTTTTGGCGACGACTCTGGGCTTGTTACTTCTTCATGGTCGTTCGGTGGCTGGGCGACATGACCTGCTCGGGGGAAGAAGGAATATGTTTCTTGCCCGAGAAGCCCAGCTTTACTGCCGGAGGCCGGCACCGAAATAGCCGGCCCTTCTTGTTTCACCGACATCGCTGCGCGATGGCGTGAACTGCCGGATCAGCCCGGGACATTCCGGGGATCATTGCCGTAGCTGTTCTTGGAGCCGATCTTTCCGTCCTGGTTCTTGATGACGTGCTCCACCTTGTCGGCCTGGGCAGCGTCCCGACCTGCAGCTTCTGCCTCATCCTTGGTGCCGTAGTCAGCACCGAAAGCACGGCCAGTGCCCGCATTATCCAACGGAGACTGCCTGTACCGCGTGAGTACTACGACCAAAAGGGAGTTGATACTGGTGAGGCCAACCCCACCCCGGTCGGGAATCGAGTACTACAGTGGATGCATGGCTGCCAGTCGCAATCCGCTCGACGACCTGCGCGAAACCATCGGCCATCTGACCGATCAGCTCAGGCTGCACGGTTCGGAGCGCGTCGACGACCTGGTCGGCGATCTCATCGGTGCGAGGCCCGGGCCGGGCCGGCCGCTGTCCGAGGTGCAGGCCGAGCTCGACGCGCTGGTCGGACTGGAGACCGTGAAGGAACAGGTGCGGGCCCTCGTCGCACTGCTCCAGGTCCAGGCCCGCCGTAAGACGCACGGCCTGCCGGAGGTGGCCACATCACAGCATCTGGTGTTCCTCGGAAACCCGGGCACGGGCAAGACCACCGTGGCGCGGCTCCTGGCCGAGATGTACCGCGCGGTCGGTCTGCTGCAGAAAGGCCACCTGGTCGAGGTCGACCGTTCGGGCCTGGTGGGGCAGTACGTCGGCGCGACCGCCATCAAGACGGACCGGGTGATCCGGCGTGCGCTGGACGGCGTCCTGTTCATCGACGAGGCCTACGCGCTGGCCCCGGAGGACGGCCGGATGGACTTCGGCCCCGAGGCGATCGAGGTCCTGCTCAAGCGGATGGAGGACCACCGCCACCGCCTGGTCGTGATCGTGGCCGGGTACCCGCGGCTGATGGAGTCCTTCTTGCTCTCGAACCCCGGACTGCGCTCCCGGTTCGCCCGCGAGATCACGTTCCCCGACTACTCCGTCGACGCACTCCAGACGATCTTCCACCAGATGCTGGCCCAGCACGAGTACACGCTGGAGCCGGGTGCGGACCAGATGCTGCGCCGCATCCTCACCGGGCTCCACGCGGGCGAGGACTCCGGCAACGCACGGTTCGCCCGCACGCTGTTCGAGCAGGCGCTCAACCGCCAGGCGCTGCGGCTGTCGCTCGACGAGGAACAAAGTCTCGACGCGCTCGATCGTGAGGCCGTCATGACGCTCACCGCGGACGACATCGTCGAGGCCGCGCTGGCCTTGGGCGAGGAGCCGGAGCCGGAACCGACGCCGGAACCGGAGCAGTCACGCTGGTGGCGCTGGCTGGTCTGACCGGATCTGCGGCGGCTGTCAGGCGAAGGCCCGTCCCGCCCCCGAGCGGGAAAAAGCACAACTATTCCACTGTCGTGCAACCGGAGGACAGCTTTCCTACCCACCCCAAGCTTGCTCCCTACGGCCCTGGACCCCCAACGGTCGCAAACAGCGCCACCGCGGCTTCGCGCTGCTCCTCAGACAACGAACTGCCCTTAAACATGAAACTGCTCCCCGTAAGTTAGAACTGAATTTTCAGTCCAACTTACGGGGAGCAGTTCAGAACGGATTCGGGGCCCACGGGCGTAGCTGCCTGCTAGATGCCGGCAGCCTCGCAAATCGCTGCGGGGCCGGATCCAACCTGCTTGTGGCGATAATTCAAAGACTCGCGATCCGCTACTGACGTGGGACTCTCCTCTACGCACTGTCAATGATTACGCGTTACAGGCCCGTGCTGTGGACGGAGATCATCGACGTCAATCGATCGTCCCTGGCGGTGCCTCTGGAGACCTGCTAAGCAAGGCCGTGGAGTCTGTTGCAACGTACACACATGCGACTCTGACCGCTACCGAAGAAGCGTTGTTCGAGGCTGAGCCATATCGGGCCTCGCCTAAAGCTAAAAACGTTGCCACCCGGGAACATCCCTTCCTTGTTTCAAGGCACCTCTGACAACCATGGCGAGAACCCGGTGTCACACGAGATAGTCGGCGCTATCGGACTACTGCCGGTCCGGGTGGCTGGTGAAGGCCGGCGGGACGCTGGTTCCGGGCGTATCTGCCGCCGGATGGGGAACCGTAAGCAGGCTTACGGGTTCGCCGCCCGGGTGCTAGCGTGAAGATGCCACGACAGGATCCAGGAGGCCCTTATGAACGCTGAAGAGGTCGAGAAGGAACGCCAGGACGACGATACATCTACCGGGCAGAATTTGTCTGATTCCGAAGTCGGTAGTCAGGGTGGCAGTATTCCCAGCTCGGGGGATGGCGTAGGGATCGGCGCGGGCGCGGAGCCCAATACGTTCGAGCCGGAAGAGGATCCGGACGCCACCGACGACAGCGGCAGTTCATCGGGGTAAATCTCCGCGCCAAGGTGGGCGGATCACCGACGCGAGTGCATCTTGCTGTCACCATGCGTTACCGCGTTGCGCCCCTGCGCTGCGCTGCCTTTCCAGGGCGCCGCACCGGTGCCGGATCCCCGACAACATTCCACGTCCGAATCCGAAGCGCCGACTGGTCAGCGTTTAGGCGCCGAAGAGGTCGCCGGAGGGTACTCCTCGCCCGTGTTTCCGGGGATTTTTGAGACGCCGATAACCTGCCCTTCGTCAACCTGAGGGTGAGGAGGGGTAGAGGCCGGACCTGCCCGCGGGATGGGGGACCTCAATTTGTGTCCTGTCTCACCTAAAGTGACGCAATCTCAAGATAGTTGGAGCATTGGTCGGGTTTGTCTCAAGTTAGTTGAACCATTGGCGTGGTGCGTTTCACTTTAGGTGACGCATCCGGCCG
>NZ_JAGPOT010000159.1 GCF_018224015.1 Pseudarthrobacter albicanus
ACGCCCGGTCCCATTCCGAACCCGGAAGCTAAGACCCACAGCGCCGATGGTACTGCACCCGGGAGGGTGTGGGAGAGTAGGTCACCGCCGGACATAAATTAAACACGGTCGAGAGCCCCAACCACACGGTTGGGGCTCTCCCGCATTTAAACCCAAACCACAAAAACCCCTCCCTCACCCCCCGCACCGGAAACCCGGAACCTCCCACAGATTCCGCAGGGAAACGACGGACCCTTCCTCACCTCCCGTGCCGGATCCAGGGACCCCTCACCTCCCGGCGCCGGCCGGACAACATCGGAGGAAGCATCGCCCCGGAACCTGCGAGACGTGAGTGAGCGTCGCGCCGGAACCTGCGGAATGTGAGGGAGCGTGGGCGTGCCGGTATGGTTGGTGCCCATGGATAACCTCTTCAGCCACGCCGCTCCTGACAGCCCGGAACCAGCTGCAGCAGACGGCCTGGATCCCATCGTCTACACCGTTGTGGTGCCAGGCGCCGTCGCCCGCGCGTTCGTGGGGTTCACCGAACACACCCACCTCTGGTGGCCGCTGGAAGATCGCGGTGTGTACGGTCCGGGCTCTTACGTGGAGTTCGAGGAGAACCTGATCATGGAGACGTCCGACGACGGCCGGACTGCCGTCTGGGGCTCGATCGACGACTGGCAGCCACCATTGTCCTTCCACGCGAGCTGGTATCCGGGAACCTCGGCGGTGTGGTCCACGGAGCTTCGCGTCTCGTTCCGCGCCGTCGACGGTGGCACCGAGGTGCGCCTGGTGCACACCGGCTGGGAAGGCGCCGAGGATCCGGCCGGTACGCGGGCGGACTACGAAGCCGGCTGGCCCGCGGTCCTGGACCGGTTCGTGCGGTTCATGGGCGGGGCGGAGTCCGCATGAGCGGCATCGTCGATGAACTGACCACTGTCTTGGGTGCGGCGAAGGTCGCTGTGGACGCCGCGACCCTGGCCGCGTACGCCGTGGACCAGGCCCCGGTGCTGGACTACCAGCTGCCGCAGGCCGTGGTCCGGGCCGAATCGGTGGCTGACGTCCAGGCTGCCGTCCGCGCCTGTGCCGCGCACGGCGTCGCAGTGGTCGCGCGCGGCGCGGGCACCGGCGTGTCCGGCGGGGCCCATGCCAGCAAGGGCTGCGTGGTGCTGGGCCTCGAACGCATGGACCGCATCCTGGACCTGAACCCGGACGACGAGACCGCCGTCGTCGAACCCGGGGTGATCAACGCCGACCTCAACGCCGCGGCGGCGGTGCACGGGCTCATGTACGCGCCGGATCCGGCGAGCTTCAAGCTGTCCACGATCGGCGGTAACGTGGCCACCAACGCGGGCGGCCTGCGGTGCGCCAAGTACGGCGTGACGCGGGACTCCGTGCTGGCGCTCGACGTCGTGCTGGCGGACGGCTCCCTCATCCACACCGGGCACCAGACCTTCAAGGGCGTCGCCGGCTACGACCTCACCGGCCTGTTCGTCGGGTCGGAGGGGACACTGGGGATCGTCGTCGGGATCTCCGTGCGGCTCAAGTACCTGCCGCGGGAGGTGCACACGATCGCCGCCTTCTACCCGGACTTCCGCAGCGCCGCGGCGGGCGTCCTGGCCGTGGGCAGGGCGCGCGTGCAGCCGGCGATCATGGAACTGCTCGACGGCGGCTCGCTCGCCCAGCTCGACGCCATGCACGGCTCGGACCTGGCCTCGAGGGGCGCCTCCCTGCTGCTGATCCAGACCGACGGCTTCGGCGCCGCGGCGGAGGCGGCAGCCATCCGGCCGGTCCTTGCCGCGGGCGGCGCTGTTGTGACGACCGAGGCCAACGCCGAGGCGGAGCAACTCGTAGAGCTGCGCCGCAACAGCCGCGGCGCGGAGGTCGACGACGAATACCGGGTGGGGGAGGACGTCGCCGTGCCGCGCTCCCGGCTGCTGGACTACGTGGCCGCCCTCGAAGCCATGGCGGTGGCCCACGGGGTCCGGCTCAAGGTGGTGGCGCACGCCGGCGACGGCAACCTGCACCCCACCTTCTGGGTGGACCGGGTGGACAGCGTCGTGGACGAGGAAGCGATGACGCGCCTCGGCGCCGCCCTGGACGAGTCCATCACCGTCGCCCTGGCGATGGGCGGCACCATCACCGGAGAACACGGGATCGGCCAGTACAAGCTGCGCTGGCTCGGCCTCGAACAGAAGGCCCCGGTGCGCGAACTGCAGCGCCGGATCAAGGAACTGTTCGATCCCGCCGGCATCCTCAACCCCGGGAAGGCGATTTAGCCCGGGACCAGGGAATCACCCCGGACCAGAGGAGCGTTGCCAGTTCTGCCGGGGCTGCCTTAGTCGTCGGCGTCCGGGTACTCGTCCTCGTCGGCGCCGTACCGTGATTCCTCGGTTTCGACCTCGAGGATCTTGAGCAGCCCCGTGTCCGGGTTGAGCATGATCGCGGCCTCGTCCCGGCGGTGGCGGAGCTCGTTCTCAATGTAGGACTGCACGGCCTCGGCCAGCGGGATATGCCGGTTCTCCCCCTCGGACATGTACCAGCGGTGCTCCAGGACCTCGTGCACCGCCTCGGCCGGCTCGAGCTTGCCGGACAGATCGCGGGGGATGGCCCGGACAATCGGCTCGAAGATCTCGCTGACCCACAGGTGGGCGCTGTATTCCTCGTCCATGCCCGGGTTGTTGTCCGCCCGGAAGGAGTCCATGTCGTTCAGGAGCCGGCGGGCCTGGTTTTCCTGGGCGTCCAGGCCGGTCAGGCGCAGCAGCCGGCGCTGGTGGTGCCCGGCGTCGACCACCTTCGGCTGGAGCTGGATGGTGGAGCCGTTCTGCGTGGTCTTGATGGCGTATTCCTCGACGTCGAACCCGAGCTCGTTGAGCCGGCGGATGCGGGCCGCCACGCGCCAGCGTTCCCCGATCTCGAACGACTCCTTCGCCGTCAGCTCCGTCCACAGCCGCCGGTAGCTGTCCATGATCAGTTCGCTGGTGGCCACCGGGTCCACCTTCTCCTCGATGAGCCCGCCGTCGAGGAGGTCCATGAGCTCACCGGCGATGTTGACCCGGGCGATTTCCAGATCGTACTCGCGCTGGCCGGTGGACAGGTCCGGGTACAGCTCACCGGTTTCGGCATCCACGAGGTACGCGGCGAAGGCGCCGGCGTCGCGGCGGAACAGGGTGTTGGAGAGCGACACATCGCCCCAGTAGAAACCGATCAGGTGCAGCCGGACCAGCAGCAGGGCCTGGGCGTCGATCAGGCGGGTGAGGGTGTCCTTGCGCAGCATCTGGGAGAAGAGCGCCCGGTACGGCATGGAGAACTTGAGGTGCCGGGTGACCAGCACCGGGTTCAGCGGACGCCCGTCCCGGGTGGTCCGCCCGGTGATGACGGCGACCGGCTCCACGCCGGGGACATCCAGCCGGGCGAGCTTACGGAGCATGTGGTACTCGTGCCGGGCGACGTGCTCGGACGTTTCCTTGATGGCGATGACGGATCCGCCAAGGTGGGCAAAACGCACGATGTGGCGCGAGATGCCGCGGGGGAGTGCGGCAAGGTGTTCGGCTGGCCAGTCTTCGAGGGCGATGTGCCACGGCAGGTCCAGGAGTTCCGGCTCGGTGGCGGCAGCCGTGATGCTCAGCGAACTGGAGGCCGGGGCCCTTTCATCGTTGGCGCTGGCGGCTTCAAAGCGGGGCAGCTTGCCGATCTGACCGTAGTCGGTGGGCTCGTCGTGCCACTGGGCGTTGTTTTCCTCGGTCATGAATCAATTCTTCCGTACATTGGGCCCGGGACCCTAGGACTGCGCTGAACAATTTGGGTGGTTTAAGGCGCGCCTGCTGGACTTCGCGCAGTGGTCCTTAAGACTGGGTGTATGCAAGGAATTGAGGCGGCCCAGCGCGGATATTTGGA
>NZ_JAGPOT010000016.1 GCF_018224015.1 Pseudarthrobacter albicanus
CAGAATCTCCTGACACCAACGGAAACGGCGACACCAAGGGCACCTCCGTCATCGTCAACGCCATCGCCGTCCTGCGGACCTTCACGGCAGACGAACCATTGCTCGGCGTCACCGAGATTGCCAACAGGGTCGGCCTGCACAAAAGCACCGTTTCCCGGATCCTGTCCACCTTTGAACAGGAACGCCTGGTGGAACGGGACCCGGAAACGCGCCGTTTCCGTCTCGGTCTGGGGCTGATCGCCGTCGCCGGCCCGTTACTCGCGGAACTGGAAGAACGGCGCGTGGCATACCCGGTCCTGCGTGAACTCACCGAACAGACCGGCGAGACCAGCGCCCTCATGGTGTGGAACGGCACCGAATCGATGTGCGTGGAACAGATCGCCAGCCATCACCAGATCAAACACACCACCCCGCTCGGCGCGCGCTACAAGGACGCCATGAGCTCCTCCGTGCAGGTCTTCCTCTCCGCCGAAACCGCCGAACGTGTCCGTGCCCTGCTGCGCAGCGGAGCCATCACCTATCCGGGACTGGATGACACCAGCCTCGAGGCGTACCAGATCAGGCTTAAGGATGTGAACCGTCGTGGCTGGGCCATCAACTACGGCGAATCCTCCATCGACGAAGTGGGCGTGGCCGCACCCGTCTACGACCACCGCGGCGACATCGTGGCCGCCGTGCTGATCCCGGCCCCCCGGTTCCGCGTCTCGCGGGAACGACTGCAAAGTCTGGGAGAAGCATGCGCAGCCGCGGCGCACCTGGTCACCTCACGCCTCGGCGGACGTGCTCCCAGGAACACCGAAAAAAGCAACCAAAGCTAGGTTTGCCGAGCACTAGGTTTGCCTAGCAACCGTCTTCTTTGACGGAGCCAATCGCAGGCCGTCTCCGTCGTCGCCCAGGCGGCCCTCTGCAGCGCCGAGAAAGAAATCAACCGGAAGGCGGCCTGCCCGACTGGGCCCCTTGCTGAGCCTTTCGGCGCTGGCTGGCTTGCTCCACCAGTTCTGTAATCCACGGCCGGTGCCCGCGGTGAAATACCATCCCTTCGGGCAGCCCCTGCACGGATGGGACGGAACCGGCGATATCGATGGTGATCCGGCCCCCGGCCAGAGGCGCGTTGGTGATGTGCAGGTCGCCATAGGACTCCGGGAGTACGGGATCCATCCATAGGCCGCCGCGGGAAACATGGGCGTCATAGCGCATCAGGCTCGTCACCAGCAGGATCGGTGTGGTCGCTGCCCAGGCCTGGGGCGAGCAGGCCGTCGGATAGGGCACGGGCTCGGCGAACTGGTCCCGGCTGAAACCGCAAAACAGTTCCGGCAGCCGGCCGCCCGAGTACTCGGCCGCCTCCAGCAGGGCCGTGGAGATCCGCTGTGCCTCCGCCACAAAGCCGTAGCGCAGCAAGCCGGCCTGGATAATCGCATTGTCATGTGGCCAGACCGATCCGTTGTGGTAGCTGGCCGGGTTGTAGGCGCCCATGTCGCTTGCCAGGGTTCGCACGCCCCAGCCGCTGAACATCTCGGGGGACATCAGCCGTTCGGCCACCTGTGGGGCCTTGTCCTCGTCCACGAGGCCGAGCCATAGGCAGTGGCCCATGTTGGACGCGCACGCGTCGACCTGCCGCTTCTTTCCATCCAGGGCGACAGCGTAGTATCCGCGCTCGGGCAGCCAGAACTGCTCGTTGAACCGTTTCTTCAACTGCGCCGCTCGATCGGCGAGCTCGTCCGCCAAAGCCGCCTCACCGGCGTCGTACGCCATCCATGCGCGCGCCAAGTAGGCGGCGTAGACATAGGCCTGCACCTCGCAGAGCGCGATAGGCGGCTGGGCCAGACGGCCGTCGGCAAAATTGATTCCGTCCCAGGAGTCCTTCCAGCCCTGGTTGATCAGCCCCCGGTCGTTGAGGCGCTCATACTCGACGAAACCGTCGCCGTCCTTGTCCCCGTAGTCCCGGATCCAGTCCAGCGCGCGGTCCGCGTGAGGCAGCAATGCGGCAATGGTCTCCTTGGCGAACCCCCAGCGGCTGACTGCCCCGAGCACGTCCACGAACAGCGGCGTCGCGTCGATGCTGCCGTAGTAGATGGACTTTCCGCCCAGGGCCAAACCGCTGGAGACATCGAGCCTGACCTCATGCAGGATTTTCCCCGGTTCCTCCTCGCTCATGGGGTCCACCACGCTTCCCTGGAGGTCTGCCAGCGTCTGGAGCGTGCCCAGGGCCAGGGAGGGGTCCACCGGCAACGCCATTTCCGAGGCCCACAGCGAGTCCCGGCCGAACAGGGTCATGAACCAGGGCGCGCCGGCGGCCACCACCACGCGGTCCGGATGATTCGGGTCCTCGATGCGAAGGGCGCCCAGGTCGTCGTAGCTGCGCCGCAAAGTCCGTTCGATGGACCGGTTTCCCAAGTGCAGCACCGGAATCTTGGCCACCCACTCCTGCCAGCGCCGGTCCCGGGGGGACAACTCGTCCCCGCCAGTATGGACGAACGCCGCCGCGGTACCGGCTCCCTCGATGCCGGGCACCACGGTGAGTACCGTGCTCCACTGGCCGTGCGGCGGGACGGACACCCGGTACGTAAGGACCTCCGGTGAGACGTCTGCGCCGGGGGCCTGGATGGTGACGCTCTTCCGGATCTCCTGCCAGAGCGCCCGGATGGTCAGCGCGTCGCCGTCCGCTTGGCGGGTTTCGTCCCAGCGCCGCTGGATCCGCGCCTCCTTCACCTCAAAAAGATCCGCGAAATCCGCCTCAATCCTCAGGGAGATCACGCATTCGGCCGGCTCCAGGGAGTAATTGCGAACGGTGACCTGCTCCTGGATGCCGGTCCCCACTTCGCGCAGGCGCTCCACGATCAGCGGGCTGTCCGCATACCCGTCCGAGCGGGGAACGCGGCCGGCAAACAGCGCCCGGTAAGGCTCCTTCGTCTCCGCCGCCAGCGGCTCAAGCGGCTGGCCGTTAATGGTGAGGCTCCAGCCGGACAGGATACGGGTGTCCTGGAAGAAAAGTCCATGTGGATGTTCGGGATGGATGTCCCCGTTCGGCAAGGAGATGCAGAAGGACGATCCCTCGACCAAAGTGACCGTCCCGGCTCCTAAGGGGCCGGCCGCAGTGTCAGCATTCCATCCAGCCATGCTGGCTCCTTCCCGGCCTTCAAGACACTGGCACCAGCGTGCCCTGGCCCCTCAGGTCATGCTGCTGCCGGTCGCCGCCAAATTCTCCAACCGACGCTACTCTTGCCTGCTCCCCGATGCCAGAGCTTTCGACTCGTCGAAAACCCCTCTGGTGGAGGTACCGGCAGACCCTGGGCTTTCCTCAGCCCTGAGCCAACGTCTTCTCGGCTTCGCGAACTTTAGGTGGGGTGAAGAGAGCTCCTATGTCAGGGGACGGAAGGAACCGTGATTCCGGCGTGGCTGTGGATTTCCGTCACGGATCTGCGGGTGCTCGGCTATTTTCCAAGGTCGTGACCCCACATACCAGGCCAGTTCGTCAAGACGTCGGGCCCCGTTCAATTGACTGTTCTAGAGGTTCGGTGGCGGGACGGCACCAGGGTCCTCATAGATTGAGTAGACCGTTTCGACGTTGTCGGTGAGCCGGCCGATGTCTTCTGTGGTGATGTTGATGGCTGCCGAACGGTTGCGCAGGATCTGCACCGCCTCCGTTTGTGGCCATAGGATCCTGTCGATGTAAGTGGCGAACGAGCGGCCGCTTGCGGTGGTGTATCGCAGGACTTCCTTGGGGTCGTTCACGCGTCGGCCGAGGACGAGTTCCACGTCGACGTCTCCCAGGGGATCAACCGATTGATCGAGGTAGCTCCCAAAGATCCTCAGGCGCTGCACATAGCTGGGCTTGCCGGGATCTGCGTTGTAAGCGCGGGCACGGTCCAGCATTTCAGCGACCAGCCGATCCGCTGTTTTCCGGGTGATTGGTTTCCCGAAGCTGGCCATGGCGACGGCGTTGCCCAGGGTTGTGGTCGTCCACCAGAGGCACCCGTCGGGGGAGTGGTCTGCCCGTTCGATGTACCGGTCGCCTTCGAAGCTGTCCAGGGTGGACCTGGGGTCTGTGGCACCGAGTGTTTCCAGCAGAGATAGCGCCCATCCCTCATCAAAGTCCGTTCGTCTGACCCGGCGCAGGAAATCTCTGGCGGCCGGCGCGGGCAGTCCTGCGATGGTGTCGGTCTTTGCTATCCTCATGGGTGCCTTAGCCTGAATCCACCGGTTGGGTTTGAGAGCAGCCCGGCGTTTTAGACGGGAAATGCCCGCCTGAACAGGGAAAATAGAGCTTGTCTAGAGCAATTTTCCGTGATTCAGAAGGGCATCCCGCAGATGCAAGTTTTCCATACCCGGGCGGCGGTTTCCAGCGCGTTCGATGATCCGAATCTCGTGTCGTCGGCCGGGCTGGTCCCGGTCATGGCCCTGGCCGCCGACACAGGCCTGAGCGACCTGGTCGACGGGCACTTGAAGCTGCCGGAGTATTACGGCGCGAATGCCGGGCTGAAGGTCTCGGCCCTGGTCGCGGGGATGGCCGCCGGCGCGGACTGCATCGACGACATGGGGATCCTGCGCCACGGCGGAACGGGCAAACTGTTCCAAGGCACCTACGCGCCCTCGACGCTGGGCTCGTTCCTGCGCAGGTTCACCTTCGGACACGTCCGCCAGCTCGAGGCAGCAGCGGCCCGCTGGCTGTCCGGCCTCGCCGCGGCCACACCGCTGGCCGAAGGAATCGATGACCTGGCGCTGGTCGATATCGACGACACGATCAAGGAAGTCTACGGCTATAAGAAACAGGGCTCCGGCTACGGTTACTCCGGCGTCCGCGGGATCAACGCCCTGATCGGCACCGTCACCACCAGGCAGGCCGCCCCTGTCATTGCCGCCGCGAGGCTGCGCAAGGGCGCGGCGAACTCCGCCCGCGGTGCCGGTAAGTTCACCGCCGACCTGCTGGCCACCGTGGCCCGGCTGCGCTCGGCCCGTGCCACGGGCATGGTCCTGCTGCGCTCCGATTCGGCCTTCTACGCCCATGCGGTGGCCGCTGCCGCGGCCCGGGCCGGCGCGGAGATCTCCCTGACCGTGCGGATGGATCCGGCCGTGAAGAGGGCCATCGCAAAGATCCCGGAAACCGCGTGGGAGAAGATCGAATACACCAACGCCCTCTTCGACGAAGACAGCGGTAAATGGATCTCCGACGCCGAAGCCGCCGAAATCGGATTCACCGCGTTCACCTCGAAAAAGAAGGCCAAGCAGGTCACCGGCCGCCTCGTGGTCCGCCGGATCCCGGAACTGAACGCCAAGGCCGCCACCGGGCAGGAAACCCTGTTCGAGGCCCACCGGTTCCATGCGTTCTTCACCACCGTCGACGCCACGGTCCTGGACACGGTGACCGCGGACAAGACCCACCGCGCCCACGCGGTGATCGAGCAGGTGCACGCCGACCTGAAGAATTCCGCTTTGGCTTCGATGCCCTCGGGGAAATTCAACGCGAACGCCGCCTGGCTCCTGGCCGCAACCATGGCGTTCAACCTCACCCGCGCCGCAGGGACCCTCGCCGCCGGGCGCTTCAGCAAAGCCGAAACCGCGACCATCCGCGACAAGCTCATCAACGTGCCCGCCCGCGTCGCATCCCCGGCCCGGCGCATCACGCTCCACCTGCCCGAAGCCTGGCCCTGGGAAACACCCTGGCAACGGCTCTTCGACCACGTCTACCCGCCACCGCTAACCGCCTGAACCCCGGTCAACCCAGCCGCAACGGCGCAACCAGGACCAGCAGTGGAACACCGACGGGCAGAAAGGCCCGGTACCCAGCCCTGCCCGCACGCCACAATTTCCGCCGAAACCGGAATCAGGCTACACGCCCCGGCAGGCCGGTGGATTCAGGCTTAGGGCTCGCCAGTAAATAACACGTTGTTATGACGGCGTGGCGGGGTTGAGGGTGTAGTTCCAGTCGCCATGGAAATCGTGGCGGGTGATGGGCAGGGCCGCCATCTCGGTGTCGGGGAT
>NZ_JAGPOT010000160.1 GCF_018224015.1 Pseudarthrobacter albicanus
ATGACCCGCACCGTTACCGGCGACACCGCAGAGACGGTGACAGCCCCGGTCCTCCCCGCCGACAACCGGGCAGGAGACGGGTACGACTGGATGGACACCATCGAAGGCACCGCCTGGTCGGTCTTGCCGAACTGGGGCAGCGAGGGATGGGACGCCGGATCCTGGCCCTACATCATCCTCGCCGTCGCCCGCACCCGCGACCGAACCGGGGAACTGTTCGGCTACGGCACCTACGTCGAAGGCGACACGTCCACGTACTGGTTCCGGGCCCAGGCCGCCTGCTACGAAGCGATCACCGCCGAGGTGTTCTTCCACTGGGCCTCCGGCCAGTCCGACGGACCGGACAGCCTCCCCGCCGCGGCGGCGGAACTCCCGGACCGGGACCGGAAGCCCTACCCCGGCTGGACCGACTAACCACCGGCCCCGTGCCCCGGCCGCCGACCGGCCGGGGCACGGGCACGGCACCGCAAAACATCCGTTGACAACATCATTGAGATTCCTGCGGATTCTAGGCGTCCGCTCCAGCCTGTCTAGCCCCTGTCGTTCCTCCCGGGGCCTGCGGTGGAGGAAATGTCCCTCCGGCGCTCCTGCGTCGCTGATTTCCTCCAGGAATTTCCCGCACCTTGCCCTACGGGTAGACAGGCCTCCGTCGGCCGCCGAGCAAGCGAGCTTGCCAGCAACCAAAAAACAACGGGGGAGCAGGGGACGCTGGCCGGTCACCAAAGCCGCCCCACCCACCTGAACTTCTCGGACAAGAAGGACCAACACCATGAACGCAATCGCAACCAAGACCGTGACCACCAAGGACACCGGCGAGACCATCGACGGCGTGACCGTGCTGGGCGATTACCACATGAACGGCGGCTACGACTGGATGGAACTCATCGAAGCCGAAGGCTGGGCCGTCGTCTCGAGTTGGGGCTGTGACGGCTGGGACCTGGGCCAGTGGCCCTATGTCATGGTCGCGGCCACGCGGACCGCTGACAGCGTCGGCAACCTGTTCGGAGTCGCCACGTACTGCGAGGGAGACGTGAGCTGCACCTTCTACCGGACCAAGGCCCGGCAGTGGGAAGCGATCACCGAACAGGCGTTCTTCTCATGGAAGAACGGACAGGCCCGCGGCCCGGACGACCTTCCGGAAGCCGCCGCCGAACTCCCGTCCCGCTACCGGATCCCCTACACGGTCAACGCCGCCTGACCAGCGCCAGAGCCGGTGCCCCGCCAAACAGCGGCGGGGCACCGCACCCCCCGAACCACCTGAGAGGACAACACCTGATGAGCACCTGCACCGCCCTGATCATCCCCGCCGACGGACACGAACCGGCACGGGTCGAAACCATCGACGCATCACTGGAGAACCTGCAAAACCTCGTGGCTGGAAACATCGAAGCCGTGAGCGGGTATGACTGGCACTTCTATCTGAACGAGGAAGGCAAATTCCTGAACCTTGCACCGAACCGCCGTGCCGCGCTCCTGGTGCTTGAAGACACCGGCGTCCTGACCGACGTGTACTGCGGGAATGTGGTGTTCCTGGGCGAGACGGAAGACGGCGAGGATGCCGACGTGCCCGAGGAATTGATCGACCTCGCCCAGCAGCTGTTCGGACTGCATCAGCCGGTGAGCTGACACCTGAGGTGGTGGCCGGTCCTGCCGTGCCGGTCACCGCGGGCGGTCCGCCGTCGCGGTTGGCTGGCGCTTGTGGTTGCCGGCGGCGGACCGCCAACCGCCCAGGGTTTTGAGCGGGAACCCGGTGTGGCGCGGCCAGCCGCCCGCGGCACATAAGGTGCAGATCCCGGGGTACTGGTGCATTGTTCGCAGAGCTCACCCGAATAGAGGCGTCCGCTGGCGCGGCCGGCTGTTGGGTCCAGGGCGCGCCCCGCAGGGCTCCGGAGGCCCTGGCCCTGTCTTGCCTAACGGCGATGCTCCTATAGTCGTCAAATCGGACTTCGAGCGGGGGGTGGGGGCTTCAAGGTTCCCTGCGGACCGTTCGGGTTGGAGGTCGTAGGGTAGCTCGGCACACACTTGACGCTCGAGCCACCGGCGTCCTCATCCAGATGTACTCGGGAACGCCGTGTTCCTCCGCGACACCGCCGAGATCGAAACGACCGATGTCCCCGCCGCGCTCTTCGAGTTGGCCACCGAACTCTTCCCTCTGCAGCAACTCACCGCCGTAAAAAGCCGGCGTTGGGGACCTGCCCTTATGCTAAGGAAGAACCGTGTAAGACAGGACCTTGAGGAGGGCGCCATGGACGACCTGCCATCCGCCCTTGCCACAATGTTTACTTGGCTCGGTGACGGGGCAGTGGCCTTTGCGGCCAGATGGTTTCGCGGTCTACGCCGCAAATGAGTGCGTCTCGATCCCAAAGAGACCATCAGCAGGGGAGAGAACCTGGTGGAGACTGAACTCTTGTTCAGGGCAGGATGAGTACTCGATGCAGCTTGGCCAGCCAAGCTGAGAGCATTGGTGTGCAAGCAGGCGAGGGTGAGGTCTACAGCTTCCGCGTTCTGCCCGTGCTGGGAGGTGCAACCGACGTCGGTAACATCGAAGTCAGTGACTTCGTTGTCGGGCGGTCCGCCGCCCAGTGCGAACCTCAGCAGCTGCTCATCAGCGGCGGACCGCCGTTCGACGCGACAATGAGGACTCAACAAAAGTGCCGCGTCTCATCCCGCAGACTACGAGATCTCCACGCGGTGGCGCCAGGGTGCAAAACGTTCGCCCGTCAGCTGCCGACGTTCGACGCAGGAGTCAGCTAACCTGGATCACAGATTTCCTTTGTCCGAGGAGCGGAAAAGGGCCGGCCAACAGGCCGGCTCTTTTCTGTTTAACCATGCACACCCTGAACGTCCATGCCGGACGCCGGCCCCGCACCAGGGCAATGCGGTTGGACCGTCCCTACAGACAGAGAACGGGCTCCGCAGACTACTGCCGCGAAGCCCTTCCTCTGTGTGGTCCCTGCTGAAAATAACTCGGCCAGCGGACGACGGTGAGCCGGCCACGTTGAGGCTTGAACCATGGGGAACTTCTCCGACTTGGCCCGCACTATACGGAGCCTGTGCACGGCCACCGTTCGCCTGAGGCGACGTGGGCACGGCGGTGACGTGGTGGTTGTGTGCAGGCGGTCAGATGGGTCCCGTCGTCCAGCTGTGTGCGGGAAAAGCCCGAAGGTTTTAGCTTTTGCCGTGCCCAGGTGGGCGAGGGGCAGCGCTTACTGTTCGCTGCTGCGTTCGGTCTGTGCGGCCGGTGCGGCGTCGTTGCCGGCGCGGTTCGTGCTCTTCCGCCTGCGACCAGCGGCGCCCGATTCGAGACCGAGCTTCTTGAGCTCCTCGGGGCTCCATCCGTCCTTGGTGGCGCGCACGTAGGCGCGCTTGTCCTCGCGTTCGGCCGCGGCCAGCTGCTCTTTCAAGTCCGTGATCCGCTGACGGGTCTTGACCAGTGCGGTCACGGACTCAATGCGCGAATCGAGGAGTGCCCGTGCCTGGTTGCGTGTCTGTTCAATATCGATGGTTGCCATGCACCCAGCGTAGCCGGACCGTTGGACCTTTTCACGGTCCACCGGAGCGCAGCGACGGAGCCGGCCCGACGGAACCACAAGCCCCAGGTTCGAAAAGTTTGAAAACCATTGCCGACGGAGCGACGGAACCACAAGCCCCAGGTTCGAAAAGTTTGAAAACCATTGCCGACGGAGCGACGGAACCA
>NZ_JAGPOT010000161.1 GCF_018224015.1 Pseudarthrobacter albicanus
GATTAAGCCGAGGTAATCGTTAAGCCGAGGGTGGGGAGTTTGCCCTTGTGGTTCGGGGGTCGCGTCCCTGTTTCCCGGCTTAATGTTTCCGCCTAACTTGTCTTGTATCCATGCTCCCAGCGGAAGGACAAGGCAATGGATACGACAGTCACGGCTATCGGAGATGTCGTTGTGGCCGCGTTGGAAGACGCCGGCTATATGCAGTCCACGATCGGCCAGTATCGCAAGTCCATCAAGTGGCTGGGTGTTCTGGCCAAGAAACAAGATGGCGTCTATACAAGCGAGTTGGGTGCGGAATTCGCCTCGATGACGACGAGCCCGCGGACCGGGCGGTACAGCGCCCAGCGCCACACCGATTTCAGCCGGTTGGTGTGGCTGTTCGACTCGTGTCTACTCACCGGCACGGTGGATCTTTCCACACGACCCCGCGGGCAGCTGAGGAAAAGGCCCAACAGCCCGGAATTCTCCGGGTTGCTGGCTGCATGGTCCCGGGACATGGTGCAGCGTGGCCTGGCGCGTTCCACGCAAGACAGTTTCGGTTCGTTGGCCTGCGGGTATCTGAACTTCTTGGAGGCTGCCGCGATTTTCTCGTGGGCTGCCGCCGACGGATCCAGCGTTCTGGGATTTCTTGAGTCCCTTCGAAGCCGGTGGGCCGAGTCGAGCATGTGGTCGGCGGTGGCCAGCTTCCGTCCGTTCCTGAAATTCATGTCCCGCACGGACCTGCTCGATGCACTGGCCTTGGCCCGGGCCAGGCGTCACCACGAGATCGTTCCCTTGCTCGATGCCGGAGTTGAAGGACAAGTTGTTGACGCCTGCCGGCAAGGTTTGGTGTCCTCACGGGACGCGGCGATTGCCCTGCTCTCGCTGGCCACCGGCCTGCGTGCGTGCGATATCCGCGGCCTGCGGCTGGCAGACATCGACTGGCGGGGCGGCACGGTGGGGATCGTGCAGCAAAAGACCGGCAACCCACTGACCCTGCCGCTGCCGCCACTGGTCCTGGCCAAGCTTGCCCACTACGTGCTTGACGAGCGGCCGGTCTCCGAGGAGGAAGAGATGTTCTTGAGGCTGAAGGCCCCGCATGTCGCCTTGGCTGACCATGCGGCGATTTACGTGATCATCAACAAGGTCTTTCGTGCGTCCGGGGTGGAAGCTGTGAAGGTTGGAACGCGTTCCCTTCGCTACAACGCGGCGTCCAGGCTGTTGCGGGCGGGCACGGCGTTGCCGACGATCTCGGCGATTCTCGGTCATGCCCATAGTGACTCGACCAATGTGTATCTGAGTGCGGATACCGAACGGTTGCGCTCGTGTGTCCTTCCGCTGCCGGAAGGGGCAGCGCGATGAGCACGTATGAATTCACCAGCGTGTTCGCCCGGGAACTGACGCGGTATCTTGCCTTCAAACAAGGCATGGGCTGCTACGGTGCATCGCGAATCTGGTACCTGCGCAGCTTCGACACCTACTGCACGGAACACGGGGTGAGGTCTTTTGACCAGCAGGCCATCGAGGGTTGGGTCATCTTCAAGAAATCCTCCCAGCCGGGCTCCAGCCCGTCCTGGATGTCATACATCAGGGATTTTGGCCGTTGGATGCGGACCCACGGCGACCCGGAGGCGTATGTGCTTGCCGAGTCCTGGAAGAGCGGGTTCTTCCGCTCCCAGCCCTACTTGTTGAGCCGCGAAGAAATCTCGTTGTTCTTCCAATCCGCTACCGGGCTGGAGACCACTTCGCCGTGGAAATGGCAGTCCGTCGCCTTTTTTGCGCTGATGCACTCGTGCGGGCTTCGGACCTGCGAAACCCGCAGGCTGCAATCCCGGGACGTTGACCTCGACAAAGGGGAAATCGAAGTGCTGTGGTCCAAGGGCAACAGGAGCCGGCGCCTGCCAATCACCGGCCAGATCATCGATGTCCTCGCCGACTGCGACCGGATATCCCGCAAGAGATTCGGGCAACAGCGTCCCGGGTTCTTCGTCTCCTCGACCGCAGCCCCGGTCTCACCGGCATCGATCGGGGTCACGTTCAACCGGATCTGGGACCAAGCCGCGTTGCCACGGGCCGTTGGTGGCAAACAACCCCGCCCCTACGATTTCAGACACCATTTCGCCTACGCCAACATCGAACGGTGGATGGCCGAAGGCACCGACGTCAATGCGATGCTGCCCTACCTCGCCCGGTATATGGGGCACGCATCGCTGGACAGCACCTTCTACTACATCCACACATCACCGGACTTCATGGATGGCTACGCATCCCTCACCCACGACGGCCAAGGCGTATTTCCCGAGGTGGGATTCGAATGAAACGCACAACGCAAAAACCGGCCCCCGACTTCTGGGGTTACGCCCGGAACTACCTGCACGACTTCCTGCCCAACGTCAGGGACATGGCGCCGCGCAGCATCGAGGCATACCGGATCAGTCTGGAGAGCTACGTCCATTACCTGGTCACGGAGAAACAGGTCCGCCGCCAGAACATCGGTTTTGACCACTTCGACCGGCAAGTCCTCAAGGACTGGTTGGTATGGATGCGGCAAACCAAGGACTACAGGCCCGCAACCATCGGCCTGCGCCTGAGCGCCGTCAAAGCCTTCCTGAATTTCGCGTCCGCGGAAGACCTCACCCTGGTCGCTGTTTACCAAGCTGCCAAGAACATCAAGGCACCGGCCACACCGCGCAAACCCATCGAATACCTCCACGAGAACGAAACGGCAGCGATTCTCGCCGCCTACAACGGCAAGAACGTGAAGTCACGCCGGAACCGCATGCTGCTCATCCTGCTCTACGACAGCGGTGCGCGCGTCGGCGAGATCACCGCGCTCACCATTGACGACCTGGCGCTGGCAAAACCGGCCCACCTGACCCTCACTGGGAAGAGGGATAAGAGCCGCGTCGTCCCCCTCGGAGAAAAAGCCGTGGAACATCTCAAGGTCTATCTCGACGAGTTTCACCCGCAACGCGCAACCCGGCCCGCGACGCGGCCTCTGTTCTATAGCTTCCACCGCGGTCAACCAATTGCCCTTTCCAGCGACACCGTCGCCGCGGCGCTCAAGAAAGCCGGGGACATCGCCCGCGAACGGTGCCCTTCGATCCCGGGCAACCTCCACTGCCACATGCTGCGGAAGACCAAGGCCATGGACCTCTACAAGCAAGGCATACCGTTACCGATCATCATGCAACTGCTCGGACACGAAAGCATGAGCACCACTTCCGCGTTCTATGCCTTCGCCACCCTCGACATGATGCGGACAGCAATGAATGCCGCCACCCCGGCAATCAGCGCCATGAGCACCGAGGCGCTCAGTGACGACGAACTTCAACTGCTCTACACACTGAAATAGCACGAAACATTAAGCCGGGAAACAGGGCCGCGACCCCCGAACCACAAGGGCAAACTCCCCACCCTCGGCTTAACGATTACCTCGGCTTAATC
>NZ_JAGPOT010000162.1 GCF_018224015.1 Pseudarthrobacter albicanus
CATCCAAATATCCGCGCTGGGCCGCCTCAATTCCTTGCATACACCCAGTCTTAAGGACCACTGCGCGAAGTCCAGCAGGCGCGCCTTAAACCACCCAAATTGTTCAGCGCAGTCCTAGATCGGTGTGCCGGCCGCTCTCGACTATCCGGCCGTGGTCTAGGACGAATATTTGGTCGGCGCGTTGGAGCGTGGAGAGCCGGTGGGCGATGACGATAACCGTCCGTCCGACCATGAGGCGGTCGAGGCCACGCATTATGTATTGCTCGGAGATCGCGTCCAGGCCGGATGTTGGTTCATCGAGGATGACGATGGGAGTGTCCCGCACCAGCGCGCGGGCAATGGCGATGCGCTGGCGCTGTCCGCCCGAGAGAGTGACGCCGCGCTCTGCCACGGGTGTGTCGTAGCCCAGCGGCAGAGTCCGGACGAACTCGTCCACGTAGGCCGCCTCGGCCGCCGCAAGTACTTGCTCGCGGCTGACCCCCTCGGAGCCGTAGGCGATGTTGTCATAGATTGTCCCGCGGAACAGGATGGATTCCTGCAGCACCATGGAAATCTGTTTGCGTACGGTGGCGACCTGCAGGTCCCGCACGTCGAGCCCGTCCAGCAGCACGGCGCCCCGGGTCACGTCATACAGGCGCGGAATCAGACTGACTATGGATGACTTGCCGGCTCCCGTGGGACCGGTAATGGCCACGACACTGCCTGGCTGGGCTGTGAGATCAATCCCGTGCAGGACATCACGATCCCCCTGGTAGCCGAAGCTGACCCCGCGCAACTCCACCCCGCCAGCGAGCCGCGGGGCGGGCATTGCCCCCGGCTTGTCTGTGATGGCGGGAGCCGTGTCCAGAATCTCCTGGATACGTTCAGCACTGGCCTGTCCGCGGCTTATCACCGTGGTCAGTTTCGCCAGGGCCTTCATCGGCGCGTACAGCGCCTTAAGGTAGGCAAGGAATACAATCAGGAGGCCCAGTGTCATGGTTCCTTCCAGCACCCGTTGCGCACCGACCCAGAGCACCAGTACCGTGCCCACGGTGGCGATGACATCAACCAGCGGGGAGAACATGGACTGAAGCCGAATGACCCTCAGGCCCACGTCCATCCTGCCGTTGTTCCGGGTACGGAAGTCCTCTTCGTGGCGTGCTTCGCTGGTGTAGGTCTGCATCACCCGCACTGAAGAGAATGTCTCGGACATGGCTGCGGCTATGTCGCTGTCCTTGCTGCGGGCTGCCCGGGAGGCCCTCTTGATGCGGCGCCGGTAGACCAGCACGGTCACGAAAAGCAGCGGGGCAACTGCCAGGCCGATCATGGCAAAGGCCGGATCGACGAGCACGCAGATGGTGATGATGAATCCGAGAATGAAAACGTTGGGCAGCAGCACGGAGAGGATCGACACCATGAGCGCACGCACGTAGTCGACGTCCGTGGTGGTGCGTGTGACCAGGTCCCCAAGGCGCTGCTTGTCGTGGAAGGACAGGGACAAGCGCTGCAGGTGGGTAAAAACATCGGCCCGGATGGTGGCCATGGCCTTCTCGCCGACACCGTTGAGTATGCGGGTCCCCAGATAGTCCGCGCCGGCGTTCAGCACTGTCATCGCGAGCAGAGCCGATGCCGCCAGCAGGAGCACCTCGAGCGGCCCAAGTCCGGCCAGTCCAGGGAAGGAGGGAGCCCCGTGCTGTCCGGAACTGCCAGCCTGCTGCAGGACGTCATCGACGATGATTTTCATCGGCCAAGGCAATGCCACTTCCATTGCCGCGACGAAGATAACCAACAGCGCGCCTCCGGCCATTGCCCAAGCATAGGGAGCGATCGCGCTGCGGAACCGCCAAAAAGTTAGAAACATCTCACCCTCAATAATGGCCGGGGACACAAACGGAGGACCTCGCCGATAGTCCAAGGATGCAGTGAAGCGTAGTTGCGCCAAGTCACGGTGAGTAACCCGTCCGAAAGCGGTCACCAGCACTGGGCCTGCACGGATTTCTGAGGTTAGCAGCGGCATTCCCGGACAACTCCGAAAATGGCCAATGCTGCGGAAACCCTGCGGAATCGCCCGTCACAATTGCGGCCGATCTACAGGAAACCCCAGGACAACTCCGACCACGGTCGGCGCTGCCACTCGTCCCATACGTAGAGGAATGCCCTGGCCCCCCACACTCTCCTCCAATACGGTGGAAAGTCTTGGTCGCCGCCGAGCAACTCGATGTCGAAATCGTTGTCCACGGCATGCCGGGAAAGAAGCGACATCGCGAATGTCGACTCTGAAGAGGAGCATCAGGAGTACCGCGAGGAGAACGTAGGCGATCGATAGTGCTGTTCCGATCGTCGTTATGATGGTTCCCCAGATCCGCCTCTTCTTCTTGGGGAACTGCTTCGCGTACTCCTCGGCCGTGCCGAATTCGGCTTCCGGGGGAGTCCCTGCGGCGGCCTCATGCGCCCGCACCGTGTCGATTACTTCGGCGATCTCGGGTTCGGACAACCCGCGGAGTCTGAGGTTGAAGGCCAGGTTTCGCGCGTAGCTCATGGGCTTGCTGCGTGGGAGACTTCAGTCCGCCGGAGTGAGGCCAGCACGCACTCTTCGGTTCGTCCCCGGATACAGGCCGTGGATGTACCTTTGCGCGTCGATCCTCTTTACAGCCGTGCACACGATTCCCATGATGCTCATCTGGGACTGGTATTACTGAGCGCAGGCTTCCGGTGGTGTATCGCGGTCGAGTGCGGACATGTCTGAGTATGTTCTGGGGTGCCTGTGGCAGCAGGGTCTGCTTCAAGCATCCTGAAGCGGGCACAACACGTCAGCGCCACGGGGCGGGACTTGTACCGCGTGCTGGAACGATGTCTGAGGCTCCTAACCGCCTCCGACCACCGCTGACCGCAGGCCAGAGGGTCGGTCGATATCATGAGGGCATGAAGGAACGCCGTATGGTGCTCAAGGCAGTGAAGGCGTTTCACACGTTGGCATGGTTCACGATCGAGGCCTGCATGGTGTACATCCTGTACTCCGGCATTCGGGGACAGTCGGATCGACGGGCCGGTTTGGCAGCCTCTGTCGTGGCTGGGGAGACATTAGTGTTTGCGGCCAACGGCTTTCGCTGCCCGCTGACCGCGGTCGCAAGGAACCTAGGAAACTGCTGAACAAATTGGTGGGTTTAAGGCGCGCCTGCTGGACTTGCGGGGCTGGTCGTTAAGACTGGTTGCATGCAAGGAATTGAGGACGCCCAGCGCGGGTTTTTGGATGTGGAGGCACTGGCCGGGGAGCTGTTGGCCCCGGGGAGTGCCTTCGCGTTTTTGGCTGAACACCGGAGCCGGTTGTTCCCTGACTCGATGATGGAGGACCTTTTCACGTCGGGCCGGGGCCGGCCCTCTATCCCGGCGTCGGTGATCGGTTCGGTGCTGGTTCTTCAGGCGTTGGAGGGACTCTCGG
>NZ_JAGPOT010000163.1 GCF_018224015.1 Pseudarthrobacter albicanus
TCCAAATATCCGCGCTGGGCCGCCTCAATTCCTTGCATACACCCAGTCTTAAGGACCACTGCGCGAAGTCCAGCAGGCGCGCCTTAAACCACCCAAATTGTTCAGCGCAGTCCTAGGCCGTGGCGGACCCTCACGCCACGAGCCGCTCGCCGCGAACGGCGCCCTCGCGCCGCGGCTGCCGGCCCTGCATCAGTAGCCTGAGGTCTCCGGCCCGGAGATGAACTCCTTGGCGTGTGCCACGGCCTTCTTGAAGGCGTCGTTCCGCAGCGCCACGAGGTGCTCCGTCTCGGAGGAGGAGGGCTCAAGGTACTCCGTGAAGCCGGGCCGCAGCACCCATATGTCACCGGCCGGCGGCAGATAGAACACGCCAAAGGAGCGGTGCTGGCGGTCGTCGTCGGTCCAGATGGGGACAACTGCCAGCGCACCCGTGTCGCTGTTGATCCATTGGGCCCGGGGAAGCGGCGATTCGAGCGCCTCGGGATCCAGGAAGGGCGCCGTGCCCTTGCCCCAGCGTTTCTCGAACCTTTCGTGGAATACCGGCATCAGATGGGCATCGTAACGGCGCCATTCGCTCATGGCGGCCTCCTTCTCTTGGAGTCGTTCTCTGGGAGCATTGCTCTTCATTGCCGCACCCGCCGCGCAGGTGGACTGTCACGGACCGCGCCACGGACCGCGTTCCCACCTCACCGGGGTGACCCGCAGCAGCGGCTCCGGATGCCGGATGTGGCGCACCGGAATGTCCCGCGGAGGATGGGCCGCGTTGCGCGGCCGGTCCGCCGGGCCCTGTCCGCGGTCATAGGCAGCCCGGGACCTGGGATCCCGGAGAACGGCGAAGGCCTCCAGGATGCTGCGCACCTCGTCCCCGCCGCCTGGATTGCCGACGTCGGGGTGGCGCTGGCGCATCAGCGCCCGGAAGGCGCGGCTGATTTCCTGCTGCGTCGCGTCGGGCGCAACCTCCAGTGCCGCGTAGTAGCCGCGGGAGTCAGCGTGCACGGTTCCGGCTCCGTCGGATCAGGTGTGGACGGGCGGGGGGGTCGGCGGGCGTGGGAGTAGTGGCGTGGGACCGGGGCGGCGCCGGCGTCGCCGGGCGCCGCCCCTGTTTTCCAGGCGGCGGGAACCGGGCGCCCTCGCCCCGGGACTACTTCCCGATCTCCTGCATCTTGTTCTGCTCGTGGGAGATTTCGATCTTCCTCGGCTTGGCCTGCTCTGCCACGGGAATGCGGAGGGTCAGGACGCCGTCGGCGTAGCTGGCCTTGACGTGTTCGGTGTCCAGCGTGTCCCCCAGGATCAGTTGGCGGCTGAAGACACCGCGCGGACGCTCCGACGCGATGAGTTCAACGTTGGGTTGCGTCGGGTCGCGCCGCTCGGCCCTCACCGTCAGGACGTTCCGCTCAATATCGAGGTCAACCGAGTCCACGTTGACTCCCGGCAGATCGAATGCGACGACGAACTCGTCGTCTTCCTGCCACGCGTCCATCGGCATGGCAGCGGGCCGTGCGGCCGTGCCGAAGACCTGCTGGGCCAGCCGGTCGAAGTCACGGAAGGGGTCCGTACGCATCAACATCATTTCCCACTCCTTCAGTACTGGTTCTGTGCATTTCCCTATATCCACCGCGACCGGTTATCTATGTTGGTGGATATAGATTTTTTATAGCACCGGTGGGAGACTGATGCAAGAGGAATCCGGCGGTCAGCGTGAAGGAGAACCATGACGGAAGAGGCGCGGGTGGTGGGTCTGTATGCCATCTCCGTGGTGGCTCAGCTGGTGGGGACCGGGCAGCAGAACATCAGGCTCTACGAGCGGAAAGGCCTGCTCACACCGGACCGCACGGCCGGTGGCACGCGTCAGTACAGCGACGCCGATCTGGCGGTTCTGCGGCGGATCAGCGAGCTGCTGGATGAGGGGCTGAACCTGGCCGGAGTGGCCAAAGTGCTGGAATTGGAAGCTGCCAACGCCCGGCTGCAGGCAGCGCTCAACCGGGCAGCCCTCAAGCGGGGCGCCCTGCAGCAGGCCCGGGGGCACTGAGGCGGGGGCGTGACAGATAGGCTGCGGTCCGGGGCTACTTTGAAGCCCGCAGCCGGCTGATCCCGGTCCGTGGACGGCGTGTCCGTGTCAAAGTGCCCCCGGACCGGTCGTCCCCTTTGAAGGCGGGGAGAATCCGTGCCGCCGGGGGCCCTGTCCGGCCCCGCCCCGTGGCCGCCGGCATGGTTCGGCCCGGGTTAGTCCTCGCCGGCGTCGGATTTCGAGAGGGTCCCGGTGACCGGCTCCCCCCGGATCCGGGCGGTCCGCCAGGTATCCACGGCCATCACGGCCCCCAGGATGACCAGCGAGATGGCGAGGGACGCGAGGGCATCAGTCATCCAGTGATAGCCGAGGTACAGCCGGCTGACCGCAGCGAAGAACGCGCCGACTCCGGCCCCGATAAAGCCGACGACGGTGGCCGTCGGGTTGCGGCGGCGCGAGAAGACGAGAAACGTCGTGATGAGCAGGAAGTCGCAGGCACCCAGGACGTGTCCGGAAGGAAACGAGAAGGTGGGATCGGCGCCTAAGAGCATGAGGTCCACGGGAGGGCGGCCGCGGTTCACGATGTGGCCGATCAGCTGGGCAAGGACGACGCCGGTCAGCATGGCGGCTGCCAGCAGGACCGGGCGCCAGACGTGCTTTGCCAGGAATGCCCAGGCCACCGTGACCACCAGGACGATAATCGGCAGCCCGACCGGGCCGAAGATGACCGCCAGGATGATCATCACCGTGGTCAGGGGCTCGGACCGCAGCGTCAGGAGCCAGGACCGCACGGGTTCGTCTCCGTCGGACAAGCCGCCCCGCAGGAGGACACCCGCCAGGACAGCCGTGAACAACAGGGCGCCCGCGATCATCAGGACAACGCCCATGCGGTACAGGTTCGTCCGCGCCTGCACGCTCATGAACCGTTCTTCCACCACGAACTTCTCGTTGAATACCCGCCACCGGCCCTGCGGCTTGCCCGTTCGATCCTCAGCCATTGTCCGTTTCCGCCTCTGTGCCGTGTGTGGACCTTCTCTGCTGAAGATTACCGCCATTGTGGAGTTCAGGGGCGTCCGGGCATGCCGCCGGCGCGCTGCAGCAGCTCGCGCTGGGCGGAGGCTCGCCGCCGGGGACCTTGTGGTCCCGGGCCCGTCACCAGTCGTGGACCGTTCCGTCGACGAGGCGGTTGTAGGGCAGGTAGGCCTGCTGGTAGGGGTAGCTGTTGGCTGCTTCCTCGTTGAACTCCACGCCGATGCCGGGCGCCTCGCCCGGGTGCAGGTAGCCGTCGGTGAACGTCATGGACTGCTCGAACACGGTGTTCGTGGCGTCCGAGTGCTGCATGTACTC
>NZ_JAGPOT010000164.1 GCF_018224015.1 Pseudarthrobacter albicanus
TTCTAAGCCAACCTCCTGGTTGTCTTCGCAACTCCACATCCTTTCCCACTTAGCACACGCTTAGGGGCCTTAGTTGGTGGTCTGGGCTGTTTCCCTCTCGACTATGAAGCTTATCCCCCACAGTCTCACTGCTGCGCTCTCACTTACCGGCATTCGGAGTTTGGCTGACGTCAGTAACCTTGTAGGGCCCATTAGCCATCCAGTAGCTCTACCTCCGGCAAGAAACACGCAACGCTGCACCTAAATGCATTTCGGGGAGAACCAGCTATCACGAAGTTTGATTGGCCTTTCACCCCTACCCACAGCTCATCCCCTCCATTTTCAACTGAAGTGGGTTCGGTCCTCCACGACGTCTTACCGTCGCTTCAACCTGGCCATGGGTAGATCACTTCGCTTCGGGTCTAGATCACGCCACTGCAACGCCCTGTTCAGACTCGCTTTCGCTACGGCTTCCCCCCACGGGTTAACCTCGCGACGTAACACTAACTCGCAGGCTCATTCTTCAAAAGGCACGCCGTCACAGCTACAAGGCTGCTCCGACGGATTGTAAGCACACGGTTTCAGGTACTGTTTCACTCCCCTCCCGGGGTACTTTTCACCTTTCCCTCACGGTACTGGTCCGCTATCGGTCATTAGGGAGTATTTAGGCTTATCAGGTGGTCCTGACAGATTCACACGGGATTTCTCGGGCCCCGTGCTACTTGGGATACTCTCCAGGCGGTATGACAACATTTCGGTTACGGGGCTCCCACCCTCTCTGGCCGGCCTTTCAAGACCGTTCACCTATGCCCACACTTCGCACCTCACCAGTCCGGCAGAACTGGTATGGAAAGTCCCACAACCCCGACCATGCAACGCCCGCCGGCTATCACACATGGAACGGTTTAGCCTGATCCGCGTTCGCTCGCCACTACTGACGGAATCACTATTGTTTTCTCTTCCTGCGGGTACTGAGATGTTTCACTTCCCCGCGTTCCCCCCACACACCCTATGTGTTCAGATGCGGGTCACCAGGCGGCTCGCGCCCCTGGCGGGGTTTCCCCATTCGGACACCCTGGGATCACAGTCCGGTTATCGACTCCCCCAGGCTTATCGCAGATTCCTACGTCCTTCTTCGGCTCCTAATGCCAAGGCATCCACCGTGTGCTCTTAAAAACTTGACCACAAAAGATCAAAAAAACTGTTTCACGAGAGAACCACGAAAACCAACCACACCCGAAAGTGCGGCCAGATCCAGGTTCATATTCTTGGAAATTGCTTCTTATAAAAGATGCTCGCGTCCACTATGTAGTTCTCAAACAACAACCCCATACCACACACCCCACACACACCCCGCAAAGGGGCCAACCCGTCAGGGCTGATCATGTGTGATCGGTGCGGCCAGGAAACCAGAAACAGCCGTCCCACGCCACAGCGCCCCACCCGAAGGCGGACCGCCATGCCATGGTCCTGTTGTCCCAGGACCCAACAGTGTGCCAAACACTACCCGGCAATCCATTCCGGCCGCGTTCCAGGACAGGGACCCCGAAGGGAACCCGTCCGTACTTGCTGCCGGCATGTGCCGCCAGGCACCTATCCGTTGATATTCCACCCGTGAGCACCCGCCGCAGGACAATCGCCTGCGCAGCGGGCATATACTCCTGACAAACTTCCGCATCCCGCATACACGGGGCTTGGTTTGTAGGTGCTCCTTAGAAAGGAGGTGATCCAGCCGCACCTTCCGGTACGGCTACCTTGTTACGACTTAGTCCCAATCGCCGGTCCCACCTTCGACAGCTCCCTCCCACAAGGGGTTAGGCCACCGGCTTCGGGTGTTACCAACTTTCGTGACTTGACGGGCGGTGTGTACAAGGCCCGGGAACGTATTCACCGCAGCGTTGCTGATCTGCGATTACTAGCGACTCCGACTTCATGGGGTCGAGTTGCAGACCCCAATCCGAACTGAGACCGGCTTTTTGGGATTAGCTCCACCTCACAGTATCGCAACCCTTTGTACCGGCCATTGTAGCATGCGTGAAGCCCAAGACATAAGGGGCATGATGATTTGACGTCGTCCCCACCTTCCTCCGAGTTGACCCCGGCAGTCTCCCATGAGTCCCCGCCATTACGCGCTGGCAACATGGAACGAGGGTTGCGCTCGTTGCGGGACTTAACCCAACATCTCACGACACGAGCTGACGACAACCATGCACCACCTGTGAACCGGCCGCAAGCGGGGCACCTGTCTCCAGGTGTTTCCGGTCCATGTCAAGCCTTGGTAAGGTTCTTCGCGTTGCATCGAATTAATCCGCATGCTCCGCCGCTTGTGCGGGCCCCCGTCAATTCCTTTGAGTTTTAGCCTTGCGGCCGTACTCCCCAGGCGGGGCACTTAATGCGTTAGCTACGGTACGGAGAACGTGGAATGTCCCCCACACCTAGTGCCCAACGTTTACGGCATGGACTACCAGGGTATCTAATCCTGTTCGCTCCCCATGCTTTCGCTCCTCAGCGTCAGTTAATGCCCAGAGACCTGCCTTCGCCATCGGTGTTCCTCCTGATATCTGCGCATTTCACCGCTACACCAGGAATTCCAGTCTCCCCTACATCACTCTAGTCTGCCCGTACCCACCGCAGATCCGGGGTTGAGCCCCGGACTTTCACGGCAGACGCGACAAACCGCCTACGAGCTCTTTACGCCCAATAATTCCGGATAACGCTTGCGCCCTACGTATTACCGCGGCTGCTGGCACGTAGTTAGCCGGCGCTTCTTCTGCAGGTACCGTCACCTTGCGGCTTCTTCCCTACTGAAAGAGGTTTACAACCCGAAGGCCGTCATCCCTCACGCGGCGTCGCTGCATCAGGCTTGCGCCCATTGTGCAATATTCCCCACTGCTGCCTCCCGTAGGAGTCTGGGCCGTGTCTCAGTCCCAGTGTGGCCGGTCACCCTCTCAGGCCGGCTACCCGTCGTCGCCTTGGTGAGCCATTACCTCACCAACAAGCTGATAGGCCGCGAGTCCATCCAAAACCACAAAAAAGCTTTCCACCCCCCACCATGCGGC
>NZ_JAGPOT010000165.1 GCF_018224015.1 Pseudarthrobacter albicanus
ATGCCGGTGGGGGCCGAATTCGGGGGTGTCGTATCCGGGGGAAGTGCTTCTTCGTCCGGTCTGCGATCTTTGCAGGACTTCGGACCGTTCCGGCAGCGTCTCCTGTGAAACAGATCACTCTAAAGATTACAGACTTAACCTCCATTTCAACAGCTTTTATTCATGTTAATTTTGCTGCTTCGTTGCCCGCCTTCCAGGAGAGCCGTTCTCGGCCAACCTCGTCAGTCCCCTGTAGATGTTGAGGCTGGTACCGCCGGTCATCCACGTCCAGGCCCACGAACTCCTCCGCTGAACGCACGCCGCCACCCTGGCCAGCTGGCAGGAAGCCGGGTGTTCACCCGGCGGACACGCCCGGCCTTGACCGCCAGGGCTCGCAAAAGAGACAGACATGAACCGCCCGGGCGCCGAGGTGCTTACCAGCACACCGCCCAGGCTCCCGGCGACCCCCCGGACCCTGACCTACCAGATCACCACGGCGTGAACTTTAACAGCGGTCCACTGTCCTACTTCAGGAGGTCTGAGGCTGGGTGGTATAGATCAATGAGAGCCCCAGGTGGGGAACATCCAGAGCCAGTCGGTGCAGGTCTGGAGATCCGGATTTGATCCGCTCGCCAACCAAGTACATCCCGGAGTTGCCAAGAATGACGCGGTTGCTGGCGTTGATGAGGGCGGCATCGCCTGGGATAACGCGCAGGTTTGGCATGAGGAGGGGTTCGAGGTCCTTGATCCGAATGTCGCATCCCGCCACCCCCGCAAAGTTTCCATGGACGGAAAACGGTGCCGCGAACGTAAGGATGTATTCCTCGAAGCCGAGATAATCTATATACGGGCCCCAAAGGGTCTGCTCACCTGTGGAAGCGGCGGTCGAGAAGAACGGTAGCTTCTCATAGTCGTAGTATCGATTGCTGCCTGGAGTCAGGTCAAAGTCAAGCCTTCCGATGGCCCCGGATTCCTTGCGGGACCACCATTCCAAAGCCCGGCCGCCCTTCTCAACGGATTCCGCGGCGAGGAAGGTCCCGGCGCCGACAGCAAAGGTGTTCTTGGTCAGGAACTCCCGTGAGAGTTCGTCCAATCCGACCAGTGCAGCCTTGTTGACCTTGGACTTGCCGGCGAGGTTTCGTTCAAGCAGGGTGGCAACGTTTCTGGAGAGTTCCTTGATCTCGGTGGAGACACCGCTGGTCCACGAAGTGAGCGCATTGGCAGCATGTACGACTTCATTGTCGGGGTTCATTGGGCCATCCTGAGTTGATTCGGCGTAAGCCAAGGTGAGTTTCGTGATCAGGTGGAAGATGTTTCGCCTGACATGCTCAAGGACCCGTTTCCGGGCCTTCTCGGCTTGGTCCTGGGCCAGGCCCGGACCAGTTCCAAGTGTCAGCGGTTGCCACTTCGGGGTCAAATGCTACGGCGGGGGTCATTGGCCATCCTGAATTGATTGGGCGTAACCGAGAGTGAGCTTTGTATCAATCAGGTGGAAGATGTTTCGCCTGATGTGTTCAAGGACCAGTTTCTGGGCCTTTTCGGGTTGGTCCTGGGCCACGGCCCGGACCAGTTCCAGGTGTTCAGCGGTTGCCGTTTCGGGGTCAAATGCTACGGCGAGGGGGGTCCATAGCTGTTGAACTGTTTCCTCCTGAAGCCGGATTTCGGCATTGGCAAGCCTCGGTGATTGCGCGGATACTGCCAACTCGATGTGGAATCGGCTGTCAGCAGATGCACGCACTTCGGGGGTCGTGGCCAGAACCAATGCCCGGGCAAGTTCCTGAAGACGGTCGACGTCGTGTGCTTCCGCTCGCTCACATGCCAGACGGACGGTCGCGGCGGCTATGGCGGCATGTTCGTCGCCGATGTCGCGTATTTCCGAAATAGACGTGGAGAGAAACCACTCCCGTATGGTGTCGGTCTGGGTCCGAGGCTGATTGACGACGAAGGTCCCCCCGCTCCGGCCTCTGCGGGTCTCGACGACTCCCTGGTCGCGCAGTTCGGCCAAAGCTTCGCGAAGGGTTGCGCCGCCGACCCCAAACATGTCCGAGAGTGCCGCTTCGGGGGGCAGCCGTTCACCCACTTTGAGCAGCCCGAGGGCGATGGCCTTGGTAATTCTGTCGACAATCGCATCGGCCCTCTCGATTTCCGGCAAGGCTCGATATATCTGCGACTGGAATGAGGTCGGCGTGGCCAAAAGTCTGCGCTCCGAAAATGGGCTACGGGTGGGGGTCATCTAAGCAGTCCGGGCAGTACTGAAGGATTTTGATCCTTCAGTAGAGTCTATGCAATAAATCCTTCAACACTCCGGCTTTCCGGCCGGACTGGCCGCCGTCCCCCGGACGGTGACGAAATGGATGAAGCCATCCCCGCCCTTGCGAACCAGCCTCTCTCGTAATCGAACCACTGATCATGCATGTCCTGTCCATGGACCAGGTGTCGGCCGCTTTCTCGACGGCCAAAGATTCTGCCACGAGCGGCCAGGCCCTCCGGACAGTCCACCGGGGACGGAAACATCAGGCCATCCTAAAGTGTAGTGAGAACCGTCAGAAAACAGTGTTACCCCTGCCCGTCTGCTTCGGGATTATGGATATCAACCAGAAAGCCTCACCCGGCCCGCTACAGGCCGGGTGACCGAATCGAAGGGGATAAATCGTGACTCCGACAGCTAATGCAACGCTCACCGGGTACAGCAGCACAGAGGACATTGTCCGTAATCTGGCCCTTGTCAGGGACGAGATCGCGGATACGGCGGCCAAGATCGACGGGCAGCAGGTGGCCGACCTGGCCCGTCATCTCACCCAGCCGGGCCGGGTGTTTGTTGCCGGCGCGGGCCGGAGCGGGCTGGTGTTGCGGATGGCGGCGATGAGGCTGATGCACCTGGGCCTGAATGTCCACATCGCCGGTGACACCAC
>NZ_JAGPOT010000166.1 GCF_018224015.1 Pseudarthrobacter albicanus
CTTGGCCATGAGTCCCACCGAGATGACGTCGGGGAGGCGGGTACCGGTGGTTGGTTTCAGTTGTCCGGAGCGGGGCATGAAAACATGCTACCGCAGGAACCCTTAACTGAACGGTATTGTGGCTAACCGGGGTTAGCAGCAGTCCTCGCCTTTCCATGCTTCGCGGCCTTCCTGGACGGCGACGGCGGCGATGATGAGGCCGATGATGGGGTCCAGCCACCATGCGCCGAAGAGTGCGTTGCCGGCGAGACCGATGAGAACAGCGGCGGCGGTCGCGGCGCAGAGCAGGTTCTGGGTTCCTTCCCCGGCGGTGGCTCCGGAGTTCAGCCGGGCACCGAGTCGGTGTTTGGCGACCCCGAGGACCGGCATGATGACCAGGCTGGCCGCCGTGAGCACAATACCCAGGAGGCTGTTTTCGGCCCGGTGCCCGGTGGCCAGGTCGATGACCGATTGGATTCCGATGTAGGGGGCCAGGAGCCAGAAGCTGATGGCCACCGCTTTTTGTGCGCGCCGTTCGGCGGTTTCGGACAGGGTGCGGGATCCGGTGAACCGCCAGATGACGATGATGCTCGCCAGGCCCTCGACGGCTGAGCTGAGCGCCCAGCCGATCAGGGATACCGAGCCGGCGGCCCCGCCGGCGACCAAACCAAGGGCCCCCTCCAGGACCATCCAGACCAGGCTGAACCAGGACAGCAGCCGCACCGTATGGGCATGCCTGATCCAGCGGGCGTCAGGAACAGCGGGAGGCTCCGGGGTGCAGCAGCCGTCAGCGCAGGCAGGCGCGTCGTCGGCCGCGGGCTTGTTCGGTCCCAGGGGAAGCGGCTGGGGAGCGCTCATCAGTGGGTCCCTGTTTCGTGGGTGGCGTGGCCGGCGGGTTCGAGCTGGAACGTGGAGTGCTCCACGTCGAAGTGCCCGGTCAGGCAGGACTGGAGCTGGTCAAGGATGGCGGGGGCGTGTCCGTCAGAGAAGCAGCTCTCATCCAGGACGACGTGTGCGGACAGGGCGGGCAGGTCTGAGGTGACGGTCCAGACGTGAAGGTCATGGACGTCGTGCACGTGCCCGGTTTCCAGCAGGTGCACCCTGACCTGGTCCAGGTCAACGCCTTCCGGTGCGCCCTCCAGCAGGATCCTCCCGGAGTCCCGCAGCAGGCCCCACGAGGCGTGGAGCATCAGGGCCACCACGATGAGGGAGGCGATCGCGTCCGCGCGGGTAAAACCGGTGGTCAGGACGATGACCCCGGCGATCGCGGTGGCAATGAACCCGTACAGGTCGGTGAGGATGTGCTGGAAGGATCCTTCCACGTTCAGGCTGGACCGGTTGGCTTTGGCCAGCACCCAGACCGCCACCAGATTCACGATGACCCCGAGGATGGCGACGACCACGACGGGTCCGCCTGCGACGGGAGGCGGATCGAGGAGGCGGTGGATCGCCTCCACGGCCACGAGGGCGCTGATGACCAGCAACGTGATGCCGTTGGCCGCCGCGGAAAGGATCTCCGCGCGCTTGAATCCGAAGGTCCAGATCCCCCGGGCCGGGCGGCCCGCCAGACTGATCGCCCACAGGGAGGCGGCGATCGCGCCGGCGTCGGTGAGCATGTGCCCGGCGTCGGAGAGCAGGGCCAGTGACCCGGAAACGACGGCGACGATGACTTCCACGATCATGAACCCGACGATCAGCGCCAAGGCAATGACCAGGTAGCGCCGGTCCGCGTTCGCGGCTATTCCATGGCCGTGATCATGGTGCTTGGCAGAGGACGCGTCGTCTGTCCGGCGGGATGCGTGGTCGTGGAGGTGATCGGCGCTCATCGCACGTTGTCCTTCTGTGCGGAATCGGTGCGCTCGGGATGGACGGCGATGGTGTGGCCGGTGTGGGTGAGACCGAGGTCCAGGAGCATCCGCACGTGCGCGTCATCCAGGCGGTAGTAGGCCATCCGGCCTCGCCGGGAGACGGAAACCACCCGGTGGGCGCGCAGCAGACGAAGCGCATGGCTGACGGCGCTTTCACTCATCGCCGTCGTCGCCGCCAGATCACACACGCACAGCTCTCCGCCCTCCAGCAGCGACGTCAACAGCCGCAGGCGTCCCGGATCACCCAGCAGGGAAAACACATCGGCCAGCTCTGCGATGTCATGATCTGAAGGCAGCGCCCGCCGGACCAGGTCGACCTTGTCCGGGTCGACCAGATTCACACCGCATTCGTCGATCGCCTCACGAGCCATCACAGGACCTCCTACATATGAATAAATGTTCAGATGTCAGTATAACGAGTCCAGACTGAAAAATGCTCCGCAGCGCTGCGCGGACAGCGAGGCATGGGGGTGCCCTTCTGATCCTTGCTGCCCCAAAGAGCCGTATCCGCCGATGCCGAATGCTTCTGCGGCCTGCACTCCACGGGCCCGCTCCCTTTCTCCAGTGACAGCAGTCCATAGGCCAGGGCAGGCCGCAGCAGGCCGCCGTCCATGGGGCGTCAAATCGCACTGGTCAACCTAACAACCTAAGTAGTTTAGGTCTACACTAGGGAGGGCCGCCCCCGGTTCCCCCAACCGGCGGCGGCCTGCCACGGCCGGCCAGGCCGAGAACGGGAAAGGCGCCGCTAAGTACGTGGGCCGCGTGGCCATCAAGAGAGGAAGCCGATGAAGCTGCACAGAGGCCGGGAGGCCAGAGGAGGCCCACGACGGGTCCCTCTCACTGCCATCGCGTCGGCGGCTGTGCTCGCCGTTTCGCTGGCGGCCTGCGCCGCCCCGGATTCGCTGGCCCAGCAGGCCCGTGCGGGGGATAACAAGAACTACATTGCAGGGGACGGTTCAGTCAGTGAATA
>NZ_JAGPOT010000167.1 GCF_018224015.1 Pseudarthrobacter albicanus
ACAGCCACTCATCAACTGCCTGTTGCGGCAGGAACCGGGATCACCCCGGGGCTGTCGCGCGCCCGGTACGCCGCCGAACGGGGCACCCCACCGTCCCTGATCTACGTCCACCGGCCCGGACCGAATGCGCTGACCGCGGCAGGCCCACGACCCAGAATCGGGGAACTCACCGCTACGGACCGTTCGCGGTGAAGCTGGCTCTAGCGGCATGAGATTGGAAGTTCCGGCCGGCGTTTCGTTGATGGAGACCCTCGAAAAAGCAGGAAAAAGCATTCCGAACATGTGCGGCAAAGGCATCTGCGGCGAATGTTCCCTGTCAGTGCTTCAACGGGCACCCCTGCACCGGGATCTCTGCCTGACCGACCAGGAAAAGGCCGGGAACACCACCATGATGTGCTGCGTTTCCCCGCAGCCCGGACCAAGAATTGGAGTTGGACCTTGAGTACCACCACCATCGACAAAGACCCAGACACCGCCGAACTCATTGAGAACCCCGGGCCAAGGGTCAACTGGCGTGTTTTCATCATCGCTTCAGCCATCATCGTAGCCTTCTCTATCTGGGCGATGCTGGCGCCCGCAAACGCGAACGGCACCATGAAAACGGTGGTGGCCTGGATCGCAGAAAACCTCGGCTGGTTCTATGTCATCACCGTCACTGTAGTAATCATTTTTATACTGTGGGTGGTGCCTTTTTCACCACCGGCACCCTCGACACCGTGGCCGCAGATAAGACCCACCGCGGGCACGCGATCATCGAGCAGGTCAACGCCGATCTGAACGACAGCGCCCTGGGAAACCCCCTGGACGGACCTGTTCAACCTGATCGTTCCGCGGCTGGCAAAGACCTGACCGGCCGCCCCGTACCGAAACAACCAAGGACCACGGTGGGACACCACCGGCAGCGGTGCCGGGCGACCCGGCCTGCCCCGAACCCGACGCGCCCGGCCAAACCAAATCCCGGGGTCCCAACGGGCCCGTCGGCGGATCAAGGCTACGGGCCGGTTGGGCAGAGAGTCGGTGAGGCCGGGACGTTGGAAGTCAGGTGGCCGGCTCCGGGGGAGCCGGGTACAAGCTCACCGCCTTAGTGGGTGTCCACTGCCTCGATTTCGGACTTGTCCTCGCCCCAGAGGGTGTGGAAGGTGCCCTCGGCATCGACGCGGCCGTAGGTGTGGGCGCCGAAGAGGTCACGCTGGCCCTGGATCACGGCGGCCGGGAGGCGCTTGCGGCGCAGGCCGTCGTAGTAGGCCAGCGAGGAGGAGAACACCGGCACCGGGATGCCGAGCTGCACGGCCGTGGAGACCACCCGGCGCCACGCCGGAAGGACCTCCGCGATGGCCTTGGTGAAGGCCGGGGCGAACAGCAGGTTGGCCGGCTTGTCCTCCAGGGCGTAGGCGTTGGTGATCTCCTTGAGCAGCTCCGCGCGGATGATGCAGCCGCCGCGCCACAGCGAGGCGATCTCGTCCAGCTTCAGGTCCCAGCCGTATTCCTTGGCCGCCGAGGTGAGCATGTCCAGTCCTTGGGCGTAGGAGACCAGTTTGGAGGCGTAAAGGGCCTGGCGGACGTCCTCGACGAAGCCTTCGGGGACCTGGACGTCGGCCTCGCCGCCGGCCAGGAGCTCCTGGGCCAGCTTGCGCTGCTCCGTCTGGGAGGACAGGGCGCGGGCGAACACCGATTCGGCGATTCCCGAGACCGGGGAGCCCAGTTCCAGGGCGGAGATGACCGTCCAGCGGCCGGTGCCCTTCTGGCCGGCGGCGTCCACCACAATGTCAACGAACGGCTTGCCGGTCTTCGCGTCGACGTGGCCGAGGACCTCGGCGGAGATTTCGATCAGGAAGGAGGCGAGGTCTCCCTTGTTCCATTCCGTGAAGATCTTCGCCTGTTCGGCCGGTTCGATCCCCGCGCCGGAGCGCAGCAGGTCGAAGGCCTCGCCGATGACCTGCATGTCGGCGTATTCGATGCCGTTGTGGACCATCTTGACGAAGTGTCCGGCGCCGTCGGTGCCGATCCAGGCGCAGCACGGCTTGCCGTCCACCTGGGCGGCGATCTTTTCCAGCAACGGTCCCAGGGCGTCGTAGGACTCCTTCGAGCCGCCGGGCATGATCGAGGGGCCGTTCAGCGCGCCCTCCTCGCCACCGGAGACGCCGATCCCGACGAAGTGCAGGTCCTTCTTCGCCAGCGCCGCTTCGCGGCGGCGGGTGTCCTCGTAGTGCGAGTTGCCGGCGTCGATGATGATATCGCCGGCCTCCAGCAGCGGCTCAAGCTGCTCGATCACGGAGTCGACCGGCTTGCCGGCCTTGACCATGATCAGCACGCGGCGCGGTTTCTCCAGAGAGTCAACGAGCTCCTGGAGCGTCTCCGTGCGGACAAAATCGCCGTCCTGGCCGTGCTTTTCCAGCAGCGCGTCGGTTTTCTCCACCGAGCGGTTGTGCAGGGCAACGGTGAAGCCGTTCCGGGCCAGGTTGCGGGCGAGGTTGGCCCCCATCACCGCAAGGCCGGTAACACCGATGTGTGCTGACATCAAAACTCCAAGGTTAGAGGGTTACAAGTGATTGAAAACGAGGTATTGCCGTTTTTGCTGTGTCTATTGACGCCCGGAGGACATCGCCGAAGACTTCGTCGGGGTCGAGGCGGCGGAGTTCTTCGGCGAGGCAGTCTTTGAGGGTGCGGCGCGGCAGGGAGATGCGTTGGGCGGGCTGGCCGGGTTGGGTGAGTTCGGCGAT
>NZ_JAGPOT010000168.1 GCF_018224015.1 Pseudarthrobacter albicanus
CATCCAAATATCCGCGCTGGGCCGCCTCAATTCCTTGCATACACCCAGTCTTAAGGACCACTGCGCGAAGTCCAGCAGGCGCGCCTTAAACCACCCAAATTGTTCAGCGCAGTCCTAGTGTGCCAGGACCGGAGCCTGCTCGTCCTCTGCGGCCCCGCCGGCCACCCGCTGGCGCCACTTCCGCATGACCGCGGGGTCCGTGGGCCTGGTCAGCAGCGACACCGCGATGTAGACGACGGCGGAGGTAAGGAGGCCGTAGTAGATCGGCTCGGTGGCGTAGATTCCGTCCAGCGGCACCTCGGCGTTGATCTCCAGGACGATCATGGTGCCCAGGGTAATGACCGAACCCACGGCCATGGAGGCCGCGGCGGCCGCCCCGGTGCCGCGCTTCCAGAGGAGGCCGCCGAGGATGGCGACCAGGAGCCCGCCCACCAGGATGTCGTAGGCGATGGTGAGGGCCGCGACGACGTCCTTGGTGATGATGGCGATGATGATCGCCACGATCCCGAGGCCCAGGACCCACCGGCGGTTGGCCTTGACGTCATGCTCCGGGTTGTCGGTGTCCTCCGTGTTGATGTCCTTGCCGAACCAGCTGGCGACGAACGGCAGGACGTCGGCGCGGGCCACGGTGGCGGCGGCGATCAGGGCCCCGGAGGCGGTGGACATCATGGCCGCGACGGCTGCGGCGAGCACGAGGCCGCCGATGCCGATGGGCAGGAGGTGGGTGGCGACCTCGGCGTAGACGACGTCCTTGCCGAGGGCCTTGACGTCGATGTTGGGCAGGGCGACGCGGGCGCCGAGGCCGATCAGCGCGCCGGCGGCACCGTAGAGGATGCAGTAGATGCCGGCGGTGGCGCCGCCCCAGCGGGCGACGGTGGGGGTCTTGGCGGTGAACACGCGCTGCCAGATGTCCTGGCCGATCAGCAGGCCCAGGGTGTACACCACGAAGTAGGTGATGATGGTCTGGATTCCGATGCCGTCGAGCTGGAAGAAGCTGGCCTCCACGCGGCTGCGGATCCCGTCGAGCCCGCCGGCCGCGTTGAGCGTGAGCGGCAGCATCAGCAGGAAGATGCCGACGGTCTTGATGACGAACTGGACCTGGTCGGCCAGGGTGATGGACCACATGCCGCCGATGGTCGAGTACACGAGCACGATCGCGCCGCCGATCGCGATCGCGAGGGCCCGGTCCCAGCCGAAGAGGACCACGAAGATGGTGGCGTAGGCGCCGGTGGACGTGGCGCACAGCATCAGCGTGTAGGCGAGCATCACGATGCCCGAGGTCTGCGTGGCACGGCTGCCGTAGCGCAGGGTCAGCATCTGGGAGACGGTGTAGATCTTCAGCTTCTGGATGGTGCCGGCGAAGAGCAGGCTGAGCAGCAGCACGCCCGCGCCGATCGCGACCACGAGCCACATGCCGGAGACCCCGAACTTGTAGCCCAGGCCCACGCCGCCGACGGTCGAGGCGCCGCCCAGTACGACGGCGGCCATGGTGCCGGTGTAGAGGAACGGGCCGAGCCGGCGGCCCGCGACCAGGAAGTCGCTGTTGTTTTTGGTGCGGGACTTGCCCCACCACCCGAACGCCAGCATGGCGACCAGGTACACCACCACGATGGCGATGTTGACGAAACTTGCGTCCATGAAAGGCTCCTTGGAGCTGTCTGGCAGGAGGGGTGAACCGGCCGCGGGCAAACGTGCGCCCGGCGATCCCGCTGCTGCTTGGTGGTTTGTGGGGGAGTATTCCGTGCGGCCCCGGCCCCGGAGCCTCCCGCGATCTTTCCCCATCTTCCCGCTGATTGCCTAATAGGCAACAGTTGTTGCCAAAAGGGTACGGTGTGACCCCGGTAACAGTCAAGACGCCTCCCGTGCCGCCGCCGGAACCCTGGCATCCGCCGTCGTATCCGCCGTCGTATCCGCAGCCCCTTCCGGCGTCGTATCCGGCGTCGGAGGGCCCGGTCCCGATACTATTGCTGCAATGATGGGGCCGAGCGGCCGGCCGTGAAAGGTTCCTAGATGAAGGCTTTACCAGTTGAACCGAGCAACGTTCCGGTTGCCATCGGTTCCCGGATCCGTGCCGCCCGGCAGTCGCAGCGGCTCACGATCGAGCAGGTGGCCGATGCCACCGGCCTGACCAAGGGCTTCCTCAGCCGGGTTGAGCGGGACCTCACCTCGCCGTCGGTCGCATCCCTCGTGACGCTGTGCCAGGTGCTCTCCATCTCGATCGGCGATCTCTTCGCCGCTTCCGAGACGCACCTCACCAAGAAGGACGAAGGTCCCCGGATCTCGCTCGGCGGGGAAGGGATCGTGGAGCGTCTCCTGACGGCCCGTTCGGAACGCCGGATCCAGATCATCCAGGCCGTGATCGAGCCGCGCGGCAGGGGTGAATCCGAACTGTATGCCGTGGACTGCGACGTCGACGTGCTGCATGTGGTCAAGGGCAGCATCCGGCTGATCCTCACCAACGAGCAGTTCGAGCTCACCGCCGGGGACACGGTGACGTTCCCCGGCCGGGAGCCGCACACCTGGGTCAACCCCACGGACGACGCCGTGGAGGTCCTGTGGGTGCTGGTCCCGGCAGCCAGCCGCTAGTGTTCCGTGTTAATGGTTTGTTTGCGTTTCATCTTGCCCAATAGATACTCCGCGGACTTGGTCCAGGTGAACGGTTTGGCGTCCTTGTTGTAGTTTTCGATGTACCGCTCCATG
>NZ_JAGPOT010000169.1 GCF_018224015.1 Pseudarthrobacter albicanus
ATGGAGCGGTACATCGAAAACTACAACAAGGACGCCAAACCGTTCACCTGGACCAAGTCCGCGGAGTATCTATTGGGCAAGATGAAACGCAAACAAACCATTAACACGGAACACTAGAAGGTCTCACTATGTATGACCAGTTGATGGTGGTCCATCCTTTATTGCCTGAAGATGGGCTTCGCCGGCGGAGCTTGCAGGAACAAGCCAGCTCGGCAAATGTAAAACCATGCCAGTGCGCGGGTCTTCGCCTGCACAGCCCGTTCATGTCACTCGACGCCCTCGGCGGCGAGCGTGAGTGAGCTCAAGCAGCGTCGGCCGTTCAACCCCGGGTTTCGGTCATCGGGTCAGTTCCGGCTCCCCACGCAAACGCAAGTTCCACCCAGGACCCAGCATTCGGTATGGGACGACGAATCCCAGACCCACATCGCCACTCCGCGGAACCCCGCGACGCGCCAGTGGAAGAACTTTATTAACTGCCTTCGAATCACCGACGCGGCAGCTATCGCCATATCCGTAGCCTCGGCTTACGTGGTTCGCTTCGGCGCAGAACCACCCGCTGCCACCTGGTGGGACTTTGAAGCGAGATATCTTGTGGTCTCGACACTGATATTTGCGTCTTGGATCGCCGTCTTGGAGATCTATCGAACCCGCGATAGCCGGACGTTTGGTGTCGGTGGTGCCGAATACAAGCGAGTGGTGGAAGCTACCCTCAAGCTATTCGGGGCATTGGCTATAGCAATGGTGTTTCTTCGGTTTGACGTGGCGCGTGGCTACTTCGCCGTGGCTCTGCCCTTGGGGCTATTGCTGCTCACTGGAAACCGCTGGTTTTGGCGTAAGTGGCTAAATCGACAGCGGAATCAGGGCAAGTACCTCTCCAAGGTTGTTGTCATCGGAGAGGCGGCTGACGTCGAATACGTGGTCAATCAAATCAGCGGGAATTCGGCGGCCGGATACCAGGTTTCCGGTGTTGCGTTGCCGCAGCTGGACAAGTCCATGGAACTGCGGCCCCCGTGGTACCGCGTCCCCGTGCTTGCCACCCTGGCCGAGGTTTCGCGGATGGTACAAGTGGCTACTGCTGATGCCGTCATCGTCGCAGGGCCTGTTCCGGGCGGCAGCAAGTACATCCGCGAACTGGGATGGAAGCTGGAGGCGACCGGAACAGAACTGATCCTGGCCTCTAGTCTCACAAACGTTGCCGGTCCGCGAATCCACTGGCGTCCGGTAGATGGCTTGCCGCTCGTTCACGTTGAGCTTCCGCAGTACGCAGGCGGTAAACATGTGCTGAAACGAGCCGTGGATATTGCGGTTGCCTTCTCCGCATTGCTGGTTTTATCCCCGCTCCTCTCGATTCTCGCCTTTGTCGTGAAGCGTGACAGCGAGGGTCCCGCCCTCTTCCGCCAGGTCCGGGCGGGCAGAAACGGCATTCCCTTCCATATGTTGAAGTTCCGTTCGATGGTCGGGACTGCTGAAACCGATCTGGACGCGCTGCGCGAGCTCAATGAAGGTGCCGGGCCACTGTTCAAGATCCGAAACGATCCACGGGTTACGAAGTGCGGGAGCTGGATGCGTAAGTACTCTCTCGACGAGCTTCCCCAGCTCTGGAATGTCCTGACCGGCGACATGAGTCTGGTCGGGCCCCGTCCACCGCTGCCCCTTGAAGTCGCAGCCTACGAGAAGTTCACCAACCGCCGGCTGCTGATCAAACCTGGAATAACCGGGCTGTGGCAGATCAACGGTCGTTCCACCCTCCCGTGGGACGAGAGCATCCGATTGGACCTCTACTACGTCGAGAACTGGTCACTGACCGGTGACCTGATCATCATGTGGAGAACCTTTAGAGCAATGCACAGCCCAGTCGGCGCGTACTGAAGGAGATGACATGACCGCTCGAATCGGCTACGCAGCAGGAGCCTTTGACCTATTTCACGTGGGCCATCTCAATTTGCTCCGCCATGCCAAGGCGCAATGCGACTACCTGATCGCCGGCGTCGTTGCAGATGAACTCCTGGTCGCAACGAAAGGCCGCTCGCCGGTAGTTCCATTGGCGGAACGTCTGGAAATTGTCAGGCATATTCGATGTGTCGACGAGGCAGTTGCAGAGACTCTTCCACGCAAGATCGACACCTGGCGTTCCGTTCACTTTGACATCTTCTTTAAGGGGGACGACTGGAGGGGCACACCCAAGGGCCTGGCCTTGGAACGGGAGTTTGCGGCTGTGGGGGTAGAGGTTGTTTATTTCCCCTACACGATGCACACCTCCAGCACCGCGCTCCGTCGGACCCTTGAACTCCTGAATTCCGGCGCTCAGGAGCGGGTAACCCTGAAGAGCCTGCCCTAAACAAACACTTCCGATCTCTACCGGTCCTAGCCTCGGGATTTCATCGGGGGTGTGACCGGAGCCCGTAATTAAAGCCTGAAAGGTGCCTCTGACGTGGGAAAATGTAGTTACCACACCGCATTTTCTACGCACATCAGGGAGCACCT
>NZ_JAGPOT010000017.1 GCF_018224015.1 Pseudarthrobacter albicanus
TCGACAGCACCTCCAACGCGGCACGCTGACCATCGGAGACCACCAAAGCAGGAGCTGGATTCGACATGCCCCCAGCTTAACGGAACACTCATAAACTATTTTGGAGACACACCACTAGGAGCCGGTCCGGACGCCAGGGCCAGGGCTGATCCTTTCCGGTGAAATATCGGGCTAACGTCGGATATTTCACTTTTTCACAAGCCCAGCTAGGCCCCGGCCGTTACGGGGCCAAAGCCGCGCCCCGCCAGGACCATCTCCTGCAAATAGTCGGCCACCCCTCGTAGGCTGTCCCTATCGGCAGCGGGGTTGCGGGCGGCCGGCGGCCGGCTCGACTCCGGATCGGCCGCCGCACCGCCCCGTGCCCCGCCGGAGCACTAAGGGGTCTCATATGTACTGTTCCATCGTCCCTCCATACATGTTGCGCCGGCTGGCAGCGCAGGACAGGCCGCATCTCCTCGAGGCTGCCGAGGCTGCCAGGAAGGCCCTGCGGCACGTCGAGAGCTTCCAGGCGTCCCGCGCCGTGCCATCACCGGCTGTTTCCCCGGGCATGCGCGAGCTGAAGCCGGGGCCACCCGAGCGAACCATCTACGACGCCAAGTCCCTGGAGAACCTACCGGGCAGCTTGGTCCGCAAGGAGGGGAAACCGCCCACCGGCGACGTCGCCGCCGATGAGGCCTACGACGGGCTGGGAGACACCCACAGGCTTTACGCGGAGGCCTTCGGCCGCAACTCCATCGACGGCAACGGACTCCCGCTCGATGCCACAGTCCACTACGGCGAACGCTATGACAACGCCTTCTGGGACGGACAGCAGATGGTCTTCGGCGACGGCGACGGCCAGATATTTCAACGGTTCACGAAGTCCCTGAGTGTGATCGGCCACGAGCTTACCCACGGCGTCACCCAGTATTCGGGGGGCCTGGTCTACCGGAACCAGGCTGGCGCGCTCAATGAGTCACTGTCCGACGTCTTCGGGGCACTCGTGGAGCAGTATGCGAAGCAGCAATCCACCACCGAGGCGAGCTGGCTCATCGGCGAGGGACTGTTCACGGACCAGGTCCAGGGCGCAGCCCTGCGTTCCATGAAGGCGCCGGGGACCGCCTACGACGACGACATCCTCGGCAAGGACCCGCAGCCGGACACGATGGATTCCTATGTGCGCACGAGCTCCGACAACGGGGGCGTGCACATCAATTCGGGCATCCCGAACCGTGCGTTCTGCCTGGTTGCCTTGGCTCTTGGCGGCAACGCCTGGGACGCGCCGGCCAGGATCTGGTACGAGACGCTGACCGGCGGAACGTTGAAGCCGAACGCCACGTTCGGCGCCTTTGCCAGGGCCACCGCAGCCTCGGCCAAGGAACTCTTCGGGGGCGGGTCCGCGGAGCATGACGCCGTGCGGTCGGCGTGGGAAACTGTGAAGGTAAGGCTCTGACCGGGTTGCCGCCGGTCCGCCGCACCGGCGGCCGACGGCGGCCAGGCACAGCATCCATTCCATGAAAATCACCGCCTGATGGAGATCACAGGCTCATGAAAATAACTGTCGAGCGCAGCGGCGGGTTTGCCGGGATGACGCGGACCTGGGCGGTCCAGACGGCGCCGCCGGACGACACCGACTGCTGGCAGCCCCTCATTGAGGCGTGCCCGTGGGACACCGTTCCGCCGCCGGGCCGGGCCGTGTCCGCCGGCCAGGCCGACCGCTTCACCTACAGCATCCGCGCCGGGCAGCGCCGGGCGACCCTTCCGGAACAGGCCCTGACGGGGCCGTGGCGGGACCTGGTCGAGCGCGCCAAGGCGGCCGCCGAGTCGGAGCAGGCCCCCGCCGGGTGGCCCGACGACCCGCCGTCGGACACCCCTGAAGCGGGGCCTGCGCAATAGCCCGGTCAAGGCTCAGACGGGGGCCAGATGCCCCCGGAAGGTGCGCCGGTAGGACTGCGGGCTGGTGTCCAGCGCCTTGGTGAAGTGGTGCCGCAGGAGAACCGTGTGGCCGAATCCGGATTCCCGGGCGACTTCGTCGATATTGAGCTCCGTGGTCTCCAGGAGTTCCTGCGCCCGCAGCACCCGCTGCGAATTGAGCCAGGCGGCGGGCGTTGCCCCCGTTTCCGACCGGAAGCGCCGCGCGAACGTCCGCGGCGACATATGGACGCGGGCCGCGAGCCCGTTGACCGGATGGTCCTTCTCCAGATGGCCGAGCATCCATTGCAGCAGTTCCTCCATGGGCTCCGAGCCGCAGCGCGGGACGGGACGGTCGATGTACTGTGCCTGGCCGCCGTCCCGGTGCGGGGGGACCACCATGTCCCGGGCAATGCCGGCGGCCACCTTCGCGCCGAACTCGAGCCGGATCAGGTGCAGGCAGGCGTCGATGCCGGCGGCCGTGCCCGCGCTCGTGATGATGCGGCCGTCCTGGACGTAGAGCACATTTTCGTCCACCAGCGCCGCGGGATACTTGGCCGCCAGCTCCTGTGAGTAGTGCCAGTGCGTCGTGCAACGCCGGCCGTCGAGCAGGCCTGCCCGCGCCAGGGCGAAAGCCCCGGAGCAGATGGACATGACCCAGGCCCCGCGCTCATGCGCCGCCCGGAGCACCTCCAGGACCGCCTCCGAGACGTCCTCATCCCGCCCGAACGGAGCCATGATGACAAGGTCCGCGTCCGCGGCGGCTTCCAGCCCCAGTCCCACTTGCATGGACAGGCCCGACTTCATCGGCACATCGCCCGGCTCCGGGGTGCAGACCCGGAAATCGAAGGCGGGGACGCCGCTTCCCCGAGCCGAGCGGTCGATACCGAACACCTCAAATGCGGTCCCGAACTCGAAGATCGAGAAGTTGGGGACCACGATCATGGCTACTGATGTGATCATGAATCCATTGTGGCAGAAATTAGATCTTTTTGGGCATTTCTGCCACTTTTTTTGGTTCCCGGAACGGAGAACCATGGAGGTATGGAATTCATCGGATTTGCCCTCATCATCCTCATCAGCGCCGCCGTCGCAGCCACCATCTCAGGCCTGCGCAACGATGGACGGGGCCATACCCCACCCGTCCGCTCGGAGAACGATTGGTCAGCCCTTGACCTGCCCAGCGTCAACTACACGCTGCGGATCTTCTGAGCCCAACCGGAACGTACAAGGGGCCGGCCCCGCCTGGGAATCCAGGCCGGGCCGGCCCCGTGAGGTGCCGGTGCGTGGCGCGATCTCAGCCGCGGACGGCGTCCAGCACGAAATCGTACGTGACCTCATTTCCGGCTGCACCGGCACGGGCCTGCGGGTGCAAGACAAGCTCAGGCTTGACCGCCGAGGCGATGTCATCGGACAGGTGCTGGTCGCCCTCGAAGTAAAGCTGCGCGGTGAGCAGCTGGCGGCCAGGAGCGGAGACCTTCAGGTGCAGGTGGGCCGGGCGCCAGGCGTGCCAGCTGGCGGCTGCGATCAGCTTGCCGCAGGCACCGTCGGCGGGGATCTGGTACGGGGCCGGCTGCACGGTGTTCAGCGCGAAGTTTCCCTGTGCATCGGCCACGACGGTGCCGCGGAGGTTCCACTCCGGCAGGCCCGGGGCGTACTGGGAGTAGAAACCGTTGTCATCGGCGTGCCAGATTTCCACGTGCGCACCGGCGAGCGGCGTCCCGTCAACGGCGCGGACCTGGCCCGGGAACAGCAGGGGAGTGCCGCTTTCGTCCGCACGCATCGGCAGGGTGGCCGGGGTCTCGAGGCTCGGCGAACCGGGCACGTAGTAGGGTCCCTCGATGGTGCCCTTGTTGCCTTCGCGGTCTTCCGTGGAGACCTCTTCGATCACGTGTTCGACCCAGACGTCAAGGAACAGCGACTTTGCGCAGGGACGGAAGTCCACTTGCGACGCGGGTCGTGGTCAGCCGCCAAAACGGAGGGTGATCAGCAGGCCGATCAGCGCGACCACGCCGGCCAGAAGCATTGCTGCCCTGGGATTGCCGAAGTTGAGCGTCCATCCCAGACCGAACCGGCGGGGAACCAGCAGCGCATGGTCTTCGGGGTTGATGTAGAACAGGCCGCCCCGCCAGTGCTTGTCGTCGTCCCGGTGGGTCAGGCCGGTGTCCTCCTCGCCCTCGTCCCGCTCGAGGTTGTGCCTGGCCAGGACCACGACGGCCACCACGACGCCGGTCAGGATCGGGAGCACGACCACCAGCGGCGCCCACGGCGTGACCGTCCCGGTCCATATCAGCAGCGATGATCCCAGCATCCCCAGGTCGATCATCGCGACCAGCCCGAGCAGCGCCTTGGCGCCCAGTGACATGTACTGGCGGTACCAGCGCGCGGAGCCGACCGGGTGTGCCGGGTCGATGTCGGGCCGGCTGCGGAAGATGGCCGCCGCGATACCCGCGAGCAGCGCGGTCACGCCGATCTGCACGAACACCAGAGAGAAGGCGGTCCCGACCGATTTGGCGGCCAACCGGTTGGGCACGCCCTTCGCGCCGTAGTGCACCGCGAGCATCTCGGGCATTGACGGGTAGCTGATCACGCCGATCGCCACCGTGGCGGCCGTGACGATCAGCGCCGGCGCCAGCCAGAGCCAGGGAAACCGCGGTGGATCGGTCCGCAGTCCGGTGTCCACCGCGATGCCTTGGTGCAGGCCCTCGTACCAGCCCCCGGCGGCCTTGGCGGCGCGGATCTCGTGGTTGGCCAGGAAGAAGCAGCCCCACCAGACGCCGTCGAGCACCAGCACCGACAACGGCAGCAGCAACGTTTCGCCGGTGATGCCGTAGATGACGACGCAGACACCGGCGGCGACGATCCCGCTGACGAGTACCCGCCATCGGTAGATGCGGGTCTGCCTGACCACCGCCGGGTCCTCGGCACGCTGGGCCGGTATCCGAACGCCGAAGGGCACGGCCGGGCTGGTGATCGAGGGCAGCACCAGGGCGAGTGCGAGCACCAGTGCTGACAACCCGGAGCTCAGGGCGATGGCAACGGTCATGGCGTGTCCTCTGGCTGCGTGGTACCGAATGAATCGAGTATCGACCGGCAGGTCTTGAGAACCTCGTCGGCCGGTAATCCTCTGGCGACGGCCTCGGCCAGCAGGGTCCGTGCCCTCGCGGTCCACTCCGCGGGGAACGGCGGGTCCGCGCCCGTCGGGGTCACCACCGCGCCGGTCTTGCGGTTGAGCCGGATCAGGCCCTGCTGGCGCAGGAGATCGTAGGCCTTGTTCACGGTGTGGAAGTTGATCCCGAAGTCCGCAGCGAGCGTCCTGGTGGCCGGCAACGAGCTGCCCTCGGCCAGCACGCCCTCGGCGATCGCCTCCACGATCCGGTCCCGAAGCTGCTGGTAGATCGGCACCTCGCTGGCCAGGTCGACGTTGAGGATCATCACTCCCACCTCCCGCCTTTGCTCTATAAGTTATAGAACAAATAGCGGCCGGCGGCAACGTCGAACCGTCCGGCCAACTACAGTGCTCAACTGGCCGGACGAAGTGCCCAAGTCCCACGCAGGGGCCGTCTAGGCCGAGCGCGACCGCATCATCGCAGAACGCGAGTCCCAGCCCTGAAAAGTAACCACGGCTGCCCAATAATCCTGCGTTCTCGAGAGCTATTCGTTCAAAAGCTACTCCGCAAACTACCGATACATTTGCCGTCCTCGCCCACGCCGATCAGCCACGCCTTCAAGGCAGGACGGCCACGCCCAGGCCCGCCGCCACGAGGGAGAGTTGGGTGGACGTCTTGGCTGATTCGTGGGCAATGCGCGGATGGAAACCGGCAGCCCGGCACGCCCGGATCACCGCATCATTGACCACCGACCGGGAGCCGGCGGTGTACATGATGAAATCCTCGATCCGCAGTTCACCGACGGCCACCGACTCCGTCGCGGCAAGCCGGTGGCCCTCCGGGAGTGCCACGACAAGCTGCTCGCGGGCTTCCAGCTGCCGGATCTGCTGGGACAACGGCGGCTGCGCCATCTGCAGCCGTTCGGCCGCCTGGCCGAAATGGCAGGTCTCCGCAGCCACCACGAAATAGCGCAGGTGCCGAAGTTCCAGGCTGCACCTGCTCCTTCCGGGCCTCTCGGTTCGTTGTTGGTTCAACAGCGTAGGGCCGTATTTGGTATTCAACACATAGGGAATTCGTCTTCTTTCAGACTTTCAGCGTCTGAATCGATGCCTAGGCGAGGCTAGGCAAATGCCTAGTGTGACGCGCACCACCCTCTGGCAGAGTTAAGGGCACTCACCATTGACCGACCGATCGTTCGGCGGTCCGCACGGGCAACGCAGCCCGTCACCCCGGGCAGCGAGGCCCGACACCGATAGGAGCCAACATGACCGAGACCCTGGCGGGCATCCGCGCCCAGCTTGACCAAGCCCTCGTGGAGGATCACGAAAACGGCATCTTCCGCGCGAACAGGAGCATCTTCACGGACGAAGACCTGTTTGACCTCGAAATGAAGCACATTTTCGAGGGCAACTGGGTGTACCTGGCGCACGACAGCCAGATCCCCAACGTGGGTGACTACTTCACCACGTACATCGGCCGCCAGCCGGTCATCATCTCCCGCGACAAGCAGGGTGGCCTGAACGCCCTGATCAACGCCTGCAGCCACCGCGGCGCGATGCTGTGCCGCCGCAAGACGGACAACCGCACCACGTTCACCTGCCCGTTCCATGGCTGGACCTTCAACAACACCGGCAAGCTGCTCAAGGTCAAGGATCCCCGCGACGCCGGCTACCCGGAGCAGTTCAACAAGGACGGCTCCCACGACCTCACCAAGGTGGCCCGGTTCGAGAGCTACCGGGGGTTCCTCTTCGGCAGCATCAACCCGGACGTGCTGCCGCTGGAGGAACACCTGGGCGAATCCACCAAGATCATCGACATGATCGTGGACCAGTCCCCCGACGGCCTGGAGGTGCTGCGCGGCGCGTCCACCTACACCTATGACGGCAACTGGAAGCTGCAGGCCGAGAACGGTGCCGACGGCTACCACGTGTCCGCGACGCACTGGAACTACGCGGCCACCACCTCACGCCGGACGACGGGCGAGTCCGCCAATGAAACCAAGAACATGGATGCGGGCGGCTGGGCCAAGCAGAAGGGCGGCTACTACTCCTTCGAGCACGGCCACCTGCTGCTCTGGACCGAGTGGCTGGACCCCAGCAACCGTCCGTTGTTCGACCGCCGCGACGAACTCGTGGCGAAGTACGGGGAGGCAAAGGCGGACTGGATGATCAACATCTCCCGCAACCTCCTCCTGTACCCCAACGTGTACCTGATGGACCAGTTCGGCTCGCAGATCCGCCACTTCCGCCCCATCTCCGTGGACAAGACCGAGGTCACCATCTACTGCATAGCCCCCAAGGGCGAGTCCGATGAGAACCGCGCCAACCGCATCCGCCAGTACGAGGACTTCTTCAATGCCTCCGGCATGGCCACCCCGGATGACCTCGAGGAGTTCCGGTCCTGCCAGAAAACCTACCTCGCCACCGCCGCCAAGTGGAACGACCTCAGCCGCGGAGCGATGCACCAGATCCAGGGCCCCAACGAGAACGCCGACAAGATCGGCCTCAAGCCGATCTCCAGCGGCGCCCGCACCGAGGACGAAGGCCTGTACGGCGTCCACCACGGCTACTGGGTGGAAGCCATGCGCAAGGCGGCAGCCGCCGAAGAAGAAGCCCAAGCCGCCGCACAGAACTAGGCCCCTACCGAGCCTGAGGAGAACACCATGACAGAGATAATCAACATCGGAGCCCAGGACGCTGCAGCGCCGGCCGGCGCCGTCACCCTGGAAGATATCCGGCAGTTCCTGTACCGCGAATCGCGGTTCCTGGATGACCGGGACTTTGACCGCTGGCTGGACTGCTACCACCCGGACGCCGAGTTCTGGATGCCGGCCTGGGCCGACGACGACCAGCTCACCAGCGACCCCCAGCGCGAAATCTCGCTGATCTACTACGCCAACCGCGGCGGCCTCGAGGACCGGGTGTTCCGCATCAAGACCGACCGCTCCAGCGCCACCAGCCTGCCCGAACCGCGCACCGGGCACAACATCACCAACGTCGAGATCGTCGAGGCCCGCGGCGCCGTCGTGGATATCCGGTTCAACTGGTTCACCCTGTACTACCGCTACCAGAACATCGACCCCTACTTCGGGACCTCGTTCTACACCATCGACTTCTCCGGCACGCAGCCGGTCATCACGAAGAAAAAAGTCGTCCTCAAGAACGACTACATCCACCACATCGTGGACATCTACCACATCTGAAAAGAGCAATTCACATGACGTATCAGGTTGCCCTGAGCTTCGAAGACGGCGTGACGAGTTTCGTCACGGTCAATGGCTATGAAACCGTGGCCGACGCCGCCTACAAGTCCCGCATCAACATCCCCTTCGACTGCCGCGACGGCGCCTGCGGGACGTGCAAGGCGTTCTGCGAGTCCGGCACGTACGACGGGGGCGATTACATCGATGAGGCCCTCACCGACGAGGAAGCCGAGAAGGGCTTCTGCCTGCCCTGCCAGATGACGCCCCAGAGCGATCTGGTGCTGCAGATCTCGGGCACGTCCGAGATGGCCAAGGTGACCGCCAAGACCTACAAGGCGGCGGTCCAGGATCTCCGCTGGCTCTCCGACAACACCGCGGCGCTGTCACTGCGGATCCAGGACCGCGGAACGCTGCAATTCCTCCCGGGCCAGTACATGAACCTGGCGGTCCCCGGGACGGACGCCGTCCGTTCCTACTCCTTCAGCAGCGGACCGGCGCTGGAGGAGCTGGCATTCCTGATCCGCACGGCCCCCGACGGCGCCATGACCGGCTACCTGAAGGACGCCGCCGCCGGGGACGAGCTGGAACTGACCGGCCCGATGGGGAGCTTCTTCCTGCGGGACGTCAAGCGTCCCGTGCTCATGCTGGCAGGCGGCACCGGCATCGCACCCCTGCTGGCCATGCTGGAAACAATCGCCACCACCCCACAAGGCCATCCCCTGCATCCGATCCACCTGGTCTACGGCGTGACCTTCGACAAGGACCTTGTCGAACTGGACAAGCTGGAGCACTATGCCGGCGTGATCGACCAGTTCACGTTCGATTACTGCGTGGCCGACAAGGACAGCACCGCGGAGAAAAAGGGCTACGTCACCCAGCACATCACCGGGACGATGCTCAACGACGGGGACGTGGACGTCTACCTCTGCGGCCCTCCGGCCATGGTGGACGCCGTCCGCGGCTATTGGGCAGAGCAGGGCATCACCCCCGAGAATTTCTACTACGAACGCTTCGCTGTCGGCTCCACCAGCTCGGTCAAGGAAACGGTGGAGGAACACGAGGGCCAGCGCACCTACGCCGAGGTCTCCGGGGACAACCATTGAGCCGATTCATCTCACCGAAGAGATTTGAGGGCAAGGTCGTCGTCGTCACCGGAGCGGCGCAGGGCATCGGCCGCGCCGTTGCCGAGCGCGTCGCTGCAGAAGGAGCAGACACGGTCCTGGTGGACCGCGCCGAACTGGTCCATGAAACCGCCGCCGAACTTGCGGCGGACGGCGCATCCGCGTTCGCCGTCACCGCGGACCTTGAGCAATATGACGGGGCCAGCGCCGCCATCGACGCGGCGCTGGCCCGGCACGGCCGGATCGACGTCCTGATCAACAACGTGGGCGGCACCATCTGGGCCAAGCCCTTTGAACACTACGAACCCGAAGAAATAAGCAAGGAAATCCAGCGCTCCCTGTTCCCGACGCTCTGGACCTGCCGCGCGGTCCTGCCGCACATGATCAGCCGGCGGGGCGGCGTGATCGTCAATGTCTCCTCGGTCGCCACGCGCGGCGTCAACCGGGTTCCCTATGCGGCGGCCAAAGGCGGCGTGAAAGCCATCACCGCCGCCCTCGCCCTCGAGGCCGCGCCGTACGGGATCCGCGTGGTGGCCACGGCACCGGGCGGGACGGAAGCTCCGCCCCGCCAGGTGGTCCGCGGCCCCCAGCCCGAAGGGGCGGAGGAAAAGGCCTGGTACCAGCAGATCGTGGACCAGACCCTCGATTCCTCGCTCATGAAGCGGTACGGCACCCTCGAAGAACAGGCCGGTCCCATCGCGTTCCTCGCCTCCGACGAGGCCTCCTACATCACCGGCAGCGTCCTCGCCGTCGCCGGCGGCGACCTGGGCTGAGCAACCGCCACCGCGGACGTCCAGCCACCGGGGATTCCCGGCCCCAGCTCAACCCCCAGCTCAACCCTGCCCACCCCACCCTGCCGCAATGACGCGGCCCAGGCACCGGAGCCACCTATGAACGCTCTACCCGCATCCACGGATGCAACCCGCAAGAAGACCCTCCGCTGGGTGATGGCCATTGCGGCCGCCGCCCTGCTCTTTGACGGCTACGACCTCGTCGTCTACGGGACCGTTGTCCCGTCCCTGCTGCGCGACCCCAGCCAGTTGGGTGCCCTGGACGCGGCCCAGGCCGGCGTCCTGGGAAGCTACGCCCTGATGGGCGTCATGGTCGGCGCGCTCACCGCCGGCGCCGTGGGTGACTTTCTCGGCCGCCGGAAGCTCATGCTCATCAATATCGTCTGGTTTTCGGTGGGCATGGCGTTGACGTCCATGGCTACCAGCATCCCGGCGTTCGGCTTCCAGCGCTTCCTGACCGGGATCGGCGTCGGTGCCCTCGTCGCGACGGCCGGCGCCGTCGTCGCCGAATTCGCCCCCGCCGGCAAGCGCAACTTCTACAATGCCCTTGTCTACTCGGGTGTGCCCGCCGGAGGACTGCTCGCGTCCCTGCTGGCCATTGTGCTGAACGGCGTGACAGATTGGCGTGGCCTCTTCATCATCGGCGCGCTTCCCCTCGTCATCCTCTTTCCCTTGGCCTTGCTGAAGCTGCCGGAGTCTCCCCGGTGGCTGCTGGCCCGCGGCCGCACCGAGCAGGCCCTCCAGCTCTCGATCACGACCGGTATTCCGCTGGAGGACGGCACGCCCGACGCCGGCACGACGTCCGTGCGTTCCCGTACCTCAGAGCAGCCTCCGCCAGCGGCAAGAAAGGACGGCCGTCCGCTCGCCGGTTTCGCGGCGCTCGCCTCCGGCAACTACCGCACGCCCACGATCCTGCTGGGCCTGATGAGCTTCTGCGGCCTGCTGCTGACCTACGGCCTGAACACCTGGCTCCCTGAAATCATGGGACAGCACGGTTACGGGAAGACCTATTCGCTGACATTCCTTCTGGCCCTGAACGGCGGCGCCGTGATCGGCGGCCTCGTCGCTTCGCGGAGCGCAGACAGGTTCGGACCCCGGGCCATTATTTCCACGACGTTTGTTATCGCAGCGGCCGCCCTGGTCCTGCTGACAGTCGACTTCCCGTTCGCGGTGCTGCTGACCGCCGTCGCTTTCGCCGGAGTGGGCAGCCTGGGAACCCAGGTGCTCGTGTACGGGTTCGTGTCCAACTACTACCCGACGCCGGCACGTGCGGCAGGCGTCGCCTGGTGCGCAGGCTTCGGCCGCCTCGGCGGCATCGTTGGGCCGCTGGCCGGCGGGTTCCTGATCAGCGCCAAGGCACCCAGCAATGTGGCGTTTGTGGTATTTGCCGCCGTGGCGCTGGCGGGTGGGCTCGTCACCTTCTTCGTCCGCAGGCACCGGGCGTCCACTGCACCGGATGCTGCACCGCTCGCAGCAGCGGACGAGGCGCCGGCAACCGCCCAACTGTAATGCCGCTCCCCGTGGCGATGAGTCCGTCCGCTACTGTTGGGAACCATGCCTGACAACGACGCCAGAGGACTCCATTACGCACGGACCGCGCAGGCCCAGCAGTTGCTGGGCCTGCTGCGGTCCGCTAGAACGGCCCGGCCCGCGCTGGCTGTCATCAGCGGCGGCGCAGGCATGGGCAAGACGGCCCTGGTGGAGAGCTTCCTCGAGTCCGACGCAGCCCGTGAAGACACCCTCATCCTGCGGGCCGCCGGCGCTGCGTGGGAGCAACAGCTGGAATTCGGCGTTCTGGAACAACTGCTCGCGAAGTGCCCGGACGGGACGGCGGGCGCCGGATGGCCCGGGCCGGGAGGCAGCCCGGCCGGCACCCTTCGGGCCAGCGGCGAAACCCTTCTGGCGGTCCTGGACAGCCTGGCCGGCCAGGACACCACCCTGATCCTCTGGCTGGACAACGTCCAGCTGGCGGACGTCCCGTCCCTGCAGGCGCTCCTGTACGCGCTCCGCCGGGTGGGCCCGCTGGCACTGTTGACCATCCTGTGCGTCGATCCCGGGCCCGGCGGACCGGCTTCCGGACTCGCCGACCTTTTCGGCATCCCCGGCGCCGCGGCGATCAGGCTTGGACCGCTGACGCCGGATGACGTGCTGGCAATGTGGCGCGGTGCCCCCGGCCCCGGCCTCACGGCGTCGGGCGCCCGGGCTTTGGTGGACCACACCGGCGGCAACCCGGCACTGATCCGGCCCCTCCTGGAGCAGTTCCCGGTGTCGGCCTGGTCGGAGGGCCCTGACACCTTGCCCGCACCCGCGGACTATGTCGCTTCGATCACCTCGTGCCTGAACGGACTCCCGCCGGACGGCGCTGCCCTTACCGAGGCGGCGGCCGTACTGGGCGTCCGATCGCCGCTTGCCCTGGCCGCGGAGCTGGCCGGCATCACCGACGTCGTGGCTGCCGTGGATTCCGCGCACACTGCCGGCCTGCTTCGCGTCAGCACGGCCGGACCGGAAACGATGCTGCAGTTCCCGTTGCCTGTCCTCCGGTCCGCGGTTTACCAGCATCTCGGGCCGGCCCGCCGGGCGGCCCTGCATACCGCGGCCGCCGCCATCCTGCCCGCCCCGGCCCAGCGGCTGAACCATCGTGCCGCCGCTGCCCTGCTCCCTGACGCCGCCCTCGCCGGTGAACTTGAGGAGACCGCCGAGGGATTCGCCTCGGCGGGCGCCTGGCACCGGGCGGCGGATGCCTATGCCACGGCGGCACGCCTGAATCCCTGGGCGCCGGCGCGTGAATTGCTCCTCGTCAAGGCCGTCGACGCCATGGTGGGCGCCGGCGAACTCCCCCGTGCCGTGGCGGCGCTTGATGCCCTGGACTCTTTCGCGCCCAGTCCGCGGACCGACGCCGTCCGCGGCTACCTTGCCGTTCTCCGGGGGCGCCCTGCGCAGGCGGACGCACTGCTCCAGAAGGCGTGGACCAGCGTCGACCCTGCCACCGACGCCGGGACGGCTGCCCGGATCTGCCAGCGGCAGGTCCTGCACGCCCTGGCCCGCTTCCACGGACCGGACCTCGTTTCCTGGGCGGAGCGGGCCAGACGCCTGGCTGCACCCGGCAGCCCGCCGGCGGTGGAGGCGCAGGCCATCGAAGGGCTGGGCCTGGGCGCCATGGGCCGTTACGCCGAGGCCGTGAAGAGTTACCAGGCCGCGGACCGCCTGCCGGAACGGAGCGCACAGCACCAGCGCATCGACATGGGCAAGGGCTGGCTCCATCTGGCCATGGACCGGGTGGAGGAAGCCCGGGCCGAGCTGGCCGGAGCCGTCCCGACGGAGTTCGCCCACGGTTCGCAGCGCATCTCGCTGTGGGCGCAAGGGTGGCTGGCCAGGACGGACTTCGCGCTGGGAGCCTGGGACGACGCCCTGACGACGGTGGAGCACGCGGTTGCCATGCAGGAGGAGTCCGGAGTCGAACTCACGCGGCCGCTGCTGCACTGGAGCGGAGCCCAGATCCACGCCCTCCGCGGGAATTGGGACGCAGCCGCCCACCATTTGGAACGCGGCGCTGCCGCGAGCGACAGCTACGCCACCATGCTGTTGCCCTTTTGCCTGGCGCAGGCCCAGGTCGCCGAGACGAGGGCCGACTACGACGGCGTCATCCGCGCGTTGATACCGGTGCTGCGGATGCAGCGCGACAACGGGATCGACGAACCGGGGTTCTGGCCGTGGCAGGACCACTACGCCAACGCCCTGGTGATGGTGGGCCGCGTGGCGGAAGCCGATGCCTTCCTTGTCCCGCACGAGCACCTGGCGGCGCGCCGCCGGCACCGGTCCACGCTTGCACGCCTCGCCTACGTCCGCGGCCGGATCCAGGCAGCCGCCGGAGATCTGGACGCGGCCCGCACCAGCTTCCAGGGCGGCCTCGCCCAGCTCGACAGCCTTCCCCTGCCGTTCGCGCGCGCCCGGGTTAAGTTTGCCTACGGCCAGTCCTTCCGCCGCGCCGGGAAACGCCGGGAGGCCGCCGCCATCCTGGCCGAAGCACGCGAGCTGTTTGCGGTATTGGGTGCCCGGGCCTATGTGGAGCGGTGCTCACGTGAAATACGGGCGAGCGGCGTCAGCACGGCAGGCACCTCCGGCCAGGCAGGAAACGGCCAGGCAGGAACCGGCCACGCCGGAAACGTCGACGCTGGAACCGGCCGGGCGGACCCGGGGGCCCCTGCCGGCCCCGACGACCTTACCGAGCAGGAAAAGGCGGTAGCCGCGCTCGTCGCCTCCGGGCTGAGCAACAAGGAGGCCGCGGCGGAGCTCTACGTCTCCGTGAAGACCGTCCAGTACCACCTCACCCGGATTTACGCCAAGCTCCGGGTCACCTCCCGCTCGGGTCTGGCCGCCATCTACGTCGGTAAACGATCCGACACCGCGGAACGGACAGCCCAGGCCCGCCCCCAGTAGACTGGGTCCAGCCATGACACTGCATATTTCCTACCCCGCCGAGCTGCCGGTCTCCGAGCGCCGCGAAGACCTGATGGCAGCCATCGCGGCCAACCAGGTGACCATCATCGCCGGCGAGACCGGCTCCGGCAAGACCACCCAGATCCCCAAGATGTGCCTGGAACTGGGCTTGGGCGAGGGCGGCCTGATCGGGCACACCCAGCCGCGCCGGCTCGCCGCCCGCACCGTCGCCGAACGCATCGCCGAGGAACTCGGCGTCGAGATCGGCCAGGAAGTCGGCTTCCAGGTCCGCTTCACCGGCGAGGTCGGCCGCAACACCAGGATCAAGCTCATGACCGACGGCATCCTGCTGGCGGAAATCCGGCGCGACAAGCTCCTGCGCAAATACAACGCCATCATCATCGACGAGGCCCACGAGCGCAGCCTCAACATCGACTTCATCCTCGGCTACCTCAAGCGGATCCTGCCGCAGCGGCCGGACCTGAAGATCATCATCACCTCGGCCACCATTGATCCGCAGCGCTTCGCCAGGCACTTCGGCACCGAGGAAGAACCGTCGCCGATCATCGAGGTCTCCGGCCGCACCTATCCGGTCGAAATCCGCTACCGCCCGCTCTCCCAGCCGGCCGGCGGCGCCCCCACCGGCGACGATGCCAGCGACGACGGCGTAGCTGCCTCCGACGACGAACTCGAGGAGGACCGCGACCCCCTCGACGCCGTGTGCGACGCCGTCGACGAACTCGCCCTCGAAGCCCCGGGCGACATCCTGGTCTTTTTCTCCGGCGAGCGCGAGATCCGGGACGCGGCCGAGGCGCTGGCCGCCCGGATCCAGAGCAACCGCCGGCTGGCCGGCACGGAGATCCTGCCCCTGTTCGCCCGGCTGAGCCTGCAGGAACAGCACAAGGTCTTCCACCCGGGCAGCAAGCGCCGGATCGTGCTGGCCACCAACGTCGCAGAAACCTCCCTCACCGTGCCCGGCATCAAGTACGTCATCGACACCGGCACCGCGCGCATCTCGCGCTACTCACACCGCACCAAGGTCCAGCGCCTGCCGATCGAGCGGGTCTCGCAGGCCTCCGCCAACCAGCGCTCCGGCCGCTGCGGCCGCGTGTCCGACGGCATCGCGATCAGGCTTTACGCGGAAGAGGATTTCGAGTCCCGTCCGCCGTTCACCGACCCAGAGATCCTGCGCACCAACCTGGCCGCCGTCATCCTGCAGATGACCGCCATGGGCGTGGCCCGCGGGCCCAAGGACGTGGAAAACTTCCCGTTTGTGGAGCCCCCGGACTCCCGCGCCATCAACGACGGCGTCAGCCTCCTCCGCGAACTCGGCGCCCTGCGTCCGGCCGGTACAGGCGACGGCGGCGGGCTGACCGCCGTCGGGCAGCAGCTTGCCCAGCTGCCCGTGGACCCGCGGCTCGGCCGGATGATCGTGGAATCCGGCAGGCGCGGCTGCGTCCGCGAGGTCATGATCCTGGCGGCGGCGCTCACCATCCAGGACCCGCGGGAACGCCCGACGGACAAGCAGCAGCTCGCGGCCGAAAAGCATGCGCGCTTCCGGGACGAGAACTCGGACTTCACCGGGTTCCTGAACCTCTGGAACTACCTCCAGGAGAAGCAGCAGGAGCTCTCCTCCACCGCGTTCCGCCGGCTGTGCCGCAACGAGTTCATCAACTACCTCCGCGTGCGCGAATGGCAGGACCTGTTCGGCCAGCTCCGCCAGCTCGCCCGCCCGCTGGGCATTGCCCTGGACAACAACCGGCTGACGGACCCCGTGGGCCACCACGAGGGCATCCACATCAGCCTGCTCGCGGGCCTGCTGAGCCACATCGGCATCCTCGACGAGCGCAAGCGCGAGTACGCCGGCGCCCGCGGCAGCCGCTTCGCGATCTTCCCCGGCTCGGCCTTGTTCAAGAAGTCCCCCACCTTCGTCATGGCGGCCGAACTGGTCGAGACCAGCCGGCTCTGGGCCCGCGTGGCCGCGAAATTCGATCCGCTCTGGGTGGAGCAGGTGGCGCCGGACCTGGTCAAGCGCAGCTACAGCGAACCGCACTGGTCCAAGAAAATGGGCTCGGTGATGGCCCATGAAAAGGTCACCCTGTACGGGGTGCCCATCATCCCCAGCCGGCGCATCAACTACGGCAAGGTGGATCCGGAGCTGTGCCGCGAGCTGTTCATCCGGCACGCCCTCGTGGAAGGCGACTGGCAGACCCACCACAAGTTCTTCCACCGCAACCGTGCCCTGCTCCACGAGGTCGAGGAGCTCGAGGCCCGGATGCGCCGCCGGGACATCCTGGTGGACGACGAGACGCTCTTCGAGTTCTACGACGCCCGGATCGGCCCGGACGTCGTCTCCGAACGGCACTTCGACAAGTGGTGGAAAGAAGCCCGGCAGCAGGATCCCACGCTGCTCGACTTCGACCAGTCGCTGCTGATCAGCGATGGCGCGGACGCCCTGGATGATTCGGCGTACCCCAGGACCCTCCTGCACAAGGGCTTCGAGCTGCCGCTGAGCTACGAGTTCCACCCCGTGGCGCCCGGCTCCCCGCCCAACCCCTCGGACGGCGTCACCGCCGAGGTCCCGGTGCTGTTCCTGAACCAGCTCGACGACGCCGCGTTCCGCTGGCTGATCCCCGGCCAGCGGGTGGAACTCGTGACCGCCCTGATCAAGTCGCTGCCCAAGCAGGTGCGCAAGAACTTCGTGCCGGCACCGGATGTGGCCCGGCAGGCCGTGGCGGCCCTCGAGGCCGGCTTCGATCCCGCCGCCGATGCCCTCGAGGCCTCCCTGGAGCTCGTGCTGCGCCGGATCCGCGGGCAAGTCATCCCGCCCGGTTCCTGGAACTGGGACGCCGTTCCCCCGCACCTGCGGGTCAGCTTCCGGGTGGTGGACTCCCAGGGCAGGGTCCTGGATGAGGGCAAGGACCTGTCCGGGCTGCAGGAACGCCTGGCACCGGCCACCCGCCGCGCGATCGCCGAATCCCTCGGCGCCACCCCCGGGACGACGGCGCCGAAGTCACCGGCCCGGACGGGGAAGGCTTCCGGCAACGGCGCCGCCCCGGACGCGGCCGCCGCGAGCTCTCCTGCGGGCTTCACCGAGAAGTCCGGGCTCACCGGATGGTCCTTCGGAACGGTGCAGCGCCAGGTCCAGGGCACCGTGAAGGGCCACACCGTCACCGGCTATCCGGCCCTGGTCGATGAGGGCAGCTCCGTGGCCCTGCGGCTTTTCCAGACCTCCTCCGAACAGGAACAGGCCATGCGCGGCGGCGTCATCCGCCTGCTCGCCCTCAAGGTTCCGCCGCCGGACCGCTACGTCCTGGAACACCTGAACAACACCGAAAAGCTGACATTCAGCCAGAACCCGCACGGCTCCGTCTCGGCCCTGATCGCGGACTGCGCCCTGGCCGCCATCGACAAACTCACCCCGGCCGGGCTGCCCTGGGACGAGGCGTCCTTCAAGGCCCTCTACGAGCAGGTCCGGGCCGAGCTGATCGACACAGTCTTCACCGTCACGGCCGTCGTCGAACGCATCCTCGCCAGCACCCGCCGGATCGAAAAGCAGCTCAAGGGCACCACCAGCCTGGCGCTGATCAGTGCGCTCAATGACATCAGGAGCCAGCTGCAGCAGCTCGTCTACCCCGGTTTCGTGGCACGCACGGGCTACGCCCAGCTCAGCCAGCTGCCGCGCTACCTCGCCGCGATCGAGAAGCGCCTCGAGAAGCTCCCCGGCAACGTCGCGCGCGACGCCCTGAACCTGGCCGCCGTGCAGGCCCTTGAGGATGACTACGACGACGCCGTGTCGGCCCTGCTGCCCGGACGGCGGGCCGGGACCGAGCTCGGCCAGGTCCGCTGGATGATCGAGGAACTCCGGGTGAGCCTGTTCGCCGTCGAACTGGGAACCGCCTATTCGGTCTCCGAAAAGCGGATCCGCGCGGTGCTGAACAAGGCGCTGGCGCCGGCCTGACGCCAGGCGGGGGCCTCCCGGCCGGCGCCGGTTCCTTCATCGTTGTGTAGGACGCCGTCCGGGCTCAGGCGCCGGGGACGTGCGCCGCGTAGCCGGCGTCGCGGAGGCCCCCGCGGAGCTTCTCCGCGTTGGCATCCAGTTTCGCGGGCTCGGGGTGCTGGTCCGCGGACCCGAAGTCGAAGTCCGCCATCGAGTTCGAGGGCCACACGTGCACGTGCAGGTGGTTGATCTCGTAGCCGGCCACGATCAGTCCGGCCCGCGCGGCGTCGAACACGTCCACCTGGACGGCGCCGATCTTCCGGGCCACCTCCATGACCCGGCCCAGCAGTTCAGGGGAGGCATCCGTCCAGCGGTCCACTTCCTCGGTCGGGACCACCAGGGTGTGGCCGTCGGCGAGCGGGCCGGCCGTCAGGAACGCCACGACGTCGTCCTCGCGCCAGACGAAACGGCCGGGGATCTCGCCCTTGATGATCCTGGTGAATAGCGTGCTCATGCGTCGGCCCTTTCCGTAGGTGACCCCAGGGTGCTGGTGTCCAAAACAAAACGGTACTTCACGTCGCCGGCGACCATGCGGTCATAGGCCTCGTTGAGCTGGTCCGCCCGGACCATCTCGACGTCGGAGACGACGCCGTGTTCGGCGCAGAAATCCAGCAGCTCCTGGGTCTCGGCGATCCCGCCGATCAGGGAGCCCGCGTAGGCGATCCTGCGCCCGATGAGCGCGCCCGGGTTCACCGGCGGCATGGCCTCGGAGGGCAGGCCCAGCTGGAACAGTGCACCGTCCACGCGCAGGGTGCGGAAGTACGGGTTGAGGTCGTGCGGCGCGGCGACGGTGTCGATGATGACGTCGATGCTGCGGTCAGCGGCCGCCATGGCGGCGGCGTCGCGGGAGAGGATGACGTCATCCGCGCCGAGTGCGCGGGCCGCGGCAATCTTGGACTCGGAGGTGGTGAAGACCTTCACTTCCGCGCCCATCGCCTTGGCGAGCTTCACGGCCATGTGGCCCAGGCCGCCCAGGCCGACGACGCCGACGACGTCGCCCTCCTCGACGTCGAAGTGGCGCAGCGGGGAGAACGTGGTGACGCCGGCGCAGAGCAGCGGCGCGGCCGCGGCGGGGTCCAGGCTCTCCGGGACCCGCAGCACGTAGCGGCGGTCCACCACGATGGAGGTGGAGTAGCCGCCCTGGGTGATCGCATCGCCGTTGCGGGCGTCCTTGGCGCCGTACGTTCCGGTCATGCCGTTCTCGCAGTACTGCTCCAGTCCGTCCAGGCAGCTCTCGCACTCGCGGCAGGAATCCACCAGGCAGCCGACGCCGACCCTGTCGCCGGGGGCGAAGCCGTCCACGGCGGATCCCACCCGGCTGACGCGGCCGACGATTTCGTGGCCGGGCACCAGCGGGTAGTTCTGGGTTCCCCATTCGCCCCGGGTGGCGTGGACGTCCGAGTGGCACAGCCCGCAGAACTCGATGGCGATCTCGACGTCGTCGTCGTTCGGCGCGCGCCGGGCGACGGTCAGCGGCACGAGTCCGCTGCCGTCGGACGTTGCGCCGTAGGCGGCGGCAAGGGAGGCTCCGGTGGCAAGCCGGGCGCCGGTGGCGGGTCCGGCGCCGTTGACGTCGGGCAGCGGCTTGGCAAGGGGCGGCGGTACGGGGCGTCCAGGAGTCATCCCTCGACGCTACCCCCGGTCCCGGCAACTGTTCCAATCAGAAGCGGCCGCTGCGGCAGGCCCATCCACGACCTGGCTGGACCAGCAGGCATGACCGCCTCGCCGGACTGATGCGTCGCTGACCGTTTCCGGCACGATGGCCCTATAGGCTGTGAATGCATCTCTCGCAGAGGTTCTGTGGGGAGTTACCGATTGGGGCAGAGATGAGGATTTTCAGGCGTGTCGTCATGCCGGTGGCATGGCTGGCCGTGTTCGCCGTCATAGCAGTGGCCTTGGTCAAGATTGCGTTCGTCGACGGAATGAAGCCGGAGCAGGCCCTGGCCGGTCCGGCGGCCGAAGTCGCCGTTCCCGTCATCCAGGCAACGCGGGCCACCGTGACCAATAAAGTCCAGGTCACGGCAACTGTGCAAAGTGACGCGCCGGTCGGCGTCCGGAACACGGCTGCCGGAGTGGTGACACACATTTATTTGGCCGCGGGGACCAACGTGAACTCCGGGGAACGGCTGTTTCAGGTCCGTGCCGAAGTTCAGCCTGAGCCCACTGCGCGGGTCGCTTCCGAGCCGACGGCGGCCACGGGACAGCCGGGCGGCGCAGCCGCCGCGCAGGTCCGGCCGGTTGCTTCCCCCACCTATACGTATACAGATGTGCTGGCTCCGGCTTCGGGTGTTCTGGAGACCCTGACGGTGCTCATCGACCAGCAGGTGAGCGTGGGCGAGGCTGCCGGAACGGTCAACCCCGGGACCTTCACGGTCAGCGGTTCGGTCGACGCCGCACAACAGTACCGGCTGTTGGCCAAACCCGGATCCGCGCAGATTTCCGTGGTGGGCGGCCCGGCTCCCTTTACCTGTGCCTCCGTGGTGTTGACGAGCGCCGCCGGCGCTCAAGGCAATGCCACCGGGGGTCTTTCCGGCGGTGTGAGCCGCTCGGTCCCCTACGCCGCGAGCCCCGTGCCTGGTGGCGGTATCCCCGAGCAGGGTGGAACGCCCACCGGAACGCTCAGCTGCGCCGTCCCGCCTGAGGTTGAGGTTTTTGCGGGACTGGGCGCCACAATGACCGTCACAGCCGGCGAGGCCGCCGATGTCATCACCGTGCCGCTCACGGCCGTGGAGGGCAGTGTCAAGGAAGGCCTGGTCTGGTTGGCCGGGTCGGGCACGGCTCCCGAGCCCGGCGGCAATGGCGCCAATGGTCCTGCCGGCGGTCCGGCCGGCGGGCCGCAGCAACGGAAGGTCCAGCTGGGCCTCAACGACGGCTCCATGGTCGAGGTCGTCTCCGGCCTGGCCGAAGGGGAAGCCGTCCTTGAGTTCATTCCCGGTGCCCCGGCACAGGTGCCAACGGGACCGCAGTTCGCCGGGCCCGGCTCGTACCGGACCGGAGGCTGACCGTGGAGGAACTGGTGTCCCTCAAAGGCGTGACGCGGACCGTCCTGCTGCCGGACGACCAGGAACTGCACATTCTTCGCGGCGTCGACCTCGCTGTTCACAGTGGTGACCACACCGCGGTGATCGGACGATCCGGGTGCGGAAAGTCAACCTTGCTCAACCTGCTCGGGCTGCTGGACCTCCCCACCAGTGGTGAACTCACGTTCCAGGGAACGCCCGTGCGGCAGCTCCACAGCAACGCCCGGGCAAAACTGAGGGGCGAGGCGGTGGGTTTCGTTTTCCAGCAATTCAACCTGCTGCCTGGCCGCACCGCCCTGGACAACGTGGTCACGCCCCTGCTCTATGCCCGCGGCCCTGCATTCTGGCGGCGCCGGGAAATCGCCATGGACATCCTGGACCGTGTCGGCCTTGCCCGGCGTGCACAGACCTTGCCCAACATGCTCTCCGGCGGGGAACAGCAAAGAGTCGCGATAGCACGGGCCCTGGTCCGCCGGCCGCGCCTGATCCTGGCGGACGAACCGACCGGCGCCCTCGACGTGGACACCGGGCAGTCCGTCATGGCCCTGCTCGACACTGTGGCGACGGAATCGGGTGCCGCCCTCATCACCATCACCCATGACGTGAATGTCGCCGCCCTGGCGCGGGCCTGCTACCGGTTGGAATCGGGTGTTCTCACCCCGGCCGCCATCCCGGCGGGGGTGACGGCATGACCGGAATAATTTCGGCCCTCGTGGAAGCCTGGCAGGAACTGCGGATCAACAAGACCCGGATCCTCCTGGCACTGCTGGGAGTGGCGCTTTCGGTCGCGGCCCTGACCTCGGTGGTGGGCCTTGGAAATCTGGCGCGTGAAGGCTTCAAAGCGGCCTCCGAGCGCAACGGCGGACGCTCCGCAACCCTGGGCATCGGAGTCTACGGTCCCACCCAGCCGGATCCGCAGAAACTCGAGGACGCCTACCGGGGCATCATCGACCGCTACGGAATCGCGCATTACACCCATGTGACCCAAGCCCAGCAGGGATTCCAGTTCCCCCGCGGCGTGCAGCAGGTGCAGCTCCAGGTCGTGGATCCGGGCTACGGCGTCATTCACCGGCTGGAGGTCAGCCAAGGAAGCTGGTTTGCGGCCGACGACGAAAAACGGCTCGCCCCGGCACTTGTCGTGTCAGAGGCGTTCTACGACGCCGCCGGGCGGCCAAACCTGGTCACAAACCCGACGGTGAAGCTGGCGGGCGGCCGGGCAACAACCGCGGTGATGATCGGGGTGGTTCCTGACCTGTACCCGGAGATGCCGCCGTCGGCGTATATGCTGACGGGCGCCGCGGAACGGGCGGGGGCTGCCGGGATCGGCGGGGCAGGACCTGGGCAGTTCAAATTCTGGGTCCAGGACGGCCAGGCCGAAACGCTCAAGGCCGCCGTCACGTCAGATCTCCAACGGCAGTTCCCGGGCATGCAGGCGCAGGTCGACCGGATGGACTACGCGAGCCAGGGCGATCCCTTCGCCACGGTCGAGCTCGCCGTAGGCGGCATCGCCGGACTGGTCCTGCTCCTGGGCGCGGTCGGAATGCTGAACATTTCCATGGTCACCGTGCGGTACCGCGTGCGCGAAATCGGCATCCGCCGAAGCTTTGGGGCCACGTCCCGGCGTATTTTCCTTGGCGTCATGATGGAATCCGTGGTGGCGACGGCGGTGGCCGGGATCGTCGGCGTGATGCTCTCCGTCGCCGTCGTCAAAAACCCCTGGATCCAGTCCAAGATCGCGCCGGGCCTGACTGAATATCCTGCCTTTCCGGTTGAAGCTGCCATGCTGGGCCTGGGATCGGCGGTACTGGTCGGTGCACTGGCCGGAGCAATACCTGCCCTCGTGGCAGTCCGGATCAAGGTGATCGACGCCATCCGCTTCTAGCAACTAGCCCATGGCGGGCGGCCTCTCCCCCGCCGCCCTTGATCACATCGAAAGGCTGACCCCATGCAACCCGACCTCGGCCAGCACGCGGCCAACGAACACGCGGACCTTGCAAAATCACTGCTGGCAGCTGCCGAAACCGCCCTTGCACAACGCCCGGGCAGCACGGAACTCCAAATCGAACTCGCCCAGGCCCACGCCACCCTGGCCCTCGCCCTCGAAACCCGCGCAGCAGCCTACGACACCCGCACCGCCGCCTACGTCGCATACTTGGCAACCCTGTCCACCGGACCCCACGCGGACAAGCAGCACGCCGCCATCGTGGAGAAACTGGTCCGCGACCGGCTCGGCTTCGAACGCGCCTGACCGGCCGCCTGCCGGCAGGCGGAAGGACCGCTGTGCCGACGCCCCCAATGACTACGTCGGCACAGCTGCCGGCTTACCGTGCCCGGCGGCCGCTCCCGGTAAAAGACCCGCCAGCGCCCAGCCAAGAGTAAACGGTCGACGTCGGAAAAACAATCCGGTTACCCGGTTTATGCGCTTTCTGTGGCAACCAGTCCGGACAGGGCCTGCGGGTCCTCGTCGGCATCTTCATGCATGATCCCGGGCAGCAGGATGGCCCACATCTCCTCGATCCGCTGCATGACGTCGGCGCGGCCGGCCAGGACACCGGAGACCATCTGGACCCCGGTGAACGACGCCACCAGGTATCTGGCAAGTGCCGCGGAGCCAACGGAGGACCGTACCTGCTTTTCTTCCTTGGCCCGGTCGGCCAGCTGTTCCATGGCAGCGATCCAGTCCTCGTACGGCTTTTGCACGGGCTGGCCGAATGCTGTCGCTTCCAGCGTGAGACGGATGCCTGCCCGGACAACCGGCTCGTGCACCAGCTGGAGCCCGAACGCGCGGCACATCAGGATCATGGTCGCCAGGGCAGGCCGGTGCTCGGCGAGGATCCCTTCGCTCTCCGCGACGACGATGCGGTGCTGCTCCTCGATCACGGCCCTGGCCAGATCTTCCTTGGACTGGAAGTGGAAGTAGAGCGCCCCCTTGGTCACCCTGGCCGCATTGGATACCTGGGCCAGACTGGCACTGCCGTAGCCGTGCTCCTCAAAGACCGCTGCCGCCCCGGCAATGATCGCCTCCCGCGTTGCCCTTGCCCGATCCTGAAGGACCATAATGAACCTCAACTCTGGTATTCGGCATGTTTCCCGGACCCGCATTCATTCCGTCCATTTTCGATCCTAGCAAGACGGACGACCGGTCCGGTTCCAGGCCTCTAGTAGGTCAGAAGCGGTGTGACCCTGATGGTGTCTGCGGTGATGTCGAGGCGGGTGGTGAAGCTGAAATCCACCTTTTCGTCCAGGGGAAACTCCGCGCCGGTGAAGAGGTCGATCTGGCGTCCGGTGACCCTGGCCTTGCCGTCAAGCGGGGCAACCACCCAGCGCCCGCCGAAGGGCTCGATGCTGATTTCGGGGTACGTACTGACTGCCCACTGGATGGTGCCGGGAACGACGCGGTTAGTGGTGACGTGATAGAACGGGCAGTCCGGCTGAAGCCTTTGCTCTTTGCTCGCTTCGGCGGCGCAAACGTCCAGGTATTCGCTGGTCATCGTCCCGACGTCGGCCTTCAGCTTCTCCGTGGCAACAGTCAGCAGAGTAAGCCCGGCGGAGGGCGCGGCAGCCGAAGATACCGTGCCACGGCGGGCCGGGGCGGCGAAGTGTTCGCCGATCAGGGTGGCCTCATACTCGCCCGGGTAGAACACGGCAAAGGAATTCCTGCCATCAGGCAGGTTCACCGGGATCCCGTTGACAGTGGCCTGGACGGCATTGACGACGGTGACGTCCACGGTGGGCAGCTGCGCGGGCACGAAGGCCCAGGTGCTGAAGAACAGCCACTGGGTTCCGGTCTTCGCCAGAAGGAATTCGGTGCGCAGCGGGCTGCCGCCGATGCTGTACTCCATGGGCACCGTGACCTGGTTTCCGGGGCGCTCCTGGGCGTCCCCGATTTTCACGTTCTCGATCCGTGACGCGGCGGTCTGCAGCGCCGTCCCGTCCAGCATGGCGGCATTGCCGGGCGGGACTGTGGCGTGCAGCAGTCCCAGCGCCTTTCCGCCCTGGCCATTTTGCAGGGCGCCCAGGTAGTCGCGGACGGGCTGCTGCGGGCCGGCGATGGTGCTGTTGACGAGGCCGACGGCAAGAACGGCTGCGGCGATGGCCAGCATCAGGCACAACAGCCATCCGGCGGCAATCTTCACCATTGCGTGGCTCATCTGCGCCTACGGGACAGCGGATCTTCCGGACTTCTGAACCATCCGAGGGGCGGCAAGACCGGCGATACCTTGGCCGGGGAGCTGTCCCCGTGGAGCTGGAAGGCCGGTGCCAGGGATCCGCGGCGCAGCACGACGAGCCAGCAGGCCAGGATGGCCAGGGCGCAGAAGACGCCGGCGCTGGAGGCCATGATCCAGGGCCCGGGCGTCTGGATGTCCAGGTTTTCCGCGCCCAGGGCGGTGCCGATGGTCTTCGGCGGGAGCAGGAACACGAGCACCGAGATGCCCACCACCCCGCCCGTCAGCCAGCGCGTGATCCGGTACCGGGCCGGCGTCCCGCGCAGGGTCCAGGCGAAGGCGGGAAGCACGGCGGCGACCCAGACCCGGTGGTGGGCCCAGGAGACGGGGCTGATCAGCAGCATGGTGAGCGCCGTCGTCGAGATGGCGATGACCCGGGCGCCCTGGTCGCTGGCGGTCTTGATGATCACGGCGGCCAGCACCACCACCAGCAGGCTCAGCACCAGCCAGGGGGCGGGGGCGGGGGCGGGGGCGGCGGTCTCGGGGACGCCGAAGTGCAGCAGTGTGCCTTTGATGGACAGGTTGTCCACGTAGCCGGCGCCGCCGATCCGGGACGTGTCGGGCAGGACTTCCAGCCAGAACTGCAGGGATTCGGCGGGGCGCAGCAGGAACCCGGTCAGTACGGTGGAGGCGAAGCCGGCGCCCATGTTCAGCAGTCCGCGCCAGTCCTTGCGCATCAGGAAGTAGAGGCCGAAGACCAGCGGCGTGAGCTTGATGCCGGCCGCGACGCCGACCAGGAAGCCGCTGCCGGGCAGGGCCCGGGTCCAGCGCGGGTGGCGTGCCAGCAGGTCCGCGGCCATCAGGCCCATCAGCAGGATGTTGATCTGGCCGAAAGCCAGCGTCTCGCGCCACGGGCCAAGGTTCAGCACGGCCAGGACCAGCAGGAGGGCAGCCCAGCGGGCGCCGGTGGAGCGGAAGGCGCTGCGCCAGTCCGACTTGGCGTTCCAGTAGCGGACTGCGCGGACGGCAACCCAGACCGCCACGACGGCCCCGGCGGTGTTGAAGAGGTTCAGGGCGAGCTTTTCCGGAAGCCGGGCCAGCAGGCTGAAGAGCAGCGCGGCGAACGGCGGGTAGGTGAACGGCAGCCCCGGTCCGCCGGCCCCGGCGACGGAGGATCCGTAGAGGTCCGACGCCGCCGGGCCGGCCCCGTTGAGGATCTTGCCGCCGTGCCAGTAGACGCTGAAGTCGACACCCTGCTTGGACCAGACGCCGAGCCAGACGGCCACCAGGGCCACCACCCCGGCAAGGGCCAACGGCGCAGCCAGCCGGGTGGCGAGCGGAAGCAGGTCGGCCGGGCGGCGCCCCGGCCTGCGGTCCGGCCCGCGGCCCGGCCGGCCCCAGGTCCGTCCGGACCGGTTCGGACTGGTGTCCGGCATGGCCCCAAGAGAGGGCCCCGCAGGCGGGGGTGCGTTTCTTCGGTGTCGAGCAGTGACATTCGCGTATCCCCCAACTTTGACTGCCGATGTCGGCACGTTCTCGAAAGCATCCGGGCCGGCCGGTCTTTATTAAACCGGGCAACCGTCTTGTTACATCCTACCGAAGCCGGCTAAAGACGCCGTGTCCGGCGGCGCGCCGTGACCGCCCGTCTTTGTCTTTGCGACCATGCCGTGTCTCTTGACGGCGGCTCCCAGTGGATGGAGACCGGGCAGTTCCTATGTATTGCCCGCGCACCCCGCGCATTTTCTCCGGGATTACACTGGGGCCAACAGGGGCGGAGCCACACCGTGAATTCTCAAGAGCGAATATTGCAGGTCGCGGCCGGTGTCGGACTGGTGATCATCCTGGCACCTCTTTCTGCCGCTTCTTTGGACAGACGGCTTTCCTATCCGGATGTTCTCCCTCTCATTGGTCCTCGTCGGGTTCGGCACCGGCATGGCCGGCATGTCCATCAGCAGGCTCCTGGCCGCCGGAAGCCGGGCCAGGGAGTTCACCTTCATCGGCGGCGGCATGATGGGGATGGCGATGGTGGTTATCGGCCTATTAATCACTGAGCGCGACTGGAGGGGCCGACGAACGGTGCCGTATTGCCGGTGTGCTGCAACGGGGCGGACAATACCGACAGGAGGAAAAATGCCGAACAAGCCCGACGACCAGCGAGCCGCGGACCTCGTCACTGTCCCCGACGTTGTGGGGGAACCCTTCCTCAAAGCGCGGAACATAGCGCAGGCCGCTGGCCTGACCCTGGCGAGTCCGGACCCGGACGGGCCACCAATAGGCGCGATCGTATGGCCCAACAATCCGACCGTTCAGAGCCAGTTCCCCGTGCCCGGCAGCGTTTTGTGCCGGCATGATTCGCTTCGGGTCTGGCTGCGCTCGGACCTTGAGCCAGATTTGGCCCGGAAGCTCGAGGATCCGCCGCCTTCGGTTGATTGGGCTCATGCCACGCCGGAACTCCCGGTTCAAACCGTCGAACTCGCCAACGACAGCCCGGCGGACGAAACGGCCCCATGAAGGTGCCCGCCGAAGCCGGCCTGCTGGATCTCGACAAAGGCTGTTGACCGGCCGCCGCCTACCCGAATCCCGCTTCCAGGGCTTCCTGTCCGATCCGGGCTGCCCGCCCGGACATGCGGCGTTCCAGGTACCGCGCCAGGTGGGAGATGAAGACGTTGGTGACCACGTAGACCGCGGCGATGATCAGGTACGTCTGGATCAGGTGGTTGGTGTAGGCCGTGAGATTGTTGGAGGTCTTCATCAGCTCCGGATAGCTGACGGCGTAGCCCAGGGTGGTGTCTTTGAGCAGGACCACCAGTTGGGCCACCATGGAGGGCACCACGATTCTGACCGCCTGCGGAAGCACGACGCTGCGCATGACCTGGCCCCGGGACAGGCCCACGCTCAGCCCGGCCTCGCTCTGACCGGCGGGAAGGGCCTTGATGCCGGCCCGGAAGATCTCGGCCATCACCGCCGAACTGCACAGGGTGATGGGGATGACCAGCTTCCAGAAGATATCCGGGTTGATCCCGTATTGCGGGAGTCCGCTGACGAAGATGTAGACCACCAGCAGCAGCGGAACGGAGCGGAAGAACTCGATCCAGCCCGTGGCGAGCCGCCGAAGGGGTGTGCGCACCGACAGCCGGCCGAGGGCGAGGACCAGTCCCAGCGGCAAGGCAAAGACCGCGGACGCCGCCGCGGCGGTGACCGTGTTGCCCAGGCCGGCCAGCAGGAAGATCAGGTACGGCCCCTGGGTGAATTCAACCCAGCGGTCGGCCGCGAGCTGGCCCGCCTGCCCGAAGCGCAGGAGAACCACGGCAGCGAGGCCGGCGATGCCGAGCAGGCTGAGCACGGTGAGGATCCGGATCCGGCGTCGGGCCCTCGGGCCGGCGGCGTCGAAGAGACTGTCTACCGTACTCATCGTTGGACCCTCAGCCGTTCTTCCAGCCGCGCTCCCAGTCCGCCGGCCAGCAGTGAAATGACCACATAGGCGACGGCGGCCAACAGGTAGGTGGTCAGTCCCAGGGCTGCTTCGTTATTGATCTCCGAAACCTGCAGGGTGAGGTCCTTCACCCCGATGACACCGGCCAGCGAGGAGCTGAGCAGGATGCCGATGAACACGTTGACGATCGGCTGGATCACGCTGCGGAAGGCCTGGGGAAACAGCACAAAGCGCAGCACTCCGAAAAAGTCCAGGCCGATGGAGCGGGCGGCCTCAACCTGGCCCACCGACACCGCATTGACGCCGGTCCTGATGGCCTCACAGGTGAACGCGCCGCCCAGCAGGATCATGGAGATGGCGGCGCAGCTGAACAGGTCGAACGTGATGCCGATGTCCGGGAGGCCGAAGGTCACCACCACCAGCAGGCTGATCAGCGGGATGTTGACGAAGAGGTCCACATACAGCCGCCCCACGGCGCGCAACGGCACGATGGGGCTCACCCGGCAGGCGGCCACGGCCGTTCCTACCACCAGCGAACCGAAGAAGGCGACGGCGGTCAGCCGTGCCGTCACCCAGAGGCCCGCCAGCAGCTCGTCGAGGTAGGTGGTGAGCAGCTGGTCCACCTGCTGCGCCTCAGGCGCCGATGGCAGGCGGCTTCGGCGGGTCTGTCTTCAGGACCTGGCCCACGGTGGCTTTCCACAGGGCATCCCAGGAGCCGTCGTCCTCCGCGGTCTTCAGCCACGCGTTGACGAAGGCCAGCGCATCCGAGCCCTTGTGCAGCCCGATTCCGTACTTGTCGCTGTTGCCGAACGTATCGCCGACGATCTTCACGTCCTTGTTCTTGGCCGCATTGGACAACAGGATGGATTGGTCGATCACGTAGGCCTCGACACGGCCCTGTTGAACGGCGGCGAGGCATTTGGGGTTGTCATCGAAGGTCTGCACGTTTGCTTCCGGGGCCACCTCTTTCAGCAGGGTGACACCGGTGGACGCGCTCTGCGTGGCGACCGTCTTGCCCGCGAGGTCCGCCACGGACTTGATGGAGGTGTTGTCCGCCTTCACCAGGATGGCTGATTTCGATTCGTAGTAGGGGCCGCCGAAATCCACCTTTTCGGCGCGCTTGGGGGTAATGGAGTAGGTGGCAAAGATGACGTCCACCGAGTTGTTCTGCAGCAGCGTCTCCCGCGTATCCACGGTGACCTGCGAAAGGTTCTCCCTGGGCTCACCGATGATGTACTTCGCGAGGAGCTGTGACAGGCCGGCGTCGAACCCTGCCACCTTGCCGGTGGCCGGATCCCGCAGCGAAAAGAGCGTGGAGGTATCCGTGCCGCCGCGCACCAGCTGCCCCTTGGCCTTGATGGCTTTTGCCCACTCGCTGGCCTGAACCACGGAGTCCGCGGCCACGGCCCCCTTGGCCAGCACGGCGTCGAAGGCTGCCAGATCCATGACCGAACCGCCCGCCGCCCCGCTGGCGCTGGCAGAGCCCGACGGCGCCGGCAGCGTGGGCGTACCCCCGCAGCCCGCGAGGGCACCGGCGCCGAAGGCTCCAAGCCCCAGCACAATCGCTCCCCGCCGGGTCAACAGCCGGGACGAAAACCTTTCAAGTTCTGACATGATCTGGTCCTCTGGTGGCCGGCGACACCCAACCGATCGCCGTCGTCGGTTCCAACCTACGACTGAATCCCCATCGAATTCGTGGACGCCACAAAAAACAGTCCCGGATCGTAACAAAGATCGTGTCAATTGATGTGGAACGTAGCGTAGCCGCGGTCGATCAGTGCCTGTCGGATGCCGGGCAGTGCTTCGAGGGTATGGGGACCGGTGCCGTGCATCAGGATGACCCCGCCGGGGTAGACACGCGGGGTTGTGGCGTCGCCGTACTTGACCCGCCCGATGATGGTCGCCGCCGTCGAGCCGTCCCAGTCCCGTGTGTCCACCGTCCAGAAGGCCGGGCGGCAGCCGGCCTGGGCGAGGGCGTCATAGACCCCGACGCTGAAGGCACCGGCGCCGTACGGTGGCCTGCATAGCTTGGGCGTGGTCGTGGGAATGACGCTGCCGTAGCGACGGACCTCATCCTTGATCTGGGCGGCGGTCATGCGCGAATAGTCGCCGTGGTCGTAGCTGTGGTTTGCCAGAAGTTGACCCGCCTGGACCAGCTGCGACGCGTACGTGGGATGCGCCAGCATGCACCGCCCGGTGAAGAAGAACATCGCCTGGATGTTGTAGGCCTTCAACCAGTTCTCCATCCCGGTGAGCCTCGCCTGCGTCGCGCAGTCATCAAACGTGAGACGGACCTTGGGCCCGGCGTAATACAGATGCGAGATGTTGTACTGCTCGGCGGCGGTGATAATCGAGACCCCGGGGAGGGGCGGCATCGCGTTGTCCGCGGCTTGCGACGGTGCCGGGGCAATCGTTAATCCCATGGCGGCCAGAGCGACGGCGACGATGGACCGGAAGAACGTCAGGTGTGGCATCATTTCCCTCCGCAAGGGAACCGGGCGAACAGGGCACCCCATGCACCATAGGTATAGGAGATTCATTGCCTAAATGCAACGGCTGGAATAAACCTCTTTGATCACCCGCAGCCGACGGCCCGATTCCCGGGACACGGGACCGCGCATCAGCCGCTCCCCTACCTGTCAGCTGTCAGTTTCCGCCGCTGCATGACTCTGCCGCAGCAGGAGCAAGTGCGGGCGTCAGAGTCCATTGTTCCTGAGGGCTTCCATTAGCTGATCAAGCGTAGGCAGGCCTGCGTAGCCGCTGGGGGTCATGTAGATCCGGCACGCCAAATCGCTCGTGGCGGCACCAGCGGGGAAGATGTCGGCTCCGTTGACGGTGATCGTCGGTGAACCGGCAAATCCGGTGTCCCTGATGTCTGATGGGGACTCCAGAAGCCGCACATGAACTGGAACGTCGGTTCGTCCCAAGGCGGTAAGGGCTGCTTCAAGTTGCTCGTGCGCTTTGGCCGAGTTGGGGCACTCGTCAATATGGAGCAGTTCTAGTCTCATGAAGTTATTGTCCTCGTCCGGCTGCTGGATGCGGTAACGCCGGCTGGCTGGGACAGGTTTGGATGGCCCGGTGGGGCGGTTGTCCCTGGCCCCACTTCGTGACTCGCCGGAGCGCTTGCGGCGGCTATTAGTGGCAGCAGGCCGCTGGCCCGGTCAGGGTTGGGCGCCTGAACGCCGGCCACAGGGACGCCCCTCCCTGTCGGATTCCTACAACGTCCCAAGGCCTGTCCACATCCTGGGAAGTGGAACGCCCAGGACTGGTCCTTCCAAATGTCAGTTTCCGAAGACGATTGCACGAATGTCCAAAGTCGCATGCACGGCCACTACCTGTCCGTATGGGGAACCCTCGCCGGACCTTTCCCGGACAGCCATGGGCGAATCACCACCCCACCTTCCACAGGGGATTCCTGGCGCCGGCTCGGGCGTGAAATGCGTCGCGGCCCGGTGCCCTTCGCGTGAAGGGTGCCGGGCCGCCGTCGTTTAACTCCGGTGTGTGATGTCTCGGGACATCGGTGACAGTTCGGCCTCAGGACATTGGTGACACTCGATGTCTCAGGACATCGGTGACGCTTCCCCGTGCATGGCTTATTTGCGGAAGCGGGTGCGGGCCTTGCTGATCCCCACGTATGCGGTGCCTTCGGGCGGCCAGAAGTACTCCGCAATGACCTCACCTTCGGTACTGGCGAACACGATGCCTTCAAGGTCCCAATCAGCGATGACGATTCGCCCACCCATCCGTTTGGTCAAAGAGAACAGGGTCCTGCCCATACTGACGACGCCGTTGGGATAGACCCGTAGCTTCTGGCTACCGGTGCCTGCCGGGTGGGCAATGCTGCCGCTGATTTTCTGGGACGGGTCGGTCTCCTGAGGTGTTGGTGCCGGCAACGCGGTGGTGGTGCGCCATGCTGTTTCCGTACCGGCGGCCACCACGGGTTCGGTAGCGCCCGGAAGCTGAGCCACCGGCCCCGGGCCCCGAGGCCCGGGAAGAACCGACACGGGGTTTCGGCACGGTTAAATCGCAGCTTGAAATGGCGGTTTTTGCCGTTCCGTTAGGGGAACGCTGAGCGGACGGTTCACCGACTCCAAGGGATGAGTGCAATTACAAGCGAAGCCAGGAGAAGCTAACTGTTGGTGACGGGCCATCTCCTCGCCCTGGTCCCAGGTCAGCGAGCCACGTAGGTGCGCGGGCAGGGTCATTATCGTGTTGACCAGCCCATCACGGACCTGCTCGGCATTGTGGCCCTCAGGTAGATGGACCAGCATTGTGTAGCGGGTGGTGCGCTCGACCAGGGTGGCAATCGCGGTCTTGTTGAGTTCCCCACGATCAGCTCGCCCTCCCAGCACGGCCGCGGTCACGCCGACCGAGGACGTGACGTTCAGCAGCTGAAGGAGATATGCGCAACCAGGGGTTGCGCATCTGATTTCCATGAACTACCGTGATGTGCAACCAAACATTGCAGGAAGCGGGACGACCATGGAGTACGGAAGCATCGAGCGCGAGATCCACGTGGATGCCTCTCCTGAGGTCGTCTTCGAGGTCGTCAGCAGTCCCGAGCACCTCAAGGAGTGGTGGCCGGACGAGGCGGAGATCGAGCCGGCGGCCGGCGCCACGGGCCGCATCGTCTTCCATCGCGCCGCACCCGAGGAGGCGCTGGTCGTTCCGATCATCGTCGTCGACGCCCAGCCGCCGCGCCGCTTCTCGTTCCGCTGGGTCTACGAGGCGGGAGCGGTGCCAGGGCCGAGCAACTCGCTGCTGGTGACCTTCGATCTCGAGCCGTCGGGGGAGGGGACCCGGGTGAGGATGACCGAGACCGGCTTCCGCGAGCGGGGCTGGGAGGCGGCCGTTCTGGAGCAGGCCTACCAGGAGCACAGCGAGGGTTGGGACTACTTCATCCCCCGCCTCGGTGAGTACGTCGCACGGCTGGTGTCGTCGTCATGACGGTCGCTGTGGACGACGACCTCTGGTCGGCGATCGGGGACCCCACGCGTCGGCGGATGCTCGACCTGCTCCTGGCCGATGGCGAGGGAACAGCCACGAGCCTCAGCGAGCACCTGCCGGTGACGCGTCAAGCGGTCGCGAAGCATCTCGGCGTGCTCGACCGCGCCGGCCTGGTCCACGTCACACCCGCCGGTCGCGAGATGCGCTACCGGGTCGACGACGCGCAGTTCGCCCGCGCGGTGGCCCAGCTGGCCGCGGTCGGGACGGCCTGGGACGCACGGCTGCGGCGCATCAAGCGGATCGCCGAGGCGATCCAGCGCACTCAAGACCAGACCAACCAAGACAAGACGAAGGAGTAGGACATGGTGGACATCCTCCACAGAATCGGCGTCAAGGACTCGTCCCCGGACAAGGTCTACGACGCGTTGACCACGCTCGACGGCCTGTCCGGCTGGTGGGCCAGCGACACGAAGGGATCCGTCGAGGTCGGCGGAGTGATCGAGTTCCGCTTCGAGCCGGGTGGCTTCGACATGCAGGTCGTCGAGCTCAAACCGGCAGAGCGCGTCCTCTGGCAGGTCGTCGACGGCCCGGCCGAGTGGATCGGCACGACGGTGAACTGGGAGATCAAGCAGGAAGGTGAGTACACCATCGTCCTGTTCAGCCACGTTGGCTGGAAGGAGCCGGTCGAGTTCATGCACCACTGCAGCACCAAGTGGGCCGTCTTCCTGATGAGCCTGAAGTCGCTTCTCGAGTCCGGCACCGGCAACCCGGAGCCGCGCGACGTCAAGATCAGCAACTGGCACTGACCTCGCTGCCACAGGGGACCCCTGCAGGGACATGGCGGATTCAAGGGGTCGTCGCAACACCGATCCGGTTTCTAGCCGGTGAGTAGACCACGCAAGACGCTAACCACAACGAAGCAACCAGGGCCCAAAACCCTCGTGGCTACATAACGGACAGCGGCTGGAGGACTAGAGATATCGACCGTTTTCGCTACAACCCAGGCCTTTCCGTGAGAAGGACTTGTGACTGTTAACTTGGTTTGGTTCTGGCATGAATTTCGTGAATGGTGCCGGATTGTCGCTGCGGTGGCATCGTTGCGACAGTGTGAGGATTTGCTGCGGGTGGTGTTCCCGCATTTAGACAGGGTGCTGGTGGAGCGGGTCCGCCGGGTGGGCGGGACGGTGCGGGTATCGGCCCGGACCCGTCCGGACAGTGCGTTCCCGTGCCCGGACTGCGGGGCGCTGTCGCGGCGGGCGCATAGCCGCTACCTGCGCCTGATCGCGGACACCGCTGTGGGCGGGCAACCGGTAGCCATCGAGGTGTCGGTGCGGCGCCTGTTCTGCGACGAGGCGGGCTGCCCCCGGTGTACCTTCTCCGAGCAGGTCAACGGCATGACTACCCGCTATGGGCGGCGCACCCCGGCGCTGGTGACGATGCTCCAGGCTGTCGGCCTGGCCCTGGCCGGGCGGGCCGGGTCCAGGCTCACCGCCGTCCTGGGTGCCACGGTGAGCAGGACAACCCTGCTCCGCCTGGTGATGCTGCTGGCCGCCCCCACTCCGGCCGGCGCGCCAAACGTGCTGGGGGTGGACGACTTCGCACTGCGCAAACGCGAGGTTTACGGAACGGTCCTGGTGGACTGCGGCTCCCGCCGTCCCATTGACCTGTTGCCGGACCGGCAGTCCAGCACCTTCGCCGGATGGCTGCGTGAGCACCCGGGCGCGCAGGTCATCTGCCGCGACCGGGCCGGGGCCTACGCGGAAGGCGCCCGCACCGGAGCGCCGGAAGCGGTGCAGGTCGCCGACCGCTGGCACCTGTGGCACAACTTGGGCGAGCATGTGGAAAAGGAGGTCGCCCGGCACCGGTTGTGCCTGCCCGGGCCCGGCGCGCAGCACGTCCCCGATGACCGTCAAAGGCCTTCCGGGGAGGTCGGCAAGGCGGCCGCCGACGCCCACGCCGCCAGCCATGTCCTTTCCGGGCGGACGCACGAGCGCTACCGGCGCGTGCACGAGCTCCTCGGGCAGGGCGCCAGCATGCAGGCAGCCGCCCGGGAGCTTGGCCTGGCCTACAACACGGTGCGCAAGTATGCGCGCGCCGACAGTGCGGACACGCTGACCGCCACGTCCTGGGCCCACCGGAGGACCATCCTCGATGCCTACAAGCCCTACATGCACCAGCGGCTGAGCGAGGGCCCGGCCAGCACCGCCGAGCTGCACCGGCAGATCACCGCGAGGGGTTACCGGGGCAGCTATGGCACGGTATTGGTCTACCTGCGCGCGCTCCGCGCCACCGGAATCGTCCCCTCGCCGGGTCCTGCGCCGCCGACAGCACGGCAAGTGGCTGGCTGGATCATGTCCGATCCCGACACTCTGGGCGAAGACGAGCGGGCCAGGCTCAAGGCCGTGCTGGCAAACTGCCCGGAGCTGGAGTCCACCACCGCGCACGTACGCGGCTTCGCCGCCATGCTCACCGAGCTGCACGGTGACCGGCTCCGGGACTGGCTGGGCAAGGTCTACATCGACACCTTGCCGAATCTGCATTCCTTCGCCAACGGCATCGACCGTGACCGGGACGCGGTCATCGCCGGACTGACCCTGCCCTACAGCTCCGGCGTCGTTGAAGGACACATCAACCGGATCAAGATGATCAAACGCCAGATGTTCGGCCGGGCCGGCTTCCAGCTCCTCCGACAAAGAGTCCTTCTCTCATGACCGCAACCACAACCAATTCACGAAATTCATGCCAGAACCCTTGGTTTGGCGGTTAAATCGCAGCTTCGATTGGCGGTTCCGTGGTCCCGTTTGGGGAACCTCGAACGGTCTTGGCCTTTTCCGCGGTTCGAACACGTCCGGATTCGGAAGCGGAAACCCATTGCTGGAGCGACGAGGCGGTGACAGCATGATGTGATGTTCTGTGCATCGGTTGTGTACCAGGCCCACGAGAATGGATCGTTTGATTTCAACTACTTCGCTGGACGGCATGCGCCGTTGTTCGCCCGCCTTCTGGGCGAGAACTGTGTGCGTTACGAGGTGCATCAGGGTTTGGACACTCCGGGTGCACCACCGGCGCCGTTCCTCGGTGCCGCATACTTCTGGGTCACCTCAGCTGAGGAATTCGGTGCAACGCTGGCCGAGCATGGCGAGGAACTCTACGCAGATATTCCCGAGTTCAGTGACCACCAGCCGGTACGCGGATGGGCCATGGTCGTGTAGGGCGTCCGGACACAAACGCCGGCGCGTCGAAGGTCCCTGAGAGAGCGGCTCGTTCCCGCCCGGAAGCCCGACGATTAGCGGGCACATAGAAGCGTGAATCCGCTCGCATCAAAGCTCTACGTCAGATGCCCCCGCAAGCGGGTCCCCCCCACCGCAACACCTCCCGGTCACTCCCCCGGCGGCCAAAATCCCATACAGATACTGGGATCTCAGATTCGTGTATACCCCGCCCGCAAAACTGTCCCGCTTAGGTAGCTCAACAGCTAGATTCAAGACAAGCCCCTTACGGCCGTCAGTCTCACAACGGGTCATACCCAGCGAAACACCTAATCTCATTATCAACGTCTCACATCCTTGACACACCTCAACCGGGAAGGGGCCGGGACCCATGCCAGTCGGGCGGCTTTCATGGTCCGGGTCCGCGCAGGACCCTGAGTGCCGCGAATTGTTGCGTACATCACAATTCATGCCTACGCTTGGCGGGGCTGCAGCGTCGCAGCCCCGCACGGAGGGCATAGGCATCATTAACGACAAGCTCAGCATCCTGGTCCGCGTCGATCTCGATTGTGCCCGGGCCCAGGTCGCAACCAAGGGCCACGTGACGTCCCGGAGCATTCAGGCCGTCTATGCGGTCATGAAACGCGCCAACGCACTGGTGGACGGGCTGGCCATGGAAATCGACATGACACACGCCCTGGTCGACCCGGCTGCTTTGGAGCAGCTGCACGCCTGCTCGCGGTCCCACCACCTGCCCGAGCACATTGATCCGTTCCAGGCCGAGTGCAGGCTCAGCATCCTGGCACCCGAGGATGGGCTGCCGCTCGCCGGAGCCATGAGTCGGGCAGCCTGACCTGCCCAAGGCCGTAACCGGCGGAGCGGGCCCGGCCAATTCAGGACATCATCAGTGACCGGCTGCCAGTGTCAGAGATGCCGAGCAGCGGTCCGGTGTGCGCCCGCACCAGCAGAATGGCCACGGCGACGGCGAATACCCAGACGTGCCCCAGCACCTTGGCGGTCCTGGTCGTAAAGCGCGTAAAGATATCCGGGCGATCAACTTTCCGGCGCCAGTCATGCCCACATCACCGCCGCAGCGGCGGTGAGTTCCCCGAAGGCTGCAGCCAGCGGCGGTGCACGGGGAAGCCGGTGAGACACGCACCCGGAACTGACAACCACCACGCGAGCCAGCCACCGGCCCCGCGGCTATCATGGCGCAGGAGGTAATACGTGACCCAGATCATGCTCGCGGGTGGAAAGGGCACGCTCGGACTCGGCGCCGACGGGATTCTTCATCTGGTGTGGGCTCCCGGTTCCATGCTCGAACTCCAAGACGCGGCGGAATCCGTGCTGGCTGTTCAGGGTCTCAGCTTCGGCCGGATGCTGCCACTGCTGATCGAAATTACCGACGTCCGCCTGACTCCGGCTGAGATCGTGAGAGAACCCACGCCCGGGAACGGAGCCGAGGCGATGGCCAACCTGGCCCGTTCGGCTGCCTGCAGCGCGCCCTCGCCGTTGGCTCCTGGAAGCAGCCAGACGAACTCCTCACCACCGAATCTGGCCATGAACTCGCCCTCTCTTCTGCCGGCTGTCCCGGATCTGCCCCGAGCACATGAGGGAAGACGGCCGTATATCACGACGGGGGAACCGAGTTGATGGCCGTTGCCGGAGAGTTCGATAAGCTGCGACGCCGGTACGTGATGTAGGGGCCGCATATTTCCGGAATACTTGCCCCGCCCAGCTGCGGTGGGCATTATGAGAAAAGCACTCATGCCGCGAACTCACACACACAGGGAGAATGCCGTGAAAGCTGTTCAGTTTGCCGAGTACGGCGGTCCGGACGTCCTCAAGGTCGTCGACGTCGAGGAGCCCCACGCCAACCCCGGCCAGGTCCGCATCGCCGTTCGTGCGGCGGGCGTGAATGCCTTCGACTGGAAGATTCGCAGCGGGGCGCTGGCAGCCTTCATGCCGATCGGTTTTCCTGCCGGGGTGGGGATGGACGCCTCGGGTGTCGTGGACGAGGTCGGTGATGGTGCCGAGGAGGTCGCCGTCGGCGACGAGGTCTTCGGCACCGCCACCACCGGTGCCGCGGCCCAGTACGCGGTGCTGGCTGAGTGGGCGAGGAAGCCGGAGAGTCTCTCCTTCGAAGAGGCTGCCGGATATCCGATGTCGACCGAAACGGCGCGCCGGGCGTTGAATCTGTTGCCCCTGGAGTCCGGTCAGACTCTCCTCGTCAACGGGGCCGCAGGCGGCGTGGGCCTGGCCGCAGTCCAGTTCGCCCTCGCCAGCGGAGCCACCGTGATTGGCACGGCCAGTGAAGGGAATCACGAGTATCTGCGCTCTCTGGGTGCGATCCCGACGACGTACGGCCCGGGTCTGGTCGGCCGTGTGCGGGAGCTTGCCACGCACGGCGTCGATGTCGCCTTCGACGCGGTGGGCTCCGGGGTCTTGCCGGAGCTTATTGAACTCACGGGCAGTGCCGGAAAGGTCATCACCATCGCCGACAACAGGGCCGCCGAGTATGGTGTGCGGTTCACCGGCGGCCAGGGCCCAGGCCATGCGCCGGAAGCACGCGCCGAAGCGGCAGCGTTGTTCGAGCAGGGAAAATTTCGGCTGCCGGTCGGGGAAACTTTTTCGCTGGAGAATGTCGCGGCCGCGCACGCGAAAAGCGAACAGGGCCACGTGCTCGGCAAATTCATCGTGACCGTCAGCTGACCCGGGACGCCTGGACCCGGCCACAATTTAGCTTGCTATTGGGCCGCGATTTAGTATGCGATTAAACCTTATTTCCTAATCGCCGGGCAGCAGGTCCGTCGTTCCCGGCGGGTGCCTTGGCCCGTCCCGGGCCCGGTGTCTGGGTTTCGGAGGACTGGCTGTAGTACCAGGGGTGGTGGGGTGTGAAAAAAGGGAAATATCAGACGCTAAGGATCCCTGTACGGTGAATGTCCGTTATCGTTCGTAACCATTGCAATGGGGCGGACATGGCATTCTTTACACTCCTGACCTGCGGAAACGTTCAGCACCCAATGTAAAACGTACGAACGTTGCCGAGACGGCCAAGCTCGTGCGGTGGAATCGGGAGGCGTCGTCCTCCGCGATTCGAAGGGCCCGAGCTGAAGTCAGTTGTTGGCGGCGCGGCGGGGCTGGGGAAGCGGGGTCAGTTTGCGGATCAGTGATGTGTGGCGGAGCCGGGGCTCGATGAGCCTGTTCCAGAGGGGTAGCCAGAGCAATATGCCGGCTGTGCTGATCAGCAGTGAGCCCAGCACGTCGGTGGGATAGTGCACACCCAGATACAGCCGCGACAGTGCGACAGTAACAGCAAACAGTGCGCCGATGACGGCTGTGATGATGCGCTGTCCGCGCGTTCGGGCCAGGATGAGAATCGCGGCCCACGCCACGGAGGCGGCGAAAGCGGTGTGGCCGCTGGGGAAGCTGTCATGTCCGCTTTCCAGGACCAGCGCGTGGGTGATCGAAGAGGGAGGGCGGAGGCGGGCGACCGTGAATTTCCCGATTTCCGAAGAGAGCCATCCAACGCTCGCGGTGGAACCAAACGCCAGGGCCGTGAGAGGTTTGCGGCGTACTACCAACAGCACCAGGCAGGTCACTAGAAGGATGCCGAGGTTACCTGCAGGAGAGAGGACAACATTTACCGCCAGGGCAAGAGCTGTCAGCACCGGGGCCCGGTCCTGGATCATATTGACATCCCATACCAGGTCCGGACCCGGGGAACCATAGACCTTCGCCAAGAAGCCGATGGTCAGGGTGAGGGCGAACAGGACTAACGAAACGAGCACGAACCACCAGGAGCGCAGGGGCAGCCCCAAGGGAGGAACGGGAGGGGCAGAGTGCTTCATGACTTTCCTTACAAGCAGTGGGCGGTGGGACATATCGGGACGCTACTGTCTCACAGCACCTTGGGAGGAGGCATCCCGGGGAGAATCAGCGGTGGGCGGTGCAGGTGCGAGTGTTTTATGGAAGGACGGCGGCGTAGACCTGCCGGGCGTATCCATCCAAAACCTCTGCGCACCGGGCCAGCCGCTCTTCCGCTGCATCGGCCTGGGGCAGGCGCAGCACATCCCGGGATTTCAGTTCCCGGTACCAGCGGCGCAGCCGTTCCAGGCTTTGCTCCTCCTCTTCGAGTTCTCCGAAGGTGAACTTGGACTTGGCGATCTCGCGGGCTATTTCATCTTCGAAATTGCCGCAATCGGCAATCAGCTCCGCCCATTCCTCGGCCCTCGCGGCCATGAAGGTCTCACGGAAAAACGCTGCTCCGGCGTCATCCCGGGGAACGGCATCGACGATGGCCAGTGTGCCGGAACCCCGTCGTGCCAGTTCCCCCGCCCGCCCCAGGGCCGCTTCAAAGGCGGGAAGTGCGGGCAGGACCCATGTTCCAGGGGAAACGGGTACCGCCCCGGCACGGCGCAGCTCACGCCAGACCGCGACCCGGTGCCGCGACGGCTCGGCCGGGATCTGCACCAGCACCAGCACCCACGAAAAAGTTTCATTACTCACAAATATGAATGTATCATCTGTTACATCCGTGACGGCATCGTGGAGCCCCGCCTTCCACCGGGACCGCACGCACCACGGATACCAGCCCGCGCCGGACCGCAAGGAGACCAACCGTGAAACGCAGACCCGCACTTCCTGCCCTGTGGTTCGGACCGTCCAGGCCCACGGCGCGCTCACGGGTTAGCGCCGGCGCCGAACCTGTCAGGCTGCGGTACGGCGTACCGTCCGAGCTGACAGGAGGGCGGTGATGGGCGGGTTCGTGGACGGCATCCTGAACGTCACCCCTGCTCTGGCGTTGACCCTTGTGGGGCTGCTGGTGTTCGCCGAGGACGCCCTCTTCGTCGGATTCGTGATCCCCGGAGAGACCGCCGCGGTCCTGGGCGGGGTGGTGGCCAGCCGCGGTCACGTGGCTTTATGGACGATGATGGCCCTGGTTGTGCTGGCCGCAACCATCGGGGACACGGTCGGTTACGAAATCGGCAAACACTTCGGTCCCCGGGTGCTGAACCTGAAGGTAATGGACAAGCGGCGGGCGAAACTGGAAAAGGCGCAGGACTTCCTGCGCCGGCGCGGAGGCTCGGCCGTGTTCCTGGGCCGGTTCATCGCGTTCTTCCGGGCGGTCATGCCTGCCCTTGCCGGTACCTCACGCATGCCTTATCCGAGGTTCCTGGCCTTCAACGCCGCCGGCGGCCTGGTCTGGGGTGTGGGTTTTGTCCTGCTGGGCTTTCTCGCCGGCAACTCCTACGAAGCTGTGGCCAAAATCGCCGGCCGCGACGTCACCGTCATTATCGCTCTGGTGGCCGTCGCCGCTCTCATAATCTGGCGCGTTCGAAAGGCACGCCGGGAACGGCGCCGCACCGGCGCCCCGCCAGCCGGACCACGGAATGACTCCGTGGACGATGCGCCGGAAGCCCGGTAATGTCCGGCCACCTCACAACCTGCTCCGGGCCGACCCCCGATCCCCGAACACCCCGTGGCTACAGTGCACCTTCCACACAGGCCCGAAGGGCGTGAGCATGTCCGCTGCTTCGCGGACCGGACACTCTGCGGGCCGGCAGCTTTGGCCGCTGTACGCCGCCGGGTTCCATCACGAGGGCATCGGGTTCCGGTCACTGACTGACGCGATCGATACGACGACCCGGGCCGGTTCTTCTTCCACGTCATTGCCTCGCTGGCGCAGATGGAACGCGAACTCACGATCGAGCGCACCCACGCCGGTCTGGCCGCCGCCCGTGCGCAAGGTCCTGCCTGGACGAAAACGCCTCATGACCGACAGCAAAATCAGTGCTGCGAAGAAACTCCCCGCCCAGGGAACACCGGCTATCGACGTCGCGGACGACGTCGGGGTCTCATCCCAACCCTCTATTGCTGGATCCCCGCCCGCGACCGCTAGAAACGCCAGTACTGATCCTTTAGCGTGCTATTTTTCCGTTTCGCGAGCTGGACCCTTATTGTTCGGCGGCCCGTTTGATGGCGGCCAGCCGGGTGTCCCACAACTTGGCCGCACTGGCGAGCCATGCGGCGGTCTGATCCAGCGGTTCCCGACGGACGGAGTACAGGACCTGTTTGCCGGACCGTTTGGATTCCACCAGCCCGGCCGCTTTGAGCACCTCCAGGTGTTTCGCGACGGCCTGGCGCGTCACGCCCAACGGTTCCGCCAGCGTCGTGGCGGTGGCCGCCCCGGCGATGCCCAGCAGCTCCAGCAGGCGCTGCCGGGCAGGATCACCCAAGGCGGCAAAGATGGCCACCGGGGGATGGAGGCCACCACCGGGCCGTGCGTCGTCGTTCACTCGGCCGCGGTGACGTCCGCCAGGGAGAACGTCCGTGCGGCGGCCAGCTCGATGCGCCAGCCCTCGGTGTTGCCGTTGAACGCCTTGACCCGGTCTTCCTCGCTCAGGGGCAGCGCTGCGAAGCCACTCTCCACCACCTTGAGAGTGACCCCGCCAGGACGCTCCTCGAGGAAGAACTCCACCAGGGTCTGCTTGCCTTCGGCGCGCTTGTCCCCGGGCACGCTGCCGGGCTCCCAGCGGAAGCTCGCGAACGTCGGTTCGCGGAATTCGACGGTGCTGATGGAGAAGACGCCGTGCGTGGCGTCGTGGACCACGGTCAGCCCGTCCCGCTCCTCCAGCCGGTGCTCGCGGATTTCGCCCTCGTTGATCCACCAGCCTGGCTCGGACACCAGCTGCCAGACCCGGCCGATCGGCGCGTCGATGTCGATCTGCCGTTCAATACTGTCGCTAAAAGTGCTCATGGGAAGCTCCAATCAAGAAAATTAACGTGCAACTAAATGGTTGCACGTTAGGTGGCTGGAGTCTAGCCCTGCCCAAGATTCAAAGACACCCACCGCCTGACAACCCGGCCCTCATGAAAGATCCGAGTCAGCGTCACTGCTGTTTACCTGGCTGGTTTGGTGTCAGCCACGGACCGCAGATTCCAGCCACCGGGAGGCGGACGATGGCGCCTGCCGGCACCTGCCGATCAGAGTTCGATGCGGGCAAACCAGCGCCGACCCCTCCGTATGCCGCTCATGGCGTGGTTGTGGCAGTACCTGCCAGTCGCTGGATCAGGGCGAGGCCGGCTGGTGTTCCGGGCCAGTGCCGTTCCAAGGGACCGTGGCCCGCTTTGCGGATGACCGAGCGCAGGACCAGGGCCACGATGATGGCGTCATCGGCGTACCCGATGACCGGAAGGAAGTCCGGGACCAGATCAATAGGTGAGGCGAGGTAGACCAGCAGCAGGACCAGGCGGACACGGATTGAGCGCGGCAGGGTCCGGTCCGCGGTCAGCCGGCGCAGCAGGGTCAGCAGATCCGGCAGGAGCCGCAGGGCTTCCTTCATGCCCACCGCCTCCGGATGCTTTCGGGCGTAGAGGGCCAGAAGGACCAGCAGCACGGCGTAGATCAGGACCACCCCGCCGCCGACCGCGATCGCCGCATCCCAGAAGTTCATGCCGTGGCCTCTTCGGCGGTGTGCTGGAAGGCGTGGCGTGCTTCCCGGGCGGCGTAGTAAATGATCGCCAGGCCCGCCAGAGGATCGGCCCACCACCACCCGAACACAGCATTCAGGACCAGCCCTGCCAGTACAGCGCCCGCCAGGTAGGCATCGACCAGGGTCACCTTTCCCTCCGCGCGCAGCACCTGATTGCCCAAAGCCCGGCCGGTGCGGATCTTGCCCCAGGCCAGGGCGAGCATGACCGCGAAGGTCAGTGCCGTCCAGACAATGCCCGGACCGGAGGTGGCAGGGCGGACGCCTGTGACAAACACGATGACCAGCTGGATCACCAGATAGGCGACGAGGACCGCGAAGGCCGCCCCGATCAGCCGCATCGCCCGGTTCTCCCGGTCCGCGTGGATGCCTTTGAGCTGCCAGACCACGACCAGGGAGGCGAAGATCTCGATCAGCGAATCCAGACCGAAACCGGCCAGCGCCGGGGAACCGGCGCCCACGGCGGCGGCGGCAAGTACACCCAGGCCGATCACGTTCCAGCCCAGGGTCGCGTATTCAAGGCGCAGTCCACGGCGCACCAAGCCTTCGTGCTGCAATGTGGCGGCAGCGCCGTCTGTACTGGCCATGGGTGCCTGTTTCCTTGTCGTGGATCTGTTCCTGATCACGCGGGCCGCTCCGGCGCGCACAAGCCTCAAGTACAGCGTAGTTGGCACTAGGACACCACCCGGACTGGGCCCCATAGAACGCTGGCGTCGGATAATTCACGAATTCACAAGCCACCCCTACAACACCGCGATGACCATCGCGCGGGAGATCCGCACGAACACCGGCTACAAACGTGCCGCCGACGAAGCCCACGCGCTCATGCGCCAGGCCTTCAACCAGCCGGGCGACATCGACCCCGGCCATCGACGAGCTCTGCGAACACCTCACCAGCACCGCAACACCGGGCTGACCCTCAAATTCGCCATGTCGGGAGTCCTGGGGCCTGGGCCCGGGCCAAGATGTCGTCGCAGACCAGGTGCCTCGCCCGGGCCGTCTTCTTCAACCGGTCCAGAGAGATCCACGACCGGCTCCTTCGAGCAGCAACGCCACCGGCCCAGCGGGCTGATCACCCCTGGGATGGGAACACATCAACCTCACCGGCGACTACACCTGGCCACCCACCATCCACCTCAAACCCGGCAAATACAGGCCGCTACGACGCCCGGCAAAACCTTAGCGTCGGATGTTTCATTTTTCACAAGCCACCCCGGGGAGGGACAATGCCGCTCGCCCCTGTCGGTTTGGTCCATGGCGTTCCCGGGAGTGCGGACTGGTCCGTGTCCTCGTGAGCGCCATGGGCTGATAACCACTGACCGTTTGGTCCTTGACCCGGTCCCCCTGCGCGGGGATAGCCTGTTCCTGACGGACGGACGGACGCGTCCGCCGAAGCCGGACCGGGCCGTTAACCGTTCCGACAAATGAGGGGGGATCCTCCACCGCATAGGCCATTCGGCTGCACACCGTTTTCCGCGGCCGCCCATATCCACAGAAGGCTGCCATGTCAGAGAAGACTCAGATCATCGGACGAAAATTTGTTTTCGATTTCGGCGACGACGCCAAATACGAACTGAATTTCGTTGCCGAGGACAAACTCGAGGTCACCGTCGTCGCCGACAGCAGCTACCCGGCCGGGACACTGAACAAATTCGATATCACCCGCACGCAGCTCCGCCCCGACCTGTATCTGGTCACCTGGGTCGAGGACGACACCGGCAACACCGTCACCCACGTCCAGGACTACGCAAACCTGACCGCCTACACCAGCATCACTGACCTGGCCTCCCGCGGCTTCTGGAACCTTAGGGGGCGAATCATCCCGGTCACTGGTCAGTGACCCGCCCACAGGCCATCATCGGCTCCGTGCCGCACGGATCAGCGCAGCCGCTGCCCCGGGCGCCCCGACCCCGGCGGGGAAGGCCCGCGCGCACGGCGCCGGGACCTCCGACGCAATTGTCGGCCCCCGCCTGCACCGGCCGCAGGTGACCGCCTCAGGAAGGAAGCACAGATGAAGATCGGCATCATCGGAGCCACCGGCAACGCCGGGCGCGCCATCGTCATCCAGGCCCTCTCTCGCGGGCACGAGGCCACCGCCATCGTCAGGGATCCGTCGAAGGCCGCCGAGGTGCTTGGCGCCGATGTTCCCGTCCTGGCCCGCGATGCGTTCGACCTGACTGCCGAGGACCTCCGCACCTTCGACGTCGTGGTGAACGCATTCGCCACCGCCCCGAACCATGCCCGCCGGCATGTCGACCTCGCCCGGGAGCTGGTGGAACTCACCCGGGGCAATGAATCACCGCGGCTGGTGTTCATCCTCGGCGCCGGCAGCCTGAGAACCGACGGGGACCACCACCTCCTCATCGAGGATCTCCGCCAGATGCCCGGTGCCGACGCCTGGGTGTCGATCCCCGAGAACCAGCTCAGAGAGCTCGAGTACCTGCGCAGCGTAACCGACGTCGACTGGGTAGGGATCTCGCCCTCTGCCCAATTCGAACCGGGCGAGGCACGGGGCGTGGTCCTGGGCACCGACGAACTCCTGGTCGCAGGCGACGGGACGTCCCACACGACGACGGGCACCATGGCCGTGGCCATCCTTGACGAGATCGAGCACCCCGCCCACCGCCGGCAGCGGTTCACCGTCGGCGACCGCTGACCCGAGCCGCAGACACGACAAACACAACACGGCACAACGAAGGTTGCCTCACTCCTTCCTAACCAGGAAAGTCACCGCCGAAAGGAAGAACCCAATGGGTGCCGAAGAGGACATGCAGCTCATGCAGACCTTTGATGATGCGTGGAACGCCGAGGACTGGGACACCTTCGCGAGCAGGCACAAGGAGGACACCGTGCTGAGCTGGCTCGGTGGCCAGCCACCCACCCATGGCGTCGCCGCCCATCGGGCCGAGAGCGAGGCGATGTTCAGGACGTTCCCCGACAACAAGGTCGGCAACCGGCCCTACAAGACGCTGTTCGCCAGCGGCGACTGCACCTTTTCGATCGCCAGCTTCACCGGGACCATGACCGGGCCGATGGTCCTTGCCGACGGCACGGAAATCCCGCCGACCGGAAAGTCCTTCGAAGTCGGCTTCTGCACCGTGGCGCGTTGGGACAACGGCCAGATCGTCGAGGAGAACCTCTTCTATGACATGCCCGGAATGATGTCCCAACTGGGCCTGGGCGGCTGATCTCGGAGGGCGCAGGACCCGGCGTGCACTTCCATGGGTGCACTGCGTGTCGGAGGGACGACCCGGGCCACACCCATCCACCTGGACCGCCAACCTCAAAGTCAATCCTTTAAATTGGGTTGCGCCAGCGGGGGCAAGCTTGGCGATTTCCTCGGCAGCGGACGTACCTGGGTCGCCACTGCCGCGGGCTCCGGTTATCCCTCGCTCGGTGCCGCCATTGACGTCGACACGGCGGTGATCGGCGGCGGCGTTGCGGGTTTGACCGCAGCACTGGCGCTGAAGCGTGCAGGCCACTCGTTCGCAGGCGGCTGGCGTACCGAAACGGAACATCATGGCCTTCCGGGAGACGGAAATTCGGCGAACCGAAAAACATGCAAATGCATGGACCGAGCCGATAAGTATGGAAGACTTGTCTCATCGAAGGGGAGTAGTTCTCACCGTCCGCGTCGCGGACGCAGCGGCGCATCGACATGCTGGCATCCCCCTACGGGATGCCCGGTGCGCCACCCGGGCCAGTAGGTTGCCGGGCGAGCGAGACCTTCGGTCAGACACCACTCTGACCGAAGCTCCGTTGGATACCAGCGGGTTCCGGCCGGGGTATTGCCTTGAGGACAACCATGACCAACCTGCCCAAGACAGAAACCACACCCGCTTCCCGGAGCGCCCGTTCAGCGGACCTCCGCCGCTGGCGCCAATATCTGGCCGATGAACGGGCCGAAGCGGGCGTGTACCGGGATTTGGCCGGGCGCAGGACCGGAGAGGAGCGTGAGATACTCCTGGCCCTGGCCGAGGCCGAATCCCGGCACAAACAGCACTGGAAGGATCTACTCGGCGACAAGGCGGGCAGGCCCCGCCGCGGAAGCCTCAGGACCCGGTTCGTTGGCTTCCTGGCCCGCCACTTCGGGTCCGTCTTCGTACTTGCCCTGGCCCAGCGCGCCGAAGCACGGTCACCGTACGCGCGCGATGTTCACGCCACCGACGCCATGGCCGCCGACGAGCAGATCCACGAGGAAATCGTCCGCGCCCTGGCCACGCGCGGGCGGAACCGGCTCTCCGGCAGCTTCCGTGCCGCGGTCTTCGGCGCCAACGATGGACTCGTCAGCAACCTCTCCCTCGTGATGGGCATCAGCGCCAGCGGCGCCTCCAACGGCGTCGTCCTACTCAGCGGCGTGGCCGGGCTCCTCGCCGGCGCCCTGTCCATGGGGGCAGGAGAATACGTCTCCGTCCGCTCCCAGCGCGAACTGCTCGAAGCGTCAACGCCGAACGAGGAAGCACAGGAGAGACTCCCGTACCTGAACGTCGACTCCAACGAACTGGCCCTCCTCTACCGTGCGCGGGGCATGGCAGCCGACGAAGCGAACGCCAGGGCCGCAGAGACCCTGCAAAACCCGCACGAAGAATCGATCGTGACATCCCCGGAGCACGACAAACACGAAGCCGTCGGTACCGGGCTGGGCGCGGCCACATCCAGCTTCCTGTTCTTCGGCTCCGGCGCCATCCTGCCCGTACTTCCCTACCTCTTCGGGCTGGAGGGCATCACCGCGCTGATCGTCGCCGGCATCATCGTCGGCCTGGCGCTGTTGACCACCGGCGCTATCGTTGCACTGCTGTCCGGCGGGGCTCCGCTGAAAATGGCACTACGCCAGCTCGCTATCGGATACGGCGCAGCAGCCGTGACGTACCTGCTCGGGATGCTGTTCGGAACCAGCACGGCGTAGACGGCACGACACTGCCAGGCCGACCCTGCCGACGGGCCGGCCTGGCAGCCTCGTTTCCACCCAGACCCCGTCCCGCACATGGACGGTCCTGGCACAGCACCCCCCAAATCTCCGGATTCGAATCCCGCGGTTTGTGCAGTCGGTTTCTGACATTCCGTGCAGACGACTTCGGAAAATGACATTCGGAGGAACAGTCCTGGGCGTTCCACTTCCAGGAACTGAGACGGCCCCGCAATCCTGCGCTTCTGAAATGGCCAGTCCGTGGAATCGCCCGATCCAGACCCACCTCCAAGGCCATGTCTACGCCCATCTTTCCTGGCGCTTTGCCCACCTATCGGGGCGGATGGCCGAGAGTTAGCTGCCAGGCGTGGAAGTCGAAGTGAAGCGTCGGGTAGGCGTAGACGTCATTGAGTGTCATTGTCGGTGCGAAAAACGGGTCCCACCGGTCGGGAAACGGCATGGCCCTGGCCAGGGACCTGGTGCTTTCCCGTTCCAGCCGGCGGGAGATGGCGGTGATGGTGCCTGTTGTAGACGAGGGATGCGGCCCGGGAGCCCCAGTAATTCACGACGTCAAAGGGACGGGTTCCCGCGTTCAGGGCTGCAGCGAAGGCCTTGCCGACTGGTTCCACGTGTCATCCCCGGCTTCAGGCCTGGATCCGGCTGCGGTCCAGGCGGGTCCGCGATTCGTTGCACATGGCTTGGTCACCGGCGCCGGCGCCAATCCGGGGATTACCGCGACCGTTTACGACGTCGCGTGACCGTGCGCCGGATCACTCGGGGAGCGGCCGTGGGACCACCACCTCGTGGGTCGACGTCGTATTTGGGTGCAGCAGCACGCCCACGCGCTTAAGGTAGTTCACTGTGAGCGAGCTTTCGATAATGCGGGCACCGGGAACAGCGGAGAGGAAGCGGTCTTCGATGTCGAGGACCTCCGCGGGCGAACCCAGCCACATGGTGAAAGTGAAGTTGCTGGTACCGGTGGTCGAGGCGCAGAGACGTAGTTCACGGAAGCCCCGCAGCGCATCGACGGCACGACGCCGGTCATCCGGCGGGAGGCTGGCGAACCACTGGCACTGGACGGGGTATCCAGAGTAGTTCTGTGCTACTTCGCAGCGGAAAAGCAGGGTGTCGCCGGCTAATACACGGTTCAACTGCCGGCGGGCTGTGACCGGGTGCAGTCCCGTGGCCTCCGCGGCCTCCACCGCGGTTGCCCTTCCGTTTCGGCTGAGGGCCTGGACGATCGGCCAGTATGATGACGGCTGCGGCCCGGCGTAGGTGCCCGTGCCTTGCCGGGCCAAGCTGCGCAGCTGCGCGCGCTGTGGTGCGTTGAGCGCATTGAGGCTCCAGGCATCAGCACTGGCGTGCAGGGCAGTGCACATGGCACTGCGGTACCTGGCGATGTTCGGAATCCGCGCGATCTCTGGAAGCACAATACGGGTCAGCTCCGCCCAGCTGGGAGTCACGACGGTGAGCACGAAATCGCGGTTGCGTGCCGATTCCTCGACGGAAACCACCTCCGGAATCGCACAGAGCGCAGCCCCCACCTCGCCCCGGTGCCGCAGCTCGCAGTCCACTTCCACGAAACTCATGGTCATCGCGGCCGGATCGCCGATCAGGTGGGCCGTCACCCATGCGACACCGGCGCTCCGGAGATGCTCCCAATGGGCGGCCAATGTGGTCGGATGCCTGTCCAGCACGGCGCCGGCATCCTGCCAGCTGATCCGCGGCACCAGCTGGAGAACATTGATCAACGCTCGGTCATCCTCGGAAAGATCGATGACTGCCTTACCCCCCTTGTGATCGTTATTTCGGTATTTCCTATAGATTCTGATCCTTTACTGGATTCTAGGACACTGTGAGTCGAGCCACACAATAATTGTCTTCGTTGCTATCCCAAGGAGTACCACCCATGACAGCTATTGCTGACGCTTACCAGCTCAAGGACGACGTCGTCCGCCTGCGCCACCGCCTGCACCAGGAACCCGAGATCGGGCTGGCTCTGCCGCGAACACAGGAAAAAGTCCTCCAAGCGCTGGAGGGGCTGCCGTACGAAATCACGCTCGGCCAGGACACCACCTCCGTCACGGCAGTGCTCCGCGGCACCGCGCCGGCTTCCGGCAGCAAAGCAGTCAGCGCTGCCGACAGCGCCGCCCCTCGTCCGGTGGTGCTGCTGCGCGCAGACATGGACGGGCTGCCCGTCCAAGAGGCCACCGGGGTGGACTACAGCTCCCGGATCGACGGTGCGATGCACGCGTGCGGTCACGACCTGCACACCGCGATGCTCGCCGGAGCCGCCACGCTGCTGGCCGACCGCAGACATCAGCTGGCCGGCGACGTCGTCCTGATGTTCCAGCCCGGCGAGGAAGGCTTCGACGGTGCGGGAGTGATGCTTCGCGAGGGCGTGCTGGATGCCGCCGGACGGCGTCCGGACGCAGCCTACGGGCTGCACGTGCAGTCCGCGGTGGAGCCCAATGGACGGTTCTCCACCAAGCCGGACATCCTGATGTCCGCCTCGGACGGGCTCGTGGTCACCGTGCATGGCGCCGGGGGGCACGGCTCCGCGCCGCTTGCCGGCAAGGACCCGGTAACGGCCGTGTCCGAGATGGTCACGGCGCTTCAGGTGATGGTCACGCGCCAATTCAACATGTTTGATCCCGTAGTGCTCAGCGTTGGCATCCTGCAGGCCGGCACCACGCGCAACGTCATTCCTGACTCGGCCCGATTTGAGGCGACGGTGCGCACCTTTTCTGAAACGAACCGGGAAAAGATGATGACCGCGGTGCCCAGGCTGCTTGAAGGCATCGCCGCCGCGCACGGGCTGGAGGTCACGGTCAGCTACCGGCCCGAGTATCCGCTGACCGTCACGGACCGCGGCGAGACGGAGAACGCCGAACGGATCATCACCGAGCTTTTCGGCGACTCACGGTACTCGCGCCTCGCCCATCCGCTCAGCGCCTCCGAGGACTTCTCCCGGGTCCTCGCCGAGGTGCCGGGGAGCTTTATCTGCCTCTCCGCCGCGGATCCGGAGACGGACCACCGCACCGCCGCCTTCAATCACTCGCCGTTCGCCACCTTCGACGACAACGTCCTGGCCGACGGCACCGCCCTCTATGCGACGCTCGCGCTGACCCGCATCGCCGAGCTGGCAGCGCTCTGATCCGAAGTCCCTATCCCACACGTTTGATTCAGTTCTTTCACCTTGAGGAGCCATTCCATGGAAACACCCACTCAATCTGCGCTGGACGCCGGCCGCCCGGCCCGGCACACGCCGCCAGCACCTCCGGGCAGCAAGCTTCGGACCATTATCGGCACTGGCCTCGGCAACGCCGTGGAATGGTATGACTGGGCGATCTACGCGACCTTCGCGCCGTTCTTCGCGGGCCAGCTGTTCAACAATGCCGACCCTGCCTCGGCGGTTCTGGCCACGCTGGCGATCTTCGCCGTGGGTTTCCTGGCTCGGCCCCTCGGGGGCTTCGTCTTCGGCTGGCTGAGCGACCGGGTCGGACGCAAATACTCCATGACCCTGGCTGTCGGCCTGGCCTCACTGGGCAGCCTGCTCATCGCCATCGCTCCGACCTACACAGCCATGGGCGCCTTCGCGTCGGTGACCCTGCTGGCGGCCCGGTTGATCCAGGGCCTCGCCCACGGAGGTGAGCTGCCTTCCTCCCAGACCTACCTTTCCGAGATGGCCCCGCCGGCGAAACGCGGTTTCTGGTCCACCCTGATCTACATCTCGGGAACCATTGGCATTATTTTCGGCACGTTGCTCGGAGCGGTGTTGACGGTGGTGTTGAGCAAGGAAGAAATGCTGGCCTGGGGCTGGCGGGTACCGTTCCTTCTCGGTGCGGTGATGGGCTTGTACGCCCTGTTTATGCGGTCGGGGATGAAGGAGTCCGAGGTCTTCGATCGTGTGACAGCGGCGGCTCAGAAACGCGAGCCGATATGGCCGCAGATTGTCCGTCACCGTAAGCAGGCTCTGCAGGTGATCGGCCTGACGGTTGGCGGAACTGTTGTTTACTACACTTGGGGCGTGCTGGCTCCCACGTACGCCGCTACTTCTCTCGGCATGGACCGGGGGGCCGCCCTGTGGTCGGGCGTCATCGCCAACCTGGTCTTCCTGGCCGCCCTGCCGTTGTGGGGAAAGGTTTCGGATAGGTTCGGCCGCAAGCCAGTCATGTGGGCGGGCATGATTGGTGCAGCCGTGATGCACTTTCCCATGACCTGGCTGCTAAAGGACTCGCCGTGGCAACTGGTGGTTTCCATGTCAGTCATGCTGATTTTCATCGCGGCCTCTGCGGGTATCATGCCGGCGCTCTATGCCGAGCTGTTCCCGACCCACATCCGCACCGTGGGAGTGGGAGTGCCCTACTCCCTCTGCGTGGCAATCTTCGGCGGCACGGCACCGTACCTGAACGTCTGGCTGACCACTGAGGTCGGTCCCAACGCCTTCGGCTTCTATACCGTGGCCCTGCTGACGGTCAGCATACTCTTCATCTTCACGCTGCCCGAGACCAAGGGCAAAGACCTGCACCAGGCCGCAGGCTGACATACTCACCCTGTCTGGAGCATGGCGCTCTACGAGGAAATGGACGCGACTGATACTGCAGTCGCGTCCATTTCCTGCACGGGGACCTAGGCCCAGATGTACTCTTCGGTGATCGCTCCGTCACGCCACTTCGCGACGGTCACCATGCGGCTTCCATCCTCGAATTCGCCGATGACGCAGGTCCACTCACCGGATCCGAACGCGATCGGGTGTGAGGTGATCCGGGGCGGCGTGCCGCCGGCGGAATCGACGTAAGCCTTCATCGCGTCAATGTGCTGTTCGACCCCACGCGTGGGGTCCTGGCCCTTCCAGTCCACGAGAACGTCATCCGTGTGGTGGTGGGCAAAGACGCCGTTCCAGTCGGCCTTGTTCCAGCCGTCGAAGTCGAGATCGTCCATTCCCTTGAGGTTGCGGTCAACCTGCTCGTCCTGCATGGGTTCCTCCGTTCTCCAGGCGCGTCGACCTCGGTGTCCGGCCGCGCTGCCGTGCCAACCTTGAGCTTGACCGGACCAGCGTAGATGAGCGGTCAACGACGTACAAGGTTCTGCCGGGCATCAATCCGCTGGCCCGCATTAGCGAGGAAACCCGGCGGTGCACATGATGGCGGTGGCCTCGTGCCCCCGAGAGAGTGCCTGGGCGACGATGGCGTGCCCGGCGTTGCCGGTTGCGCCGATTGGGGCAGCAACTTTACGCTTTGATGGAAGCATGGATTATGTGCACAAACCACTGGCGCCAGAATCTGAATTCCGGCGCGGCCAACGGCGCACTGTTTTCTCTGTGCTCGTGGTCCTGCTCAGCACCTGGTTTCTGCTCTGGGCGATCCAGGGCGTTCCCATTTACTGCGCGCTTGCCTTTCCTTGCCCGAAGCCGGAAGCGCGGGTATTCCCCGCACTCTTGTTCGGCGGTCTGATGATCGTTCCGCTGGTCATCATCATCCTGACCAGCTTTGGCAGGACACGGCGCCTAAACCGCGGGTTGGTGAATGGTTCCTTCGTTGTCATGGTCTTGCTGGCGCTGATTGGCATGGCCGCCACGTTATTCTCTGGCGGATTCGGGATCGGATTCTAAGCGATGGACCTGTGGTGTTGGGGACGACTACGGCGGCGGTAATTCTGCGTCCGACGTATCGGTCGAGGCGTTGGCCTGATCGGCCTGGGCGTGCTGCTGACGGCTCGCCAGCAGGAACGGCACCGCGATCAACTCGATCGTTCCGCTGATCGCCAGCGAGGCAGGGTAGCCGTACACATCGGCTGCCCGACCAAGCAGCGGCTGCACCACGACGCCACCGCTTGATCCCATGAGGGAGTCGAAGCTCAGCACCGTCGCCCGCTGCTTCGAGGCGATCATGTCGTTCAGGTAGGCCTGCCGCACCGGAGTACCCGCAGAGGCGACCAATGCCCAGAGCGCCAGCAGCAGCAGGGCCGCCCAGAACACCCGGGTGAACCCGAGCACAACCAGAATCAATGCGCCCGCGATGCTGCTCAGAATGAGCACCGTTGTGCGTTTGCGAACGAGGCGCCGGATGCGTGGCGCCACCCAGCCGCCGAGCACCTGCGCGCCGGCCACGATTGCCGCCGCCAGACCCGCCACGGAGTAAGCGCGCGGGTCCCCGAAGAGCTCAAGCAGGAACGGCTGCAGGGCGTAGAACACATAGATCCCGACGCCGGCGCTGAACGGCGCGGCCAGCATCACGTAACGCACCGGCGGATTCTTCAATCCGTTCTCGATCGAGGCCGAGAATACGGCACGGGTTGCCTGAAGGGGATGGGTCGAGCGTTCGGGCGTGAAACCGACGTCGCGCATGAGCCAGAAGGCCACGACGAACAGGGCCACCAGCACGCCCACGCGCAGCAGGAACGGCACGCCCAGGTTGGTCGCCTGCGCGATCACACCGCCGGCCACCGAGCCGACGAGCATCGCCACGCCCGCCACGATCTGCCCCCGCCCGAGCACGGCCTCCAGCCCGCCGTCGTATCCCGAGAAGCGCAACGCGTCGACGAGCCAGGCCTCGACCGCGCCCGAAAAGAACGTGAAGCCCAGACCGAGCAAAACCGACACCACAGCCCACGACCAGAACGGGGCGGAAAGCTGCCAGAGCACGTAGTAAAGGTAGGTCGATACGGCCAGGGTCACAGTGCCGAGCAGGAACGAAACACGGCGCCCCCAACCGTCGGCAATGACTCCGGTGGGGACCTCGAACAGCACCATCCCGGCCGTGAAAAAGGCGTTCGCGGCAAAAGCCTCCAGGTTGCTGAGTCCGGCATCCAACAGGAAGAGTGTGTTGATTCCCCAGATGAACGAGGCAGCAAGCGTATTGCCCAGCGTCAACGTGAGATAGATGCGCTGGGTCTTCCGGGCGCCGGCGTTCATCGAACCGCCGTCCCCGCCAGGGCGAGGGGGGATCACGAGCCCATTCTCGTCCCGTTCGCCGGCGACCGCCAGAGCAGATGTCAGGCTGAAGGAATGACGCAGCACTGCAGGAGGCACGGCGGATGCCGGGCACCGGGAACGCGTGGCACGACCGACGTTGAAGAGCTGCACCTGCGCGACCTGATCCGTGCCTGCGACACCACCATCCGCCCGGCGCGGCAACGGCCCATTCAGACAAAGATCCGTCCCTCGGTGCGGCGCATGCTTGACGCCATGACGGACCTGCCCGCGGTCATCCAGAACGGCAGGCTCGACATCGTAGCGGCCAACCGGATGGGGCGAGCACTGTACTTCGACCAATTCGACACCCCAACACCCCCGGCGAACCACGCGCGGTTCACCTTCCTCGATCCCCGCGGGCGGCAGTTTGCCCCCAACTGGGAGCAGGCAGCCAGTGACATCGTGGCCATGCTCCGCGCCGAAGCAGGACGCAACCCGCAGGATCGCCAGTTGTCGGACCTCATCGGCGAACTATCCACCCGCAGCGATGAGTTCCGCATCCGATGGGCAGCCCACAACGTCCATCAGCACAGGAGCGGCTCGAAGCGGATCCGCCATCGGGCGGTGGGCGACCTGACCCTCGACTTCGAGGTGGTAACCCTCGAGGGGGACCCCGCGCTGCGGCTCGTCGTCTTCAGCGCCGAACCACAATCACCGTCCCACGATGGTTTGCAGCTGCTTTCCGATTGGGCAGCGTCATTGGAGGAGGGTGCCCCCGTCAGGGAAACGACCTAGCATTCGCCTCAGATTTTCCAGGACTTGGCCGGCCGTCTGCCGGTCGTTGCTTAGAGCGTCGAGGTGTCGATGACGAAGCGGTACCGGACGTCGGAGGCCAGGACGCGTTCGTAGGCGTCGTTGATCTTCGCGGCCGGGATGACCTCGATCTCGGCGCCGAGGTGGTGTTCGGCGCAGAAGTCGAGCATCTCCTGGGTTTCGCGGATGCCGCCGATGGCGGATCCGGCGAAGGACCGGCGGCCCATGATGAGGGAGAACACGTTCACCGGGAGCGGTTCGGCCGGCGCGCCGACGTTCACCAGGGCGCCGTCGAGGGTGAGCAGCTGCAGGTAGGCGCTGATGTCGATCGGGGCGCTGACGGTGTTGATGATCAGGTCGAAGGTGCCGGCCAGGTCCGTGAAGGTGTTCTCGTCGCTCGTGGCGTAGTAGGAGTCGGCGCCCAGGTTCAGGCCGTCTTCCATCTTCTTCAGCGACTGGGACAGGACGGTCACCTCGGCGCCCATGGCGTGGGCGAGCTTGACGGCCATGTGTCCGAGGCCGCCGAGGCCGACGACGGCGACCTTCTTGCCGGGGCCGGCGCCCCAGTGCCGCAGCGGGGAGTAGGTGGTGATCCCGGCGCAGAGCAGCGGCGCGGCGACGTCGAGCTCGATGCCCTCCGGGATCCGCACGACGAAGTCTTCGGTCACCACCGCGTGGGTGGAGTAGCCGCCCTGGGTGATGGTGCCGTCCCGGTCGACGGCGCCGTAGGTGCCGGTCATTCCCTTCAGGCAGTACTGCTCCTCGCCTGCCCGGCAGTTGACGCACTCGCGGCAGGAGTTCACCATGCAGCCGACGCCCACCCGGTCCCCGACCTTGTGCCTGGTGACGGCGGAGCCGGTCTCGGTGACGATTCCGGCGATTTCGTGGCCGGGAACGAGGGGGTACTGCTGGGGTCCCCAGTCGCCGCGGACGGTGTGGATGTCGGAGTGGCAGATGCCGGCGTACTTGATCTCGATCAGGACGTCGTGCGGGCCGACGTCCCGGCGTTCGATGGTGGTCGGGACGAGGTCCCCGGTCGCGGACGGGGCGGCGTAGGCATTAACGGTAAGCATAGTGATTCTCCTGTTTAACAGTCGGTCGGGTGGGCTGGGTGGTGAGCTGAGTGGGATCCGGTGGCGGGCATTTTGTTCGGTTACCGCCCGGTGGGAAACGCCGTGCGGCGGCCGGCGAACGCGATGACGAGGGCGATGAGTGCGAGGCCGATCATGACGGCGGGGAGAGCCAGGCCGTCGTAGCTGCCGATCAGGACGGCACCGGTGACACCGGCGGCGAAGATGGCGAGGTTGAAGGCGACGCCGAGCATGGAGTTCGCGATGTCGGCGTTCTCGCCGCCTGCTGTGCTGATCGCGGTCTGCAGTTGGGCTGCTGCACCTCCGAAGGCAATGCCCCAGAGGACGATCGCGATGCGGACTGCGATGAGTGACTGGTGGCCGACAATGAAGATCACGCCGGCGGTGATGAACAGGGCGATGCTGACGAAAACCAGGGCCCGGAGGGCGCGGTCGATCACGGCACCGGTGATGCCGATGCCGATCAGGGCGGCGACGCCGAAGGTCACGAGTGCGAGGTCGACTGGGAGTTGAAGGCCGGCGGAGCGGAGGTAGGACGCGATGTAGGTGTAGACGGTGTTGTGCGCAAGCATCCAGGCGACGATGACAGCGAGGATTACTGCGACGCCGGGAATGGCGAAGACGCGGATCAGCGGGACGCGGGACGCCGCCGGCTGGCCGGCGGCATCGGGTACGACGGTGGCGGCGAGTATGGCCGTGATGATCGTCAGCAGCGAGAGCACGCCGAAGGACCAGCGCCAGTCGAATGTCGTCCCGAGCCAGGAACCGAAGGGCGTTCCGACTGCCAGGCCGATCGGGGTGCCGATCGACGCGACCGCCAGGGCCCGTCCGGCGTGTTCGGGAGCAGTGATCCGGCGTGCATATCCGGCCAGCATCCCCCAGATCAGGCCGGAGAAGGCGCCGGCGAGGAAGCGCGCCCCGAGAGAGAGCACAATGTCACTGGAAAACGCGGTGATGATGTTGGCAGCAAGGAACCCCATAATGCCGACGACGAAAACGGGCTTTCGGCGCATGCCCCGGGTCAGGGCGACCGCGGGCATCGTCGCGGCCACTGTTCCCAGGGCGTAGGCGCTGACGAACTGCCCCGCGGTTCCCTCGGTGATGTTCAGGCCCGCTGCGATTTGCGGCAGCAGGCCGGCGGGCATCGTTTCCGTGGCGATGAGGATGAACCCCATCAGGGCCACGACCAGCAGTGCAGCCCACGGCAGGCGGCCGATGGCTGCAGGAACAGGCGTTGGTGCAGAGGCCGCCGTCTCCCCAAAGGCGCCCAGGTCCTCGTGGGGCAAGGTCTCCGGGCGCACGTCGACGGCGTCATCCGGAAGGTTTGCTCGAGTCAAAAGTGGTTCCATTTCCTCATCATGCGGAAGCCTCCAAGGGTGGCCTGCGAGGGCATTGCTGCCTGTCTTCCATCTACTCAACACCAGCCGGACGGCCGGAGGCAGACCCTGATGTAAGGGGGTACTGCCAGGGACCCCCAAGGCTTTCGGTCCGTTGTCACCCTCGGCGGCAGGCGTCCTTCAGGGCCGGACAGCATCATTCGTTGCATGCGCCGGGGGCGAAGAGGAAGCGGGTCGCGGCCGCCTGCGACGGCTTACGCGTGCGGGTCGCGGCCGGGTTGACGTATGCGTCCCCCGTGAACGTCGTCGTCGGTCCTGTCGCGGTGCGCAGGGTCTTGTCGATCTTCATGGGCTTCTTTGATGGTTGCTGCCCAGCTGGCCAGCAACCGTAAACCATCCTCGGAGGGGGAGCCTGGTTCGGCAGTGTAGGCAATCATGGTCAGGCCGGGTGCGGCCGGCAACTCAAGGGCGTCGAAGTGTACTTCCAGGTCGCCCACTACCGGGTGCCGGAACGTCTTGGTCCCGTGCAGGTGCAGGCGGACATTGTGCTGTGCCCACCGCTTGCGGAATTCCTCACTGCGGGTCGACAGTTCCCCGATGAGGTCAGTCAGGCCCTTGTCGAACGGGTTGCGGCCGGCCTCGGTGTGCAGCATCGCTACAGACGTGTCGGCCGCCAGGTTCCAGTCCGGATACAGCTCCTCCGAGCGAGGGTTGAGGAACGCGAACCGGGCGAAGTTCACGGGCCGTGCCGGGTCCTCGAATGCTGCCGAATACAAAGCACGGCCAAGCTCGTTGATGGCGAGGATGTCCAGACGGCCGCTTTGGACGAATGCGGGAATGCCTGTCATGCCGTCGAGGATGCGCTGCACGCTCGGGTGGATCGACTGCGCGGGCTGTCGTCGCCTTCGGGTGGCGGGTCCGGCGCCCCGGGCGAGGTTGAACAGGTGCTCGCGTTCCGCCTCGTTCAGCTTCAGCGCCCGCGCGATGGCCTCCAGGACCGAGTCGGACACGCCTGCAAGGCTGCCGCGTTCCACCCGGGTGTAGTACTCGACGCTCATGCCGGCCAGCAGCGATACCTCTTCGCGGCGCAGCCCGGGTACCCGCCGCACGCCGCCGAAGTCGGGCAGTCCTGCCTGCTCGGGCGTGAGCTTGGCTCGCCGGGAGGCGAGGAACTCTCGAATCTCATTCCGGTTGTCCATGCACACCACGGTACGTCCCGCGGGCGGCACCGAGGCAGTCCCTGTCAGGGCCTGCCTGAACAAGGCCCTTTCCCGGCGGTTCGTCCGTTAAGCCGCACGGTCGTTGCAACTCCCGAAGTCCGGGTGCTGCAACGACCATTACAATCCAGGCCTGGCGATCAGGAACCCTGCGGGATAGACGCTGAGTGGTGTGCGGCTACCGGCTCTGGAAGAGGTTGAGAATATTGCCCTCGCTGTCCAGGAACCAGGCAGCCTTCCCTACGTCCGTTGTGGCGATGCCATTCTCAGTCTTCAGGCCGGGAAGGTCGTACTCCTCGAAGACGACGCCGCGGCCGCGCAGTTCCTCGGCCTCGGCCTCGACGTTGTCGGTCCCCCAGCCCATCTGCGTGTTCTTCGCGGTACCCGCATTGTCGGTCTTGTAAAGCAGGAAAGCCGTTCCGTTCCCGCAACGGTAGAGCAGGTTCTCCTCGTCCAACACGTCCGCGGGCTCGAGTCCAAGCACGTCGCGATAGAAATCTTTCGCCCTGGCGATATCCTTCGCGGGAAGGACAGCGATGATATCCAGATCCTTAAGCATGCCCGTTTCTCCTTCTTGCAATGATGCCGGCGCTCTCCCCCCGAATCCGGTCCGCGGGACGTTCTCCCCGCACTGGGCCGGGGCCCGGTTGCCGCTTTCCGCGACGCGCCGGGACAGCGACCGGGGAGCTCTTCGATGCCGTGTTAGAGACGGCCGCCGCGAGAGTCTCCACAGCGCTCATATCGCCATTATGGCCAAAGACAGGCACTCGCGGATATAGGGGAACGGAACCGGGCGTGGCTGCGTCCGCCGATTTCTAGTCCCCGCCGGCGCTGCCCTCGGCGTACGGCCCCGCGCCGGCCACGACGTCGTTGGCGGGGTCGTTGGACCATTCGGAGAACGAGCCCGGATACAGCGCGGCCGGGAATCCGGCGATGTCCAGCGCCGCGATTTCGTGGGCCGCGGTCACCCCGGAACCGCAGTACACGGCGGTGGGGACTCCGGGCCGCACGCCCAGCCGGGAGAAGCGTTCCCGCAGTTCCGCCGGCGGCAGGAAGCGGCCGTCCGCGGCCAGGTTGGCCGTGGTGGGCGCGCTGACGGCACCCGGGATGTGGCCGGCGCGCGGATCCACCGGTTCGATCTCGCCGCGGTACCGCTCCCCCGCGCGGGCATCGAGCAGCAGGCCCTGCCGTCCCCAGGCGGCTGCCTGCCCGGCGTCGATCATGGGCATCGCCCCCTCGGTCAGGGCAGTGGCGGTCCGGCCGGTGTCGGAGAGGCCGGCGTCGCCCGGCGGGACGGCGTGTCCGCCGTCGTCGCCGCTCTCCAGGTCGAAGCCGGCAGCGCGCCAGGCGGCCAGGCCGCCGTCGAGCAGGTGCACCGTGCTGAAGCCAGCGTTCCGCAGCATCCACCAGAGCCGGGCGGCGGACATGTTGCCGCTGTCATCGTAGGCCACCACGACGTCGCCGCCGCGGACGCCCCAGCGGCGCACCGAGGCCTGGAACCGTTCCAGCGGCGGCAGCGGATGGCGGCCCCGGCGGGGCCCGCCAGCTCGGTGGCCAGATCCACGAAGGCGGCGCCCGGGATGTGTCCCTTGCGGTAGTGGTCCCGGCCGTGCGGGTCGCCGAGCGCCCAGCGCACGTCCAGCAGAACCGTGCGCCGGCCCGAGTCGATCCGGTCCCTGAGGGTCGCCACGTCCATGAGTGTGTCCATTGGCCCACTCTAGCCTCGGCGCCGGTCCGGCCCCCGGTAGGCTGGAGCGGTGATCAGAACACGTGCACAGGACCGGGACTGGGCCGATGAGGCCATCCGCAGGATCAATGCCGAGAACAACAGGTCCGCCGATACGCACCTGCATGCCGTCCCGCTCCCGGAGCACTGGGGCGTCCAGCTCTACCTCAAGGACGAGTCCACGCACCGCACCGGAAGCCTCAAGCACCGGCTGGCCCGCTCACTCTTCCTGTTTGGCCTGGTGAACGGCTGGATCACCGAAGGCACCACGATCGTGGAAGCCTCGAGCGGGAGCACGGCCGTCTCGGAGGCGTACTTCGCGCAGCGGCTGGGGCTGCCCTTCATCGCCGTGATGGCGCGGACCACGAGCCGGGAGAAGATCGCCCTGATTGAGCAGTTCGGCGGTTCCTGCCTGCTGGTGGACCACGCCTCGGAAGTGTACGGGGCCGCCGAGGAGCTGGCGCGGAGTACCGGCGGCCACTACATGGACCAGTTCACGTACGCCGAACGCGCCACAGACTGGCGCGGGAACAACAACATCGCCGAGTCGATCTTCGGCCAGCTGGCCCTGGAGGAACACCCGGTCCCCCGCTGGATCGTGGTGGGCGCCGGCACCGGCGGCACGAGCGCCACGATCGGCCGGTACCTCCGCTACCACCGCCACCGCACGGAGCTTGCCGTGGTGGATCCGGAGAACTCCGCGTTCTATCCCGGCTGGCTGGAGTCCCGCGACGGCGGCGCCGCCTCCGTGACAGCCGCCCCTGCCAAAGGCCTGCCCTCCCGGATCGAGGGCATCGGCCGGCCGCGGCTGGAGCCGAGCTTCGTCCCGACGGTGATCGACCACATGATCCAGGTCCCGGACGCGGCGTCGGTGGCCGCCATGCGGCACCTGCGGGAGTTCGCCGGGCTCCATGCCGGGCCGTCCACCGGGACGAACCTGTGGGGCGTCTGGCAGCTCATCGCCGGGATGATCGCCGAGGGCCGCCGCGGCAGCGTCGTGTCGTTGCTGTGCGACGGCGGCGAACGCTACGCCGGCAACTACTACAACCCGGAGTGGCTGCGCAGCCAGGGCCTGGATCCGGAACCGCACGAGGCGACCATCCGCGGGTTCTTCGCGAGCGGCGCCTGGACGCCCTAAAGCCGCCGGCGGCCCTAGACCTCCACCGAATCGCCGCTGCTGAGGTGCCGGTATTCGGTCCCGTATTTCGTGCCGATCCGGGTCACGTGGCCCTCGATGAGCCCCTGCCCGTTCGGATTGAGCAGGGCGTCGTGGATCGGGAAGGCCTTCGCTGCCCGGACGCTGATCACGAAGTCCACCACCTCGCCTATCTTGTTCCAGGGTGCGTGGACGGGAACCAGCAGGGTTTTCACGTCCACGCCGTCGGGCACCACGAACGAATCCCCGGGGTGATAGACGTTGGAGTCGATCAGGTAGCCGATGTTGGCGACCACCGGGATCGTCGGATGGATCAGGGCGTGCTGGCCGCCGAAACTCCGGACGGCGAAGCCGGCAGCCTCGAAGTCCTCGCCGGGGACCACCGTATGGATCCGTCCGGCCGCCTCGGGTGCCTTGCCGCGAAGCTGGGCAGCCACCCCGTCGGGGGCGAACAAGGCCAGCGCACCGTTGCCCAGCAGCGCTGCCGTCACGGCGTCGACGTCGACGTGGTCCGCGTGTTCGTGGGTGACCAGCACGGCGTCCGCGCCGGCCAGGGCCGTCTCCGTCTCCGAAAAATTGCCGGGGTCCAGGACCAGCACCTTGCCGTCCTTCTCGAGGCGGACACAGGCGTGGGTGAATTTCGTCAGCTTCATCCGGCCAGCCTATGGATCCGGGATCCCGGTGTCCACGGACCCGGCTGGTAATCTTGGACATTGCCTACCCCCTAAGCGAAACGAGTTCCGCAATGTCCCAGGGCGCCCCAGCCGACGGCAGCCGGACGCCGGCCCCGGCTCCCGCCGCGGGCAAGGAGCAGCGTGTCACCAAGCAGCGCCTGGCGGTCAGTGCCGCCCTGGATGACCTGGCGGATTTCGTCAGCACCCAGGAGCTGCACCGCATCCTGCAGGAGCGGGGCACCACGGTTTCGCTCGCCACCTCGTACCGGATCCTCCAGTCCCTCGCCGACGACGGCCTGGTTGATGTGCTCAGGAACGCCGACGGCGAGGCCGTGTACCGGCGCTGCGCCGTCACCGGGCACCACCACCATCTGCTCTGCAGGAACTGCGGCAAGGCGGTGGAGGTGGAGGCCCCCGCCGTTGAAGCCTGGGCCGCGCGGACCGCGAAAGAGCACGGCTTCACCGCCGTGGAGCACACCGTGGAGATTTTCGGGCTCTGCCCCGACTGCACGGCCCAGGGGCTTCTTACGGGGTGAATCTCCCGGCTTTGAAGGGCCGGTCCGGCGGGTTCCTCGGAATCACCGGGGATTTCCGGGCCCGCGAAGCCAAAGCCGGGGAATTTCAACGCACGCCGGTCCGGCTGCATATCTGGTCCGCGCGGTCCGGGGGGACTTTGGCGCCGACACGCCGTCGCCGGGCCGGGATTCCGTGGCTGGGGGCTTCAAAGTAGCCCCGGACCGCGGCCACCGGCATCCCCGGAATGGAACGACCCGCCGCGAAGGGGAAATCGCTCCAAGCCCCGAAGACATGGACGATCAGCACGATCCAGGCGGTCAGCCCGTTCCAACACCGCAAGGGCTGAGTTGACCGGATAGGCATGGGTGGGGGAATTCCGCCGGTGTACGGGGACTCAGGCAGCCGAGACCGGGCTCCGCAGGACCCGCCCGTTGATCCCCCGCCTGGCGCGGAAGCCGCCGATCGTCCGGCATGCCACGTAGATCAGGAAGGACAGCGTGGTCACATAGGGGCTGATCGGGAGCCGCCCGCCGAGGGCCAGCAGGATCCCGCCCACCGTGGCCGTCATGGCGAAGGCCACGCTCAGGATCACCACCAGGCGGGGCGAGGAAGTCACGCGCAGCGCAGCAGCCGCCGGCGTGATCAGCAGGGCCAGCACCAGCAGGGCGCCCACGATCTGGATGGACAGCGCCACGCTGATGCCCAGCAGCACCATGAAGGCAAGGGAGAGCGCCCGGACGGGCACGCCGCGTGCGGTGGCGACATGCGGGTCCACGCTGGCAAAGGTCAGCGGACGCCAGATGGCGACCAATGCCAGCATCACGAGGACGGCGACGACTGCCAGCACCTGCAGCTGGACGGTCCCGACGGACACGATCTGCCCCGTGAGCAGGCCGAACTTGTTGGCCGCCCGCCCCTCGTAAAGCGAGAGGAAAAGGATGCCCAGGCCCAGGCCGAAGGGCATGATGACGCCGATGATCGAGTTCTTCTCCCGGGCACGGACGCCCATCAGCCCCAGGACCAGGGCGGCAATCACGGATCCCGCCAGGGAGCCCAGGACGATGTCCGCGCCGATCAGCAGCGCGAAGGCCGCCCCGGCGAAGGATAATTCGGAGATGCCGTGGACGGCGAAGGCGAGGTCCCGCTTCATCACGAAGGTCCCCATCAGCCCGCCCAGCAGGCCGAGGACCGCGCCGGCCCAGATGGAGTTCTGCACCAGGACCAGCAGTTCGCCGTAGTTCTCGAAGTTGAAGATTGAATGAAGCACGTTGTCCAGATCCACTCAGCCCACCTCCTCCGCCACCGCATGCGCGTCCTCGTGGTGGTGTGTCGCCGCGTCCGGCAGGCCCACGACGATCATCCGGCCGTTCGCCTGGATGACCTCGACATGGCTGCCGTAGAGATCGGACAGCACCTCGGTGGTCATGACCTCCTCCGGTGTGCCCACCCGGAACCGTCCGCCGGCCAGGTACAGCACCCGGTCCACATAGTCCATGATGGGGTTGATCTCGTGGGTCACGAACACCACGGCGCTGTCCCGCTCATGGCATTGCTTGTTGATCAGGGCGCTGACAGCCTGCTGGTGCTGCAGGTCCAGGGACAGCAGCGGCTCGTCGCACAAGAGCACCTTCGGGTCCGTCGCGAGGGCCTGGGCCACCCGCAGCCGCTGCTGCTCACCGCCGGAGAGCTGGCCCACCGGCACCTTCGCATAGTCGGCGGCGCCCACGAGGCCGAGGAGTTCATCGATCCTGCGGTTCACCCTGGCGGCCCCGATGCGCAGCCCCCAGCGGTGGCCGTCGACGCCGAGCCCCACCAGGTCCCGCGCCCGCAGCGGCGTGTCCGGGTCGAAGGATTTCTGCTGCGGGACGTAGCCGATCCCGCGGCTGCCCCGGGCCACGGGCCTGCCGTCGAGCACGGCCGTGCCGGCGCTCAGCTCCTGCAGCCCGAGCAGGACCTTCAGGAAGGTGGTCTTGCCGCTCCCGTTCGGGCCGAGGACGGCAAAGAATTCACCCGGGTTGATGTCCAGGTCCAGCCCCTCCCACAGCGTCCGCTGGCCGAACGCCAGGGAGGCGCCGCGGAGGCTTACTACGGGTGTCAACTGGGTTTCCTCGATTTTCTGCGGGGCCTGGCCCGCACGCTCATGACGGTTTGAATGCTTTGGGGTATCTGCCGGCCCGGCTGGCCGGCCGGCGGCCGGTGCCGGCGGCCGGTGCCGGCGCCCCGGGCACCGGCCGTTGTGAATATCTTAGGCCAGGGCCTTGGCGATGCCGTCCACGTTCCCGGTCATCCACTGGAGGTAGGACTTGCCGTCCGGCAATGTCTCGCTGAAGTTCACCACGGGCACGCCGGCCGCCTCGGCTGCCTTCTTCAGGGCCAGGGTCTGCGGCCCCTCGGTCTGCGTGTTGTAGGCCAGCAGCCGGATTTCACCGGATCCCACCAGCCGGATGGTCTCGCTGAGTACGGCAGGCGGGACGTCGGCATTTTCTTCGATCGCGGCGGTGTACCCGCCGGGGGTCTTGTTCTCCAGGCCCGCGGCCTGCAGAAGGTACAGCGGCACCGGCTCGGTGACGGCTACCGGCACCGGGGCGCCTGCGGCCTTGATGGCGGCGAGCCTGGCGTCCAGGCCGGTGAGTCCCTGGCTGAAGGCGGCCGCGTTTTTCTTGAAGGTTTCGGCGGACGACGGCTCTAGGTCGCCGAGCCTGGCGGCGAGGGCCTCGGCCAGGCGGCTCATGGCGGGCAGGCTGTACCAGACATGCTCGTTGAAGCCGCTCGGCACCTGCCCGTCCTGGACAAGCCCGGAGACCTCCACGACGTTGAGGACATTTTTGTGGTCCATCCCGGTGTCATCGGCGAGCTTCTGGATGAAGCCGTCATAGCCGCCCCCGTTTTCCACCACCAGCCCGGCCTTGGAGACGGCCAGCTTGTCCTGGGTGGTCACCTCGTAGGAGTGCGGGTCCTGGCTGGTGCGCGTGATGAGGGAGGTGACACTGACCTTGTCCCCGCCGATGCTGCGGACGATGTCCCCGTACACGCTCGTGGAGGCGACCACCTCCACGATGCCGTCTCCGGCGGACGCCCGCGGGGAGCCCCCCGCCGTCGTACTGCAGGCCGAGAGCAGCAGGCCAAGACCGGCGAAGGAGGCCACCAGGGCGAGGGAAGCGGGACGGCGCACGGGAAAACCTCGATCTGTTATTGAGAATCAGGAGCATTAGTGAGTGTAGCCCTAAATGGGAACCATTCCTATTTAGGGGCTACACCCGTCCGCGCCGGTGCCGGCGGCCGGCAGCCTAGCTCCGGCCCAGCCGGCGGTAGCCGGTCGCCTGCGTGGCATCCCTGATCTCGCCGACGAGCTGCTCGATCACGTCCTCCAGGAACAGCACGCCCTGCGTGTTCCCGTCCGGGCCGATCACGCGGGCCAGGTGCGAGCCTGTCCGCTGCATGACGGACATCGCCTTCTCGATTTCATCGTCCATGGCGAGGTTGGCCAGGGACCGGATGCGGCTGTCCGCGATCGGCTCGTGGTACCCGCCATTCGGGATGGACAGCACATCCTTGATATGCAGGTAGCCCGAGAGCATGCCTTCGTCGTCGAGCATCGGAAAGCGGGAAAACCCGGTACGGCTCACGGCCCTTTCGAATTCCACCGGAGTGGTGGCAGGCTTGAGCATCACGAGCTTCTCCAGCGGAACCATCACCTGGGAGGCGGTGCGTTCCGAGAACTCCAGCGCCCCGGTGATCAGCCCGGCGTCGTCGTCCACGAGCCCGTGGCGGGTGGACTCCTGCACGATCGACTGGACTTCCTCCAGGGTGAAGGACGACGTGACCTCGTCCTTGGGCTCGATCCGCATCAGCTTGAGGATGTGGTTGGCGGACCAGTTCAGGGCCACGATCACCGGCCTGAACATCCGCGCGACGAAGATCAGCGGCGGCGCCAGCAGCAGGGCCGCCTTGTCCGCCACCGAGACGGAGATGTTCTTCGGGACCATCTCGCCGAACGTGACGTGCAGGAACGTGACCAAGAGAAGGGCGACGGCGAAGGCCACCACGTCCGCAATTTCCATCGGCATGCCCACGGCATGCAAAGGCACCGCCATCAGGTGGTGGATCGCGGGCTCCGCGACCTGCAGGATCAGCAGCGAGCAGACGGTGATGCCGAGCTGGGCACACGCCAGCATCAGCGAGACGTTTTCCATCGCCCGGAGGGTGGTCTGCGCCCGCTTGGACCCGGCCTCGGCCAGCGGCTCGATCTGGCTGCGGCGGGCGGACATCACCGCGAATTCGGCGGCCACGAAGAAGGCGTTGCCGAGCAAGAGGACGGCGAGCCAGAGGATACCTGCCCAGTCGCTCATGCGGCCCCGGCCTTGCCGTCGGCGTGATCCCCGCTGTGGACCCGGGCGGGCCTGAAGCAGATCCTGTCGATCCTGCGCCCGTCCATCCGGGTCACGCTCAGGGTGCCGCCGCCCACCTCCACGGTGTCCCCCACTGCCGCGATCCGGCCCAGCTCGCTCATGACGTAGCCTCCCACCGTTTCGTACGCAGCTTCGTCGGGCACGGTCAGGCCCGGGATCTGTTCGGAGAGTTCATCGGGGCGGAGCAGCCCCGGGAAGTACCAGTCCCCGGAGGCACTTTGCAGCAGCCCGGGCCGGACCCTGTCGTGTTCATCGGCCACTTCACCGACGATTTCCTCCACGAGGTCCTCCAGCGTGGCGATGCCGGCGGTTCCGCCGTACTCGTCCAGGACCACGGCCAGCTGCAGGTTGCCTTCACGGAGTTCGGCCAGCAGGGCATCGAGGTGGATGGTTTCGGGCACGCGGAGCACATCCGTCATGATGGCGCCGGCTTCCAGCTGGGCGCGCCGTTCCCACGGAACGGCGATGGCCTTCTTGATGTGGACCAGGCCGCGGATGTCGTCGGAGGACTCCCCGATGACCGGGAAGCGCGAGTAGCCGGTCCGTTTGGCGGCCTCCACGATGTCGGAGACGGGCTGGTCGGCATCGATGGTCTCGACGCGGATCCGAGGCGTCATGACGTCCGCCGCTGTCCGTCCGGAAAACTTGAGCGTCCGGTCGATGAAGTTGGCGGTGCCGGCGTCGAGCGTTCCCATCGCCGCCGAGCGGCGCACCAGCGATGCCAGTTCGGCCGGCGTGCGGGCGCCGGAAATCTCCTCCTTGGCCTCGAGCCCGAAGACGTTGAGGACCTTGTTGGAAAAACCGTTCAGGAGCACGATGGCGGGCTTGAAGATGGCGGTGAAGACCAGCTGGGGGCGGGCGAGCGCCTTGCCGATGGGAAAGGACAGCGCAATGGCCATGTTCTTCGGCACGAGTTCGCCGAGCAGCATGGACAGCAGGGTGGCGAAGGCCATCGCGATCACCAGCGACACGGACGCTGCCGCGGCCTCCGGGAGCCCGACGGCGGCCAGCGGCCTCTCGAGCAGCTTGCCGACGGAGGGTTGCATGACGTAGCCGGTCAGCAGGGTGGTCATGGTGATGCCCAGCTGGCAGCTGGACAGCTGGGTGGACAGGGATTTGACGCATCGCAGCAGGGGCTCGGCGGCGGTGTCGCCGTTGGCCACGGCCCGCTGGACCGTGGCCTGGTCAACGGCCACCAGGGAGAATTCAACGGCCACGAAGAAGCCGGTGCCAAGGATGAGCAGGAGGCCCGTCCCGAGAAGGATCCACTCCACTCAGCGGCCCGCTTCCGCGGCGCAGTGCCGGGGGAAACTGCCAGGCGGAGGATGGTCAGCGGACGCCGACCCTGATTCCTGAAAGGCTCCGGGCTGTGCTGCCGCCGGAGAGTGATGGGCGCGTGAACGGGGTTTGCCGGCTCTGCGGGTGGACTGCGCGGTAACGGTTTCCGTTCTCCGCTGACAGCCCCCAGGCCGGCACCTAGATTTACTGTCCATAAGGATGCCAGTCTACAGGAGCAGCCGCCGCGGACAGCCGCCGCGCACAGCCGCCGTGCCGTGACAGTGTCCCCCGGCGTTGCCGGGTGCCGGTTACCAGCTTTGCGGAACCGGCCGGCCCTCCTCATAGCCAGCCGCCGACTGGATGCCCGCGACGGCCCGTTCCCGGAAGGCGGCAAGGTCCGCGGCCCCGGCGTAGCTCATCGAGCTGCGCAGCCCGGCGGTGATCATGTCCAGCAGGTCCTCGACGCCCGGCCGGACCGGGTCCAGGAACATCCGGGACGTGGAAATGCCCTCCTCGAACAGGGCCTTGCGGTCCTTCTCGAAGGCACCCTCGCGCTGGTTGCGGTTCTGCACGGCCCGGGCCGAGGCCATGCCGAAGCTTTCCTTGTACTGCCGGCCGGCAGCGTCCAGCTGCAGGTCCCCGGGGCTCTCGTGCGTGCCGGCGAACCAGGAACCGATCATGACCTGGCTGGCCCCGGCCGCCAGGGCCAGGGCCACATCGCGCGGATAGCGGACGCCGCCGTCCGCCCACACCCTGCCGCCGGCCTCGCGCGCGGCGGCGGAACACTCCAGGACGGCGGAGAACTGCGGGCGGCCGACGGCGGTCATCATGCGGGTGGTGCACATGGCGCCGGGGCCGACGCCGACCTTGACGATGTCCGCCCCGGCCCGGATGAGTTCCCGGGTTGCCTCGGCGGTGACCACATTGCCGGCCACGACGGGGACGCCTGGGCTCAGGCTCTTCACGGCGGCCAGCGCATCGAACATCTTCTGCTGGTGGCCGTGCGCGGTGTCCAGGACCAGCACGTCCACGCCGGCGGCCAGGAGCTGGGCCGCCCGGCCCGCGACGTCGCCGTTGATCCCGACGGCGGCGGCAACCTTGAGCCTGCCGTCCGCGTCCAGGGACGGGCGGTACAGGGTCGAACGCAGGGCACCCTTCCGGGTCAGGACGCCCATCAGGGCGCCGCCCTGCTGCACCGGCGCGTAGTCGGTGCCGGCCGCGTCCATCGTGTCGAACGCCCGGCGCAGGGCCTGCGCGGAATCCGCGCCCGTTCCGGCGTCGAGCGTTTCAGCCTCCAGCACGAGCGGCTGGTGGCGGATGACGGAGGCCAGCGAGGCGAAACGGTCCTGGCCTTCGAAGTCGGCCCCGCGGACCACGCCGGTCACGTCGCCGGACCCGTCCACCACCACGACGGCGCCGTGGGGCCGCTTGCCCATCAGGTGGAGCGCGTCGATCACGGTGTCCGACGGCGACAGGCTGACCGGGGTTTCCAGGACCGGATGCCGGGTCTTGAGCCAGGCCGTGACGTCCCGGAGCACGTCCAGCGGGACATCCTGGGGCAGGACAGCCAGCCCGCCACGGCGGGCCATCGTCTCCGCCATCCGCTTGCCGGTCACCGCCGTCATGTTTGCGGCGACCAGGGGAATGCTCGAGCCTGTCCCGTCATCCGCGGCCAGATCCACGTCCAGCCGCGAGATGACATCCGAGCGGGACGGGACCAGGAAGAGGTCCGAATAGGTCAGGTCTGTGGTCGGCTCATTCAGAAAGCGCACGGCTGCTCCTCCATAGGAATTCTCTGTGCAATAAGGGGTCTCAAAGATGATTCTAGGCGAGGTCCGGCGCCGCCGCGGCGGCCTTTCCGGACGCACCGGCGCCGATCCGGAGCCCGCCGGCAGCGGATCAGGCGACGATCGCCCGCAGCGGACGGACGACTTGATGATTTGAGTCACCGTTATTGGCAGTTTGACGAGAATCGTCACTAGACTGGCATGGGTCCGGTTCACGGGACGCAGAAACTGGTTCGATCGCTGTGCAGAGGCACTGTGAAACCAGAGGGATTCAAACTCATGGAAGAGGCGTATTTCAAGTGCCAGAGCAGCCCAGCCACCGTCTACCAGAGGAATTTGGCGGAAACGAGTGGCTCGTTGACGAACTGTACGAGCGTTACCAGCAGGACAAGAACACGGTTGACGCCAAGTGGTGGCCCCTGTTCGAATCCTTCGAGGCCGGCGGCAACTCCTCCACTAACGGGGCCTCGGGCGTGGCGTCCGTTGCGCGCCCTGCCACCCGCGAACTTCCCGTAGCAGCTCCGGCAGCGGCAGCACCTGCCCCGGCGGCGGACGCTCCGGCCCCTGCACCTTCTCCGGCCGCACCTGCTCCGGCCCCCGCCGCGAGGAAGGCCCCGGCCAGCGTTGCCCGCGACGGCGCCAAGACCACTAAGACCACTGAAGCCGGCCCCGGCACGGCGCCGATCCCGGCCCAGCTGCCCAAGAACATCAAGGCCCCGACGGCGCCCGAGGAAGACGTCGTCTCCGTCCTCCGCGGCCCGGCCAAGGCCATCGCCACCAACATGATCACCAGCCTGGAGGTCCCGACCGCCACCAGCGTCCGCGCCATCCCGGCCAAGCTGCTGATCGACAACCGCGTGGTCATCAATTCCAACCTGGCCCGCGCCCGGGGCGGGAAGGTCTCCTTCACGCACCTGATCGGCTACGCCGTCATCCGTGCCCTGTCCCAGTTCCCGTCCATGAACGTGTACTACGACGAGGTGGACGGCAAGCCCGTCGCCGTCCAGCCCGCGCACGTGAACTTCGGCATTGCCATCGACATGCCCAAGCCTGACGGCACCCGCCTGCTCATGGTGCCGAACATCAAGAAGGCGGAGACCCTCAACTTCTCCGAGTTCTGGCACACCTACGAGGACCTGATCAAGCGTGCCCGCGCCGGCAAGCTGACGGCGGACGACCACTCCGGCACCACCGTCTCACTGACCAACCCGGGCGGCATCGGCACGGTGCACTCGGTGCCGCGCCTGTCCAAGGGACAGGCTGCCATCATCGGCGTCGGCGCACTGGACTACCCCGCAGAATTCCAGGGTGCCAGCGCAAAGATCATCGCGCAGAATGCGATCAGCAAGGTCCTGACCCTGACCTCCACGTACGACCACCGCGTCATCCAGGGTGCCGGCAGCGGCGAGTTCCTGAAACTGGTCCACCAGCTCCTGCTCGGCGCCCAGAACTTCTACGACGAGATCTTCGAGTCGCTGCGCATCCCGTACGAGCCCGTGCGCTGGAGCCCGGACCTGCAGGTGGACCCGGCCGACGAGATCAACAAGGTTGCCCGGATCCAGCAGCTGATCCACGCCTACCGCGTCCGCGGCCACCTGATGGCGGACACCGACCCGCTCGAGTATGTCCAGCGCAAGCACCCGGACCTCGACGTCCTGACCTACGGCCTGACCCTGTGGGACCTGGACCGTGAATGGCCCACGGGCGGCTTCGGCGGCAAGCCGATGCTGGCGTTCCGCGACATCCTCGGCGTCCTCCGCGACGCCTACTGCCGCACCACCGGCATCGAGTACATGCACATCCAGGACCCGGCCGAGCGCAAGTGGTTCCAGGACCAGATCGAGCACCCGTACTCCAAGCCGAGCCGCGACGAGCAGCTGCGCATCGTCTCCAAGCTCAACGCGGCCGAGGCCTTCGAGACCTTCCTGCAGACGAAGTTCGTCGGGCAGAAGCGCTTCTCGCTCGAAGGCGGCGAGTCCCTGATTCCGCTGCTGGACGCCATCATCTCCGACGCCGCCGACGACGAACTCGACGAGGTGGCGATCGGCATGGCCCACCGCGGCCGGCTGAACGTGCTCACCAACATCGCCGGCAAGACCTACGCCCAGGTCTTCCGCGAATTCGAGGGCACCCAGGATCCGCGTTCCGTGCAGGGCTCCGGCGACGTCAAGTACCACCTCGGCACCGAAGGCACCTTCACTTCGGATAACGGCAAGGAGACCAAGGTCTACCTCGCCGCCAACCCGTCCCACCTCGAGGCCGTGGACTCGGTCCTGGAGGGCATCGTCCGCGCCAAGCAGGACCGCCTGGACCAGGGCGAGGCGTTCCCCGTGCTGCCGATCATGGTGCACGGCGACGCCGCCTTCGCCGGCCAGGGCGTCGTGGCGGAGACGCTCAACCTCTCCCAGCTGCGCGGCTACCGCACCGGCGGAACCATCCACATCGTGGTCAACAACCAGGTCGGCTTCACCACCGCCCCGTCCTCGTCGCGTTCCTCCACGTACTCCACCGACGTCGCCAAGATGATCCAGGCGCCGGTGTTCCACGTGAACGGCGACGACCCGGAGGCCGTCGTGCGCATCGGCCAGCTTGCCTACGAGTTCCGCCAGCGTTTCCACAAGGACGTTGTGATCGACATGGTCTGCTACCGCCGCCGCGGGCACAACGAGGGCGATGACCCCTCGATGACCCAGCCGCTGATGTACAACCTGATCGAGGCCAAGCGTTCGGTCCGCAAGCTGTACACCGAGTCGCTGATCGGCCGCGGTGACATCACCGAGGAAGAAGCCGAGCAGCTGCTGCGCGACTATCAGGAACGCCTGGAGCGCGTCTTCGCCGAAACCCACGCGGCCCAGACCTCGCCGATTCCGATCATCACGGCCGACACTGCCGCGGTGGCCGACCTCGAGCGCCCGAAGGCCCAGCAGACCGATTCGTCCGTCAGCACCCCGGCGTCCACCGCGATCTCCGCCGGGATGCTCGCCCGCATCGGCCAGGCCCACGTCCAGATCCCCGAGGGCTTCACCGTCCATGCCAAGCTCAAGCAGCTGCTCGAGAAGCGTGAATTGATGTCCCGGGAGGGCGGCATCGACTGGGGCTTCGGCGAGCTCGCGGCGTTCGGCTCGCTCGTCATGGAAGGCGTCCCCGTCCGGCTCGCCGGCCAGGACTCGCGCCGCGGCACCTTCGTGCAGCGCCACGCCGTCTTCCACGACCGCGCCAACGGCGACGAATGGCTGCCCCTGGCCCACCTCTCCGAGGACCAGGCCAAGCTGTGGATCTACGACTCCCTGCTCTCGGAATACGCGGCCATGGGCTTCGAGTACGGCTACTCGGTGGAACGCCCGGACGCCCTGGTGCTCTGGGAAGCGCAGTTCGGCGACTTCGTCAACGGCGCCCAGACCATCATCGACGAGTTCATCTCCTCCGCCGAGCAGAAGTGGGGCCAGCGCTCCTCGCTCGTGCTGATGCTGCCGCACGGCTACGAGGGCCAGGGCCCGGACCACTCCTCCGCCCGCATCGAACGCTTCCTGCAGATGTGCGCCGAAGAGAACATGATCGTCGCCAACCCGACGACGTCGGCCTCGCACTTCCACCTGCTGCGCCGCCAGGCGTACAGCCGGCCGCGCAAGCCGCTGATCATCTTCACGCCGAAGCAGCTGCTCCGCCTCAAGGCAGCAGCATCGTCCGTGGAGGACTTCACGACGGGCACCTTCCAGCCGGTGATCCCCGATCACGAGCAGCTGCCGGCGGACGCCGTGGAGCGTGTGCTGCTGGTCTCGGGCCGCCTGTACTACGACCTCCTGTCCACCCGGCAGAAGACCGAGAACAAGACGACGGCCATCGTCCGCGTCGAGCAGCTCTACCCGCTGCCCGCCGCCCGGATCGCCGAGGAGCTCGCCAAGTACCCGAACGCCGAGGTTGTCTGGGCGCAGGACGAGCCCGCCAACCAGGGTCCGTGGCCGTTCATGGGCCTGAACCTTCCGGACGCGCTGGACCGCCGGGTGCGCCTCATCTCGCGCCCCGCCTCGGCCTCCACCGCGGCCGGGTCCATGAAACGCCACGCAGCCGAGCAGGACGCCCTGCTCAAGCAGGCGTTCGCGCGTAAATAGGGTCAATGCTGCCCGGCCGGAGATCAAAACGCGACTCCGGCCGGGCAGCCCTGTTTAATGGGCCGGGTCATATGGCCGGGTCTTATGGGCGGGGCTTTAGGGGCAAGGTTTCATGCAGGTCTGAATGACAGGGTCCAATGGACAGCTTTGAAGTGAAGAGGTAGTCGTGGAAGATCGGAAGCTGCGAATCGCAGCCGTGGGAGACGAGCTGTTGGCCGGTCTCGGCGATCCGCGCGCGCTGGGGTGGCTGGGCCGCGTGCTGGCCCGCACGCCGCAGGACGGCATCGCCCTTGAGAGCTACGCGCTGCCCTGCCCGGAGGAAGGCACCGAGGGGCTGGCCGCCCGCTGGCTCGAGGAGGCCGGCCGCCGCTACAGCGATCTCCACGAGAACCGGCTGGTGATCGGGCTGTCCGGACGCGACATTGTCTTCGGGCTCTCCACCGCGCGCAGCCGGCTGAACCTCGCCAACATCCTGGACTCCGCCACGCAGAACAGGATCGAGGTCTTTGTCGTGGGGCCGCCGCCGAGCCTGGACCCGGCGCAGAACCGCAGGCTGGGCGAGCTCAACACCGCATTTGCCGATGTCACCACCCGGCGGAAGCACCTTTACGTGGACACGTTTTCCCCGCTGCTCAACCATGAGCAGTGGCGCCAGGATCTGGCGGCCAACGGCGGAACCCCGGGCCAGGCCGGGTACGGCCTGATGGCCTGGCTGGTGCTCCACCGGGGCTGGTTCCAGTGGCTGGGCCTGCCCGCCCCGGAGTAGCCGGCCGGGAGTAGCCGGCCGGGAGTAGCCGGCCGGGCCGACCGCCGCATGGTTTGCGCCGTATGGCTTGACGGCCACCCAACCGCGATATATCGTGACTTCATCATCACGATATATCGCAAACCGGGCACCGCGCAGCACCCCTCGGAGGAACCATGGCAGAGACTTCCTGGACCGTCACCGGCCCTGTGACCATCGACGTCGACGGCGTCAGCTCGCTCAGGCTCGGCATAGTCCGCGGCCGCTTCGACATCGTCACCCACGATGAGGACGTCGCCCGGATCGAGGTCTCCGAAATCCACGGCGACCCCCTGTCCGTCAGCCTGGTCAACGGCCGGCTGGAGGTCCGCCACCAGCTGCACGGGGCGCAGGGCTGGTTCAAGAACCTCATGGGCACCGTGAACAATAACAGCAGCAACTCCGTGGTCATCAGCATCGCCCTGCCGGCCGGCGCCGGGGTTGAGGCGGGCACCGTCAGCGGCGACGGCATGGTGTCCGGGATCAGCGGGCACACCCGGCTGAACACGGTCTCCGGCTCCGTCCTGGCCGACGAAACCTCCGGCGACCTGGCCGTCAACACGGTCAGCGGCGAAGTCATCGCCCGCAACCACCGCGGCGTCCTGACCGCCAGGAGCGTCTCGGGCGAGGTGACGGCCTCCGGTGAGTTCAGCAACATCCGCGCCAACACCGTCAGCGGCGACCTGAGCTTCGACCTCCACGGCTTCACCCAGGATTTCGGCGCCAATTCCGTCTCCGGAGACGTCACCATCCGGCTGCCGCACGACGTCGGCGCCGACATCATCGCCAAGTCAGCCACCGGCGCCGTCGTGATCGACGACCAGCAGTACCCCCAGCCTGGCGGCACGGTGCAGACCATCGCCGGGCCCGACACCCAGCTGATGCTGGTCCGGACCAACTCGGTCTCGGGAAAGACCTCGATTTTCCACGGCGGGCCCCCCGCGGATACAGGGACGGGGCCCTGATGGCTCCCGTCTTTGCCCACGGCGCACTGCGGCTGTATCTGCTCGCACTGCTCGAGTCCGGGCCCAAACACGGCTATGAGCTCATGAAGGCCCTCAGCGAACGCTTCGGCGGCACCTACTCCCCCAGCGCCGGCACCATCTACCCGCGCCTTGGCAAACTGGAACAGGAGGGGCTGGTGGCAACCCGGGCAGAGGGCCGGCGCACCAACTACAGCATCACCCCGGCGGGCCTGCAGGAGCTGGACAGCCGGCGGAACGAACTCGCCGGCGTGGAGGAAGACATCTCCGCCTCGGTCCGCCGGCTCGCCGACACGCTGCGCCAGGACATCCGTGCCAACATGCGGGGACTGCGGGCGGACCTGGCCGCCACGGCCGAGGCGGCCAGGTCCACCGTCCGCGCAGCGGGAAGATCAGCCGGATCAGCCGCGGGAGCAACCTCTGGATCCGGCGGAGCGCCGCGCTACTCGCCGGAGGGCGACCGCCGCCTGCGCGAAGCGGAAATGCTGGTCCAGGCCTTCCGCGACGACATCCGCGTCGAGCTGCGCCGCCATGCCGGCCGGCGCCCCGTCACCCCCGTGACGCTGGAGACGGTGAAGACCGTGCTGGACCAGGCGCGGATCTCCATCCGCGCCTCCTTGGATGACTGATCCGATGACCGACCGGTTCGCGGCCGGTGCCCCGATGTGGGAGACTTGAGGGCAGCTCTTTTGAGTACCAACATTTAAGGAGGCCAGCTATGAGCAAACGTGCACGTAAACGTCGTGACCGTAAGCGTGGCGGCGCGAACCACGGCAAGCGCCCCAACGCCTAAGCCTCGGCTTGGAGTGACAGCTTTAACCGGATGACCCCGGGAACCTGATGGTTCCCGGGGTCATTCGTTTCCGCACCCGGCGGGATGGGCCTCCGCCCGGCCGGGCTGGAATCAGGCTTCGACCGGCCGGATCGAATGGATCCGGTCAAGGATCGAGTTCTTGAGGTTTTCCGGCGCGGCCTCCGTGCACGACCGCTTCACCAACACACGGATGACGCATTCGAGGTCATACTGCTCGAAACATTCCGGGCAACCGTCCAGGTGGTCCTTGATCTCGGCGATGTCATCGTGCGTGAGCGCCCCGTCCAGATACTCGTAGATCCGTTGCATCCGGACGTCGTCGCAGTCGCCCAGTCCCTGGCAGTCGCTCATTTCCCGTTCTCCTGTTTGTTGCTCTCGGCTTTGTTGCTCTCGGCCGCCGCGGTGGAATCTGCGGCCCTGAATCCCCGCTCGGCGGCATAGTCGGCCAGCATGTCCCGGAGCATCTTCCGGCCGCGGTGCAACCGGGACATGACGGTCCCGATGGGGGTGTTCATGATCTCTGAAATTTCCTTGTAGGCGAAGCCCTCGACGTCGGCGAAATAGACAGCCAGCCGGAACTCCTCCGGGATCGATTGCAGTGCCCGCTTCACATCGGAATCCGGCAGGTGGTCCAGGGCCTCGGCCTCGGCTGACCGCAGCCCGGACGAGGTGTGGGACCCGGCCCGCGCCAGCTGCCAGTCCTCGATGGTGTCCGAATTCGATTGCAGCGGTTCGCGCTGCCGCTTGCGGTACAAATTGATGTAGGTATTGGTGAGGATCCGGTACAGCCAGGCCTTGAGATTTGTCCCCGGCTTGTACTGGTGGAAGGCGGAAAACGCCTTCGTGTACGCCTCCTGGACCAGGTCCTCGGCATCGGCGGGGTTCCGCGCCATCCGCATCGCAGCGGAATACAGCTGGTCAACGTACTGCATTGCGTCACGCTCAAAGCGGACCCGACGCTCTTCCGCCGTTTCCGCGGCCACGTCCAGCGGCTGCTCACCCTCAAGCCCGTCCCCGCCCGTCGCTGCGGGTTCCGCCGCGGGTCCGGCGGCAGGCACCGGCACCCGGACGGCCGGCGCCGCGGAAGATCCCGGTGCGTCGGCTGTGCCGGCCAGGGGCGTCCTGGCGGGTTCGGCGCCGTTTCCGGCAACCCCGTTCATGGCCGCAACGGCCCGGTCCATAGTGCTCATTGCCTTCAAGTCTACTGTCACCTTCCGGCGGCCCCCCGGAATTTCCGCCGCGGCTTCCGCTTCGAGGCGCGGCAAAGTCAGGGTCCAAGGATCGCGGGGACCGGTGTCCAGCTCTTCGCTGTCCTTCACCAGTATCAAATCGCTGCCTCCCTTGGTCACGAACTGCCCCCGGCCCGCCGGAACGGGCCGGACCAATTCATAGTCGCCTACTGCTAATCCGGCTGATAGTCCGGCTGCTAATCCGGCTGATAGTCCGGCATCGGAACGCTGCTGGAACCTGCCATTGACAACCACGCACAACGGGCAAATATTCCGCAAAAGTGCAAGACTAGAACCGGTTCTCCCGCATCGATTCCGCGGATCGTCCATCCAGGAGGAAATTCATGTCCCTTGTCCGTTTTCTCGCCCGGCCCATGCTCGCGTCCAGTTTCGTCCTCGCAGGCATGGACAAGCTCAAGAATGCGGATGACACGGCGGCACAGTTATCCCCCCTGCTGCGCCGCGCGGCTGAATCCCTGCCGTTCCGGGCCAACGAGAAGGTCCTGGCCCGCGTCATCGGCGGAACCCAGGTCGGCGCGGGTGTGTGCTTGGCCCTCGGCAAGTCGGCCCGCCTTGCGGCCACGGTCCTGGCCGTCATCTCGGCATTGAACGGCTACGTCGAATGGCGCAGCGCGGACATCTCCTCGAAGGACGGCCGCGATGCCCGCCGCAAGCAGCTGCTGAAAAACGTCTCGCTGACCGGCGGCGTGCTGCTGGCCTCCGTGGACACCGCCGGAAAGCCCAGCCTGGCCTGGCGCGCCGAGCACCTGGCCGCGGACGCCCGGAAGAGCACGGGAAAGCAGCTGAAGAAGGCCGACAAAGCCGTCCGCAAAGCCGTCGGAGCATAAGACGGCAATGACAGGCGCCACCTCCACCGCAGCAGCCACCCCCCTCCCGCCCGACGGCGGCCCGCACTGGCCGGCACCGTTCGCCGCACGGCCCGTCGACGCGACGGTCACCGTGCCCGGATCCAAGTCCCTGACCAACCGGTACCTGGTGCTGGCGGCTCTGGCCGACGGTCCGTCCCGGCTGCGGACTCCCCTGCACTCCCGTGATTCGGCCCTGATGATCGGGGCACTCCGCCAGCTCGGTGCCACCATCACCGAGGTCCCCGGCGACGGCGCCTTCGGCCCCGACCTTCACGTCACCCCCATCCCCCTGGGCACGATCCCCCCGGATGCGCCCGAAGCCGGCGCCGCGATCGACTGCGGCCTGGCCGGCACCGTCATGCGGTTCGTTCCACCGGTCGCTGCCCTGCGCCGGGGCGCGACCGTGTTCGACGGCGACCCCCACGCCCGGAACCGTCCGATGGGAACGATCATTGAGGCCCTGGGCGGGCTCGGCGTCACTGTCGGCGCCCCCGACGGCGGCACGGCGACCTCGCTGCCGTTCACCGTGCAGGGCACGGGCGAGGTCCGCGGCGGCCACCTCGTCATCGATGCCAGCGCGTCGTCGCAGTTTGTCTCCGCCCTGCTGCTGGCGGGGGCACGCTTCACGGACGGGCTGCACCTGGAGCATGTGGGCGGCCCGGTCCCCAGCCTGGACCACATCAACATGACCGTGGCCGTGCTGCGCGGCGTCGGCGTGGCCGTGGACGATTCACGCCCGGACCACTGGATCGTCGCGCCCGGCAGGATACGGGCCTTCGACCACCGGATCGAGCAGGACCTCTCCAACGCCGGCCCGTTCCTGGCCGCGGCGCTGGCCACCCGCGGCACCGTGCGGATCCCGGACTGGCCTGCCGGCACCACCCAGGTCGGCGACCTCTGGCGCAGCATCCTCGCCACCATGGGCGCCACCGTGACGCTGGCGGACGGCACCCTCACCGTGACCGGCGGCCCGGAGATCAAGGGCGCGGACTTCAACGAAACTTCCGAGCTCGCCCCGACCGTCGCCGCACTCTGCGCGCTGGCCACGGGCCCCTCGCGCCTGAGCGGCATCGCCCACCTCAGGGGGCACGAAACGGACCGGCTGGCCGCCCTCGTGGCGGAGATCAACCGCCTCGGCGGCGACGCCGAGGAAACCCCCGACGGCCTGGTCATCCGGCCCGCCCCGCTGCACGGCGGCGTCGTCCACAGTTACGCGGACCACCGCATGGCAACCGCGGGCGCCATCCTGGGGCTGGCCGTGCGCGGCGTCGAGGTCGAGGACATCGCGACCACGGCCAAGACCATGCCGGGATTCCCCGAACTGTGGGCCGCCATGCTGGGCCAGGGCCCCGCCGGCGAAACCCGGCCGGACCCGGCAGACAAGGACGCCAGCGGTGGCACGCAGCACTGACTCCTGGGACGAATCCGACGCACGGATCCGCCCCAACAAGAAGGGCTCCCGCCCGCGCACGAAGGACCGGCCCAGCCACGACGACGCCGTCACCGGGCGCATCATCACCGTCGACCGCGGCCGCTACACCGCCGTTGTCGGCGAAGGCACTTCGGACGAACGCAAGATCATCGCCGCCCGGGCCAGGGAACTGCGCCGCAACCCCGTCGTGGCCGGGGACTTCGTCTCCCTCGTCGGGGACGTCAGCGGGGAATCGGACACCCTGGCCCGGCTCGTGAAAATCCAGGACCGCAGGACCCTCCTGCGGCGCAGCGCCGACGACACGGACCCGATCGAACGCGCGGTCGTCGCCAACGCCGACCAGCTCGTGATCGTGGTCGCCGCCGCCAACCCCGAGCCGCGGACAGGCTTCATCGACCGCGCCCTGGTGGCCGCGTACGACGCCGGCATCGAGCCGCTGCTGCTCGTCACCAAAGCAGATGTCAAGGATCCAGCCGAGCTGCTGTCCAACTACCGGCACCTCGATTTCCCCGTCATCATCTCCAGGACGGCGGACTCGGCCGCCTCCGGGATCGATGCCCGCTCGGACGACGGGCTGTCCGCCCGGCTGGACCGGGACGCGGTATCCGCGCTGCGCGGCTACCTCGACAGCAAGGTCACCGTCATGCTGGGCCATTCCGGCGTCGGGAAGTCCACCATGGTCAACGCCCTGACCGGCGCCGAGCGCGCCACCGGCGGGGTCAACGCCGTGACCGGCCGGGGACGCCACACCTCCTCCTCGGCCCTGGCCCTCAAGGTCAACGACGCCCCGGCCGGGAGCTGGATCATCGACACCCCCGGCATCCGGTCCTTCGGCCTGGCCCATGTGGACCCGGACCGGATCCTGCACTCCTTCCCGGACCTCGAGCCGGGCACCGACGACTGCGAGCGGGGCTGCAAGCACGACTCGACCGCCGTCAACTGCGGCGTCGACGCCTGGGTGGCGGGCGGCCATGCGGGGCCCTCGGGGCCGGCACGGCTGGCCTCGCTGCGACGGCTGCTCGGCACGGACCCGCGGATGGAAGCCCAGGAAACCAAGGAACTGGGCAGCGTCTCCTAGCCGCCGCACCGTGCCCTGCACCGCGCCCTGCCCCCCGGGCGCCGCCTTTGGCGGTAGTTTGGAACCATGAGTCAACCCGCTTCAAGCTACAACGATGACCTGCGCCTTGCCCATGTACTGGCAGATTCCGTGGATTCCCAGACCATGAGCCGCTTCAAGGCGCTCGACCTCCGGATCGAAACGAAGCCGGACCTGACACCGGTCACCGATGCCGACAAGTCCGCGGAGGAAGCCATCCGCGGCCAGCTGTCCCGCTCCCGCCCGCGCGATGCCGTCCTCGGCGAGGAATTCGGCAGCTCCGGCCACGGCTCCCGCCGCTGGATCATCGACCCCATCGACGGGACGAAGAACTTCGTCCGCGGCGTCCCGGTCTGGGCCACCCTGATTGCGCTCGTCGACGAGGGCGAGCCTGTCGTCGGCGTCGTCAGCGCGCCGGCGCTGGGCAAACGATGGTGGGCGGCCAAGGGTGCGGGCGCCTACACCGGCCGCTCGCTGGCCGCCGCGACCCGGCTCAAGGTCTCCAACGTCTCCCGGCTTGCGGACGCGTCCCTGTCCTACTCGAGCCTGGGCGGCTGGAAGCAGCGCGGAAACCTTGACGAGTTCCTGGGCCTCACCGAGGAAGTCTGGCGGACCCGCGCCTTCGGCGATTTCTGGTCCTACTGCCTGCTCGCGGAGGGCGCTGTGGACATCGCCTGCGAGCCCGAACTGAACCTCTATGACATGGCCGCCCTGGTGCCGATCGTCACCGAGGCCGGCGGCCGCTTCACGTCCCTGGAGGGGGAAGACGGTCCGTTCGGCGGCAACGCCCTCGCCACCAACTCGATCCTGCACTCTGAAGTCCTCAAGCGTCTCAACCCGGGCCTGGACGACCTGCTCTGACGGGCGTCCGCAGCCAGGAACCACGCGACGGCGGATGCCCCCCCCCCCCCCCCCCCCCCCCCCCCCCCCCCCCCCCCCCCCCCCCCCCCCCCCCCCCCCCCCCCCCCCCCCCCCCCCCCCCCCCCCCCCCCCCCCC
>NZ_JAGPOT010000170.1 GCF_018224015.1 Pseudarthrobacter albicanus
CCGTCGTGGGGCCGGTTCTGCCAGCCGGTCACGATCCATTCATCGAGCAGGTCCTGGATCTCCGGCAGCGAGAAGACAGCCTGGTGCTCGGCGTTCTTGCCCCGCCGCTCAACCGAGGAGCCCAGGTAGCCGGTGACGTACTGGGCGAAGAGCGTGCCGATGGACTGCAGGGTGCGTTCAATGACGGGTTTGTCGGTGGGGGTGTCGGGGTGGGCCGGCTGGAAGCTGATGCCCTGGCTGCGGCAGGCGCCCTTGAACGTGTTGGAGAGGTAGGCCTTGCCGTGGTCGCAGACGATGGTTTCGGGCACGATGACCGGTTTCGCGGCGGCGCCGGCGAGCCGTTCGTCGATGGATTTCATGGACCGGTAGGGCAGGGCCGAGGCGGCCATCGACGCCGCCTGTGCCCACCCGGGGCGCATCAGCTCGGGGGTCAGGCAGCGGGCCAGCAGGAGGGCCGCGTCGACGGCCTTCGTGGCGGGCCGGACGACCGCGGCGGGGATGCTGCGGGTGGCGATGTCGACCATGGCGGTCAGTTCCACGCGTCCGATGACGCCGTCGTCGAGTTCGACGGCGATGTCCAGGGGAGTGGAGTCGATCTGCATCAGCTCCCCGGGCCTGACCGGATAGACGGCGCCGAAAGGCGCCTCCGGTTGCTGGGCAAGGGTGCGCCTGGTGCGTGCGGATCCTGTCGCGTGCCGGCCGGCGGCAAGCCGGCCGACCAGGCGGTGAAACGTCGCCCGGGAAGGAAACGGAACAAGCCCGGGGCCGTGCTCAGATTCGAGCTGCTGGCGGACCTGGCGCATCAGCCGGTCCATGGTGCCAGTGGATTGGTGGGTGTTGTGTTCCAGCACCTTCACGACGGCGTCAACAACGCGCTGGTCGGTCTGGCCGGCCACCGGGTCGCGGCGGATGAGCCGCTGATCAACCAGACCCAGCAGGCCCTGCTGCTCGTAGGCGCGCCGCAGGCGCTGGAGCTTGCTGAGACTGAAGTGCTCTCCCAGCTCGTCGAGCTCCGCCAGCTTGGCCAGGTCCCGTTGCCGGGCAGACGTCAGCCGGGGGTTGTAGGTTCGTTTGGCCACATGGTCTGGTTCAGCGTTGCAGGGGACGCCGTCCAGGATCTCGGTGATGTGTCCTTCCAGCCACCGGGCCCTGTTTCGGACCTCCTGGGGCAGCGATTCGAACAACATGGACGGCCCGGTGATCCTGCGCCGTAAGGGTGATGGGTCCAGGATTTTGAAGCTGGCATCGGCGAAGAGGGAGCTGAGTTTGATGGCGACCGGGGACTCGCCGCCGACGGTGAGCATGGCGACGTCGCCGTCGAGGCCGGTGAGCCGATACGTGAGCCCGTGGAACTCGACGTCGTCTCCGAGCCTGAGCAGACCGTGTCCGCCCGTCACGGTGTCACCCCCAACGAGATCAGGGTGTCTTTGGCCAGGGGCCGGTCGTGCAGATCCGTACAGATTTTGTGTCTCCACAGCAGATGGAACAGGGTCGGCAGGGTGGTGACAGGGTCACCCGCTGCGGCCGTGAGGTCCCGAAGCATTGCCGGGCCGTTCGAGAGGATGTCCGTCAAAAGGGTGGCCACCGGTTCCCGGGAACACCGTGGATACCGGTAGCCGGCCAGCCAGCGCAGATTCGCCAGATAGACCGAAGGCAGTGCACCGAGTCGTTGATAACTCCAGCCGACGCCGGTGCAAAGGCCCTCGGTTGCCTGGAAAACGTCCCGGTCCGCCGGCTTCACCCGGGCCTCCGGGCGGACGTCGAGCACAACAGCGGACCCGTCGCCACGGCGGACAAAATAGTCCGGGACGTGCGAATGTTGGGGGAGCGGTGCAGGCAAGGCGATCCGGAAGGGCTGGGATGAGATACCGATGACGTCCGGGTCAAAGTCCAGGGACATCAGGTGATCACGTTCGCACCAGGATTCGAACCCGACATGGCGCCCATTCGTCCCGCACCACCACAGACCGGCGAAGTTGCGTTGTCCCTTGAATGCTGCCGGCGATCGGATGGGCCGGACAAGCTCAAACGGAAGCATCCAGCAATCCGCCAGGAAGGCCGTTGTTAGGGCGCTGTTGAATTGCCCCCTGAAGGTCAGGGTGCCTGCTGGATCATGCTGTCCGGCAAGAGTGTCGGACGCCGCCGTCGAGCGTCCCATAGTCCGGATTCTAGCCATGCCAGCACCCGGCATGCGTCACCTAAAGTGAGACACGCCGGACCAATGGTCCAACTAACCTGAGACCGGCCGGCCGGATGCGTCACCTAAAGTGAAACGCACCACGCCAATGGTTCAACTAACTTGAGACAAACCCGACCAATGCTCCAACTATCTTGAGATTGCGTCACTTTAGGTGAGACAGGACA
>NZ_JAGPOT010000171.1 GCF_018224015.1 Pseudarthrobacter albicanus
CCAATCCATCATACAATAAACTGGTATCAACAAACTTGGCACACTATTGAGTTCTCAAACAACAGACACACCCGGCACCACCCGGACCCTTACGGTCCAGGCTCGCTCCGGAGCAACTTCCCAAACTTACCCGATCCCACGAAACTTTGCAAACCAGCGTCTCCGCGATCCACAGCCTCACACAACCGGCCCCACCAACAACCGTCGGCGTACGAAACGCCGAACCAGAACCTGGTTTGAAAATTTTTGGGATTGGCCGCCGTGGTTCCCAGCGTTTCCGCTGGTCTCCCTCTCGGCGACTTAGAAAATAATACACCCGAATGGCCGGCAATGCAAGCCCACCCGGGTATCACCCCCTGTGCCGGCCTGAACCCCCGACAATCCGGGCCAAACCCCCACGTATCGTCCAGACCAGCCCCGGTCCACGGCCAGACCAGCCCCGGTCCACAGCCAGGATACGTGTGACCCGCAACGGCAGCAGTCCCCCCGCCGCGGCTAGCATCACGGGCGAGGCCGAACGTCGGCGCCAGACCTTCCCGGCTACGTCAACGGGTGTCCCGCCGGTAGATTTTTCCGGACCAACGTGCAGACGCTGTTCACGGCCGTCCTCTACGCGGACCTCGCGGTGCTGCTCCTGCTCGGTCGCAGGTAGGCCTGAAACTGCGAACTGGTGACCCGGTTACGGCCGATGACCGCGTCGTCGGTGTGGGCTTGAGGCTGCTGAATCTCCATAACGGCGACGCGGACCCGTGGGCAAGGACGCGGGAACCGAGGTGCTCTTTGGTCGGTCGTTGTCGCCGGTACGGACCGCAGGACTTCAGGCGGTGCCGGGTCCCTTACCAGCCGCTCGCGGCAGACACGCAACATTTTTCCTCGATGCCGAATCCGCTGCAGCCACTACCGTTACCGTCCACCGCGAGGGATCGCCGGGGCGCTCCTGCCCATCGTTGCCTTCGTGGCAGAGGGCGACATCCAGCGGGGCGGCTGGGAGCCGGCCATCTCCCCCTCATGGACATCCCCGATAGAGGGCGTGATCGGCGTGGGCATCTTGGGTTTCGTCCTGCTCGCGAGTGTCGAGTCCGCCGTCGGCAGTAGCCAGCTGGCCCGGACTTGACGTGGTTTGGTGCCTCCCGGCAGCTTTGAGGACGACGACGGCAACGGAGGCACGCCGGCGTGGCTCTGGATCCCCGGGACATGGTGCTGGCGAAGCACGACGGCGTGGCGGGCACCATAGAGTGCATGGCTCCGGCGTCGGGCGATGTACTCGGCTGCCGAACCGCCGGGTGAGGCGAGGCTGCGGACCTTGCTGTCCGCCCCCGCAACGGACACGGCTTCCCGCCAGCGCCTCCCCGCCAGCGATCAGGTGGAGTTGGCCGCCATAACCGGCGACTCCGTCAACGACGCGCTGGCTTAGAAGGCCACGGACCTTGGCGGCGCGATGGATTCCGCGGCCAGCGGGTCATCGCCCACGTCAGACGGCGCCGGAGCGGCAACGGGAACGGATGTCGGCGCCGTGTTACTGCTGCCGGAGTCGGGGCAGCCACGGCGCCAGGCCTGGATCTTTTCAGAAGCACCATGGGACGCTGACTCCCGCCAACCGGTGCCGTTGCCCCGGACCCCTATGGCCAGCTCCAGCTCGCCTTTACAGACGGCCCAGCCACCGGCACTCTGGCATGCATGCTGGCGCTCATGTCAAATAGGCGACGCTAACCCCGGTTCCGTGCCGGACGCTCCATCAGTTTCCACGGGTTCCGGGGCGACGCTCCCTGAGATGTTGCCTGGCTGGCGCCGGGAGGTGGAGGGGCCTGGATCCGGCACGGGAGGTGAGGGAGGGTTTGCTGTTTTGCTGCTGTGCGGGAGCAGTCCCGACCCCGGGTCCGTGATGCCGTGGCCGCCTGGTCCGGGCCTCCGGCGCGGCGCCTGGTGCCTGGCGATGCGCAGATTCCCTGTCGCTGCCGGGATTCCGGATTCCGGAAGCGACAGGGAATCTGCGCATCGTGGGCGGGTTGCGCGTCATCAGCCACACCGGGCCGCGGAAGGATCACCCTGCGTCGGCGGTGGACAGCCGTCAGGCATCACGGCCGGCCCCGCCGGCGCCCGCCAATGGACGTGTCCCGCAAAAACAAACACGCTGCCTGCGAAAACCTGCACCACCCCACCGCCGGCGGACGAACCACAAGGCAAACCGTCCACCACACGCCATGAGACAGAAACCGTCCACGAAGTCCTGGGAGAGAACATGGTCGTTTCCCTGCGGGAGGTGCGGGAGGGCGGGCCGTTTCCCTGCGGGAGGTGCGGGAGGGCGGGTCGTTTCCCTGCGGGAGGTGCGGGAGGGCGGGTCGTTTCCCTGCGGGAG
>NZ_JAGPOT010000172.1 GCF_018224015.1 Pseudarthrobacter albicanus
GCCCACCGAAGCGATCAACGGCGTCATCGAAACCACCAGGCGGATCGCCCGCGGATTCCGCAACTTCACCAACTACAGAATCCGCTCCCTACTGGCAGCCGGAGGCTATCGCCCATACCGGAATTAGGCCCAATGCCGTTTACTTTGTGTTTTTTGGTGTTCGTTTGAGTGGCCAGTTGGACATTTTGCGTTTGACGGCGCGGGGGACGGTGCGTTGTCGGCGTGGTGGCAGGAGTTCGTGGAGGATTTCCTGGCAGAAGATGGTGAAGGCTTCAGCCAGCCGGTGAGGGGGAAAAAGCCGGGTGCCCGGCGAGGGATCGCCGCGCGGCCCGGAGGGTGCGTGTGAAGGAAAAGTGCAGGGGGTCTTCGTCGAATTCTGCGGCGACGGCGCCGATGAGGGACCGGATCGCGTAGTGCGCGCAGAGGTAGCCGTAGGTTTCCTGGAGCACCCCGGCGGGTGTTTTGGAGCGCAGGACGACGTCGGGGCCGCGTTGGTGGGTTTTCAGTTCGCTGAAACTGGACTCAATTTCCCAACGGCGGGCATAGAGCCGGGCCAGGTCCCCGGCCGGAGCGGCGCCGGGGTCCAGGATCGTGGTGATCAGCAGGAACTTGCTGGTTTCCTCCCCGGTGGCGACCTCGTACTCAATCACCCGGACCGGGATGCCATTGCTGTCCTTGCGTCGGTCCTTGCTGGACGGATAAACGGTCGAAAGGTAGGACCCGTCCTCGAACTCCTCAATGACGGGCAGCACGCTGTTGGCTTTCATCCGCCACAGCAGTGCCGCACCCGTGGCGGCACTGTCCTTCCACGCCTGGTAGGAGAAGAACCCGCGGTCGGCCATGGCCAGCATGTCCTTGGCCAGGTCGGCGAGGAGGGCCGGGTACATGTCGTGTTCGCTGGTGT
>NZ_JAGPOT010000173.1 GCF_018224015.1 Pseudarthrobacter albicanus
GTAGGAGAAGAACCCGCGGTCGGCCATGGCCAGCATGTCCTTGGCCAGGTCGGCGAGGAGGGCCGGGTACATGTCGTGTTCGCTGGTGTGGCAGCCGGAGACCACCGCGGAGAAGACCGCATGGGTGCCGCATTCCACCAGGCCCAGCACCCGTGCCTGCGGGAAGGCGCTCTTGAAGTCCGTCTTGGTCCCCGGCCGCCCATAGGCACGCTCGTTCGCGGGGGTGTCTGCCAGATCCAGGGTCGTCCCGTCCACGGACACCAGCCGCCATTCCTTGTAGAACCCGGGACCGCCCGGGGCTGCGAACGGTTTCGCGACCTCGGCGAACAACGCCACCATCACGGTCGACCCCAACCGGTTCCTGGCCTTGTAGATCGCTGCTTTCGTCGGCATCGTCCACTCACGGAACCGGCCCGTCAACCACTCCATCCCGGCCAGCAACGACCGCATGACCTCCTCATACGAACCGTTTGAAAACAACGCCAAGGCCATCACGTAGTAGACCATCAACCGCGACGGCAACAACCGATTCCGCTGCTCCAACGCCCCCGAACGCTCGATCACCGCGTCGACCACATCAGCCGGAAAAACCCGCGTCAACACACCAATGGAGACATGATCAGTCAACCGCTCCGGACCCTCCGGGGTCACCCATCCACTACGCGCCATGCCGAAACATTAACACACACGTGCTAAGTAAACGGCATTGGAATTAGGCCCACCTCACCACGCTTCACTGGGAAGAGCCACTTTACGGCTCTGCCACTCTCTGACCCGGCCGTTGTTGGGGGCCGAGAATATCATCGGTGGTGTTCTTGGCGAAGCGCGGCCGGAGCAGCATTCCGGTGTCGCGGGCACGGCGCGCAAACTCACCTTCGGTTGCTGATGCGCTTGCGCTGGCGCGGACTTTTCGCGCCAGGGAGGAGCGGTGCATTTCCCGTTCGTCCTTGACGTCGGTAGCCTTCTCGGCGCGGTCGTATCCACGGGTGGCGTGCACGGTGGAGAGCTGTCCCAGTCCGTATTTGACCTCCAGCTCGCGGCAGGTCTGCTGTGCCTTTTTGTAGTCGCCATGCGTGGAGGCCTTCGTGCCGTCCTCACGCACGAGCGACACAGCCAAGTGGATGTGGTGGTTGCCGTTTTCGCTGGTGCCGTGGTTCACCGCAACCCACCGGCACTGCGCTTTTCCACTTGCTTCGGCTAAGGGCTTGCCAGTAAATAACACGCGGTTATGGTGTTTTGGCGGGTTGGAGGGTGTAGTTCCAGTCGCCGTGGAATTCATGGCGGGTGATGGGCAGGGCTGCCATCTGGGTATCGCTGAT
>NZ_JAGPOT010000174.1 GCF_018224015.1 Pseudarthrobacter albicanus
ACAGCCACTCATCAACTGCCTGTTGCGGCAGGAACCGGGATCACCCCGGGGCTGTCGCGCGCCCGGTACGCCGCCGAACGGGGCACCCCACCGTCCCTGATCTACGTCCACCGGCCCGGGGAAGGGGCACGCGCGGCGGAAGCCAGGGAACTGCTGGGACCGGCCCTGACCGAATGCAGTGATGGCGGCAGATTCCAGAAGGTTCTGACGGAAAAGCCCACCACCCAGAAACTCGGAACCCACCTCTATGTCTGCGGGCCGGATGCCTTCATGGATTCAGTCCTCGGGCAGGCTCGGGATCTTGGCTGGCCGGAGGGCCTGCTGCACTCAGAAGCCTTTGGCGCGGCCGAGCTCGACGCGGGCTTTCCGTCAAGATCAACCGCAGGGCGGCTCTCCTGGAGACATCAGCGAATGACCCGGCTCAAAGGTCCGACGACCTGGCCGCACTCGCGTGGATCCAGCGGCCCCGGGGACGTGGAAGCCACCATCATTGGACTGTCGGAAGTAAGCCGCACCGTTCTGAAGCGCCCCGGGGCCCGGCCCCTTCTTCTGCTGGAAACCTGATCCCCTAGTTCCCCCGGGGCCGCCGGCCGCCTCGATCCAGACTCCTGTTGACCATGCCAGTGGCCAGCACATCTCCCTTCCACGCCAAGGGCATCTGGTGTGTCCAAAGTACAGATCCCCCCTGAGAGTAAGGACTTCATCACCATGCACACAGCAAACCGTTGTCTCGTCGTAGCCGTAAAAACCCGAAGGGAATTAGACGCCGCCCTGAATGAAGCGGTGGATCGCCTGAAACCGGCGGCGATAACTGAACAGGTCGGCATCTCGGTGACGCGGCTCGCCCCGGGACGCTATGAAGCGCGCCTGAACAGCAACGTTCCCCCGGGCGTGACACTCGAAAGATGGGGGTGCGAGCGATGAGCTGGCGTCAGGCAGGTGCCTTCGGCGCACCGACCAGCAGCGTGTTTAATATGGTCGACCCGCTGCCCGCCCGACCGGCTGCTCGCTGCACACGTGTTACGCGTCGCAGTGTTTGGCGGTGGGGGTGTCTTTGCCGCTGACGACGCTGGTTTTTGCTGTGGGGTCTTGATTTAGTGTCGTGGGCGGCGTCAGGCTGACGATGACCGGATAAGACGAACGGCCGGCATGAGAGTTTCGAAGCACCACGCTGGCCGTTCCGACGCGTAAAGGCCGCGCTGATGCTCACGGTAAATCATGAGGGTGTCTCTGTCGAGTCGGATCTGGCCGGCGGGCGCCTGGCGTGTCCTGGTTGCGAGGGGGTGCTGCGTCCGTGGGGCTGGGCGCGGGGACGCATGTGCTGCTCGAAGCGGGCCTGGCTGCGCGCCGGGCCGATACGGCCGCGGTGATCGCCTCCGCCATCGAGGCCAAGGCTGCCACCGGCCACGGGCACCGGGTGATCGCGGCCCTGCTGGGCCGGGCGGCGTCCACGGTGCGCGGCTGGCTGCGCGCATTCGCCGCTTCCGCCGGCCCGATCACCGAAGTGTTCACCGCCCTTTCCCACCGTGACGGCGCCGACGCGGCCGGACTCTGGCCTGCCCGACCCCGGCACCGGCCGGCCGGGCGCTGGCCGCGGTGGCGGCGTACGCGGGCGTGCTCGCGGCCCGGTTTTCCGTCGCCACCCTGGCGTGGCAATCGGCAGGGCTCGCCGTTGCGGGTCCGTTTTTCTTCAGCGGCGGCCGATGGCAGGGCCAGGACCAACACGAGCTGGCCCTTATGCCTGATACCCCGGGCTCATCGGTACAGGCTATCGGGAATAGTCCGCGCTGACTATCCGAAAGTGTAGTCAGAACCGTCAGAAAACAGTGTTACCCCTGCCCGTTTGCTTCGGGATTATGGATATCAACCAGAAAGCCTCGTCCGGCCCGCTACAGGCCCAATGACCGAATCGAAAGGGACACATCGTGAGTCCAGCAGCAACCGGCGCGTATACCGTCACCCCCAATCTCTCTCTTGTCCAGGACGAGATTGCGGTCACGGCCGCTGGAATCGACGAACAGGAGCTGGCCGGCCTGGCCCGTCACCTCACCCAGCCGGGCCGGGTGTTTGTTGCCGGCGCGGGCCGGAGCGGGCTGGTGTTGCGGATGGCGGCGATGAGGCTGATGCACCTGGGCCTGAATGTCCACATCGCCGGTGACACCAC
>NZ_JAGPOT010000175.1 GCF_018224015.1 Pseudarthrobacter albicanus
CGCCCAGGATATCGACGCGCTACCCCTCACCCGCCACGAATTCCACGGCGAATGGAACTACACGCTCGCGCCAACCGACACGCCGTAACGCACCACCACTAATTCGTCGCGCGCCCTTAGCCGCCAATGGAGCCACCGTGCGCAGTCCCCGCTCGCTGTCCCGCAGCCACGGGACGGGAACCCCGTTGCCCGCTGCGCGGTCTCTTGCAGCCCAGCTCCAAGGCGCCAATCCGGGGCATGGCCCGCTTCGAAGAGTCATCGAGGAGTCGTGGCAGCGTTCGCTGCGGCTGCAAGCGGATCCGGACATGCCACAGGCCACCTTGGCCTTGGACGGCGACGCGCTGGAGGAGTACCGCCGCGGCCATCCGCTGGCTTCAATTATGCCGGTGATTCACAAACTGCTGGTTCAGCCGAGCTACGAGAGCGGGCTGCTCGTCGCCGTGGGGGATGAGCTGGGCCGGCTGCTGTGGGTCGACGGAGATGCCGCGCTGCGACGGCGCGCGGAGAGCATGATGTTTGTCCCAGGCGCGGATTGGTCAGAGGCTACGGTCGGCACCAGCGCTCCCGGTACCGCTCTGGCGCTGGGCCGCGGCATCCAGATTGCCGGTGCCGAGCATTTCAACAGGACAATTCACGCGTGGAGCTGCACGGCTGTCCCCTTCCACGATCCGGATACCGGCGCCGTGCTCGGGGTCCTGGATATTACCGGCACCGAGATGGCAGTCGCCCCGCATACCTTGTCCCTCGTCGAGGCGACCGTAGCGGCGGCACAGGCGCAACTGCGCGTGGAGCGGCTTCAGCTGGCCGCGGCGAAGCGGGACCGGCTGGCACGACGGCGAATGCTTGCTCCCGTGGCAAAACGCAAAACAGCACACGGGAGCGGCAATCCGGTCACGAGTCTTTACCGCAACAGCCTGCAGTTGCTCGGCCGGGACCACGCCCTGCTCAGCATCGAAGGCCGAACGGTAACGCTGTCCCCGAGACACAGTGAGATGCTGGCCCTTTTGAGCATTCATCCAGACGGACTGACCGCCGAGGAGCTGTGCAGCCTGTTGTTCGGGGAAGTTTCCGCCGTGACCCTTCGGGCGGAGATGGTCCGGTTGAGGAAAATCCTTCAGCAGTTCAACCCGGCCGTCGTGCCGGAATCCCGGCCCTACAGACTAACTATGGATGTGCTGCCGGACGCCGGCCAGGTTCTTAGCTGCCTCCAGCGCGGGGCCCACCGGGTCGCTCTGGAAATTTATCGCGGTCCGGTGTTGCCTCACTCCGAAGCTCCTGGCGTTGTGGAGCTTCGGGATCGTGTCTCCACACTCCTTCGGGAGGCCCTTCTCACGGACGGCAGCGCGGAAGCCCTGCTGCAATATGCCGAACTGCCGGAAGCGAGCGATGACCTTGGTGTGCGCAGGGCGGCGCTGAAGCTGCTGGCGCCGCGTTCACCCAAGCGGGCCGCGGTGGTTGCTGACATGGAGCGTCTGGAATCCGAACTCGGAACGCGTCAGCGCAATTGAGTTGATTCGCAAGGCTGCAACCTGACCGCAACCCTCCCGCTTCTAAGCTGAAGGCAACGGCGGCCACCGTCATGCTCAGCAAGGGAGCTAGCGATGTCTGTCTTCGCACAGCCGAGCCCAGACGGCTCAGGTCACGTTCAAAGACGGCTGACGGACCGGATCGGCGGCGAGTAATCCACGCCTGACACATCTGCCTACCCGGCCGGTGCTGCGTTCGGCGGGTACGAGTCTTCCGGCATCGGGCGTGAAAACCACACCATGATGCTGGACCACTACCAGCAGACCAAGAACCTCCTGGTCAGCTACAACGAAAACAAGCTCGGCTTCTTCTAAGCCCGGCTTACACGTCCACCGCTTCAAACTACGCAAGGATTTCGCCAATGACGACGACAATGCAAGCAGCAGTAGTAACCGAATTCGGCAAGGATCTTCAGATCCAGACCCTCCCCATTCCCGTCCCGGGCCGCGGCGAGGCACTGGTCAAGGTACTGACCACCGGCGTCTGCCACACGGACCTGCACGCAGCCGCGGGCGACTGGCCGGTGAAGCCGGCACCGCCGTTCATTCCCGGTCATGAAGGGGTCGGCGA
>NZ_JAGPOT010000176.1 GCF_018224015.1 Pseudarthrobacter albicanus
TTAGTCCTGTCTTCCACGTCCGGCCTATCAACCCAGTGGTCTGGCTGGGGGCCTCTCACACACAAGGTGTATGGAAATCTCATCTCGAAGCGGGCTTCCCGCTTAGATGCTTTCAGCGGTTATCCCATCCGAACGTAGCTAATCAGCGGTGCACTTGGCAGTACAACTGACACACCAGAGGTTCGTCCGTCCCGGTCCTCTCGTACTAAGGACAGCCCTTCTCAAATTTCCTGCGCGCGCAGCGGATAGGGACCGAACTGTCTCACGACGTTCTAAACCCAGCTCGCGTACCGCTTTAATGGGCGAACAGCCCAACCCTTGGGACCTACTCCAGCCCCAGGATGCGACGAGCCGACATCGAGGTGCCAAACCATGCCGTCGATATGGACTCTTGGGCAAGATCAGCCTGTTATCCCCGAGGTACCTTTTATCCGTTGAGCGACGGCCATTCCACAATGTACCGCCGGATCACTAGTCCCGACTTTCGTCCCTGCTCGAGATGTCTCTCTCACAGTCAAGCTCCCTTGTGCACTTACACTCGACACCTGATTGCCAACCAGGCTGAGGGAACCTTTGGGCGCCTCCGTTACTTTTTAGGAGGCAACCGCCCCAGTTAAACTACCCATCAGGCACTGTCCCTGACCCGGATTACGGGCCGAAGTTAGATGTCCAAAGTGACCAGAGTGGTATTTCAACGATGACTCCACCCGGACTGGCGTCCGGGCTTCAACGTCTCCCACCTATCCTACACAAGCCACTCCGAACACCAATACCAAACTATAGTAAAGGTCTCGGGGTCTTTCCGTCCTGCTGCGCGTAACGAGCATCTTTACTCGTACTGCAATTTCGCCGAGTTTATGGTTGAGACAGCGGGGAAGTCGTTACTCCATTCGTGCAGGTCGGAACTTACCCGACAAGGAATTTCGCTACCTTAGGATGGTTATAGTTACCACCGCCGTTTACTGGGGCTTGAATTCTCAGCTTCGCCTTGCGGCTAACCGGTCCTCTTAACCTTCCAGCACCGGGCAGGAGTCAGTCCGTATACATCGTCTTGCGACTTCGCACGGACCTGTGTTTTTAGTAAACAGTCGCTTCCCCCTGGTCTCTGCGGCCCCTGCACGCTCCGGACAGCTTGTGTCCATCACGCTGGGGGCCCCCCTTCTCCCGAAGTTACGGGGGCATTTTGCCGAGTTCCTTAACCATAATTCTCTCGATCGCCTTAGTATTCTCTACCTGATCACCTGTGTCGGTTTGGGGTACGGGCGGCTGGAACCTCGCGTCGATGCTTTTCTCGGCAGCATAGGATCACCGGATCCCCCCGGAAGGGGGTCCCATCGGGTCTCAGGCCTCATGAACGGCGGATTTGCCTACCGTTCGCCCTACATCCTTAGACCGGGGCAACCATCGCCCGGCCCGGCTACCTTCCTGCGTCACACCTGTTAATACGCTTGCCTCCCAGGATCAGGTCCCGCGCTCCACCAAAACCCGCACACCCCGAAGGGTGATCGGGCAGGTCTCGGGCGGTTAGTGTCCCCTGTTCAGCATGGGCGGTTCTTCGCCGGTACGGGAATATCAACCCGTTGTCCATCGACTACGCCTGTCGGCCTCGCCTTAGGTCCCGACTTACCCAGGGCAGATTAGCTTGACCCTGGAACCCTTGATCATTCGGCGGACGGGTTTCTCACCCGTCTTTCGCTACTCATGCCTGCATTCTCACTCGTGTGGGCTCCACCGCTGGTTTACACCGCGACTTCACTGCCCACACGACGCTCCCCTACCACTCCAGACACCTGAACCGGTTCCACA
>NZ_JAGPOT010000177.1 GCF_018224015.1 Pseudarthrobacter albicanus
AGTGATCTGTTTCACAGGAGACGCTGCCGGAACGGTCCGAAGTCCTGCAAAGATCGCAGACCGGACGAAGAAGCACTTCCCCCGGATACGACACCCCCGAATTCGGCCCCCACCGGCATCCTCCTCAACGACCCCAACGGCGCAATCATTCAGATTCGACTAAGGACTCCCCCATGTCTCAACTCAAGCACCACGATACGAGCGGTCTCAGCGACTTTGGCTACAAGCAGTCGCTCTCGACCGGGAGTATCGGTAAATTCGCCAGCTTCGCGGCTGGCGTCAGCTACATTTCCATCCTCACTAGTGTTTTTCAGCTTTTCTACTTCGGCTACGGCACCGCAGGACCGGCCTATTGGTGGACCTGGGTCGGAGTATTCGTCGGCCAGCTGATGGTCGCGCTCGTCTTTGCCGAGCTCGCGGGCCGGTATCCGGTCGCGGGCGCCGTATACAACTGGTCCAAGCAGCTTGCCTCGAAAACGACGTCCTGGATGGCAGGCTGGCTGATGCTGATCGCGTCGATCGTCACAATCGGCGCTGTCGCACTGTCTCTTCAGATTACGATGCCGCAGATCTGGCAGGGCTTCCAGATGGTCGGTGACGGAACCGGCCCCTACGACTTCGCGGTCAACGGCGTCCTGCTTGCAACGATCCTGATCACCTTCACCACCCTCGTGAATGCGTTTGGCGTCAAACTGACGACCGCCATCAACAGCATCGGCGTATTTGTGGAACTCTTCGCGGCTGTATTCCTGGTCCTCGCTCTGGCATGGCACGCAGTACGCGGGCCCGAGGTCGTTTTCGACACCCAGGGTCTGGGTCAAGGCCAACCCCTCGGATACTTCGGCGTCTTCCTTATCGCAGCCATGGCCTCCGGCTACGCCATGTACGGTTTCGACACCGCCGGTTCCCTCGGAGAAGAAACCAAGAACCCGAAGAAGACCGCGCCAAGGGCAATCATCAGGGCCGTAACGGCATCCTTCATCCTGGGCGGAGCAGTGCTCCTCGCTGCCCTCCTCGCTGCTCCGGACCTGTCTGACCCCAAGCTCGGGGAAGCAGACGGAGGCCTGCAGTACATCGTCCTGTCGGTCCTCGGAGGACCCTTCGGCAAGGCCTTCCTGCTCTGCGTCGTGGTGGCAATCACTGTCTGCGCACTCGCCGTCCATGCTGCGGCCATCCGCATGATGTTCGCGATGGCGCGGGACAATAACCTGCCATTCAGCAGCCAGCTTGCAAAAGTCCACCCGGTTCGGAAGACCCCCACGACGGCGGCCATCACCACCGGCGTTCTCGCAATCATCCCGCTGCTGATCAATATCGGCCAGCCCGCCATCTTTACGATTCTTTCCAGCATTGGAATCGTGCTGATCTACCTGGCCTACCTGCTGGTCACCGCTCCCATGCTCCGTAACAGGTTCCTGAAAAAGTGGCCGCTGGCTGACGATGGGGCAGAGTCAGGCTTCAGCCTGGGTAAGAAGCGGGGCTTTATCGTCAATCTCATTGCCGTGGTCTGGGGAGCCGCAATGACCGTCAACCTGATCTGGCCTCGGCCGGAGATCTACAACTCCGAGCCACCGTTCGAGTGGTATTTCCAGTGGGGCGGGGTCATCTTCGTCGGATTCGTCGTTGTGGTCGGTCTCCTGCTGTACAGGCTGCGTATCAGGCACCGCACGGGTGTGCTGGAAGAACATGCGGCAGCAGTGCCGGACTCCGCTGACGCTGACGA
>NZ_JAGPOT010000178.1 GCF_018224015.1 Pseudarthrobacter albicanus
ATCCAAATATCCGCGCTGGGCCGCCTCAATTCCTTGCATACACCCAGTCTTAAGGACCACTGCGCGAAGTCCAGCAGGCGCGCCTTAAACCACCCAAATTGTTCAGCGCAGTCCTAGGCTGGCTGCCATGGGGAATCGTGCGGGGATTACGGCAGGCAACGCGTGGACGGCAGTGGCGGCAGTATGCGGGTGGCTGTTAAGCGGTGCCTGCTCCAACGCTGCCGACCTGGCCCGGATTTCGGCGGGCTGGCACCGTTGGGGTTCCACCGACGACGGCTGGTTCCTGATCCCCACCGGCGGGGTCATCGCCCGGGGGTGAGCACGCGGGGATGCCGCGTGCTTTGGCTGCGCCCGGGAGGTTTTCCACATAGCCCGGACGGGCCCTGGCCCGTGCGCACCCCTGGCTTGTAGGGTCGGATCATGATGATTCAGGCTGGTGTCGACGTCGGAATTCCTGGCCGCCGCAAGGATGCCGGCGCGTGACAGGACTGCGCAGCGCCTCGGGGCTGCGGGTCATTGCCCCTGCGTTCGTTGCCGCCGCGCCCGCCGGGGTGCGGATCCGCACCCGCCTCCACCCCACACCGGATGAAGAAGCCGCGCTGTTCGCGGTCGGCACGCACCTGGGATCCCTGTACCGGAAAGACCTGGCCGCCCGGGTCTGGACGGGGCAGGTCCCCGCCGCCGCCCGCGGCCGGACGGGCCGCAAGCGCGGCCTGACCGCTCTGTCCTCCTCGCGGTGGGCCGGGAGCATCACCCGCGCCACGGAGGACCAGTACCAGTCGGGCTGCGCGCCCTCGCCGCGGAGGTCAGCACCCTGCGCGCCGCCTGCGCCGCCATCCAGAAGCGCTCCGCCGTCCCGTGCGGCGCCGTCATCGCCCGCGTCCGGGGGTACAAGACCGCGGCCGAGCGGCACCGGAAGACCCGGCGCCTCGCCGCCCTGCAGGACCGGCTCACGGACGCGGAGGCACGGCTCGCTGCCGGGAAGCCCCGCATCGCCGCCGGCGGCGGCCGCCTGTGGCGCGCCCGGAACAACCTCGACGCGGCAGGACTCACGCCCGCCGGGTGGGACGCCCGATGGGCTGCCTCCCGGCTGTTCCTGACCGCCG
>NZ_JAGPOT010000179.1 GCF_018224015.1 Pseudarthrobacter albicanus
CGGCCGCCTGTGGCGCGCCCGGAACAACCTCGACGCGGCAGGACTCACGCCCGCCGGGTGGGACGCCCGATGGGCTGCCTCCCGGCTGTTCCTGACCGCCGACGGTGAATCGGGGAAGCGGTGCGGCAACGAAACCATCCGCATCGACCCCGGCGGGCGGCTGTCCCTGAAAGTCCCCGCCGTGATGGCCGCGGAGCATGGTGCGCGGCTGCATCTTTCCGTCCCGGTTCTGTTCCATCACCGCGCCGGCGAATGGCGCGACCGTGCCGCGTCCAACATGAACATCCGCTACGACATCAGCCACAACCCCGGGACCGGGCGCTGGTACATCGACGCATCCTGGGGATACCGGGACCTGCCGGTACCGTCCCCGGACAGCCTGCACGGCTCGCCCGCCCTCGGCGTTGACCTGAACGCCGGCCATCTGGCCGGCTGCGTCATCGACCCCTCCGGCAACCCCGTCGGGGCACCCCTGAGCATCCCGCCGGACCTGACAGACATCCCCGCGGCCACCCGGGACGGCAGGCTCCGCGCCGCCATCAC
>NZ_JAGPOT010000018.1 GCF_018224015.1 Pseudarthrobacter albicanus
CCCCCCCCCCCCCCCCCGGCGGGGGCGTCCGCCGTCGTTCTTGTCCTGGGGCGTGATCTTCCGGGCGGGCCTGCCGCTCAAGGATTCCCAAGGGTCCCTGCACGACCCTGTCCACAGCGGCGGTCTCCGCTGCCGGACACGACGTGGTGTGGACATCTGTTGGGAGGCAAGCGGCCTTGTCTGGAACATTTCGACATGTGGATCCCGAATCCTGCGACTTCGGGGGCGGCCCGGTCCTGCTGGTGCTCGTTGCGAGGTACCGTGATCTCGACATTGAATCAGCCGCCCGGCTGCACTCCGTTTCCTCGCGGCTGGCCCGGCACATCCTGGCCGGCAGTTCCGCCGTTTCCGGATCCGTGGTCCTGTCCACGTGCAGTCGCTTTGAAATCTACTGCGAGGTCTCACCCACGGGGGATGTTGACACCGCCTGTTCCGATGCCCTGGACTCTGTCGGCCTCTGCACGGGCCTGCCCGCCGCCCTGCTCGCGTCACTGTTCGAACACACCCATGGAGAACCGGCGACGAAGCATCTTTTCGCCGTCGTGACCGGCCTCGATTCGGTTGTTGTAGGTGAGCGCGAAGTCGCAGGCCAGGCCCGCCGTGCCCTCGCTGAAGCGCAGGCTGAGGGTACCGCGAGCGGGCGTTTGATCCGGCTGTTCCAGGCGGCCTCCCGCACGGGGAAGGAGGTGGGGGCCCGGACCGCGCTCAGCAGCACCAGCAGGTCCATAGCCTCTGTGGCCCTTGACCTTGCCGCCGCCGGATCGGGGCAGCCGGCCCTGGACGATGTGTCCGTGGTCCTCTTCGGCACCGGAGCGTACGCAGCCTGCGTTGCGGAGATACTCAGAAGCAGGCGGTGTTCAGCCACTTATGTTTTTTCCCAGTCCGGCCGCGCGGACGCCTTTGCAGCGGCCAGGGGAGGAACGGCGCTGACGGCCCGGGAGCTGCCCGCAGCCGTTGCCCGGGCGGACATCATCATTGGCTGCAGCGGCACCGAAACGCGCATCGGTGCAGCCCGACTGGCTGCCTGGAGGGAAGAAGCTGCCCATCCCCTCACCGTCATCGATCTCGCCCCCAGCCATGATTTCGACCCTCGCGTGGCGGATCTTCCGGGCATTGAACTGATCACCCTGGAATCGGTCCGGCTGGCGGCTCCCCCGGCGGACGCGGAGGCGCTCCGCGTTGCCGGTGCCCTCGTCCGGCAGGCAGCGCGCCGCTTCGAAGAACAAGAGGCAATCCGCATGGTCGACACGGCCATCGTTGCCCTGCGCGGACATCTCCATCAGGTCCTCGACGCCGAAATGGAGCGCGTCACGAAACAACACGGGTGCGGCGCCACGGCTGAGGAAGTCAACTCCGCTCTGCGCCGCATCGTCCGGCGCCTGCTCCACATCCCGACGGTCCGCGCCAGGGAACTGGCCACGGCCGGCCGCCAGGACGACTACGCGGCAGCCCTGGAAGCCCTCTTCGGCCTCAACGTTCAGCTCACCAACCCCCGGATACCCGGCACGATGAGCTCCGTGGAAAGTGCCCCGGCCGCCCCGGCCGCTTCCTAGCTATATTGCGTAACAAACCGCTTCACATTGGAGCGTGGCCTTTTCCCCGGCGGCGTGGTTGTCCTAGGCTCGATGCAGGTCACGAGTGCCAGCGCTAAACCCCGGTTTGCTGGCCGGCAACCCTCCATTCGCGGTGGGGTGCCCCGGGTGACGACCTGGCCGGTCCGGAATGGACCCGGCAAGCGCGGATCCCCGGAGCGTGGGGTCCTTTTCGAATGAGGTCCTTTTGACAACCGCCATTTTCCCCGCCGCCACTGCGATTGACGCCACTGCGATTGACGCCACTAGCGGTGGGCACCCGGACGCACGGTTCGCCGTCGCGGGCCGCCCGCTCTCCGCGGTGACCGGGGCCGAGATCCAGGCCCCCCTCATCCAGGGCGGCCACGTCCGCTACGCCAACCTGGACTACGGCGCCTCGGCACCGGCCCTGTCCGTGGTGTCCGCCTACCTGAACGAGATCCTTCCCTTCTACGCGAGCGTCCACCGCGGCGCCGGCTACGCCTCCCAGATCAGCACGTCCGTCTACGAGAACGCCCGCAGCATTGTGCGCGGCTTCGTGGGCGGCCGGGCAGACGACGCGGTCATCTTCACCCGGAACACCACCGATTCCCTCAACCTGCTCGCCGGCTGCCTGCCCGTGCGCGGCGGCAAGCACACCGGCGAGGTCCTCTACCTCGACATCGAGCACCATGCCAATCTGCTGCCGTGGCAGAAGGTGCCGCACCGCAGCGTCGTCGCCGCCCCCACCCTGGCGGCCACCCTGGAGCGGCTGCGCGGGGAACTGGCGCACGGCGGGATCAGCCTGCTCGCCGTCACCGGAGCCTCCAACGTCACGGGGGAAATCCTGCCGATCCGGGCCCTGGCCGCCCTGGCGCACGAGTACGGCGCCCGGATCGTCGTCGACGCCGCCCAGCTCGCCCCGCACCGGCGCATCAACATCGCCGCGGACGACGTCGACTACCTCGCCTTCTCGGGCCACAAGCTTTACGCACCGTTCGGCGCCGGCGTGCTGGTGGGGCGCCCGGACTGGCTCGACGCCGGCACCCCGCACCTCGCCGGCGGCGGCGCGGTGCTGGACGCCAGGCTCGACACCGTCAGCTGGACCACCGGCCCGGCACGGCACGAGGGCGGCTCCCCCAACGTCCTGGGCGCCGCCACGCTGGCCCGCGCCACCGAGGTGATCGCGGCACTGGACGAGGAGCAGTGGCACGCCCATGAGAACGCCATCCGGTCCATCCTCGTCGAGGGGCTCCAGCGCATCGACGGCGTGAGCGTGCACCAGATCTTCTCCGACACGGAACAGGGCGCCGGGACCATCGGCGTCGTGAATTTCTCGGTTGCAGGCTACGACGCCGGCCTGGTGGCGGCCTACCTTTCGGCCGAACACGGCATCGGCCTGCGGGACGGCCGTTTCTGCGCCCATCCCCTGCTCCGCCGGCTCGGGCTGCCTTCCGGTTCCCTGCGGGCAAGCTTCGGCCTCGGCTCGCGCCTGGAGGATGCGCAGCGGGTGCTCGCCGGAATCCAGGAATTGCGGCAGACCGGCCTCGGCTGGGACTACGTGGTGGATGCCGGCCGCTGGGTCCCGTCCAACGATTCCCGCAGCTACCCGCACTGGGCACCGAACACGCCGGGCACCGCGGGCGCAGCCCCCTGCTCCCTGGATTAGGCGGCTGCCGGCCGGCCGGGACCGGCCGTACGGCACCGGGGACCGGCGCACGCTGCCGCGTGCGGTAAATTCGGAGGATACCCAAACGGATCTGCCGAAGGAGATCGCACGTGGCACGCGGCGGCCCCAAACTCCACCATGAGCGACGCCAGCAGCTGGGGCAGAGCTTCCAGGATGGCGGCGAGCACTATGAAAGGGTCCGCCCCGGCTACCCGGAGGAATCGGCCGGCTGGCTGATCCCGCCGGGCGCGCAGGACGCCGCGGACCTGGGCGCGGGGACCGGAAAGTTCACGGCACTGCTGGTCGGACACGGCCTGCGCACCGTGGCCGTGGATCCCTCGGCGGACATGCTGGAGCAGCTGCGCCGGACCCTGCCCGGCGTCGCCGCCGTCGAGGGCACGGCAGAGAATACCGGCCTCGAGCCGGAAGCCTTCGACCTCGTCACGGTGGCCCAGGCCTGGCACTGGTGCGATCCGCTCCTGGCGAGCACCGAAATCGCCCGGATCCTCCGGCCGCACGGCGTCCTGGGCCTGATCTGGAACCAGCTGGACACCTCGGTTCCCTGGGTGCACCGGCTCTCCCGCATCATGCACGCCGGCGACGTCCACAAACCCCATTTCAGGCCGACCGTGGGCCCGGAGTTCACCGGCCTTCAGAGCCATCTGACCCGGTGGGAGGATCCGGTGACGACCGAGGACATCATGGAGCTGGCGAAGTCCCGCAGCTACTATCTGGCGGCCCCGCAGGGCACCCGGACCAAAGTCCTGGGCAATCTCGACTGGTATCTGCACGGGCATCTGGGCCACGCCCCCGGCGGGATCCTCCGGCTCCCCTACCTGACGCAGACCTGGCGGGCTTTCCGGACCTGACTGTTACCTTCCACATTGCACGCGGGCAGCCGCCGGGCTTATTGTTTCGGTATGCCTAAAAATTATCTGTAGGCAGGTAGCACTTTAACGACGGCTGCGACATCAGTCCGGCAGAAACCATCGCGTCAACGCGGACGCGCCGAATCACGGGAGCTTGCAGTGCTGGAAGTAACGGGTCAGGAGCCCCATTCCCCGGGAGCACCCACCCGGCGGAAACCGGGTGCGCGCAGGGCGCTGCTCGGGCTGCTGGGGCCGGCCTTTGTGGCCTCGATTGCCTATGTGGACCCGGGCAACGTCGCGGCCAACCTGACTGCCGGCGCACAGTATGGCTACCTGCTGGTCTGGGTCCTCGTGGTTGCCAACGTCATGGCCGTGCTCGTCCAGTACCAGTCCGCGAAGCTCGGCATCGTATCCGGCAAGAGCCTGCCGGAGATCCTCGGCGAGCGCCTCAAGCCGTTCTGGCGGCGCGCCTTCTGGGTCCAGGCCGAAATCGTGGCCGCGGCGACCGATCTGGCCGAGGTGGTGGGCGGGGCGATCGCCCTGTCCCTGCTGTTCGGCCTTCCCCTCCCCCTCGGCGCCCTGATCGTCGGTGCCGTCTCGATGCTCCTGCTGGCCGTGCAGCGAAAGAACCGGCAGCGACCCTTTGAATTCGTCATCATGTTCCTGTTGGGCATCATCACCATCGGCTTCCTGGCCGGCCTGTTCTTCAGCCCTCCCGACGCCGGCGGGGTCCTGGCCGGACTCGTGCCGGGTTTCCAGGGCCCGGACACCGTCCTGCTGGCGGCCAGCATGCTCGGCGCCACCGTGATGCCGCACGCCATCTATGTCCACTCCGCCCTCTCCCGCGACCGGCACCGCCCCAACCCGCACCTCCATGTTCCGGTCCCGGCCATGGCGCGGCTGGTCAGGGCCACCAGGCTGGACGTCGTCGCCGCATTGGCCATCGCCGGAATCGTGAACATCGGCATGCTGCTCCTGGCTGCATCGACCCTCGGCGGCGCGGCCGGGACCGACACCATCGAGGGCGCCCATGCCGCCATCACGGCCAACCTGGGGCCCGTCATCGGCGTCATCTTTGCCGTCGGCCTGCTCGCCTCCGGGCTGGCCTCAACCTCGGTGGGCTGCTACGCCGGCGGAAGCATCATGCAGGGCCTGCTCAAGATCCGGATTCCGCTGATGGCCCGCCGTGTCGTCACCCTGATCCCGGCGGTCGTGCTGCTGACGGTCGGCTTCGATCCCACCTGGGGGCTCGTCCTCAGCCAGGTGGTCCTGAGCTTCGGCATCCCCTTTGTCCTCGTCCCGCTGGTGGTGCTGACCAGCAATAAGTCCCTGATGGGCCGCTTCGTGGACGGGCTGGCCCTCCGGATCGCGGCGATCGTCAGTGTGGCGCTCGTGGTGGCCTTGAACCTCGTCCTGCTGTGGCTCACTTTCTCCGGCCGCGGCTGACGGTAGGCTTGGGTCTGTGAAGACCAGTACGCCCTCCTCCTCCATCGAGGACTACGTCAAGGTCATTTACTCCTTCACGGAGTGGCAGGACAAGCCCATCACCTCCACGCGGCTGGCGCAGCGGCTGGGCGTCGCCAACTCCTCGGTCTCCGAAATGGTCCGCAAGCTCAAGGACCAGGGCCTCGTGGACCACAAGCCCTACAGCGCCATCACCCTGACCGGCGACGGCGTCCGGCTGGCAGTGTCCATGGTCCGGCGGCACCGGCTGATCGAAACCTTCCTTGTCCAGGAGCTCGGCTACCGCTGGGACGAGGTCCACGACGAGGCCGAGCTGCTCGAACACGCCGTCTCGGACACCTTCATCGAACGGATGGCCGCCAAACTGGGGAACCCGTTGCGGGACCCGCACGGCGATCCGATCCCGGCCGCCGACGGATCCGTCCAGGTTCCTGCCGCCCACCGGATGAACGAGCTCGACGCCGGCCACACGGGGCGGATCACCCGGATCAGCGACGAAAACCCCGAGCTGCTCCGCTACCTTGCCGCCGAGGAAATCGACCTGGACGCCGAGGTTGAGGTGCTGGGCCGCAGGCCGTTCGGGGGCCCCCTCGTGGTGCGGATCGGCTCCGGCGGAACCCCGCGCGAATTCGACCTCGCCGAGGAGGTCGCGTCCGCCCTCTGGGTGCACAGCGAGGACGCCCACGCCGGCTGCAGTGTCACCGGTCCCTGAATGCCGGACCCGGCGACGGAGGGCCGTGCCGTGACACGCCGCGGACTTCCGGGCTGGCGGGCCTGGGCGGCCGTCGCCGCCGGCGCGCTGCTCGGTACCGAACTGCGGTACGCCGCCGGCCAGCTCTTTCCCGAGCCGGCAGGCGCGGTGCCGTGGACGACCCTGGTGATCAACGTCGTCGGGAGTTTTGCCCTGGCCACTCTGACCACCATCTGGATCGCACGGCCCAGGACCGCATTCTGGCTCCGGGCGGGGCTCGGCCCGGGCCTGCTGGGCTCGTTCACCACGTTTTCGGCGCTCGTGATCTCGATCGACCAGCAGTTCCGCGCCGGCTTCCATGCGGCCTGGCTGGCCTACCTGGGGCTCTCGCTCGTGCTGGGGCTGGGGGCCGCGGCCGCCGGCTGGAAGACCGGCAACGCCATCGCGGACCGGCGCGGGAACGCCGCATGATGACGGCGCTGCTGGTGGGGATCTTCGGGGTGGCCGGCGCCTTGCTGCGCTTCGCCGTCGACTCCTGGTTTGCCCACCGCCCCGGACCCCACCCGCACTGGCCCTGGGCCACGCTCACCGTGAACCTCGCCGGGTCCTTCATCATCGGCCTGTCCATCGGCCTGACCGGCCGGCTGGATCTCGACCCCGACTGGCACGCCGTTATCGCCACGGGCCTGGCCGGGGGCCTGACGACGTTCAGCTCGTGGACCACCGCGACGGTGCGCCTGGTCAGCGAGGGGCGGTACCGGGCCGCGGCCCTGAATGTGGCCGTGAATCTCCTCGCGGGCCTCGCGGCGGCCGCCCTCGGCCTCGCCCTGGCCGGCTAGGACGCCGGCCGTCTCCACCCTCCCCGCCCGGGTTCCGGATGCCGACGGCGGAGGTCAGCGACCCGACGACGAACAGTGCCGCGGTCACGGCGACGGTGTTGTGCAGGCCCGACGTCGTGATCACCGGCCCGGTGATGAGCCCGGCGACGGCGATTCCCACGAGTCCCGCGATGCGCGCGACGGCGTTGTTGACGGCCGAGCCGATGCCGGCCTCCTCCGGATGCACCGCCCCCAGGATGGCGGACGTCAGCGGCGCCACGGTCACGGCCAGGCCCACCCCGAAGACCACCAGCCCGGGCAGGACCTGCCCCACGTAATCCAGCGGCAAACCCACTCCCAGCAGCAGCAGGAAGCCGGCCGCGCACAGCAGCGGTCCGGCCGTCATGAACCAGCGGGGGCCGGAACGGCCCGCGAGGGCGCCCATCCGGGCCGACAGGATGAGCAGGATGAGGGTCGAGGGCAGCAGGGCGAAGCCTGCGGCCGTGGCACGCAGGCCGGCCACCTGCTGGAGGAAGAGGCCCAGGACGAAAAAGCCCAGGGACAGCGCCCCGTAGATCGCCGTCGTCGCGATGTTGCCCCAGCCGAAATTGCGCACGGCGAAGAGCTGCAGCGGCATCATCGGGGCCGGGGTCCTGGCCTCGTGAAGGAGGAACGCGGCGAGGACCGCGGCGCCGGCGGCCAGGGGCAGCCAGACCTGCGGGGCGCCCCAGCCCAGGCTGCCGCGTTCGATGAAGGCGTAGACGATGCCGCCGAGCCCGACGACCGCCAGGACCGTTCCTGTGACATCGATCCTGCTGCCGGGGGGCCGCTCCGGCTCCAGTCCGCGCAGCCGGCGCAGCGCCGGCCACACCGCGACTGCCGACACGATGTTGAGGAAGAAGATCACCCGCCAGGTCAGGAGGTCGACGGAGAGTCCGCCAAGCACGGGCGCCGCGACGATGGCTCCGGAGGTCCAGGCCGACCATTTGCCGATCGCCACGGACTGGGCGGGGCCGCTGAACACCGTCACGATCAGGGCGAGGGAGCTGGGCACCAGCAGGGCCCCGGCCACGCCCTGCAGGGCGCGGGCCACCACCAGCGCCTCCCCGTTCCAGGCGAGGCCGCAGAGCAGTGAAGTAACCGTGAAGCCCACAAGACCCCACTGCAGGACCCGCACCCGGCCGAACTGGTCCGACAGGGAACCCGCAACGAGGATGAGGGCACCCAGGGTCAGCAGGTACCCGTCCACGACCCATTGCTGGACCACCAGCCCGCCGCCGAGTTCCCGTCCGATCGCCGGCAGGGCAAGGTTGACCACCGAACTGTCCAGAAAGGCCATGAACGACGCGACGATCGCGACGTACAGTACGCGTTTCTCGACGGCGGTCATGGCTGTGGCGGGGTTTCCGGACATGGCTGCTGCCTTCCTCACTGCCTCCCGCACTGCCTTACTCTGCCGGGCGGCACCGGGTCTGTGATGAGCCTAACACCGGGCCGCCGGGGCTGGTCCCCGGCCCTGCCGCGGCCCGGCCATCCCGTATCGTTGAAGGATGGTTACCCGACGTGAAGCAGCCCAGATCCTCGACATTCCGCTGGAAATGGCACACCGTCACGGCATCCCGTCCCGCCTTTCCGACGCCGAACTCGGCGAGCTGCTGGACAACCCGCCGGCGTGGCTGGTCCAGTCCAAGGCGAACCGGACGGGCAAACGCCCGGTCTGGGTCCAGCTGACGTGCGCCGTCTGCGGTTTCTCCGAGGCGGCCCGGCCGAAGAAGTGGTGGCCGGAGTTCACCTATGTCTGCTGCGCCGACCATGCCCCGTACGAGGTCCCGGCAGCGGGCGCCGGGCTGGTGCGCAGCGAGTACGAGGGCGTGGGGAGCCGATTCGTCGGCATCGTGGACGTCGCGGTGCCCGAGGCGTAACTTAAAAGCACGGGGCCATTCCGGGCCCCACGCCGTTAGGGAGTGGACCATGCCTGACAAATCGCCGCACAAGAGCCTGGGCAAGAAACCGGTGAAGACCATCAAGGAAAAACGCGCCGAGAAGAAGACCAAGAACGTCGCGGAGATCCACGCGGACCCGGTGGCACACATCAAGAAGCGCGGATAGCCAAGGGCCATTTAGCCACGGGCCGTTAAGACCAAAAGGCCGGAAGCATCCGCTTCCGGCCTTTTGTACTGTACTACGGGGTGGAGCTCCGTCTCCGGCGCTCCCATGGGTGGAGATGGGGGGAATTGAACCCCCGTCCGATGTCGTGTTGTCAGGGCTTCTCCGGGCGCAGTTTGCGTCGGATTTTCTCGGCCCCGGCCATGCTGCAAACAGCTGGCTGATCCGGGCCCAGTCATCTAAGAGTCCCGTCCACCCCGATGACGGAGGTAAACAGCAGTGGCTATCTAAATGACGCCAGGATCCGGGGCAATAGCAACCTCGGGCTGACGGACTGTCTTACTGCTTAGGCAGCGAGAGCGAAGTCAGTGCGTTTTGATTCGGCACTTATTGGTTTGCAGACAGCGTTTACGAGATAATTCTGCATCCTCGGCCCGCTTCACCTGTCGCGACTAACATCGTCGAAACCGATCATCCCCGTATTTTTTTATCAAACCCGTCGGGAACCTCACGGTTCCTTCCCGGACTACCAAGCATAACGCATACCCGGCCGGGATCATTCCCGGTAGCCGCTACCTCCGGTTCCGCTCGCGCATGACCCGGAGGGCTTCGCGCTTGTCCTGCTGCTCGCGCAGCGTCTGGCGCTTGTCGTATTCCTTCTTGCCGCGTGCGACGCCGATTTCCACCTTGGCCCGGCCCTCCAGGAAGTAGAGCTGGAGCGGGACGATCGTGAAGCCCGATTCGCGGATCTTGTGCGAGATCTTGGTCAGCTCGTCCCGGTGCAGCAGCAGCTTCCGGCGCCGGCGCGCGGCATGGTTGGTCCAGCTCCCCTGGTTGTACTCGGGGATATGGATGCCCTCCATCCACAGCTCGTCGTTGTAGAAGGTGCAGAAGCCGTCGACCATCGAGGCGTGGCCCTCGCGCAGGGACTTCACCTCGGTGCCCATCAGGGCAATCCCGGCCTCGTAGGTGTCAAGGATGTGGTAGTCGTGCCGGGCCTTGCGGTTGGTGGCCACTACCTTACGGCCACTTTCTTTGGGCACGGTAGAACTCCTCGGATCTCTAGGTGGCTCACTCCGGCCGGGGTGGCGCGGAGTCCTTCCAGTTTAGAGCAGGTTCATCGGGTCCACGGCGCGGCCGTTGAGCCAGGTCTCGAAGTGCGAGTGGCAGCCGGTGGAGTTGCCGGTGGTGCCGGAGTAAGCGATGAGCTGGCCCTGGCTGACCTGCTGGCCCGGCGAGACCGTGACTGAGGTGTTGTGGTAGTAAATCGTGGTCAACGAGTTGCCCTGGACGACGCCGTGCGAGATCTTCACGTTGTTGCCGCCGCCGTCGTTGGCCCAGCCGGCGGAGTACACGGTGCCGGCCGCCGCGGCGTAGACGGGGGTGCCGCAGGGGGCACCGAAGTCGATGCCGGTGTGCATGTACCCGCCCTGCCCGTAGAAGTCGATGGTTCCGGCCGGCGTCGCACGCCAGCCGAACCCGGAGGTGATCGGGATATTGCCCGGAAACGGGTGTTGCAGGCCGAAGGCCGACGGCGAACCCTGGGGCGGCGCGACGTACGGCTGCGTGGCCTGGCCCCTGGCGCGCGCTGCCGCGGCGGCCGCTTCGGCGATGCGCCGCTGCTCGGCTTCCCAGGCTTCGCGGAGCTTCCGGTCCCGTTCGGCGATTTCCGCAGCGACGGCGTCCTGCTGGGACTTGACCTGGGCCAACTGGGTCTGGATGCCGGGCTTGGCTGCCTGCAGCTCGGCGTCGAGCCTGGTGGTGTCGGCGATGAGCTTGTCCACCTGTGCCTTCTTGGCTTCGGCTTCGTCGCGGGCGGTCTTCTCGCGCGCCAGCGCGGCGTCGGCCTTCGCCTTAAGGTCCGTGATTTCCGCTTCCACGGCCTCCAGGCGGGCCTGGGAGTTGACGTTGGTGGCGTTCTGCTGGGTGAGCTTGTCCATCGCGGAGTTCTGGCTGCGCATCGCCTGGTCGGCCAGGTCGATGCTGTCCGTCAGGCTTCCGCCCTTGTTCGAGCCGAAGAACAGCGACAGGTTGGAGGGCACGCCGCCGGACTTGTAGGCCTGGCTGGCGATCTGTCCGATCAGCTTCCTGGTGTCGGAGATCTTCTGCTTGTCGGTCTCCAGCTGCTGGGTGATCTTGGCCTTGTTCTGCTGCGCGAGATCCACCCGCGCCGCCAGGGCCTCCACTTCCTTGACGGCACCGGCCACCCTGCCCTGGGCGTCGAGGAGGGCCTGCTGCGCGCCGGGCAGCTGCCCCTGGTACAGGACCAGGTCCCCCGCGGCCTGGGCGATCTTGGAATCCACGAATTCGAGGGAATGCTGGACCCGCGCCGCCTCGTCCTGAAGTGCGGCCTGCTGGTCCTCGAGGTTGTCGGCGAACGCCACCGGGGTTGAGGCGCCCATGCCCGCCGTCAGGAGCAGCACCAGGGCGGCGCTGACCAGGCGGCTGCGGCGTCCGGCCGGGACGGGCCCTGCGGGACAAGAGCGCGGACCGGGCCGCGGGGCCGGGCGAACCATCGGTGTCATAAGCATTCCCTTTTCGTTGCGCAAGACTAGACCCTCAGGTACCGGCGGAGGGTCAGCAGTGATGATGTTCCGGCCAGCAGCACGCCCAGGCCGATCAGGGCCGGGGCCAGGAGCAGCGTCTGGGCAGGTGAAATGAAGGCCGTGTCGGGGTACTGCTTGGCGAGGTACTCGCCGAGGAAGAAGTGCGCCGCTGCCCACAGCGTGCCCGAGGCCAGGGCCGCACCGATGACGGCCGCGATCACACCCTCCAGGATGAACGGCAGCTGGATGACCGCCTTGGAGGCACCCACGAGGCGCATGATCCCGGTTTCGCGGCGGCGGCTGAAGGCGGAGAGCCGGATCGTCGTCGCGATCAGCAGGATGGCGCAGACAATCATCACGCCGGCGACGCTCACCGCCACGAGGGACGCCGCGTTCATCACGGAGAAGAGCCGTTCGAGGAGCTGGCGCTGGTCGATCACGGATTCCACGCCAGCCTGGGAGGAGAAGGTCTCGCTGATGATCTGGTACTTTTCCGGATCCTTCAGGTTGATCCGGAACGACGCCGGCAGCTGGTCCGGCGTCACCGATTCCACGATCGGGGAATTGGAGAACTGTTCCTTGAAGTGCCTGTAGGCATCGTCCTGGGACTCGAACGCGAAGTCGTTGACGTACTGGTGGACCGCGGGCGACTCGAGGAGCGTGCGCAGGTTGGCCTGCTGTTCGGCCGTGACCGGGCCGGTGGCGCAGCCGGCCGCCGTCGACCCGTCGCTGCACAGGAAGATGGCCACCTGGACCTTGTCGTACCAGTAGCCCTTCATCTGGTTGATCTGCAGCTGCAGCATCCCGGCGGCGCCGACGAAGGTCAGGGACACGAAGGTCACGAGAATGACGGAGACCACCATGGACACGTTGCGGCGCAGGCCGCTGCCGATCTCGCCGAGGACGAACGCAAGCCTCACAGCGTGCCCTCCGCCGCGGCGCGCGCCTGCGCGCGTGTTCCGCTGCGCAATGCGGCGCTTGTCTCGCTGCGCGGGGACGCGGCCACCGGCTCCGGCCCGGGGTCCCGGCCGCTGGCATCCTTGAGCCGGCGCGACTGGCCGACCACCGGAATCATGGAGGTGTAGAGGGCCCGGGCCTCGTCGCGGATCACGACGCCGTTCTTCAGCTCCACGACGCGCTTGCGCATCTCGTTGACGATGTCGTCGTCGTGGGTGGCCATCACGACGGTGGTGCCGTTCTGGTTGATCTTGTCCAGCACGCCCATGATGCCCATGGACGTGGTCGGGTCCAGGTTTCCGGTGGGCTCGTCGGCCAGCAGGATGCCGGGCCGGTTGACGACGGCGCGGGCGATCGCCACGCGCTGCTGCTCGCCACCGGAGAGTTCGTGGGGCAGGCGGTTCTCTTTGCCCTCCAGGCCGACGGTCTTGAGGACCTCCGGGACGGTGTCGCGGATGACGCTGCGGCTCTTGCCGATGACCTGCATCGCGAAGGCGACGTTGGCGAACACGGTCTTCTGGGGCAGCAGCCGGAAGTCCTGGAAGACGACGCCGATGCCGCGGCGGAGCCGGGGGACGCGCCAGCTGGAAATGTTCGCCACGTTCTGGCCGGCAACGTAGACGGCGCCGGAGGAGGCGCGGTCCTCCTTGAGGACCAGGCGCAGGAAGGTCGACTTGCCGGAGCCGGAGGCGCCGACCAGGAAGGCGAATTCACCGCGGTCGATCTCGAGGTTGATCGAGTCCAGCGCCGGACGCGCGGTCTGGTCGTAGACCTTGGTGACATTTTCGAAGCGGATCATGGCCCTAAATACCCTGCAGGCACGGCCTTGCGGCCCAGTTCTGCCGCCGGGGCGCGGGCTTTCGTTTGGGGGAAGTAGGGCTCCGGCTCCTTGACTATACGCACGGGCACCGGCGCGGCGGCCGGAGCCGTGGGGGCGTGTCGCGGGATTGTCAGGGACCTCCCAGCCGAGGCGCCCCGGGCCTACTTGTCCGCGTTGCGGTTGTCGGTCCGCCAGCGGATGCCCGCGTCGATGAAGTCGTCGATCTCGCCGTCGAACACCGCCGAGGTGTTTCCGACCTCGTGCTCGGTGCGGAGGTCCTTGACCATCTGGTACGGGTTGAGCACGTAGGAGCGCATCTGGTCTCCCCACGAGGCCTTCACGTCACCGGCGAAGGCCTTCTTTTCGGCGTCCTCCTGCTCCTTCTTGAGCAGGAGGAGGCGGGACTGCAGCACGCGCAGGGCGGCCGCACGGTTCTGCAGCTGCGACTTCTCGTTCTGCATGGAGACCACGGTGCCGGTGGGGATGTGGGTCAGGCGCACGGCCGAGTCGGTGGTGTTGACCGACTGGCCGCCCGGGCCGGAGGAGCGGAAGACGTCGACGCGGATCTCGTTGTCCGGGATGTCGATGGAGTCCGTCTGCTCGATCAGCGGGATCACTTCCACGGCGGCGAAGGAGGTCTGGCGGCGGCCCTGGTTGTCGAAGGGGCTGATCCGGACCAGGCGGTGGGTGCCTGCCTCGACGCTCAGCGTGCCGTAGGCGTAGGGCGCCTTGACCTCGAAGGTGGCGGATTTCAGCCCGGCTTCTTCGGCGTAGGAGGTGTCCATGATGGTGGTCGGGTAGCCGTGGCGTTCGGCCCAGCGCAGGTACATCCGCATGAGCATCTCGGCGAAATCAGCCGCGTCCACGCCGCCGGCCCCGGCCCGGATGGTGACCACGGCTTCGCGCTCGTCGAATTCGCCGGACAGCAGGGTGACCACTTCGAGCTCCTTCAGGGCTTTCCGGATCGATTCCAGCTCGGTGGCGGCTTCGCCCATGGAGGCGGCGTCATCCTCGTCCTGGCCCAGCTCGACCAGGACTTCGAGGTCGTCGATCCGCGAGACGAGCGAATCCAGGCGTGCCAGTTCGGACTGGCGGTGCGAGAGCCGCGAGGTGATCACCTGGGCGGCCGCTGGATCGTCCCAGAGGTTGGGCTCACCGGCGCGCTCGCTCAGTTCAGCGATGTCTTCCTTCAGCGCCTCGACATTCGAAACGTTTTCGATGGAGGCGTAGGTGGCGCGCAGCGCGCGGATTTCTGCTGGAAAATCAATGTTAGCCATGGTTTTTTAACCCTACGCTATCCGTGCGAGCCGCCCGGACTTGGTCGTGGGCTTGCTTGCGGGGCTAGCGCGTGAGCCGGGAACGCGCCGTCGAGCTCGCCTCGATCCTGATGCCGTCCGGGACCAGGAAGTTGACCACCGGCGGGTGGACGGCGGCGCTCAGGACCACGACGGCGGTGGAACCGTCCGGGCTCCCTGTGCCCGGCGCGACGGCCAGGCCGGTGAACCGCGTGAAGGAACCGTTGCGGACCAGATGGTCGACGGCGGCGCTGCGCACCCGGCTGCCGCTGAGGACAGCGGTGGGGCTGCCACCGGCGCTTTCGAGCTGTCCCAGCGTGAAGCTGTCCGCTGCGGCCACAGAGGCGCCGTCCGCCAGCGAGAGCAGCTTTTTGTGCTCGATGTAGATGCTGGACACGCCCGTCACGACCGTCGCGGCGAGCAGGGCCAGCAGGACGTAGCCGATGATCAGCACGCTCATCTGGCCGGCTTCGCGTTGACCTCGTGGGTGCACAGTGTGGCGGCTCCGGCGCGGGGCCGGGCTTGGGTTCGTGCCCGGGCGGCGCGAGGGGTTCATTTGAAGCGTCCGACCGTCTGGGTGGCAGAGGCGGTGAGGTGGCCCGCGGTGAGGCGGAACGCATCGCTGAATGGCACAAACGGCAGCGGCACCGCCAGGTGGACGGTGACGGTCACGGCCGAGCCTGCGGCCGCGCAGTCCGACGGTTCGCAGCTGGTGTCCACGCTGGCGTTCTCCGCCGCTTGCCCGTAATCGGCGAGCGCCAGAAGGACGGCCTGCTCCGCGGCTGCCCGGCCGCTCGCCGCATCGGGCTGGGAAACATAGATCTTGGCGGCCTGGTCCGCGGCGCCGACGACGGCGAACGATCCGCCCTGGAGCTGTCCCACGGTGATGATGAAGTAGACGAGCGGGACCATCAGCAGCAGGGAGAGGAAGGTGAACTCGACGACCGCGCTCCCCCGTTCCGTGCCGTCAGGCGCTTCCGGTTCATCGCTGGATGGCGGCATGTCCTGACACCTCCAGCAGCGCACGGGGACCAATCAGCCCGATCACCGGCAGCGGGGCACGGACGGTCACCTGCAAGGTGCGGATGCCCTGATACGTGGATTCAGAGGTGCTGACGTCCGTGGCGAAGTCGGGATTGAGCGCCATCCCGATCAGCTGCGCCGTCCGGGCACGGGCATCCTCGGAGTTGCGGTCAGCGAGCGTACCGTAGCGGGCGCCCGAGGCGGCAGCGTCAATAAGCGTATTCCGGATATGAAGGACCAGGGTGAGCTGGATGATGGCAAGAAAGAACATCGTCAGCAGGCCGCCGACCAGGACGAAGTCCACGACCGCCGAGCCGCGCTCGCCCGGGCTGCCGCTGCGGCCGGGGTCCACGACCGGGCAGGCCGGGGCTTCGCGCCGCCGGCGGTTCCGATGCCGCCGGCGGCCCCAGCCGCCGCCCGGTGCGCCCATCGGCTACCGCCCGACCTTGTCCATCGCCTGGTTGAACAGCGCCTCAAGGGCCGGGCCCGCGAGGGCCAGAAGCGCCGCGACAAGGACGGCCGACATCAGGGTGAGCATCACCCAGCCCGGTACGTCCCCGCGTTCGGGATGGTCCATGCCGCGGGCAGGATGTCCGGCCCCGCTCCCCGGGGTGGAGGGCCGCCGGAGCAGCAGGCTGATGGTGCAGATCAATAATGCAATGCGGATACCGGTGTTCTTCACTGGGTCCCCTTCTTCTGTGGGTTCATATTGTGTTCGCCTTCTGCGGCGCTACCTGTCTTGTCCTATCGCCGGTGCTGTTCATACCTCCTGCGCTCCCCACCTCCCTGCCGGTGCTCCGGCTGCCCGCCCCTTCACAGCCCGAGGCTGATGGCAGCCAGGCCCGGAAACACGGCGAATACCACCGTGAGCGGAAGCACCCCGAAGACGAGCGGCACCATCATCCCGATTTCCTTCTTCCCGGCGGACTCCATCAGCTCACGCTTCGCGGTGTCCCTCACGTCCTGGGCCTGGGCCCGCAGCACGTCCGCGAGGGGTGTCCCGCGCTCGACTGCCACGATCATTCCGTCCACGAAGCGGACCAGTGGGCCGAGCCCGGTCCGGGACGAGAACTCCTGCAACGCTTCCACCAGGGGCTTTCCGGCCCGGGTTTCGGCGAGCACGCGGGTGAATTCCTTCGACAGTTCGCCTCTGGCACTGCGGCAAACCCTGTCCAGTGCGCCGGTGGCACTTTCCCCGGCACTGACCGCAAGGGCCATCAGTTCGGCCATGCTCGGGAACTCCGCCATCATGCGGGCTTCGCGCCTCCTGATCCGGGCACCCAGCAGGTAGTCACTGAGCAGGAATCCGCCAATGGCGCTGCCGAGGACAGCCAGGACGGCGATGAACGGGCTGAACCGTCCGGCGGCCCCGGCGAGCAGCACCACGGCGAGGGCCAGGACAAATCCCCCAACGGCCCAAAGGAGCTGTTCCGCCCGGAAATCCACTGCCGTTCTGGAAGTGCCTGCGCGGGCAAGTCGCCGGTTCAGGGCCGCAGAGCCGAGGTTGAGTCTGCCGAGTGACGCGAGTCCGTCACGGAGCACGGGGCGAAGAATACGTTCGAGCGGGCCAAAGGGTGTGATGTTCTTCGGCGCGGCGCGCAGGAGCCCGGATTCCAGATTGTGGGACCGGAGTTGAGGATGGAGGCGGTCGACGAAAGTGATCGGTCGCATGAACGGAAGCCTGACCAGCATCAGCCAGAGGCCACTGCCGAGGACTATTCCGCACGCCGTGGCGCTCGCCATGAGCCCTGTCACCGGAGGACCCTCGCGTCTTCCGGAAGGGCCCCAATTCGCAGCATGATGGCGTACGAGATCAGCGATACAGCGAGTCCGCCGAGCAGCACGCCGGCTCCGGCCGGCGTGTTGTAGGCCGCCACCGCTTCGGGCCGGCTCGCCAGCAGCACCAGGACAATCCACGGTGCGGCAACTGCGAGCCGTGCCGCGTTGACCGTCCACGATTGCCGGGCCTCCAGTTCGCTTCTGGTGCGGGCCCCTTCCCGCAGGAATTCGCCGAGCGTGCCCAGCAGCCGGCCCAGGTCCGAGCCGCCTACCTCCCGGGTCAGGCGGAGGGCTTCGACGATCCGGTCGGCGACAGGATCAGCCAGGCGGTCCTTCAGCCGCGTGAGGGAAGAGTCAAACTGGCCGCCCGAGCGGTAATCGGAGCCGAAGTCGAGGAACACGTGACGGAGCTCCGACGGCCCCTTGTCCGCCAGCTGGATGAGGGCCTCCGGCAACGACAGGCCCGCCCTGATGGCCGAGCGGAGGTGGTCGACGACGTCGGGCCAGAGCTGACGCAGGACGGCTGCCCGCTTCCGGGCACGCCATCGCACGACGGCCATGGGCAGCCAGCCGCCGAACAGCCCGAAACATCCCGAGATCGGCCACGAGCGGGTCCCGGCGAAGAAGACGATGGTGGTAAAGGCCCCCACGCCGAGGCAGGTGGCCAGCAGCCCCGCTGCACTGACCTTTTCTATTCCTGCCGTGCGCAGCAGATCCTCCAGCCTGCTGGTCCGGGGAGCGGCCTTGGATCCTTGCGGTTGCTCCCACGCGGACCACCAGACCAGCAGGAGCCCCGTGCCGGCCAGAACCCCGAGGAGCGGGGCCATCAGCGAGGCTCCAGCAGGGCCGCGACGTCGTACCCGGACCGCCCAAACTTCTCCGCGGCCGGCATCGAATTGGCCTTTGGCTGCAGCTGGCCATCGATCATCGCGAAAACCATGGACGATTCGATGATGCCGTTTTCGACCCTGCGTCCCAGCGACAGAATCTCCGTCACCTGTCTGCGCCCGTTTGCATGCCTGCTGCAATGAACCACAAGGTCGATGCAGGAAGCCACAGTGGGCACAACGAAGGCACTGGAGATGTTCTCGCCCGCGAGCAGGGGCAGCGTGCAGATCTTCGTCACCGCATCATGCGACGAGTTCGCGTGGACGGTGCACATCCCGGGCAGCCCGGAGTTAAGCGCGATCAGCATATCCAGGCTCTCGGCCTCCCTGACCTCACCCACCACCAGCCGGTCCGGGCGCATGCGCAGCGCCTCCTTGACAAGCCGGCGCAGAGGAATCTCCCCCTCGCCCTCGAGGTTCGCCTGGCGGCACTGCAGCCCCACCACGTCCCGGAGGGGAAACTGCAACTCGAAGATCTCCTCCACGGTGATGACCCGCTCGCGGGTGCCGATGCTGGCGGCAAGGCAGTTCAGCATGGTGGTCTTGCCCGCCTGGGTCGCACCGGACACCAGGATGTTGAGTCCGCTGGCCACGGCTGCGCCGAGAAACCGGGCCGACTGCGGCGTGAGTGTGCCCAAATCCACCAGATGCTCCAGCCTGCTGGCCTTGACCACGAACTTGCGGATGTTGATGGCCCAGTGGCGCCGGGTCACGTCCGGGATGACCACGTGGAGCCGGGATCCGTCCGGAAGGGCAGCATCGACAAAAGGGGACGACATGTCCAGGCGGCGGCCGGAGCTCTTGAGCATCCGCTCCACCAGGTCCTTGACCTGCTGGTCCGTGAGGGACACAGAGGTCAGTTCCGATTCGCCGTTGCGTGCCACATAGATTTCGTTGGGCGCGTTCAGCCAGACTTCCTCGATCGCCGGATCATCCAGCAGTGGCTGCAGCGCCCCGAAGCCGGCGACGGCGTCGTACACAAATCTGCGGGCAGTCTCCAGCGGGCCGATGGGAGGCAACGGGGCCAGGAGGGCCCGCTGGTCGTAGTCGCTGACCGCCGCCTCCACGAGGCGCCGGACTTCGCCGGCCTGCCGGAGGGGATCCAGGCCCCGGCGCCGGATCAGCTCGCGGACCTCATCCTCGACAATGCGCACAGCCTCCATGCGGCCCCCAATATGACGGCCGCCCAGGATAGGCGGCGGTGCAATTGGGTTAAAGCTAGGTTCCGGCGGCCACCCCGGCAAGGCTTCTGCGGGGTGCCTGTGGATAACCGCATGGCCTGCGGCAGGACAATATTCCCATCCGTAACACCAGAAACAGTGGTTTCAGCTTTGTGCCGGTGTTAGGGTGGGCGCGACCAGTCAGACATACTCGGACCCGGACCGCTTTCCCTGGCATTCACCGGGACCAGACCCACATGACGCGGCTCCACGAGCGTGTCGTTGTTCCGGAGCGAAAATGAAGCGGACCCTGTTTCCCCCCAACAATCATCGCGGCCGCCGGTTCGGGGCTGTCCTCCTGGCCGCCTCGCTTATTGCCGGGCCGGGGCTGGCGACGCCGGCAGCCGCCGTCGAGCCGTCACCCGCGCCATCGTCTTCCGCGACATCGCCTTCCGCAACGTCGACTGCCACCACAGCTTCCCCTGTTACCCCGGACCGCACGACGGCAGGCTACCGCGCAGCCATGGCCGCAGCGACCGCTGGGGGCGGAGCAGACATGGGCCAGGGGCTTCGGACCGGCCCGTCGTTGTTGACGGGCGGCAGGGCCAGGACTCTGACGACCCAGGGGACGTGGACTCCGACCTTCGGCGTGCAGGGCCTGGACGTCAGCGAACACCAGCCCTCAGTCAACTGGCAGCAGCAGCGGAACATGGGTGCAAGATTTGCCTACATCAAGGCGACCGAGGGGAACTACTATACGAATCCGATCTTCGGTGCCCAGTACGACGGGTCCCGTGGCGTGGGAATGATCCGGGGCGCGTACCACTATGCAAACCCTGCGGCGTCGTCCGGGGCAGACCAGGCCCGGATCTTCGTGCGGAGCGGCGGCGGCTGGTCCGGCGACGGTTACACGATGCCGCCGGTGCTCGACTTTGAAGGCAACCCCTACGCAGGCCAGACGATCAACGGGTTTTACCAGGGGAACATTTGCTACGACATGTCCCCCGGTGAGCTGACGGCCTGGGCCCACGACTTCAGCAACACCATGCAGGCACTGACGGGACGGCTCCCCGTCATCTACACCGGTTACTACTGGTGGAGGGATTGCGTAGGTAACCCTCTCGGCTTCGGTGACTCCCCGCTGTGGATCCCTTCATACCCCATCTCGGCCTCCAACAACGCTGGCCCGCTTCCGCGCAGCTGGAGCAACTACAGCATCTGGCAGTACAGCAGCACGGGACCGTTTGCCGGCGATTCCAATGTCTGGAATGGCGATCTGGCCAGCCTGAAGCGGTTTGCCACGGGCGTGCCGGTTGCGGCGAGCCAGTCCATTGCCGCTGCGGCTTCTTCGGTGACGTCGCTCGGAGCTCCGGTTTCGGGGATAGTGTGCGGCCAACCGCAAGGAGGCTGCTACCAGGACTACCAGGGCGGGGCGATCATCTGGAGTCCCGCCACGGGCGCCCACCCATCATCCGGGGACGTGCGCGCGGCCTGGGCCCGAACCGGTTTCCTCGACGGCCCGCTGGGCTACCCGACGTCGGACGTCAACTGCGGCCAGCCGCAAGGAGGCTGCTACCAGGACTACCAGGGCGGGGCGATCATCTGGAGCCCGGCCACGGGCGCCCACCCATCATCCGGCGACGTACGCGCGGCCTGGGCCCGAACCGGTTTCCTCGACGGCCCGCTGGGCTACCCGACGTCGGACGTCAACTGCGGCCAGCCGCAGGGAGGCTGCTACCAGGACTACCAGGGCGGGGCGATCATCTGGTCCCCCCGCACGGGCGCCCACCCGACATCCGGCGACGTACGCGCGGCCTGGGCCCGAACCGGATTCCTCGGAGGCCCGCTGGGCTACCCCACGGGCGACGTCACCTGCGGGCTCCCGCAGGGCGGCTGCTACCAGGACTACCAGGGCGGGGCGATCATCTGGTCCCCCCGCACGGGCGCCCACGCCTCCACCGGCCCGACCCGGGCCGCCTGGGCAACGATGAACTTCGTGGACGGCACGATGGGCTACCCCACGGGCGACCTGAGCTGCGGGCTCCCGCAGGGCGGCTGCTACCAGGACTACCAGGGCGGGGCGATCATCTGGTCCCCCGCCACCGGCGCCCGTCCCACCTACGGGGCGATCAGGGCCCGCTGGGCAACGATGAACTTCGTGGCCGGGCCGATGGGCTACCCCACCGGGGACGTCACCTGCGGCCAGCCCGGAGGCGGCTGCTACCAGGACTACAAGGGCGGGGCCATCATCTGGTCCCCCGGCACCGGAGCCCACGCCTCCACCGGGCCGACCCGCACCGCCTGGGCCGCC
>NZ_JAGPOT010000180.1 GCF_018224015.1 Pseudarthrobacter albicanus
AATCGGGGACCTGCGTCTGGCGTATTCCCGGCCGCTGCCGGCCGCGCCGACTTCGGTGACGCTGATCCGGGAAGCCGACGGACGCTATTACGCGTCGTTCGTGGTCAATCCGGAACCCGGAACCGCCGCCGCCCCTGACCGTGTCCCGCGTACTGCGGGGCTCGATCTTGGCCTGACGGATTTCGCGGCAATCACCTACAGCGACGGCACCAGGGAGAAAGTCCCCGCGCCACGCTTTGACCGGAAGGCGCAACGGAAACCCGCCCGCGCCCAACGGGAACTGTCCCGCCGCGTGAAGGGCTCAAAAAACAGGGCGAAAGCCCGTGCCAGGGTCGCGAAAATCCACGCGAAAACGCGTGACCTGCGCCAGGATTTCACCCGCAAGATCGCCGTCAGGCTGGCCCGCGAAAACCAGGCGGTCGCAGTCGAAACACTCAACATCACGGGGCTGGCACGTACCAGACTCGC
>NZ_JAGPOT010000181.1 GCF_018224015.1 Pseudarthrobacter albicanus
CCCGCAAGATCGCCGTCAGGCTGGCCCGCGAAAACCAGGCGGTCGCAGTCGAAACACTCAACATCACGGGGCTGGCACGTACCAGACTCGCGAAATCCGTCCACGACGCCGGGTGGGGAGTGTTCATCAACGAACTCACCCACGCGGGCCTGAAGTACGGTTGCACCGTTCCGGGCGTCAGCCAATGGGAACCCACCAGCCAGGTATGCTCCGCATGTGGCGTCAGGGACGGCAAGAAGCCGCTGTCGGTCCGTGTCTGGGCCTGCGGTGGTTGTGGCACTGTCCTCGACCGCGACTACAACGCAGCCCTGAACATCATGCTCGCCGCAGGACTTGCGGAGAGCCTAAACGACTGTGGAGGGGACGTAAGACTCCGGCTTGCCGGAGCGGTCCCTGCCGAACCAGTAACCACCCACCTGACTGCCGCCTGACGGCGGCGACCAGCCACGGGAATCCCCGCCCTCCAGGACAGGGAGGATGTCAATTGATCCAGCGCAGGTTGAACTCGTAGCGGTGCGGCTGGCCGCGGTTGACGTGGATGCCCGCCGCGACGGAGAAGCACGTGACCGCAATCCAGATCACGGTGGCGAGGACCGCGAAGAGGTTGCCCACCACCGGAATGAACACCAGGATGTTGGCGAGCACCGCGGCGATGGTGGGGGGCAGCGTGAAGTTGAGCGCTTCCTTGGACTCCTGCGCCGTGAAGGGCCCGCGGTCCTTGAAAATCAGGTAGATCAGCAGCGCCGGAACGCAGCCGAGGATGCCGCCGAAGTGCGCCAGCGTGGCCCACTGCCGGTCCTCGTTCGCCGTCAGTGGCAGCGCATTGGCGGGAACGCCATGGTACGGGGGCTGGCCATGGCCGGCCTGGTGGCCCGTGTGTTCGCGTGCGTTATCTGCCACGGTTACCTCCTTCGGATTTGCGGTGATGCGTTGGTGCCTTGGACGAGACTGAGCGGGCATGGAGCGCGGCCCGTACCAAGAATACTTGCCTTGCCGCGAAAAGAAGATCAGGGCCCGCCCGGGACGGTGCACAGGCCCGGTCCCTAGGACTGCGCTGAACAATTTGGGTGGTTTAAGGCGCGCCTGCTGGACTTCGCGCAGTGGTCCTTAAGACTGGGTGTATGCAAGGAATTGAGGCGGCCCAGCGCGGATATTTGGAT
>NZ_JAGPOT010000182.1 GCF_018224015.1 Pseudarthrobacter albicanus
TCGGTGCGGCGGACGGTCCGGACTCTTTCCTTAAGGATGATTTTTCCGTTAAGGGAGGACTCGTTATTGATGGTATTTCCAAAGGTGTTGCAACTCCCGTTTTTCGGGGGTGTTGCAACTGTGAGACTTTTCTTAGCTGGTCTGGGACTGGCTGGCAGGATAGGTACCGGCCCTTCCACCCCGTGGACGTGACTCATGTTGCAACTGACCCTCCAGGTGTCATTCGATCGACTTGTCCGTCCACGGTGGTGGGCCAGCCGGTACCCGTCCGGCCCACCTCGGTAGCTTGATCAGAAGATTGTCCACCCCTTGCGGGGCGTGACCCATCACAGTGCTGTTCCTTTGGTGACCTCTACCCGGACTGGTGCCGGCCGACAGCGGCCATGACCATATCCGTGAAGAGGAAGGTACGAATGACCGCCATGTCTATCGTCGCGCATGCCCACCCATTTGTCGTGGGTGTCGACACTCACGCCCGCAACCACGTCTACGCGATCCTTGCCGCCGCTACCGGCGCCCTGCTGGAAACCCGCGAGTTCCCCACCACCGCCGCCGGGATCAACCGAGCCATCGCCTGGGTCGCCCGCCGCACCGATGGCAATGCCGATACCCTCTGGGTGATCGAAGGCGCCGCGTCCTACGGGGCGATCCTGGCCGGCACCGTGGCCACCCACGGCTTCCCGGTCGCCGAGGCGCCGCGCATGGACGCCAAGAAGCGCCGCGGCGTGGGTAAAACCGATGCCCTGGACGCCCACCAGATCGTCATGTCCACCCTGCCCCTGCCGGTGGAGAAACTGCGCCGACCTCGCCTGCATGACGGGGTTCGCCAGGGCGTGCGGATCCTGGTCACGGCGCGCGCCTCCATGACCAAGGACCGCACCCGGTCGGTCAACGCGCTCAACGCCCTGGTGCGCAGCAACGACCTGGGCATCGACGCCCGCAAGAAACTCACCGGCGCCCAGATCACCGAGGTCTCCAAGTGGCGGACCCGCGAGGAGGAACTCTCCTTGTCCATTGCCCGTGACGAGGCAGTGCGGCTGGCCAAGCACGCCCTGGAGCTCGATGAGCAGCTGGCGGCCAACGAGAAGCAGTTGGACGAGCTGGTCAAGGTCAGCGAGGCCGCACCGTTGCTGGAGGAGAAGGGGTTCAGGGCGATCAGCGCCGCGAAGTGCCTCGCCGCTTGGTCACACGAGGGCCGGGTCCGTAACGAGGCGGCGTTCGCCTCCCTGGCCGGGGTGAATCCGATCCCCGCGTCCTCGGGGAACACGGTCAGGCACCGGTTGAACCGGGGCGGTGACAGGACCCTGAACAGCGCCCTGCACCTGGTCGCGATCACCAGGATGACCCATGACGGCGTAACCCGCGAGTACGTGGAAAAGCGACGCGCCGAAGGACGTACCGACAAGGAAATCCGCCGCTGCATCAAACGCTACCTGGCTCGCCGTATCTACCGCACGCTCAACACCTCAGCAACAGCGATGAAAGCGGCTTGACAGACATAGAAGAGTCGACCCCTGGAATTCGCCTTTTGGGGGAAAATTGGCTTACCACAGTCAAAATTTCCGTACCGGAAGAGGACATCTCGCAGATGCAAGTTTCCCACAAACCGTCCGCGGTGTCAGTTTC
>NZ_JAGPOT010000183.1 GCF_018224015.1 Pseudarthrobacter albicanus
CCAGGAGAAACCCCGTGAGCACCGAAACCGCCAGGAAGCCCTCCGTCCTGTTCGTCTGCGTCCACAACGCCGGCCGCTCCCAGATGGCCGCGGCGTTCCTCACCACCCTCGCCAAGGGCGGGATCGAGGTCCGCTCCGCCGGGTCCCGGCCCGCGGACAAGGTCAACCCCGCCGCCGTCGAGGCCATGGCCGAGCTCGGCATCGACATGTCCGCCGAAATCCCGAAGGTCCTCACCACCGAGGCCGTCAAGGAATCCGACGTCGTGATCACCATGGGCTGCGGCGACGAATGCCCCTACTTCCCGGGCAAGCGCTACGAGGACTGGGTCCTGGAAGATCCCGCCGGCCAGGGCGTGGACGCCGTCCGCCCCATCCGCGACGAGATCAGGGGCCGCATCGAGGAACTCATCGCGTCCCTCACCCCCGCCGCCAAGTAACACCCGTACCGAGCACCAGGAGAGCATCGTGAGCACCGGCACCCGAAACACCGAACAGCTGATCATCATCGGATCCGGCCCCGCCGGCTACACCGCCGCCATCTACGCCGCCCGCGCCGGGCTGCAGCCCCTGGTCCTCGCCGGGTCGGTCACCGCGGGAGGTGCCCTGATGAACACCACCGAGGTGGAGAACTTCCCCGGCTTCCCGGCCGGCATCCAGGGACCCGAGCTCATGGACGGGCTGCAGCAGCAGGCCGAGAAGTTCGGTGCCCAGGTGGTGTTCGACGACGTCACGGAGGTCCGGCTCGCCGGGCACCTGAAGCGTGTGGTCACCGGCGGCGGCACCACCCACGAGGCGCCGGCGGTCATCCTGGCCACGGGCTCGGCCTACAAGGAGCTCGGCCTGCCGGAGGAAAAGAAGTTCAGCGGCCACGGCGTGTCCTGGTGCGCCACGTGCGACGGGTTCTTCTTCCGCGGGCAGGACATCATCGTCGTCGGCGGCGGGGACTCCGCCATGGAGGAAGCCACCTTCCTGACCCGCTTCGGGAAGTCCGTGACCGTCGTCGTCCGCAAGGGCGGGCTGCGCGCCTCCCGGATCATGGCCCAGCGCGCCAAGGACAACCCCAAGATCCGCTTCGCCTGGAACTCCGCCATCACGAAGATCCACGGCGACGGCAAGGTCACCGGCGTCACCCTGAAGGACACCATCACCGGTGAAACCCGCGAACAGGCCGCCACCGGCATCTTCGTCGCCATCGGGCACGTCCCGCGCACCGAACTCGTGGCCGGGCAGGTGGAGCTGGACGCCGAGGGCTACATCAAGGTCGACTCCCCCACCACCGTCACCAACCTCTCCGGCGTCTTTGCCTGCGGCGACGCCGTGGACCACCGCTACCGCCAGGCCATCACCGCCGCCGGCACCGGCTGCGCCGCCGCGCTGGACGCCGAACGCTACCTCGCCGCACTGGACGACGCCGACAGCATCGCCACCGCCCTGGTCGAGGAACCCACCCACGCCTGAGCACCACACGCCTGACAGGGACGGAGAGGGGGTGAGCCGAATGAGGAACGGATGCTGCGACGACGGCTCCTGCACCACAGATCAAGGCTGCTGCTGACACCCCGCTGCCTGCC
>NZ_JAGPOT010000184.1 GCF_018224015.1 Pseudarthrobacter albicanus
GGTGTCGGGCAGGTCTACGATCATGGCCTTCTCCAGGTTCGTCCGTCACGGGCCAGCAGCTCGTCGGCGGAGGCGGGGCCCCAGCTGCCGGGGGCGTAGGGTTCGGGCTGTCCGGGCAGGGACGCCCAGTAGTCCTCGAACGGGTCCAGGATCTTCCAGGACAGTTCCACTTCCGCGTGCCGGGGGAACAGCGGCGGTTCGCCGAGCAGCACGTCCAGGATGAGCCGTTCGTAGGCCTCGGGGCTGGATTCGGTGAAGGAGTGGCCGTAGCCGAAGTCCATGGTCACGTCACGGACCTCCATCTGGGTGCCCGGGACCTTGGACCCGAACCGGATGGTGGCGCCCTCGTCGGGCTGGACCCGGATCACGACGGCGTTCTGGCCGAAGTCGTCCTCGCCGTGGTCGGTGAAGAGCAGGTTGGGGGCGCGCTTGAACACGACGGCGATCTCCGTGACCCGGCGGCCGAGGCGTTTGCCGGCGCGCAGGTAGAACGGCACCCCGGACCAGCGGCGGGTGTTGATGTCCACCCGGATCGCGGCGAACGTCTCGGTCCTGGAGTCGGCCGGGATGCCGTCCTCCGCCAGGTACCCCACGACTTTTTCGCCGCCCTGCCAGCCGCCGGTGAACTGGCCCCGGGCCGAGTGCGCGGACAGGTCCGCCGGGAGCCGGACCGCGGCGAGGACCTTTTCCTTCTCGGCGCGCAGGTCATCGGCGTTGAACGAGATCGGCTCCTCCATGGCTGTCAGGGCGAGCAGCTGCAGCAGGTGGTTCTGGATCACGTCGCGGGCCGCGCCGACGCCGTCGTAGTACCCGGCCCGGCCGCCGGTGCCGATGTCCTCGGCCATGGTGATCTGGACGTGGTCCACGGAGTTGGCGTTCCAGAGCGGCTCGAAGAGCTGGTTGGCGAAGCGCAGCGCCAGGATGTTCTGCACCGTCTCCTTGCCCAGGTAGTGGTCGATCCTGAACACCGCGTCCGGCGGGAAGACCGACTCGACGATGTCGTTGAGCTGCCGGGCCGATGCGAGGTCGTGCCCGAAGGGCTTCTCGATCACCACGCGGCGCCACTTGTCCCCCTCGGCCTGGGCCAGTCCGTGCTTGGAGAGCTGCCGGCAGACCAGTTCGAAGGCCTTCGGCGGGATGGACAGGTAGAACGCGTGGTTTCCCCGCGTTCCCCGGTTTTCGTCCAGTTCCTTGATCGTGTCGCGGAGCCGCTCGAACGCGGCGTCGTCGTCGAACTCGCCCTGGACGAACCGGATGCCCTGGGACAGCTGCTTCCACACCATGTCATCGAACGGGGTCCGGGCGTAGGCCTTGACGGCTTCCTTGACCTCGGCGGCGAAGTCCTCGTTGTCCCATTCCCGCCGGCCAAAGCCGACCAGGGCGAAGCTCGGCGGCAGCAGCCCCCGGTTCGCCAGGTCGTACACCGCAGGCATGAGCTTCTTGCGGGCAAGATCCCCCGTCACCCCAAAAAGCACCAACGACGACGGCCCGGCAATACGGTTCAGCCGACGATCCCGCGGATCCCGCAACGGATTACCCCC
>NZ_JAGPOT010000185.1 GCF_018224015.1 Pseudarthrobacter albicanus
ACCTCCGACGTCGACGAGCGCGACCAGGAATTCATCCTCCGCGAAGGCGGACAGCCGGTCCGCACCGCGGAAGGCTTCTACAAGGTCCGCAACGGAATCGAACCCTGCATCGCCCGCGCCAAGGCCTACGCACCGTACTCGGACCTCATCTGGATGGAGACGGGCACCCCTGACCTGGAGCTGGCCCGCAAGTTCGCCGAATCCGTCAAGGCCGACTTCCCGGACCAGATGCTCTCCTACAACTGCTCGCCGTCGTTCAACTGGAAGAAGCACCTCGACGACGCCACGATCGCGAAGTTCCAGCGTGAACTCGGCGCCATGGGCTTCACGTTCCAGTTCATCACCCTGGCCGGCTTCCACGCCCTGAACTACTCGATGTTCGACCTCGCCCACGGGTACGCCCGGGAAGGCATGAGCGCCTACGTCGAGCTGCAGGAGAAGGAATTCGCCTCCGAGTCCCGCGGCTACACCGCGACCAAGCACCAGCGCGAAGTCGGCACCGGCTACTTCGACGA
>NZ_JAGPOT010000186.1 GCF_018224015.1 Pseudarthrobacter albicanus
GCGGCTACACCGCGACCAAGCACCAGCGCGAAGTCGGCACCGGCTACTTCGACGACATCGCTACCGCGCTCAACCCGAACGCATCAACTTTGGCCCTGGTGGGATCCACCGAAGAAGGCCAGTTCCACTAATCCCCAGCCCAAGGTGAGTCGTTCACAACGCTCACCGGAAGGCACGACGGCGGCCGGCACCCATGGTGCCGATGCCACCGGGGGCCGGGAAAGGTGATCCGGAAGCGTGCGTAAAAGGGGCCCTGTCCCCGCCCGGCCGAGCTCTGCGAGGCCTACGGCGGGGATGGGGAATAGCACGCGGAGGATTGCCTTTTTCGGCCCCAAACTGCACACCGCCGTCGAACATTTGCTTCTGAGGAGATTTGAAATGAACAGCTTCACTGACAACTTCACCATCAACGGGATCACCTTGGCCGCGCAGCCTATTTGCCGGCAGGGCGAGGTGCTTACTCCTGATGCGCTGGCTTTCGTGGCCAAGCTGCACAAGGCCACGGCGGAACGGCGGCTGGAGCTGCTTCAGGCCCGCCGGGAACGGCGCGCCCAGATCTCCAAGGGGCAGGACCCGCGTTTCCTGCGTGGGACCGAGTCCGTCCGCAACGATCCGGACTGGCGCGTCGCTCCCCCGGCCCCGGGCCTGGAGGACCGCCGCGTGGAAATCACCGGGCCGGTGGACAAGAAGATGACCATCAACGCGCTGAACTCCGGCGCCAAGGTGTGGCTCGCCGACATGGAAGACTCCTCCACACCGTCGTGGCGCAACGTCATCCAGGGCCAGCTCAACCTCACGGATGCGCTGGAACGCCGGATCGACTTCACTTCCCCGGAGGGCAAGGAGTACAGGCTCCGCCCCGCCGGGGAGCTGCCCACGATCGTGGTCCGTCCCCGCGGCTGGCACCTGCCGGAAAAGCACATGCTCGTCGACGGCACGCCGATCGCCGGCGGAATCGTTGACTTCGGGCTGTACTTCTTCCACAACGCCCGCCGCCTGATCGCCCAGGGCAA
>NZ_JAGPOT010000187.1 GCF_018224015.1 Pseudarthrobacter albicanus
TCGGCCATCCACGGCCGGGTTCCGTGCCGGAGGACCATGCCCTCGGGCAACCCCTGGATGGTCGCGTCGGAGCCGGAAATGTCGATGGTAATCCGGCCGCCGGCCATGGGAGCGTTGGTGATGTGCAGGTCTCCGTAGGATTCCGGAAGCACGGGATCCATCCACAGGCCGCCGGCGGAAACGTGCGGGTTGTAGCGCATCAGGTTCGTGACCAGGTAGATCGGTGTGGTGGCCGCCCAGGCCTGGGGCGAGCACGCCGTGGGGTAGGGCACAGGCGCGGCGAAGTGCTCGCGGTCGAAGCCGCAGAACAGTTCGGGCAGCCGTCCGCCCGAATGCTCGGCCGCCTCCAGCAGGGCCGTGGAAATCCGCTGCGCCTGCTCCACGAAGCCGTAGCGCAGGAGGCCGGCCTGGATGACCGCATTGTCGTGCGGCCAGACGGAGCCGTTGTGGTAGCTCGCCGGGTTGTAGGCGCCCATGTCGCTGGCCAGGGTCCGCACTCCCCAGCCGCTGAACATTTCCGGGGACATCAGGCGTTCCACGACCATTGGCGCCTTGTCCTCGTCGATGATGCCGTTCCACAGGCAGTGGCCCATGTTGGACGCGCATGCATCGACCGGCCGCTTGTCGCGGTCCAGCGCGATGGCGTAGTAGCCGCGCTCGGGCAGCCAGAACTGTTCGTTGAACCGTTTCTTCAACTGCGCCGCACGGTCCCGGAGGTCGGCGGCCAAAGCCGCATCGCCGGCGTCGTACGCCATCCACGCCCGCGTCACGTACGCGGCGTAGACGTAGCCCTGCACCTCGCACAACGCGATCGGTGCCTCGGCCAGGCGGCCGTCGGCGAAATTGACGCCGTCCCAGGAGTCCTTCCAGCCCTGGTTGACGAGCCCACGGTCGTTGAGGCGCGCATATTCGACGAACCCGTCGCCGTCGCGGTCCCCGTATTTCCGGATCCATTCCATCGCCCGGTCAGCGTGCGGCAGCAGGGCGGTGATGGTCTCCTCGGCAAAACCCCAGCGGCTCACCTCGCCGAGCACCAGGACGAACAGCGGCGTCGCGTCGACGCTGCCGTAGTAGGCGGACTTGCCGCCCAGCGCCAGCCCGCTGGAGACGTCGAGCCTGACTTCGTGCAGGATCTTGCCCGGCTCCTCCTCGCTCATCTCATCCACCACCGTGCCCTGGCGGTCGGCCAGCGTCTGCACGGTGCCAAGAGCCAGGGACGGATCAACGGGCATCGACATGATGGAGGCAAACAGCGAGTCCCGTCCGAACAGGGCCATGAACCAGGGCGCGCCGGCGGCCACCACGATCCGGTCCGGATGGTCCGGATCCTCGATCCGTAGGGCACCCAGGTCGTCGTAGCTGCGCCGCAGGGTCCGTTCGATCGAGCGGTTGCCCATCTGCAGCACAGGAATCTTCGCCACCCACTCCTGCCGGCGCCGGTCCCGGGGGGACA
>NZ_JAGPOT010000188.1 GCF_018224015.1 Pseudarthrobacter albicanus
CGCAGCAGCCCGTTGGTGTTCTCGTTGGATCCACGCTGCCAGGGGCTGGCCGGGTCGCAGAAGTAGACATCCATGTCGGTGGCGATGCTGAACGCCTTGTGTCTGGCCATTTCGACGCCCTGGTCCCATGTCAGGGATCCCCGCAGGTGCGCCGGCAGGGTCCCCATGGTCTTGATCAGCCCGTCCCGGACCGATTCGGCGGTGTGGTCCACCGGCAGGTGCACCAGCATCACGTAGCGCGTGGTGCGCTCGACCAGCGTCGCGATCGCCGACTGGTTGTAGGCTCCGGTAATCAAATCCCCCTCCCAATGTCCCGGGACGGCGCGGTCCTGGACCTCTGCGGGGCGTTCGGAAATGTTGATCATCGGGTCCCGGAAACGATGGGTGCGTTCCTCGGGGCTTTTCTGCTTTTTGCGGCGTGTCCGCCCGGTGCGCAACGCCTCTTTGACCTCGCGTTTGAGTCCGCCGCGGGCCTGGAAGTAGAGGGCCTGGTAGATCGTTTCGGGGCTCACGCGCATCTGCTCGTCATCGGGGAATTCCTTGATCAGCAGCTTCGAGATCTGTTCCGGGGACCAGCGGATGCGCAGCTTGTCCGTCACGTAGTCGCGCAGCCCCCCGGCTGCTGCCAGTTTACTGTCCTTGGGCCGTGCCCGGGCCGCGGTGGCGGCCCGGTGGGCGCCGTAGGGCTGGTAGCCGAGCACCGGGTGGCTGTTGCGTTTGATCTCGCGGCTGATGGTGCCCACGGAGCGGCCCAGCGCCCTGCCGATCGCCTGCATGGAGGTTCCCTGGGACCGCAGGTCCGCGATCTTCTCCCGCTCAGGCAAGGACAGGTAGCGGGTGCTGACGGGCTGTTCCAGGGCTTCCAAAGCCACCGGAGCCGCCGGCGGCGGTGGCAGCGCCGGCAGCAGCTCCGGCGGGGCTTCCGGTGCCGTAGCGGGGGCCGATGGTTCGGCTAAAGCAGTAATCACTTCCTGTTTATACGGTACTTCCGGGGCGCTGGAGCCAACGGCGCGGCCCTTGGCCATATCCCGCTCGTTCTCCCACAGGTACCCGCTTTTGCGGCTCGCACCGGCGGCGGCAGCGGCTTCCATCCGGCCAACGCCCGCTTCGCGCAACCGCAGGAATTCGGCGCGTTTCCCCACCCCTGGGTGGATGGACCCGATTCCGGCATGACGGGCCCAGCTCACGCACTGCGATCTGGCCAGACCGAGCTCCCGGGCGGCCACGCTGACACTGCCCACACGAGCGAGGACGGCGAAGAACTCGTCCTTCTGTTCCTGGGTGGCAGACTGCTTTGCCACCGGATTTGCGCGGGGCTTGCGGGTGACGGCGCCGGCCTTGTAGGCCCAATGGAAGCAGGTTTGAACGTTGATTCCCACCGTCTTGGCCGCGAGGCTCACCCTCCC
>NZ_JAGPOT010000189.1 GCF_018224015.1 Pseudarthrobacter albicanus
CCGAAGCCGGCCTCGGCGTCGGCGACGATCGGGACCATCCAGTCCTCGACGGTCTGGATGCCCTCGGAGAACTCGATCTGGTCGGCGCGGAGCAGGGCGTTGTTGATGCGGCGGACCACGGTCGGCACCGAGTTGGCCGGGTAGAGCGACTGGTCCGGGTAGGTGTGGCCGGAGTTGTTGGCGTCCGCGGCGACCTGCCAGCCGGAAAGGTAGATGGCACGCAGCCCGGCCTTGACCTGCTGCACTGCCTGGTTGCCGGTCAGGGCGCCCAGGGCGTTCGTGTACTGGCCGGTCTTGTGCTCCCCGGTGAGCTGCTTCCACAGCTTCTCGGAGCCGCGGCGGGCCAGGGTGTGCTCCTCGGAGACGCGGCCGCGGAGGCGGATGACGTCGGAAGCCTTGTAGTCCCGGGTGACACCTTCCCAGCG
>NZ_JAGPOT010000019.1 GCF_018224015.1 Pseudarthrobacter albicanus
CACACAGTGGAACACCACCGGCAGCAAGGCCGGCGATCCGCCATGCCCGAAACCAAAAACCGCGGCCGGCCCCGAAATCAATCAGGACCAACCGCGGATCGGTGGATCAAGGCTTAGCCTGTTTCTCCAGCAACATCTCGGGCTGACACCGCTGATGGCAGGTCTCGCATTCCTGCCCTCGGCGGCCTTCAGCTTCGTCGGCAACATCATCAGCGGAACACTCGCAAACCGCGTCGGGCCGCGGACGCCAATCGTTCTCGGATTGATGTCCATGGTGGACGGACCCTTTTCATCCGGTGCACCCGGTCCCGCGCTGAGGCGCCGCCGTCAAACGGCAGCGGAGTCAGTCTTGGAACATTCGTTCCTTGGAATCGGCGGCTTCGGACGCTGCCCGGCGCCTCTTGCTGAACTCATAGCCCACAGCGATGGCTCCGAGCAGCAGCACGGTCCCCGTCAGGCTCATCCACCATGTACTGCTGGTTCCCGGCAGCACCATGGACAGGAAGACGACGGCGAGGACGGCCAAGGCCAGCCAGGACGTGTACGGCGCACCGGGCATCCGGAATTCGACGGCGGGCAGCAGGCCCGCCTTAACCCGCTGGCGGAAGCGGAGCTGGCAGGCGAAGAGCGAGGCCCACAGCAGCAGGATGCACACGGCGCAGGCACCGAGGGCCGTCTCGAAGACGGCTGCCCCGCCGAACACATAAGTCATGAGGACGCCGAGCAGGTAGAACCCGCCGATGGCGGCCAGGCTTCCGACCGGAACCCCGCTTCTGGTCATCTTGGCCGTGAAGCGCGGCGCCTCACCGTTCGACGCCAGTGTGCGCAGGGCCCGGACGGAGGCGTACAAGGTCGCGTTGATGCCGGAAATGGAGGCGGTCAGGACCACGAAGTTCATCACCGAGGGGAGCCAGCCGATGTGGAGTCCGGCCAGCGCCGTGACGAAGGGCGATTCGGCCCCGCTGTACTCGCTGGTGGGCAGCAGCATGCTGAGGACCAGCACGGAGCCGAGGTAGAACACGACGATCCGGAACACGATGCTGCGGATGGCCTTGGGCATGACCGTGCGGGCGTTTTTGGCCTCGCCGGCTGCCACAGCGGCGATCTCGACACCGGAGTAGGAGAACACGACGCCCTGGCTCACGAGCACCACCGGAAGCAGCCCCTGGGTGAAGAAGCCGCCGGAGAACAGGTTGCTGACGCTGGCCTGGGTGTCGAGGCCCATCGGACCGCCGAAGAACACGATGATGAGGCCCGCGGCCAGGAACAGGACGATCGCGATGACCTTGATGAGGCTTGCCCCGACCTCGATGAAGCCGAACATCCGTGCGGAGAAGAGGTTGGATCCGACGATCACGAGCCAGGCCACGAGGGCCGGGATCCAGCCGTCCAGGTGCGGCCACCAGTACTGTACGTAGATGGCCACCGCGGTGACCTCGACGACGCCGAGCAGACCGCCCAGGGTCACCATGACCCAGCCGGTCGTGTGGGCGAGCCTGTGGCCGAAGAACTCGCGGGCGTAGGACACGAAGGATCCGGTGGTGGGCCGGTGCATGACGAGCTCGCCGATGGCGCGCATCAGCAGATAGGCGACGACGCCGGTGACGGCGTACGCGATCAGCAGGGCCGGCCCGGCGGCCTGCAGTCGGGATCCGAGGCCCAGGAACAGTCCGGTGCCGATGGCGCCGCCCAGGGAGATCATCTGGATCTGGAAGTTGGACATGGTCTTGCGGTAGCCGTCGTCGCCGGCCTCAACATAGGCAGCCGAAGGCTGCCCCGGGGTCGTGACGTCTTCGGCACGATCTTGGGTAATTGTCATGATGGTTTCCTAGCCGGCGATCGGCGTTGCTTGTGCGCCGACGGACGATGCCGCTGCGGCTGCTTCGGTGAAGACTTCGCCAAGAATGGTGGCGCCCTTGCGGATGTCCTCGAGGGGTGGCAGGCAGAAGGACATCCGCAGTTCGCTGCGTCCGTTTCCGTCCGTGTAAAAGGCCGTCCCGGGAACGTAGACGACGCCGCGCTCGATGCACTCGTAGACCAGCGCTTCAGTGTCGACGCCCTCGGGGAGTTTGACCCAGAGGTAGAACCCTCCCGTGGGCCGGTTCCAGGTGGTGCCGGCCGGCATGACCTGTTCCAGCGTCTCGACGAGGGCCTCGAACTTTTCCTTGTAGATGCCGCGGTATTCGCTCAGCTTGGACTCCCAGGCCGCATCGTCTAGATAGGCGCTGATGAGCTGCTGCGAGAAGACCGACGGGTTCAGCTGGGATGTCTCGCTGGCGTTGACGAGGTGGCCGTAGAGCGAGGCGGGCGGCAGGACCCAGCCCACACGCAGCCCCGGGGCGATCATCTTGGAGAAGGAGCCGAAGTAGAGGGTGATGTCCTCGAATCCGGGCTGGATGGCGCGCATGGTCCCGCCGTCGAAGCCGAGCAGCCCGTAGGGGTTGTCCTCGAAGATCAGCAGATCGTTGCTGCGGCACAATTCCCCCACCTGCAGGCGGCGCTCCGCGGAGAGGTTGACGCCGCCCGGGTTCTGGAAGTTGGGGATCGTGTAGAGGCCCTTGGCGGTCTTGCCGGCGGCCCGGACTTCGCCGATCAGGCGCTCAAGTTCCGCCGGGATGAGACCGTCGGCGTCCATGGGCACGTGCACGATTTCGGCCTCGTAGCTCGTGAAGACGGCCATGCCGCCGGCGTAGGATGGCGCCTCGGCAAAGATGACGTCGCCGGGGTTGACCAGAACCCTGGCGGCGACATCGAGTGCCTGCTGGCTGCCGGACGTGACGAGGACCTGGTTGGGGTCGGCGGTGATGCCTTCGAGGGCCATGAGCCCGGTGATGTGCTCGCGCAGTTCCGGAATGCCGTCGCTGGCCCCGTACTGGAAAGACCGCTGCCCGCTCTCGACAAGGATGCACCGGGCTGCCTCCGCGATCCGGTCGAACGGCAGGGCGCCGAGGTAGGGGGCGCCGTTGGCGAAGGAAATTATGCCGGGTCGCTGGGCGGCCCGGAACACCTTGCGGACTTCGGAGGGGCGGGCGGCCAAGGTGCGGCGCGCGAGGTGTTGCTGTGCGGAGAAGGGCTCGGCGGCGCAGGCAGCTGCGGGGGCGGGCGCCGCGCCTGCGGAAGATTCCACGGAAATAGACATGGGGTTCCTTTCAGCCATGAGTATCCTTCTATCATCCGGCGACTGTCCCATTCTGACTAAGACCAATTTCAGAGGATTTTCATGCCTTAGAGGTATGGCACTCCACCAGAGGAATCCCGCACTCACCGGTGCCGACTCCGCGGGACAATCCGCAGAAGGTCGTCCGCGACCTCAGGCGCAAACCCGTCGGCGGCGCTGTCACACAAATTGCGTACTTCTTGTATCCAGGGCATGTCGGATGGGTTTGTCGTAGCGGTCGGCACGGCGGGCCGGATGCCGGAACTCGACTCAAGGTCGAGGAGAGGGCTTCCCGGCAGAAATACCAACGGATACAAGCAAGGCTCAACTTGAGGTTGTCCCTGCCCCAGACTCAAAGCCACCGGTTCCCCAAGTTGCACTCCGGACCCTCGTGCCCAGCGGCTGGTCCCCTATCGGAACGACACCCAAAGTCCAACAGCAGCGGACTGCACCAACAAAGGGTGAAGAAGCACGGAAACGCCTATCGGGAGAGAACCAGGAAACTGGCCGGCGCCGCACGCTCCCCCATCCCGATACGAGTCATGTAGCTCGAACCCTACGCCGCCATGAAGGCGTAACAAGCCAACAACAGCCGCGCAACCCAAGGAAAGAGGGATCCAGCCAGAACATACGGCCACCCACAAAAAAGGGCCCCGAAGGGGCCCATAAAGGGAGATTTGTCCACAGTCAGCGGCCCAAAAGCCTCTGACCTGCGGAAACACTGTGCCCGAGGTGGGACTCGAACTGCATTCCCGCCCTTGCAAGCACTGGGAAGTCCCGAAAACATCCCCAATCCGAGCCAGTCCGACCGATGTACGACCCGTTCGGAAGCCTAGGGTGTGCACATTGTGCACACCCTTCTTCCCGCCCCTTGAACCTCGGTATCCGGGCAAGACGACTGCCGATACGGACCGCTCCGAGTCGCTTCGTCAGGCGATCTGGATTCGTTCGTCACCGAGTTCAACCTCAACACGCAGCCGGCCACCGACCTCCTCGCCGTACATTCGCAAGGTGTCGACCCGGGCACGATAAATGTCACCTTGTTCGATGCGGGACACCCTGTTCTGGCTGACATTCAAACGCCCGGCCAGCTCGACCTGCGTCAGCTCCGAGGACCCCCGGAGCTCCCGAAGCCGGTAGTTGTGTGTGATCGACTATCTGTAGGCCGTTTCAGCCAAGAATTTGAGCCAAGTTGGTGGCTCGTTTCAGGCCAAAAGAGCGGTAAGAATCAGGCCAGTCTTTTCTCCTGAAAATCGCTGTTTCGGGGCTGGTTTGGAGATAGAGATCACCCGGTGGTTCGGGCCCTGCCTAGAGTGTCAGGGACATGGGCCCGCCACCCCCAGATAGGTTCCTTACGGCGCTGCCATTGCGAAGCGTGTGCGCCGGAAGGGCTGGAAAGCAGATGACGGTACCCATGTCCGTTCAAGAAAATATCAGAAGACTGGATTCCCGGGGAGTCCCAGTGCGTGAGATCGCCCGCACGTTGGGCGTCAGCCGGGCATCGGTGGCCAAGTACGCCGAGCAGGAAGACTTCTCCCCGGCACCGCCGGCACCCTTGGCCAGACCCGGGGCCTCGGTGCTGACCGGGTTCGAGCACATCATTGAGCGGTGGCTGGGCGAGGACCAACGGCGGCCGCGGAAGCAGCGGCATACGGCCAAGCGGATCTTTGACCGGCTCGTGGATGAGCATGGTTTCACCGGCACGTATTCTCCGGTGCAACGCCACGTGAAGAAGTGGACGGCCCGGAACCGGCAGGCCGGGGAGGGCTTCACCGAACTGGTTTGGCCGGCGGGCACGGTACAGGTCGACTTCGGGCAGGCCGAGGCGATCATTGCCGGGATCCGGCAGGTCCTGCACATCTTCGTGGTGAGCTTCCCGTTCTCGAACATGCGCTTCGTGCAGGGGTACCGGGGTGAGACCGCCGAATGTGTCTGCCACGGGCTGCGCAGGGTGTTTGAACATATCGGGGCCGTGCCACGGCATATGGTCTTTGACAATGCCACGGGCATTGGACGCCGGGTCGGGACCAAGGTCGTGGAGACGAAGCTGTTTGGCGCGTTCAAGCTGCACTACCGGGCAGAATCCCGCTACTGCAACCCGTACTCGGGCCATGAGAAGGGGAACGTGGAGAACGCGGTCGGATTCCTGCGCCGCAATTTCATGGTCCCCGAGCCCGAGGCAGCCACGTTGGCAGGCCTCAACGAGGTTCTGCTGGCGCGGTGCGACGCCCTGGCCAGCACCACGCACTATCGCAAGGGCCTGCCGTTGGGTGAACTGTTCACCCAAGACGTGGCGGCGTCCCTGGAGTTGCCGGGGGTCGGATTCGACCCGGTCCGCTACGAATCCCGGAAGGCTGATAAGACCGGGAACCTGCTCATTGACGGGAACACCTACGCCGCCGGGCCTGCCTTCCACAGTCGGAGCCTCACCGTCGGATTGCGCCACGACGTCATCGAGATCCTTGACGAGCATTCCGAACCGATACGGTCCTTCCCGCGGGCTTTCGGCCGGCAAACCGAGACGATCTTCGAACCGGCTTCCTTGGTCCCGTTGTTGGTGACCAAACCCGGTGCGTGGTCCCATTCCCCGCTTCGCGCCCTGGTCACCGATCCGGTGCGCGACTGGCTGGATCAAGCCACTGCCACTGACCGGCGGCGCCTGCTCAACGCGGTGGATGCTGCGTCCGGATCCGCCGGCTTCGATGCCGCAATGCAGGCTGCCGACACCCTGATCCGACGCGGGGACCAACCTGACATGGCAGCCCTGGGCATGCTCGCCCGCCGAATGGCCCACGGCACCGAACCGGCCGCCGCCAACGTCGATCTGAGCGTCTATGACACCTTCACCACCCTGAACACCACCACCGGAGAAGTCGCATGAACCCGATCACCGTCCAAGACATCCTCGACGCGGGCAAGCATGCCTCCCTGACCGGCAGCGTCTTAACCGAATGGGCAGAGAAGGGCACCCCGAAACAACGCGAATACCTCCACGGGGTCCTGCTGGCCGAACACGAATCCCGGCAGGAATCACGACGCCAGCGGCTGCTGAAATCCGCGAGGCTACCGGCCATGAAAACACTCACGGGGTTCGACTACACCAGTGTCAGGTTCCCCGAGGACTACGGACGCGAGGCCCTCGAATCCCTGGAGTTCATCAACCGGGCCCAGGACCTGGTCCTCTACGGGGACGTCGGCACCGGAAAGACCCACATGGCCACCGCCCTCGTGGCAGCCGCCTGTCGGCAGGGCATCCAAGCCAGGTTCTTCACCACCTCCGCCCTGGTCATGATGTTGCGGCGGGCCAAGGACGAAGACCGGCTGGACAAGGAGCTCGCGTCCCTAGCCAAAAACCAGCTCCTGGCCATCGACGAGCTAGGCTATTTGCCGATCGACACCGAGGGTGCACGGCTGCTGTTCCAGGTCATCGCCGACGGGTATGAAAAACGCAGCCTGATCATCACCACAAATTTGGAGTTCTCCCGCTGGGGAACGGTGTTCGGGGATGACAACATGGCCGCGGCCGTCATCGACCGGCTGGTCCACCACGGACGGCTGTTGCAGTTCCGTGGCGAGTCCTACCGGGTCAAGAACGCCCTCATGAAATAGGCAAGCCGCCGGAATGGCCTGAAAGCGTGCCCAGGTGGCCTAATTCTTAGCGCTGAAATGGCCTACTTAAAGTTGACGAAACACACCGGTAGTCCCGGCCCCCCACACAATGCGCTTCTTATGGGCGTCCACAGCAACGCGGTCAACAGGCCGCTTGGCCAAGAGTCCGTCTAATGATTTCGCCGTCACGACGCCTCCTTCAACAACCCAGCGTCGTGGCGCAGCACGAAGTCCAAGCCAGCACTGACATCACGACCGCGGCCGTGACGATGACGGTCCAACTCGGGCCCTTGACGGACCACGTCCGGTTTGAAGGTGTGCGCGCCTCGTCAGCCAACTGACCCGCTCGGGCGGACGCTGTCTTCTGGACAGGGCCGGTTCATATCCATGCCCGATAGTACCAACGCATCACCAAACGTAGTTCGTTGACGGATAAGTTCGACAGGCCACCGCTGTCACCATTCGGTGACATAATGGAATATGTGAAGGAGGTCGTTTGACGAACATGACCAGCATCGACACGCCTGCGGCCGCCGGCGCGATCATCCGCGCGCGCCGCCAGGAGCGTGGCCTTTCGCAACAGTCGCTCGCGGAGGCGAGTGGTGTTTCACGGAAGTTCATCGTTGGTCTCGAAGCCGGCCACGAGCGGGCCGAACTCGGCAAGACCATGGCCGTCTTCCGCACCCTTGGGCTGTCGCTGACTGCCGCCGACCCCATGCCCCGCGGAAGCGACTACGACCCGGCACGGCGGGATTACGCCGAAACCTTCACCCAGCTGATCGGCTCACGGGACTTCGAGTTCGCCATAAAGATGCTCGCCGACTACGCCACTGCATCCCTCAAAGCCGGAAGACCGCTACTCCAGCGCAGCCCCCGGATCAAGGAACCGCATTGGTCCGCAGCCCTGGCCGGCATCACCAACTACACCGCACACCGGCTAGGGCAACCCGCCCCGCCTTGGACCAGACGCGTCAAAGCCCTCAATGAGGCATGGATGCCGGGAGAGTCCTACCGGAGCATCCGGGAACCCATGAAGAAACTCACCGTCTCCGAAACACCAGCCGAACTCGCCGCCATGAACGTGTTCATCCGCGAACGCAGCCTGGCCACCGCATGAGCGGCGGAGAACTCACCGCTGATCAAATCCGCGCGCTCCTCCACGAACTCGGCCGACGCCTGAAGGTCCGCGGCATCCACGGTGACATCAAACTCGTCGGAGGCGCCGCGCTCATCCTGCAAGGAATCGGCAACCGCCCCACAGCCGACATCGACGCCAGCTACGCCGACCCAACCACCGTCAACACGATCGTCACCGAGATGGCAGCGCACTATGACCTCGCGCCCGATTGGCTGAACTCCAACGCAGCAGCGTTTGTCCCGGACAACGCCACCTGGGTGAACCTGGAACAACTGGACGGGTTAACCATCGAGGCCGCGGATACCGAAACGCTTCTGGCAATGAAAATCGCCGCCGAACGCGACAAAGACACCCTCGACATCGCCCGCCTCCTCCGCAAGCTCAACATCACCAACGCCAACGACGCCGTCGACCTCGCCTACGACAAATACGGCGACCACTCCATCCCCCTGGCCGCAGGCCGGGACAACTACCTCATCGTCGTCGACGACGCACTCGACGCAGCCACCGCGCTCAAGCCCGAGGCCGAGGAATGAATCATCAGCTACGCACAAGATCGACGCTCAAAAAATACCGAATGCCATTCTGGGCCAAAGCCGATGCGAGCATTCCGACGTCGGGGAAGTGAGGGCAGCACCTATGAAACCCTGAAGCGCGTCTTCAATGTTCAGTTTGACGATCACGCGTCCTCAAGACCGGGCCGACAGCTCGGCGTCACGACTCATGACGAAAAGCGGTCCCTCGCTGATATAGCGACGACGGGCATGGCGCTGGCAGAACCAACTCGGCTCCCTGAAGCAGAGGCGCTGACTTCGAAGTGACCTCCTCGGCGGCGAGTTCCTCGGGCATGTGATCAAGGTCTTCGTGAACACGAGGATTCAATTGCCATCCCGAATTGCACCGAATCATGGCCAATCTGGGAAACCGCCGCCCCGACCTTCGAAGGGATGCTGTCGTAGCGACTCCGTCCGACTCGCTTAATAAGGCCTTGACGGACGAAGCCTTCGAGGAGATCCAAGAGTTCGGCGCGATTGAGGTTCGCCGAGACTCGTTCGGCATGCGCTCGTCGGAGTTTGTTCAATGCTGGCATATCCTCAAGTGTGGACGCGGCTTCGACAGCGAGGGTGCCGTGCAGGGTGAGCAAATGTCCAACGTCGTGTCGGTTGAGTCCGGGTGTAAGCCCGGCGTGGTTGCGGTGGTTCAGTTTAACGAGTACCTCTTCGAGCGTTGGCTCAGAGCGATTTTCCGGGTAGCGACAGCCGCGGCAGACCCAGGGGATTCACATTAGAACGGCGCGATTCAGGCAACTTGAAGATCCTGTCACCTGGAACGCACGTCCCTCCGCAAATTCCGCATACACCAGGAAACTTGGCAACGATGCCGAACCTCTCCTCGTAGTTTCCTCGCGCCAGCTTCTTAACCGCCGCGGGCCGACAGTTGGCCAAGTCCTCTGTGTTTGTCATGAGGCTAACCTATTGCGTTAGAAGCAAGAAACCAGTCTGACCTGCGGAGACAATGTGCCCGAGGTTGGACTCGAACGGGCTACTGAAAAGACTGGACTCCGAAGGAAACACAAGAATCCGGGCCCGTCCGGCAGCACCACGGGCGAGTCGGAAGCCCCGGTGTGCGCATTTGACACCCATCCTCCCGCATTTGAACCTCGCCGTCCGGGCCGACGGCTGCCGTCGCGGATCGGTCCGAGTCGCTTCGTCAGGCGATTTGGATTCGTTCGTCGCCTAGCTCAACCTCGACACGAAGCCGGCCGCCGAGCGCCTCGACGTATTTCCGTAAAGTATCGACCTGGGCACGATCAATGTCACCGTGTTCAATGCGGGACACCCTGTTCTGGCTGACATGCAGGCGCCCAGCCAGCTCGACCTGCGTCAGCTCAGAGGCCTCGCGGAGCTCCCGAAGCCGGTAGGCCCGGACCTCATCGACCATGCGCTTCTTGTGGGCATTCACAGCTGCCTGGTCAACCGGACGCTTGGCCAGTAGTTCCTCCATGGACTTCGCCACTATGCCCCTCCTTTCAGAATCCTCAGATGATCATCGAACAGGTCATCAGCAACCGGAATGTTCGTCTTGTACCACTTGCTCCAGTTGCCCGCTTTGTGCCCCGCGACAAGCAAGATTGCCCGCCGCTCCGGATCAAAGGCAAACAGGATTCGCAGTTCCGACCGCCCGCTCGATCCCGGCCGCAGCTCCTTCATATTCTTATGCCGTGAACGAACCACTGTGTCGACCAATGGACGACCAAGTTGAGGCCCGCGCTCGGCGAGAAGCTCTAATGCAGCAACGATCTGCTCATACGAGTCTTGGTCAAGACCTAACAGCCACGGCTCAACGAGTCCCACGTCAACATTCCACATCGAGTCCATAATACAACTCAGGTGTTCTACAACTCAAGTGCTATATTGCGGCCACCACTTGTTGGACGTGCGGGAGGGACGCGCCGTCACACCCATGACGGTTGTGGCCAGGAAGTGCGTCGCAGAGAAGAAGATCTGGCAAGGCGACGATGTCGTCGTTATTCGAGGCGAGAACTCAGACATCCTCAAGGCGCTTCAGTAGCCCGGCGTCGTGGCTCATTACGAAGTCAGACCCGCATTGATTTCTTGCCTGTGCCGATGACGCTGGACGTCCGAACCGGCAACTTGTCCAAGAAGCACCGACTTGGAGATGTGCGCCTTGGCAATAGGCTCACTCGGACGGCGGGCACGATCTTCTCACTCCTGCAGAAGAACGTGCTGGACAGCCAACGGTGGTCCACCCGGGCGCATCTACGCCTGGCCATCGTGGCCTGGATCGAGAAAACCTACCACCGGAAACGCCGCCAACGGGGCCTCGGACGGCTAACGCCGGTCGAGTTTGAGACAATCAATAGCGGTCTCAAAGCCGCCTGACAACACAAAACCCCGAGAGTCAACGAAATCCGGGCAGTCCCGATGTCTGGTTTGACGAATCGTTGTTGAATATCTGAGGGGACGCTGAGGGGACGCTGAGGATGGCGTCTCGACCTCCACCCAGGTTTGCCGTCCGGGGTCCCGCTACGGGCACGGAAGGGCCGTGTTCTGACATTCTGCGCTGTCGCCTTGTGACATTGGGGAAGATCTGCGCGGACGCGATGGCCGACCCGAATAGTTCAAAACAGACAATGTTCTTCACCCGCAAAGACTATTCGCCTCACGTGTCATGCGTTTCCCGGCGACCGTTTGCCTCGGCAGCAAGCCCCGGGTTCAACGCCTCTTGCCCCCAACACCCGGCACGGACGCGACCTGCTTCATCCACGCCTCGATCTGGCGTTCGTCGATGTCGTCCATGGATTCGAGCTCCACACCCCGCGTCGACTTGCCCATCCCCACCGGTGTCGCCGGCGGTACAGGCTCGAGCGCCGCGCCATTCACGAACATGAGCTTGACATGGCCAGCAAAACCGCCGCAGCTGAAGCACCATCCGTCGCCGACGCCGTAGTACGACATGCCCCACTTCACGGAGCGCAGGAGGTCGGGCAGCGTCTTTGCCGCCAGCGCATCGACCGTTTCGGCGATGCCGCGCTGCGGCTGTGGCAGGCTGGCGATATATGCGAAGACCGGCTTGTCGCCGACCGCCGCTTTCGCGGGGCTTGCCCTGCCGGTCATGGCTTCCGGCAGCGTGGTGGCGACGTCGACATGTGCCGCTGTGCGCGTGGCCGGCTTTTGGGCGTCCCTCTTTACCGGTCTCCCTGCTGGTCATGGAGAGTATTATTCCTTACGCATCGCGAGAAGGAGCTAGAGCGTATCTCCGATTCAGACGACCACCCACCAAGCCTCGAGGTCCAGTCATGTCGGAAACCGCTGCAAGGTGATGACCAGGTATGACACGCCAACCCGGACCGGAAGAACAGTCCGGGTCCCACACACCTGGATTCTGTCGGAGTGACTTACATCCCCGCATGGACGCCGATAGATCTTCCGGCTGGGTGACCGACGGGTCTGCCAAGATCCTCCAGGACTTTCGAAGAACTGTAGGCAAGTCATGTCACTTGGAACGCGTGACTGCATGAAGTGGTGTCGGCAGAAATGGCAGAAGGGACGAAGATGCAAGCTGAACAGCCCCCGTCGACAGACTGTGGACAATGTACACACCCCTTTGGCCGGACAACCGGCCACATTCCCGCTCTTCCATCTCACAGAGGAGGACCGAATCGAGGCCAAAAATCGAAGAAAATCCGCTCAGGTCATGTCATTCGCACAAGTCCGCGACATGAATAGGTGAAAGACCGACCACGCCCACCAGAACAAGCCAGAAAGGAGACCTAAATGACCCCACATCCAGCAGGCGGAGGGCCACCAGCCAGGGCACCTGAACCCGCCACCCACCTAACTTCATAGGCCACCGCGGCGCCAGGCACCGACCGCGGCCAGCGTCAGAGGGACCCGCGAAGGGTCAATGTCCACACATTAAGCAAAACTTCCTCTGACGAGGGGGAACGCGTGCCCGAGGTGGGACTCGAACCGCATCCCACCCCGTGAAAACACTGGGATCCTGCAAAAACAGAAGCATTCCGGGGCAGATCCGCCGATGTACGACCCATTCCGGAGCCAAGGGTGTTGACACTGTCAACACCCTTTCTTGTCCTTACATCTCTGCCATCCGGGCCATGTCGCTGCCTTAGATGAGTTACATGGACGGGGACGAAGTTTCGCTGCACGCCATTTCGATATGTCTCATGATCGCTGGGCGGGTCCTCCGCGCAACCAGGGCGCTACCGCACCGGAAATGGAACCCTCCCAGAGCGAAGTGCACGGACTAGGGACGAAAGTTTTCGCCCCGACGCGGTCCCCTAGCTTGCACTCCAGACCCTGAACCCTGCGCGGGTACCCAGCAGAACAGCACCCGCAACTAACCACGGCACAACGACACACCGCTCCCCGGGCACCAAAGTCGTCACGGCCCGGTAGGGCTTCCGGTGCGCACACAGGTTTGAATCGATCGATTTCCTCATGATCCACCGCGTCAGCTCGTGCGCAATCGTCGTGAAATGCATGGTTTCATGACTCGGGACTCCTCTCGGTGTCTAGTCGTTGTCGCTATCCATGATTGGCTCCAGCGTTTCAAGCGCGGCGCGTGCTGCTGGGATCTGGGGAGCACTGGCTTCCGTAAACCACTCGCCGGAATCATCGCGCCGCTCGATCGCCCGGAGATCGAGGTGTTCGTACGGCAAGACTGGTCTTCCCGAAACGGACAGGCCATTGGCGGTGCGTACGGCGAAGTGCTCCACTCGGATTGAGCGATACACCTTGGACACCTGGACCGGGCCACCCACGGATTCCTCGTTTCTAGATGAGTCCTGGGTTTGGCGGTAGAGGTATTCGAGAGGATGGTAGTCCAGCGCTCCGGATATAAGTCCCTTGTTGTAATCCCGGGCTAGCGCTCCCTGGAGTCTCCTACCGCCGTCTCCAATAGTAGCGAAGCGAGTTCCGCGTCCGTGGCCACGAAGTGCCGGAGGGAGTCGGCCCGGAGTGCCGTTGCCTGAGAAGCGCCAGTTGTCCTTATCGAATGTGTAACGGTAGATGCGAAAGCCGTTGAGTCTCCATGACCAGCCGGCTAGAAGGAATTCACACTCAGGCACTTCGAGGGCGGCCGGCCCCTTTGCCTCGTCCAGTACTGCGTTCAGCACGCTCTCCAGATGTCTTGCGAACTGGTGAAGATCAAGGGTTCGAAGGGCCGAGCCGTTGTAGGAACGCGTGGTGGCGACAGCCTGGAACACCAACGGTAGTGCCCGCCAGGTGTTCCCCGCGAAGGCAAGGAGCGCGTCGTCGCGACCAACGTCGAATATCTTCGCGCAAGCGTCCCAACGCTCACCGCCACCAAGACGACTGTCGCTAACGACAATCATTTCCGAAAGCGGTCCCACCTGACGTTCCCAGGCCACTACTGATGTCACATCGAGATACTATCTGGCTCTATCGTCCGCCGTAGAAACATGCGAACCCTCTTATTGCTTCCACCTTTGAACTCCGTAGGCAAGACGGTACGTGCAAGCACAGCACAATGTAACGCTATGCCGAAAAGAGTCCGAGGTCCGACGACTAGCGAGGTGCACCTGAGCGGTGCACCGCCGCACGGTGCAAGTGCCTTCTCGCGAACCCTCAGCCCTGAACGGGAAGTACACCGCCAGTGGTTACCACGGTCCTCGCCTACCCACTTCCCCATGGCCCTTCGGGTCCTTCGAATCGGTGACGAGCACCGAAGTCATGTCATAGATGACCCGGAATATTAGTGGCGAAATGAGACGCCTCATAGACGTCGATGCTCGCTGCAGATGTGATGCAGTTTCCCAGCCAAAACCTGATGCTCGATCATTGGGGCCGTCGCCATCGATGCTGGCTCCGGCCATCGACAAGCGACTATAGGAATATGGGCAAGAAGAAGATCGCACGAGAGTTACGTGGGCAGTTGATGCTCCAAATCGCCGCAGGACGGTTCTTCCGTCCCGATGTCCCGCTCAACGAGACTGAGCACCGCTACACGGTCTACAGCAACGCTTGGTTCATCGGAGACCCTCCGATCAGGTTGCCGGTCGGGGAAGTGATCGCTTCGACCGAGATGGGGCTTACCTCATCGGCGATGATCGCGGTCGTCGACCGACTCGAACAACAACTCCCCGACGGCACCGATGATTTCATGATCGCCACTGATGGAACTGAGCTGGTCGACGACCTTGCCTACCTGATGACGTTTGCGCTGAACCGCACCGTCAGCCGGAACCACGACCAAATCCGGCGTCTGGTCACCGGCGACGGCAGGCCGCGCGGACGATCGGCCAACGACCTTTTCCCAGGCCTGTTTGAACCGAGGCAAACGGTGCAACCCAATCAGTGGGAAGATCTCCGGCGGTTCATGAACGACCTCCTTGGCCTGAGCCGAGACGACTTTGCGCGCGTCATGCGAGTCATCCGTAACGCGGTCGACGCAACACGACGAGCCCTCGACGATCCCACGGGTTCCTACACGGATCTGGTGGCTGCTCTCGAATCAATTTCGGACGACGAACTGTCCACCCCGGTGAAGTGGGACCGCTACGACGGCTCTAAGCGCAAGATTATCGACGCCGCCCTGGTAGGTCTAAATAAGGAAGCAGCCGACAAGGTTCGTGTTGCTGTTCTCATAGCCGATCGGGCGGGCCTGAAACGACGCTTCGTTTCTTCAACACTGGCCCGAATCTCACCGAACTACTACCGCGATGACGCCGCGGGGACGGTCCGGCCGCCTCGAGCACCGGACATCGAGCGGATGCTTGGCATTGCCTACGACATCCGGTCGCGACGAAGCCATGTACTCGAAGACCTCGGCGAAAGCGTGTGGCTTTTCACCGACGGCGCAGAAACAGCCTACGAACCGAGCTTCGAGCGCGTGCTCACCCTCGGCGGTCTATGGCGCCTCATCAGGCACGTAGTTCGACGGTACATCGCCGATGCGCAGAAGGTTCAGTCCGCCCCTTGGGACTACCGCAACACCCTGCCCGGCATCGTTGAAATGCAGCTCGCACCGCAGTATTGGATCTGGCATACCGGCGGACTCACGGCGCAGACGGCGGCCCGAAGGCTTGATGGTTTCGCGGAGGCACTCATCGGCCGGATTAGCGGGCAACACACCGACGGATTCCCGCTCGACCAAGTCTGTCAGGAGATTGAAGATCTGGTCCCGAGGCTGCCCAACGGTGAGGCCAGGACGGCCCTAATCGCTATACACGTACTGTGGCATGCGTGGGTCGACGCCGCGGATCACCGCCCCGAGGCAGCGGCCTTCATTGACGAGTACAAGGCCGTGCTGGAAACACCGTCACCTAGTGCGTACACAGTCTCGATTTTGTCGAACCACTCGATTCCGACATGGACCGTGGACGACTGGGGCACCATGGCTCGGGCACGAAACGACGCCCGACACACAAAGAACCACGCGCCGTTACCCGCCGTCATCGAGGCACTGATCCAGCTCGAAGCCGCCGACCAACTCGAAGCCGCTGGCAGACACGAGGAGGCGGTCACATTCGCCGCAAACGCCGTCGCAGAAATGCCCGGCAACGAGGCTCTTCTCGCCTGGGAAGCGCGCCTCGTCGCAGACGACCACGATCCCGATTTTGATGTTCACGCGTTCCTCTTCGGCGAGCGTAAGGGCGAAGTCAGCAAGGAGCCCTCCGAACACGAAGGGGCGGGCGAAACTTCAACCGAGGAGGATGGAGAGTCGAGGAATGAAAGTTGAGCAACCGTTTGTCATGAGCCCGACACCGCACCGCGGACGGCTCGACGGTTGGCGCGCTCGAGGTTGCTTGTCTCACCGTTCAGCGCGCACCACGAACTCGGTGCGCGGTCCTCTGTGTCCAGGCTGGTTAGCTCTCTAGTCGTGTGGCAGGCCGAAGGCCAGCAACTGGTATCCCGGACCGTGCTGCCCATAGTGTCGCCACCGGCAGGCGGCGGCGAGCAACAGCGCCAGAACGGTCAGCAGGCGGGCTACTGGGCAGAAAGGCTGTCTGGGTCGTTCATGGCTCGAAACCGACGTCGAGCACCGGCCAGGCGTGTGAACTGCCCCTTTGTGACCGTTGGCAAGCCTGTCGGCTTCCTCAAGTACGCCTGACTTGGCAAACTAGGGCCATGGCGGACGATAAAACCACGCGCGAACAGGCTGCGCCAAATGATGGCGACGAGGTGGCGGTGGTTAGCCCCTACGCCGGTGGTGGTGGGGGCAGCACGCTTGGTCATCGGGTCGCAACCAGCTACCTTGCGGACATGCTAGTCGGCGCAGGCCGCCAGGAAACCGATGAACTGCCGGTGGTCCGGCTTGCTTTCCAGACCAACCCGACGGATCCTGTTGATGATCTGCGGATAGAGGCTGAAAGGGGCGCAGCCCGGGTTGTTGTTCACGTCGCCGCCCGGCGTGCCCCGCAGTTCATCAAGAGCCATGCGAAGACTGCGGAGCTCGTCGGGGCGCTGCTGGATCAGGTCGAAACCTTCAGCGAGGACGAGCGCGCATACGTCGCGGTGGCCGTTGCAGGGATGACACCTGCACAGAAGGAGGTCCAGCTCCTCGCCTCCCTCGCACGGGACAACGCGACCGAGGCCGAGTTCCACCTTCAAATACACGAGCCGAAGCGTCACGCTGGCTACGCAAACCGATACGACCATCTGACCGGGCTGGTGAAGACGGCTCGCCCGAAGACAATCCAAGACGAACGCCGGAGCCTTGTCTGGTCGCTTCTTAGGCGACTCTGGATCCTGAACTTCCGCGTCGAGTCCGACGACGAATCGGATTGGGTGGATATTGGCAACCGGCTGAACCCACTCGCGCGGCCAGGAAAGAGTGGTGCTGATGTCCGCAACGATCTCCAGTCGGCCGGGGCGTCTCAGTTCGATCAGAAGGGCTCGGTGGCTGATCTTCCCCTACTTCGACGCAAACTCCACTCCGTACTAGCACCCCATGCCGGAAGGTCAAAAGCTACATGGGCGCAGCTCGATGTCGAACAGAACTCTGCAATGGTTGCCGTCCGCCACGAGTTGCCGGACGGGGTTGACCTGCCGCGCACGAAGCTGCGGGAAACTGTCCAGGCTGAGCTCGTTGTCGCCGGGACGACCCGAAGGGCAGTCCTGATTACGGGTGAATCAGGAACCGGCAAGAGTGCACTGACGCTGTCGGCCGCCTCGGCGCTCGCTGCAGCCGACGACGACTTTCAGTTTGTCGTCCTCAACTTGCGAAGGACCCGCGGCAGCGTGGCGGCATTGTCATCAGACCTCGGTATGCCGCTCGCCGACGTACTCAGCGAGATGTCGGCACCATCACGCGTCCTCATCGTCGATGCAGCGGACGCAACAATCGAAGGACGCGCTCCGCTCCTACGAGAACTCGCGGCCGCCGCACATGTTGCCGAAGTCGGCCTGATCCTGGTCGCCGCCGACACCGCGGCTGAGGATGCCGCCAGCACCTTAATCGGCATCTACTCGAAGCCGCGGAAGTTCGAGGTTCCCGGGCTCGACGACGCTGAGCTACGTGTCGTGCGAGAGGAGGTACCGGCAATCGCCGGCGCGCTCCGCAACCTGCCGGCCAAGTCGCTGTATCGGCGGTTGGCGATCGTTGATCTTCTAGCTCGGACCGGCAGCACGGTAACTACGCCCCTGGATAACTGGGGCTGTCTTGAGCTGATTTGGAAGAACCTCATCGGCCGCGCAGCAGGCGGGAGTTCAGCGACAGCGCGTACCGAAGCCCTGCTGGCTATGAGCGAGGCAGAGCTCGAACTGCCGGAGGCCGAGAGAACCTCCCCTCGCCCTGACTATGCCGCGCTCGACGCTCTGCGGGCCGACCTCTTGGTGGCGCCAGAGAACCTGCGCAAAGCCGAGCCCGAGTTCGCGCACGAAGAAGTCCGTCGCTTCGCGACAGCCGTGCGCCTGGTACGGTCACCTTCCATCACAGAAACCTTGAAAACATCCGGACCCATGCGATGGTCGATGTCCGCCGCCAAGCTCGCATGCGAAGGCAAGCTCACCGATGCGGACGATCCCAACGCTGAGCTGGCGGCACTGATGGCCCAGTTCGACGCCCTCGGTGACGATTCCACGGCCCGCTGGAAGGACGTGCCGCTTGAAGCCGTACTCGAGATGCCGAACGCGTACGACCTTCTCCGGCACATCCTTGACGCGGGTGCCGCCAATTCGGACGACATTCTTGCGACCTTCGTCAGAGTCGTTTCGCTCCACCAGCGGCACCAAAACATGGTCGACGTGCCACGCGGTGAGCCGGTCGTGCGCCTCCTGATCGAGGAGGTCAACGAGCTGTGGCACCAGGACGACGAAGTGTTCCGTTTGGTATGCGAATGGCTCAACTGCGCCCTCCTGATCGGGTTGCCCGCGGGCAACCCGACTCGGATGGCTCTAAGGGAGCTCCTACTTGACCACTGGCGGAGCCACCACCCGCCGACCGCTCCCGTAGACAGCTCCACGGAGCCTAATGAAGAGGTCGTGTTCAACGTCTTTGTCGGCTACACGAAGAAGAGACGACGCCAAAGTACCCTGAACTGGCAGATTACCCAGAAGCGGTATATCCAGCTGGTCGCGCTCCTCGGCCCAGATATCAACGAGGATGTACGCGCCTGCCTGTCCGAGGTGGCTGAACACTCGCCGTCGAGACTCCAGCCGGCAGTCGACCTCGACTGGAGCGCATGGGGTCTCGGTTCGTACGACCCCAAATTCCTTCTCCAGCTCACCGAGGCCTACTACATCGACAACCAGGGCGGTAGCGGCTCGAGACTCTGGAACGGCATACGCGACCACCAGGCACGCGGCTTCCGAAGCCTGAACAGCCACGGGTATGGGTCGTTCTGGGTTCTGATTCGAATGTGTCAGCACAAAGACTGGGTTCCGGTCGTGAACCGGATACTGAACCATGCAGCAAACATCCGTTGCCTCGCTGAGGACGGCTCAGGATCTGTCGCTGCCGGCTCGAAGTTCACGCTTGCGATCGACGGCACCGAGCGAGCCTACGTCGGAGACGTCAACGTCTGGGGATGGTACCGCGGCAATACCAATGGACCGTACCCGTGCATGAGCGCACTCCAGGCCGTCGAACGGTGGGTCGACCGCATGGTCGCCGACGGGGCTGCAATTGGAAATGTGGCGACAGCGCTGTTGAACGGATGCGCGAACCTGGCCATGCCTGCACTCATTGTCGGCGCCACCATCCGTCACTTAGCTGACGACCCGAAGGTGCTTGATCGGTACCTTGTCGAGCCGCTCGTCTGGCACTTCGACTCCATCCGAGCTACTCATGAGGCCGTTAGATTCGTGCGGGCGCCCGATGACGGCATCTCAAATCCCGAACGACGTAAGTGGTACGTGCGCGACATCGCAGGGTTCCTCGCGGTAAGCGCCAGCCCAGAGCGCCAACAAGAGCTCAGAGACTTGGGCACGAAGCTGGTCGCTAACGCCGCCCGGTTCGACGCTGGCGAGTCCACAGTCCGCCGCTGGGCAGCCGCGCTCGACGCGGGCAACATGACGACCGAGCCCACAGGGGGCGGAGTGCTCATCTCGGTCAAGGAGCCCAAGGTCATCGAAGAAGAGCTCGCTCCGCTGCGAGCCGACATGGCCCGCGGCAACCTCCTCATAGGGCTCCAGAACAAGTACTGGATTCCGGCACGACAGCAGAAAGAAGGTTGGACGCCGCCAACTCCAGCTGAGATTGCGGAAGACCTCGCTCTGGTCAAGGACCTGCACGACAACCCACCTGAATTCGCAGCATCCGACCCGTGCCTCGCACTCGCCTACGTTGCATCAGCCGCAGTCCGTAGCACGGCGGAAGGAAATCCCGAAGCGTTCGGCCAGAATGGTTCCTTCGCGATCACTTCCATCCTGGGCATCCTCGAACGGGCTGCGCAGGACGCCGGACGCGACAGCGACGCACTCAGGTTTGAGAACGACATTGGAACGCGAGGAGCCGCCGCCGCAGCCATCCCGCACCTGATTCTTCCTGAACTTGCCGAACAACTCGAGACGGCTGGTGCGACCCCGGACGATGTCGCCGCGGCGGCCGCGGCCCTCGGTCCACTCGCAGCGACGGACACCTGCCTGAGGTTCGCTCGCGGGTGTGACACCATCTGGGAGCATCCGTGCTCAGGTGACCCATGTATGCATCTGACCGCCTACCAGTGGGCGCTCGACCTCGCCCGGCTCTGCGAAATCGGCGAGTTCGATGACGCGCTTCAGCAATTCCCCCAGGTCGTCGTAACCGGCGACGTCATGGTTCGAATTCCTATGATTCCACCGAAGCGGCTCGAGACGTCTCGCCTCAGTGCGACCATCCGCGTGCTCGGGCGCGCTGCCTCGTCCAGCGCCTGCCTCGCGGAGATCGCCCAACAGGATCTGGAAACGCTCCTGAAGGCACAGGCACACGCCATGGTCACCCAGGAGCTTTCCGAAGACGGCTACTTTATTGACGACCGCGGCGCCCAGACCATTTCCGCGGCACGGGCACTGCTGCACATCCGGTCGCGTGTGGACGCAGTCGACGACCTGCTGTTTGAGTACGTCACGGCCCTTGCCCCCGCCGGCCAAGTGTTCAGCGCGTTCCTGCGGGACTTGGCAGCGGTCGGAGCGGAGACCCAAGAGCTCGCTGACGCGGCGAGAGAACTTTGGCCGACCCTATTCGCACACGTCCTGAACCAGGTGGAAGCGAACAGTGCCATCTACGACCGAGCAGTTAGCTTCAATGACTACGCGTTGAGCCACCTTCTTCCGAATCATCCTGAGACTACCCAGTCACTGCACGATGAGCTCGGTCGCCACGCCTTCGAGTGGGTGAAACCCGACGATCTCGTGGACTTTATTCCTCAGTGGCTCCCATACGCAGCCGGCAGATCCTCATGCCTGCTCGAGCTCATCCGGTTCCTGCGCCAACTCCCAATCGAGACGCAGTTGAGCAAAGGTCTGAGCTGGCTTGACGCACTGTGCCTTTCGCGGACGGACCGACAGCTCGTCTCCTATGCGCCGATGGACGAGTGGCTGGTGGAGGTCAAGCCCGAGGCCGACGCACGAGGAGCCGGAAGCAACTGGCTCAAGCTCGTCGACCGTCTGGTGTACGCAGGCAACAAGACTCTCGCGGAGTACTCACGCTGAACAGACGAAAACGCGACTAACGCAGTTCGGGCAAGCCAGGCGAGCAATCCGTGCCACCCCGGGTTGCAAAGCCGTGCCCGCAGCAGATTCCAAGCTTCACCTCGGCTGGATCCAACTGCTACAAACCGCAAAGGTAACACCATAAGCGGCCGTGAGATCGTCCAAGCGCCGCGTCTAGAGATCCCCGATTCGGAAGTGATCCGGAACGATGCCTCCTCCACCCGGAAGACTGGCAATGGCAGCCTCGTGTCCGACTCGACCGATTGCCAAATCGACCGCCTGGCACGTGGCAATCAACTGCTCAAGGTCACCCCCGCCAAATCCCGCGATCAGAAATGGCGATGATTGGCCCTCATTTTCCAACTGTCCAAGAATTCTTCCCCCCACGACCGAACGATGTCCTATGCCCCGAGGAGCGTGCTGGACCCGCAGGTAGGGGCGGAAAACTGGAATCATGTCGGCGTACTGTCCAAGCGCCCGGTCGGCTGCTTGAATCGCCAATCGGAGCGCCGACGATGCCTCGTCGTGTTCGTCGGCATCGTTAGAAGCATTGGCCGCGGCCATTCGCTCCTTGGCGGCCGCAAGGGCGGCGTTGGACGTTCGGAGCCTGTCCGCGGCCTCCTGCGAACCGGCGCGTTGCAGTGTCATTTCTAAGATTCTCAGAAAATCAAATGTCTCCCACGAATCGTCGAACTGCTGCTTTCCGGTAGTCAGATGTTCAACGAAAATTGGCTCAATGCGCTGAAACAGCTGCTTGGCCGGCGAGCCCGAACTCGAAACTATGGTTTCAGGTGTCAGCGCGTCTCCAGCCAGCCTGACCCCTTCGTACGGGGCTGGAACCGGCATGCGAATGAGAGATCGCGCGAGTTCGTATCGTCCGGCGGCAATTGCGGCCACGCCTGCGGAGTATAGAAACTGGCCTGCGCAAATCATCTGGAGGCGAAGAACATCTGTCAGTCCACTTCCTCTGGCCTGTCCGGCGAATCTGGGAATTTCCGGAATCCACCAGCGGTCCGTGGACTCGCTCCCCCAGTAGGCGGCAGTGGCCAGCAAAGCCGTCGGCACGAAGGTTGCTTCCTCCACGCGGGCGACCATCGCGCGGTATCCGCCGTTGGGCGACTCTTCACCCGTATGACTTTGGAGGAGATCGTTCTGGTTTCTTAGCCGATCAAGCTCCTGCTTGATGAGATCGTGAAGCCCGATAGCGGTGGCTCTGCCGGAAAGATAGCGTTTGGCAGTGCCTACCGCGGCAGCTACGGCGAGGGGGTGCCGCGCCGCCCGCTCCTTTAAGGAGTCCACGGCGTCAGCCAAATTCCCAAGAGCAGCGTCCGCCGTCGAGGAAACCTTGACAGCGCCGAGTGCAGATCGCAGGCCCTGAGCCAATTCACTGAGGTCTCTTGGCTCAATCCAATACGGGGTGTAAATGCGACGAGGGCTACGACTCAGGGCACGAACGAGTGCCGGATCGTACGTCGCCGACCAGCCGACCAGCACCAGCCCGTAGTCGAAAGTGATCCGATCCAGAAACTGCTCGACGTGCGATTCGTAACCGGCCAGTTCCTGCTGCGTGTTTCGCATCGCGGTCGGATTCAGGTAGTCACCATGCAGGTGGACGACCAGAGCGCCGAGGGTGTGGAGCGGCGGCAACCCGTGAATGTCGGAGGGATGGCTAACGACGACAGGTTCGATGCCTTCGTCGCGGAGAGCTGCCTCCATCAACCTGTCGAAATTGAGGGTCAGGACAATTCGGACCTCCCCGGACCGCACAAGCCTGGCTATCGCGCGATGGCCCTGGGTAGGCCGCTTCAGAGCTTGTTCACGCTCTTCCTCGTCCGGCTCGAAGAAACTACGAAGAAGCCTCTGGCGTTCAACTTGCGTGGGCCCCAGCTTCTCCAACAATGACTCGTACGACGGTTCAACGCCAAACCGCTGCGAGTACCATTCGAACGGATCCGTCGGCGATTCGTTCTCTACGGCCGCAACCTTTTGGATCAGCTGTTCTTGGACACCCCACGCAGAGGCAACTCCACTGGGTACTGAAATCCCAGCTCCGAGCACAAACGCGTAGGAACCGGGTGATGTGTGCAACGAGAAGGCCAGGCTGAGTAGCTGATCGAGCTCTGCCATGTCGGGCGAAGGCATGTAAGTTCTCCTGGGAAGTTGCCGGAATACCCCCACTTTAGCCATTGGCATCGACAGCGAGACCTAAGCACGGCAGGAAGGCACGGTCAGTCTGCTCCGGCAAACAGGAAGGCGTGAGGACCCATCCGGAAAGGAGCTGTCCGGCACAAAAAAGGGAATATCGCAACACCAAAGCCTGCCCTCTGTCAAGCTTTGTCAACACTAAAAAGAGAAGAAGCCACTGACCTGCGGAAACACTGTGCCCGAGGTGGGACTCGAACCCACACACCTTTCGATACCGCATTTTGAGTGCGGCGCGTCTGCCAATTCCGCCACTCGGGCGCGGAGTACACCGGTCACATTCGCGGGGCCACGGTGCTGTGAGCAACGCGATCGCTTCCAGTGCGCGAAATTACTCTACATGCAGATAGGCTGAATTCCAGAATCGCGCCAGTGACGCCGCATCGAACCCAACCGGTCCAAGTACACCAGCGGACAAAAACCTATGATGGTCTAGTTCCCGCCGTACCTTTACAAGGAGTTCCCGTGTCAGATCAGACGGAGTCAAACCCCACCTCCAAGCCGGCGCGCCGCGTTGTCGTCGCCGAGGATGAGACCCTCATCCGCCTGGACATCATCGAAATCCTGCGCGGCGAAGGCTATGACGTCGTCGGCGAGGCGGACAACGGCGAGAAGGCCGTGCAGCTCGCCGAGGAACTGAAGCCGGACCTGGTCCTGATGGACGTCAAGATGCCGGTCATGGACGGCATCTCCGCGGCCGAGAAGATCGTCAAGGCCCGCATCGCCCCGGTGGTCCTGCTCACCGCCTTCAGCCAGAAGGAACTCGTGGAACGCGCCCGCGACGCCGGCGCCATGGCCTACGTCGTCAAGCCGTTCACCCCGGCCGACCTCATCCCGGCCCTCGAGATCGCGCTGTCCCGCCACGAGGAAATCAAGGCCCTCGAAAGCGAAGTGACGGACCTGCAGGAGCAGTTCGCCACCCGCAAGCTCGTGGAGCGCGCCAAGAGCCTCCTGACCACCAAGATGGGCCTCACGGAGCCGGAAGCCTTCCGGTGGATCCAGAAGACCTCCATGGACCGCCGCCTCAGCATGCGCGAGGTCGCCGAGACCATCATCAACCAGGTCAACTAGCACCCGCCGCAAGGCGCCGGACGCAACGCACAACGCACCACGCACCAACGAAAAAAGGGAGGGTCCCCGCCGCTGGAATTCCAGCGGCGGGGACCCTCCCTTTTCAGCGCGAAGCCAAGCCGAAGCTCAGGCGCCGTTCTTCTTAATTTCCGGCCACGGGCCAAGCTTGTCCCTGGCCACCCCCGCCTCGCCGAGACTGCCGGCGTCGGCCAGGTCGCCCACCTTGTGGACCTTCAGCATGTTCGTGGAGCCGGCCTTTCCGGGAGGGGAACCGGCGGCGATGACCACGAGGTCGCCGTCGTCCACCACCTTCAGTTCCAGCAGGCTGCGGTCCACCTGGGCGGTCATCTCGTCGGTGTGGCCCACCATGGGGACTAGGACCGGCTGGATGCCCCAGGTCAGGGCGAGCTGGTTCCAGACGTGCTCCACCGGGGTGAAGGCGAACACCGGCTTGATCGGGCGCAGGCGCGAGAGGCGCCGGGCCGAGTCACCGGACTGGGTGAAGGTACAGATGTACTTCGCCTCCAGCTGGTCGGCGATTTCGACGGCGGCACGGGTGATGGCGCCGCCGCGGGTCTTGGGCCTGGTCCCCAGCGGCGGGACGCGCTCCAGGCCGTGGACCTCGGTGGACTCGATGATCCGGGCCATGGTCTTGACCGTCTCGATCGGGAACTTGCCCACGGACGTCTCGCCGGAGAGCATGACCGCGTCCGCGCCGTCGAGCACGGCGTTGGCGCAGTCGGAGGCCTCCGCGCGCGTCGGGCGCGGGTTCTCGATCATGGACTCCAGCACCTGGGTGGCGACGATGACCGGCTTGGCCCAGCGGCGGGCCAGTTCGATGGCGCGCTTCTGCACAATCGGCACCTCCTCCAGGGGAAGCTCCACGCCCAGGTCCCCACGGGCCACCATGATCGCGTCGAACGCGTCGATGATCTCGTGCAGCTGGTCCACTGCCTGCGGCTTTTCGATCTTGGCGATCACCGGCACGCGGCGGCCTTCCTCGTCCATGATCTCGTGGACGCGCTTGATGTCCGTGGCATCGCGGACGAAGGACAGCGCCACCATGTCCACGCCGCGGCGGATGGCCCAGCGCAGATCGTTCTCATCCTTTTCGCTCAACGCCGGAACGTTCACCGCGACGCCGGGCAGGTTGATGCCCTTGTTGTTCGAGACCCAGCCGCCGACCGTCACCTGGGTGACGACCTTGACGTCGTCGACCTCCAGGGCGCGCAGCGCGATCTTGCCGTCATCGATCAGCAGGGCATCGCCCGGCTTGACGTCCTCGGTGAGGCTCTTCAGCGTCGTGGAGCAGATGTCCTTGGTTCCCGGGACGTCCTCGGTGGTGATGGTGAAGGTGTCACCGACGGCCAGCAGGTGCGGTCCGTCCACGAAGCGGCCGAGCCGGATCTTGGGGCCCTGCAGGTCCGCCATGATGGCGACGGGCTTGCCCAGCTGTCCTGCCGCCTTGCGGACGTTCTCATAGGTGGTGTCGTGCACGGCGTAGTCGCCGTGGCTCATGTTCATCCGGGCCATGTCGACTCCGGCTTCCAGCACCGCGAGTGTGTTCTCAAAACTCGCGATTGCCGGTCCGAAGGTGGCCACTATCTTAGCGCGTCTCATATACCTACCCTAGTAGTCTCTTGCCTGGTTGGAGGTGTTGCAGGAGTGAACGCCCGGGGTCCGGGAACAGCCCTGGTGCGGGCTACAGGACTGCCATCGCCCGGTCCGTCGGGGCGACAGGCGCCGGCAGGATGGTGCTGCCCATCAGGAACTTGTCGACTGCGGCGGCGCAGGCGCGTCCCTCGGCGATGGCCCAGACAATGAGCGACTGTCCGCGGCCGGCGTCGCCGGCGACGAAGACACCTTCCGTGTTGGTCATGTAGTAGCCGTCGCGTGCCACGTTGCCGCGGCCGTCGAAATCGGCGCCGACCTGCTCGGTGATCCCGGCAGCCTCGGGGCCGGTGAAGCCCAGGGACAGCAGGACCAGGTCCGCGGGGATGATCCGCTCGGTCCCGGCCTTCGGCAGGCGCCTGCCGTCAACGAATTCCGTCTCCGCGACCTTCACGCCGGTCACCTTGCCGTTCTCGCCGACGAACTCCACGGTGGAGGCGAGGTACGTGCGTTCGCCGCCTTCCTCGTGGGCGCTGGCAACTTCGAACAGGGTGGGGAACGTCGGCCAGGGCTGGTGGGCGGCGCGCTCGGCTGGCGGCTGCTTGCCGATGGCCAGCGTCGTCACGGATGCGGCCTGGTGGCGGTGTGCCGTGCCGAGGCAGTCGGCGCCGGTGTCGCCGCCGCCGAGGATCACGACGTGCTTGCCGGCGGCATGGATCTGGTTCTCCACGCTGTCCCCCGCCACGACACGGTTGGCCGGCACGAGGTAGTCCATCGCGAAGTGGACGCCGTCGAGTTCGCGTCCCGGGATGGACAGGTCACGCGGGACGGTGGCGCCGGTGGCGACCACGACGGCGTCGTACCGGCGGCGCAGCTGCTCCCAGGTCACGTCCGTGCCGACGGCGACGCCGGTCCGGAATCGGGTGCCTTCGGCCTTCATCTGCTCCAGCCGGCGGTCCACGTGCTCTTTTTCCATCTTGAAGTCGGGGATGCCGTAGCGCAGGAGCCCGCCGATCTTGTCGTCGCGCTCGTAGACGGCGACGGTGTGGCCGACACGGGTCAGCTGCTGCGCGACGGCGAGCCCGGCGGGGCCGGACCCGACGACGGCGACCGTCTTGCCGCTGAGCCGTGCCGGCGGCAGCGGGGTGACCCAGCCGTTCTCGAACGCCTGGTCCGCGATCGAGACCTCGACCTGCTTGATCGTGACGGCGGGCTGGTTGATGCCCAGCACGCAGGACGCCTCGCAGGGTGCCGGGCAGAGCCGCCCGGTCCATTCGGGGAAGTTGTTGGTGGCGTGCAGCCGCTCGATCGCTTCCTCGCCCTTGTCCCGCCAGATGAGGTCATTCCACTCCGGAATGAGGTTGCCCAGCGGGCAGCCCTGGTGGCAGAAGGGGACGCCGCAGTCCATGCAGCGGCCGGCCTGCGCCTTCAGGACACCGTTTTCCTGGGCCTCGTAGACTTCCTTCCAGTCCATGATGCGGACCGGAACGGGGCGGCGTGGCTGTGTTTCACGCTGGCGTACTTTCAGAAATCCGCGTGGGTCAGCCACCGGTCACCTCCAGGATTCGAGACCAAACTTCTTCGCCGTCGGGGTCGAGGCCCTCTTCGATGGCGTCAAGGCGGGTTTGCAGGACGGCCGCGTAGTCGCGCGGCAGCACCTTGGTTATGCGGGCTGCTGTGTCGTCGAAGTTCTCGAGCAGGCGCGCCGCGAGGAGCGACTCGGTCTCTTCGAGGTGCTTGACGAGCAGCCCGTGGACAATGTCGCGGTCCTCGGCGTCCAGTTCGCGCAGCTGCAGCTCGCCGGATTCCAGCGCCTGCTTGTTGACGCGTTCGGTCCGCAGGTCCAGCACGTAGGCCGTGCCGCCGGACATGCCGGCGCCGAAGTTGCGGCCGGTGCGCCCGATGATGAGCGTCTGGCCGCCGGTCATGTACTCGCAGCCGTGGTCGCCGATCCCTTCGACCACCGCGGTGGCGCCGGAGTTGCGGACCAGGAATCGTTCGCCCACCTGGCCGCGCAGGAACATCTCGCCGCTCGTGGCGCCGTAGCCGATCACGTTTCCGGCGATCACGTTGTTCTCCGCCTTGAACACGTTGGTGCGGTCCGGCCGGACGATGATGCGCCCGCCGGAGAGGCCCTTGCCCACGTAGTCGTTCGAGTCGCCGAACATGCGCAGCGTGATGCCGGCCGGCAGGAAGGCACCGAGTGACTGGCCGGCGGTGCCGGTCAGCGTGATGTCGATGGTGTCCGTCGCCAGCAGGTCGGTACTGAAGGTCTTGGTGACGACGTGTCCGAGCATGGTGCCGACGGAGCGGTCCGTGTTGATCACGTTCACGGCTATCTTCACCGGCGTGCGGTCGCTGAGGGCCTCGGCGGCCATCCCGATCAGGCGCTGGTCGAAGTGCTTGTCCAGCTCGTGGTTCTGGCCGGTGAGGTTGCGCAGCGGGGCGTCGTCGTCGAACTCGAGTCCGTGCAGGATCGGGTCCAGGTCCAGCCCTTCGGCCTTCCAGTGGTTGATCGCTTCGCGGGAGTCGAGCATTTCGGCGTGGCCGATCGCTTCCTCGATGCTCCGGAACCCCAGCCCGGCCAGGATTTCCCGGACTTCCTCGGCGAGGAATTCGAAGAAGTTGACGACATATTCGGCCTTGCCGTTGAAACGGGACCGCAGTTCCGGGTTCTGCGTCGCGACGCCCACCGGGCAGGTGTCCAGGTGGCAGACGCGCATCATGATGCAGCCGGAGACCACCAGCGGGGCCGTGGCGAAACCGAATTCCTCGCCGCCGAGCAGCGCGGCGATCACGACGTCGCGGCCGGTCTTGAGCTGGCCGTCCACCTGCACCACGACCCGGTCGCGCAGGCCGTTGAGCATGAGCGTCTGCTGCGTCTCGGCGAGGCCGAGCTCCCACGGGACGCCGGCGTGCTTGAGCGAGTTCAGCGGCGAGGCGCCGGTACCGCCGTCGTGCCCGGAGACCAGGACGACGTCGGCCTTCGCCTTGGTGACGCCGGCGGCAACCGTGCCGATCCCCACCTCGGAGACGAGTTTGACGTGCACCCGTGCCGAGGGGTTGGCCCGCTTGGCGTCGTAGATCAGCTGCGCGAGGTCCTCGATCGAGTAGATGTCGTGGTGCGGGGGCGGGGAGATCAGCCCGACGCCGGGCGTGGAGTGCCGCGTCCGGGCCACCCAGGGGTAGACCTTCTGCGCCATCAGCTGGCCGCCCTCGCCGGGCTTGGCGCCCTGCGCCATCTTGATCTGGATGTCGTCGGCGTTGCTCAGGTACAGGCTCGTGACGCCGAACCGTCCCGAGGCGATCTGCTTGACCGCGGAGCGGCGCTCGGGATCCAGCAGCCGGTCCACGTCCTCGCCGCCCTCACCGGTGTTGGACTTGCCGCCCAGCCGGTTCATGGCGATCGCGAGGGTCTCGTGGGCCTCCTTGGAGATCGAGCCGTAGCTCATGGCCCCGGTGGAGAAGCGCTTCACGATGGACGAGACGGACTCCACGTCCTCCAGCGGCACCGCCGGCCGGACGCCGGTCTTGAACTTCAGCAGCCCGCGCAGGGTCATGAGGTTCTCGGACTGGTCGTCCACACCCCGGGTATAGGACTTGAAGATGTCGTAGCGGCGCTCACGCGTGGCGTGCTGCAGCCGGAAGATCGTCTCCGGGTTGAACAGGTGGGGTTCGCCGTCGCGGCGCCACTGGTACTCGCCGCCGCCGAGCAGGGGGCGGTGCGCCTGTTCGATGCCGCTCTCGGGGTAGGCCATCTGGTGGCGGGCCGAGACCTCGGCCGCGATGACGTCGAGGCCGACGCCGCCGAGCTGGGAGTGCGTGCCGGAGAAGAACTCGTCCACGAGGTCCTGGCCGAGGCCGAGGGCTTCGAAGGTCTGCGCCCCGGTGTAGGAGGCCACGGTGGAGATGCCCATCTTGGACATGATCTTCAGGACACCCTTGCCGAGGCCCTTGATCAGGTTGTAGACGCCGTCCTGCGGTGTCACGCCGACGACGTCGCCGGTGCTGATGAGCTGTTCCACGGATTCCATGGCCAGGTACGGGTTCACGGCCGAGGCGCCGTAGCCGATCAGCACAGCCACGTGGTGCGTCTCGCGGACGTCGCCGGCCTCGACCACGAGGGCGGTCTTGGTGCGGTTGGCGCTGCGGAGCAGGTGGTGGTGCACGGCGCTGACGAGCAGCAGCGACGGGATCGGCGCCCACTGGGCGTTCGAGTCGCGGTCCGAGAGCACGACGTACTGCACACCGCGGTTGATGGCGCCGGAGACCTGCTCGCAGATTTCCGTCAGCCGGGCGCGCAGCGCGTTCTCGCCGCCTTCGGGGCGGTACAGTCCGCGGACCTTCATGGCGATCTTGTCGCCGTCGGCGCTCTCGATGTTGGCGATCTTGGCGAGCTGGTCGTTGTTGATCACGGGGAACGGCAGCGAGACCTGCGGCTGGCGGACCTGCTTGGTGTCCAGCAGGTTGCCGTTGGGGCCGATCGCGCACATCAGGGACGTGACGAGCTCCTCGCGGATGGCGTCCAGCGGCGGGTTGGTGACCTGCGCGAAGGACTGCACGAAGTAGTCGAAGAGCAGCCGGGGGCGCTTCGACAGCACGGCCACGGGCGTGTCCGATCCCATGGCGCCGAGCGGCTCGGCGCCGGTGCGGGCCATCGGGCCGAGCAGGATCTTCAGTTCCTCGGTGGTGTAGCCGAAGGTCCGCTGGCGGATGTTGACCGAGGCCGCGGTGTGCACGACGTGCTCGCGTTCCGGCAGGTCCTTCAGGTCGATCAGGTTGTCCTTGAGCCATTCGGCCCAGGGGTTGGCGGCGGCCATCTCGGCCTTGACCTCGTCGTCGCCGATGATGCGGCCGGCCTCGGTGTCCACCAGGAACATCTTGCCCGGCGAGACGCGGCCCTTCTTGACCACCTTGGAGGGTTCGACGTCGATCACGCCGACCTCGGAGGCGAAGACGACCAGTCCGTCTTCGGTGATCCAGTACCGGCCCGGGCGCAGGCCGTTGCGGTCCAGGGTGGCGCCGACGAGGTTGCCGTCGGTGAAGGACACGGCCGCGGGGCCGTCCCACGGTTCCATCAGCAGGGAGTGGTACTCGTAGAAGGCCCGGCGGGCCGGGTCCATGGTGGCGTGGTTCTCCCACGCCTCGGGGATCATCATCATGATCGAGTGCGTGATGGGGCGGCCGGAGAGCCACAGCAGCTCCGCCACCTCGTCGAACGACGCCGAGTCGGAGGCGCCCGGGGTGCAAATGGGGTACAGCTCTTCCGGCGAATCACCCAGCAGCGGGTTGGCCAGCTGCGACTGGCGGGCCCGCATCCAGTTGCGGTTGCCCTTGACGGTGTTGATTTCGCCGTTGTGCGCGATGGTCCGGAAGGGCTGGGCCAGCGGCCAGGACGGGAAGGTGTTCGTGGAGAAGCGCGAGTGGACGATCGCGAGCTTGGTCTTGAAGCGCTTGTCCGAGAGGTCCGGGTAGAACGGCTCCAGCTGGGCGGTGGTCAGCATGCCCTTGTAGACGATGGTCCGCGAGGACAGCGACGGGAAGTACACGCCGAACTTGTTCTGCGCGCGCTTGCGGATCCGCCAGGCCCGGGAGTCGAGTTCGTTGCGCTCCAGGACTTCCCCGGTGCTGGAGGCAAAGAACGGCTGCGAGAAGTAGGGCATGCAGGCGCGGGCCATGGCGCCGACGAGATCGGCGACGATCGGCACTTCACGCCAGCCGAGGACGGTGAGGCCCTCGTCCGCGGCGAGGCTTTCGATGCCGGCCTTGGCCGCGTCGGATTCACGCTGTTCGGCGGGAAGGAACGCCGTCCCCACGACGTACTGGCCGGGGGCGGGGAGTTCGAAGTCGGTGACCGCGCGGAAAAACTCGTCCGGGACCTGCATCAGCAGTCCGGCGCCGTCGCCGGTGCCTTCGTCGGCGCCGACGGCGCCCCGGTGTTCGAGGTTGCGCAGGGCGGTCAGCGCGGCGTCAACGATGTCGTAGCCGGGTTCGCCGCGGAGCGTGGCGATGATGGCCAGGCCGCAGGCGTCTTTTTCCTGCTCGGGGTTGTAGAGCCCCGCTGCTTCCGGCATCGCCGCGAAGCGTTTGAAGGGTGACATGGCCGACGGCGACATGGCGGCCGCTGGCTCGTTAGGCTCGGACCAACTGGGGCTGTGCAGGGTTTGGGTCATGGAAGACGTCCTTCCTCCTGATCGTGCGTATGGGAGGGACAACATTGGCCCGACTCGGCGCGCCCCTTTGACAAGCGCAACAAAGTTTTTTCTAACTGGAATTGTAAGCCCGCCCGGCCCGCTGCACGAACCGTTACGCGGGCCGCCGGCCTGGCTTGCCCGGCCGGCAGCCGTGTGCTGTAGGCAACGTGCCATGGTGCCACGCCGTTGTGGAACCGGGCTCTGCGAGCGGTAGCTGCGCGGCCCCCGGAGTGCCGGTGCTGGTGTCTTGCTGGGTGCTGCCTTACTTGGTGCTGCGTTACTTCATGCGGTCAGCTTCCGGCGCGGTTCCGGTGGCGGGCTTGCCGCCGTCGGCCGGGTCCTTGGGCGCTTCCGCTGAGGCAGAGGCGTAGCCTGGACCGCTTGGGTTATCAGGGAGATTATCACGGGATTCACCATCGGGGACAGCCCGGTCCGGATCGCGGAGGTCGTCGCCGGTCTCCGCCGCGGTGCCGCCGGCAACGGCGGCGGGTTCGCGGCCGGGCAGGTAGGGGCTGTCCGGGCCGGTCCGCTTGCGCCGCCCGAGGGCGACGAAGAGCGCCAGGGCCACGACGAGGACGAAGATGCTGGTCCAGACGTTGAGCCTGGTGGTGATGCCGAAGAGGGTGATCTGTTCGGCGTCGTCGATCCGCATGGCCTCGATCCAGACCCGCCCCAGGGTGTAGTAGACGGCGTAGAGCCAGAACAGGCGGCCGCCGCGGAAGTGGAACTTGCGGTCCAGCGCCAGGAGGATGAGCACACCCGCCAGGTTCCAGAGGGACTCGTAGAGGAACGTCGGGTGGAAGAGGGTGTCCGCCGGCATGCCGGCCGGGAAGTTCGGGTTGGTGGCGTCGATCTGAAGACCCCACGGAAGCGTGGTGGGCCCGCCGAAGAGCTCCTGGTTGAAGTAGTTCCCCCAGCGGCCGATCGCCTGCGCCAGCAGCAGGCCCGGGGCCGCGGCGTCCACGAAGGCGCTCAGCTTGACGCCGGCGCGCCGGCAGCCGATCCAGGCGCCGACGACGCCGAGGACCACGGCACCCCAGATGCCCAGGCCGCCGCGCTGGATCTGCGGGATCAGTGACAGGTCACCCGTGCCGTCGAAGCCGGGACCAAAATACGCGTCCGGCGAGGACACCACATGGTAGAGCCGGCCGCCGATGATCCCGAACGGGATCGCCCAGATGGCGATGTCCCAGACGCTGCCCTCCGGTGCCCCGCGCCGCGCCCAGCGGACGGACGTGAGCCAGAGACCGGCGATGATGCCGGCCAGGATGCACAGCGCGTAGGCGTGGATGCGCAGCGACCCCCACGGCAGCGGGATGTCGAATCCGGACCAGCCCGGGCTCGGAATGCTCGCGGGAATCATCGCCGCCGCGTGGAGGACTGAGTGCATTGCTTACGCTTCTTCCTTGCCCAGGCCGGTGCCGAGGTCTTTGGTCAGAGACGCTACAGCGTCCACGCCGCCGTCGCGGATGGCTGCGACGAGGGCGGTGCCCACGATCACGCCGTCGGCGTAGGCGGCGATCTCGCGGACGTGGTCCGCGTTGGAAACCCCGAGGCCCACGCAGACCCGCTCGGCGCCGGCGGCATGCGCGGCGGCCACCACGTCCTTGGCGGCGGCGCTAACGGAGGTGCGGGCGCCGGTGACGCCCATGATGGACACGGCGTAGACGAAGCCGCGGCTCGCCTCGACGGTCCGGCGCATCCGCTCCGGCGACGAGGACGGCGCCACGAGGAACACCCGGTCCAGTCCGTACTTGTCCGAGGCCGCGAGCCATTCCGAGGCTTCGTCGGGGATCAGGTCGGGGGTGATGAGCCCCGCTCCCCCGGCTTCGGCCAGGCGGCGGGAGAACTCGTCCACGCCCATCCGCATGACGGGGTTCCAGTAGGTCATGACCAGCACGGCGGCGTCGGTCCTGCTGGTGATGCCGGCCACGACGTCGAAGACCTGGCGGACGTGGAAGCCCTTGGCGAGGGCCTCGGTGGTGGCGGCCTGAATGGCCGGGCCGTCCATCACGGGATCGGAATACGGGATGCCGATCTCGATCAGGTCGGCACCGTTCTCGGCCAGGGCGATGCCTGCCGCGATGGTGTCTTCGACGCTCGGGTAGCCGGCGGGCAGGTAGCCGATCAGGGCCGCGCGGCCCTGGGCCCTGGCGCGGTCGATGGCCGCTGCCGACTTGCTGGCGGGCCTGCGGGTGGTGTCCGGGTCAGTGCCGGATTCGGCGGTGCTCACAACTGCTCTCCCTCTTTGGCGATCTCGGCTTCGGGCGAATCCGTGTCCAGCAGGTTGAACCATTCCGCGGCCGTGGCCACGTCCTTGTCGCCGCGGCCGGACAGGTTCACGATCACGATCTTTTCTGATGCGTCGCCTGATGTCTTGCCTGCGGCAGCGAGCCGCTGGCCGACCTTGATGGCGCCGGCGAGGGCGTGGGCGGACTCGATGGCGGGGATGATGCCCTCGGTGCGGCAGAGCAGGCGGAAGGCCTCCATGGCCTCGCTGTCCGTGATGGGCTCGTAGCTGACCCGGCCAATGTCGGCGAGGTGGGAGTGCTCGGGGCCGACTCCGGGATAGTCCAGTCCGGCCGAGATGGAGTGCGATTCGATGGTCTGGCCGTCGTCGTCCTGCATGAGGTAGGAGCGGGCGCCGTGCAGGACGCCGGGCTTGCCGAGCGTGATGGTGGCCGCGTGGCGTCCGGTTTCGACGCCGTCGCCGCCGGCCTCGAAGCCGTAGATCTTCACGGCGGGATCGTCCAGGAAGCCGTGGAAGATGCCGATGGCGTTGGAGCCGCCGCCGATGCAGGCGCAGACGGCGTCCGGCAGCCGGCCGGTCTGGTCCAGGATCTGGGCGCGGGCCTCCTCGCCGATGACTTCGTGGAAGTAGCGGACCATGGCAGGGAAGGGGTGCGCCCCGGCGGCGGTGCCCAGCAGGTAGTGGGTGTTGCCGACGTTGGCGACCCAGTCCCGGAGTGCCTCGTTGATCGCGTCCTTGAGCGTCTGGGAGCCGTTGGTCACCGGAATGACGGTGGCGCCCAGGAGTTCCATCCGCGCCACGTTCAGGGCCTGCCGGCGGCAGTCCTCGGCGCCCATGTAGACGACGCATTCCAGGCCCATCAGGGCGGCGGCGGTGGCGCTGGCGACGCCGTGCTGGCCGGCGCCCGTCTCGGCGATGATCCGGGTCTTGCCCATGCGCTTGGCGAGCAGTGCCTGGCCCAGGACGTTGTTGATCTTGTGCGAGCCGGTGTGGTTCAGGTCCTCGCGCTTGAGGAAGATCCGCACTCCCCCGGCGTGCTCGGCGAAGCGCCTGGCCTCGGTCAGCAGCGAGGGCCGGCCCGAATAGTTCCTGTTCAGCTCGGCGATCTGGGCGGTGAACGCCGGATCGGCCTTGGCCTTCTCGAAGGTGTCCTCGAGCTCGTCCAGGGCCGCGATCAGCGACTCGGGCATCCATCGGCCGCCGTACGTGCCGAAGTAGGGGCCGGGGGCATGCCGCAAGGACTGCTGTCCACCTTCGAGAAACGCGTCCACGGCGTTTTCGTCTGAGCCGGCTGCTGGCGCATCGACCATCAGTCTCACCATCCTGTTCCACTGCTAGCTATAAGGATCTGCGAATCAGCTCCGCAAAAGTATCTGGGGTGCCACGGGCCCGGTGGCGCACGGGGCCCGTGCGTCCGCCCGGACCGGGCCTGTGCCGGAGGCGCGGGTCAGGCGCGTGCGGCGATCGCCGCTGCCCCGGCGGCCGTGAATTCTGCGATCCGTTCGCGCGGCGTCGAGTCGCTGACCAGCGCCTCGCCCACCAGGACCGCGTTGGCGCCGTGGGCGGCATAGTGGCGGACGTCCTCGACGTCGCGCACGCCGGATTCGGCGACGACGAGCGCACCGGCCGGGATGCCGCCGGCCAGCTCCGCGAAGAGGGAGCGGTCGACGTCGAGCGTCTTGAGGTTGCGCACGTTCACGCCGATGATCCGCGCGTCCGCGGCGACGGCGCGTTCGATTTCCTCCGCCGTGTGCGTCTCCACCAGCACATTCATGCCCAGTTCGCGGCTCAGCGCGGTGAAATCGCGCAGCTGCGCGTCGGAGAGGGAGGCGACGATCAGCAGGATCAGGTCGGCCCCGTGGGCCCGGGCCTCCCAGATCTGGTACTCGTCCACCATGAAGTCCTTGCGCAGCAGCGGAATATCCACGGCTGCCCGGACGGCGTCAAGGTCGGCCAGCGACCCGTTGAAGCGGCGCTGTTCGGTCAGGACGCTGATCACGGACGCTCCGCCGTCGGCGTACTGCACGGCGAGGGACGCGGGATCCACGATGCTCGCGAGCGGGCCCTTGGAGGGGCTGCTGCGCTTGATCTCGGCGATCACCTTCAGCTGCTCCCGCGCGGCCGAGGAGCCGCCGAGGGCCGCCCAGGCGTCGCGCGCGGGTGCGGCGGCAGCGGCGCGTTCCTTCAGCTCCGCCAGGGTGACGAGGCGCTGGCGCGCCACCATATCCTCCCTGACACCGGCATTGATGTCATCGAGAACGCTCACCTTAGTGGCCGGAGTTCTTCAGCTTGCTGCCGCCGACGCCGTAGCCGGCCTTGCGCATGACCCAGCCGGCGAGCAGGCCGGCCAGCATGACCACGGCACCGGCTATGAAGATGGGGGTGTTGGCGATGACGAAGGCGATGGACGCGATGAGGGCGCCAATCAGCATGATGATCACGCAGGTCCACGCTGCCGGGCTGTTGCCGTGACCGGTCGGTTCGCTGTGATCGATGCCGTCCTGGATGTCTGCCCGGGCGGACTGCGATGCGGAAACAGTGGCTTTGCTCATGGAAAATCTCCTCAGGATGAATACTGCTTACATTCTGCCATTTTTTGGCTGTGTTTTTGGCCGCGTTGCTGGACCCGCCCGCGGCATCGGCTCAGGTGGGGTCGTCACCGCGCGACAACCGGTCCCAGCTGTCAATCTCATCGGGCGGCCCGTCAGCCGGCAATGCCCGGGCGCCGGCGCCGCGCGTCCCGCTGCCGGTGGCCGCTCCTGCTGCCGGGGCGTCATATTTGGTGCGGTTCTTCCAGAACCGTCCCGCGGGGACGATCAGCAGGGCGCCCAGGCCCAGCAGGCAACCGGTGACGACGGCGGCGGCGGGGAACGCGGTGACGTCCACCTGGACGCTGCTTCCGCTGATCCCGGTGGCCGAGGCGATGGATCCCTGCGCCGCGGCCAGCGGGTCTGCCAGCACGATCGCTGCCGCGCTGACGATGCCGGCGGCAGCGAGGAGGATGATCGCCGTGATGATCCAGCGCGCCACCCGGCCGGCGATCGACGCTGCCAGCCCGCCGGCCAGGGCGACGAGGGCGAGGGCGGTCACGGTGGTGGCGGCCTTGCTGCCCTGGACCTGCAGGCCGTCCTGGCTGCTGACGGCCTGTCCCAGCTGGGCCGGATCGAGGTGCACGGTGAGCCAGGTCTGCGTGGTGGTGCCGAACACGGCCATCGCCAGGGCCGCGATGAGCAGGACCAGGGTGGACTTCCGGGCCCAGCGGGGAGCGGAGGCGCGCGGGGTGGTCTTCACCGTGTTTCCGGGGACAGCGCCCGGGTTGGTGTCAGGGGCGGCCATCAGTTCTGCGTCCCGGCCGGCTTGCCGGCCCCGGGGATGGACTCCGCGCTGACGTTGCGCAGGGAACCGGCGGTGTGGACGGCGCGGAGCGGGGCGGCGGCCTTGTTCACGGTTTCCTGGGCTTCGGTGGGGTTGACCGAGTCGGCCACGATCCCGCCGCCGGCCTGCACGTAGGCGCGGCCTTCGCGCAGCAGCGCCGAACGGATGGCGATCGCCATGTCCATGTCGCCGGCGAAGTCGAGGTAGCCCACCACGCCGCCGTAGATGCCGCGGCGGTGGGGTTCGAGTTCGTCCAGGAGGCGCAGCGCCCGCGGCTTCGGGGCTCCCGAGAGCGTGCCGGCCGGGAAGGTGGCCTTCAGGACGTCGTAGGACATGGCATGCGGTGCGAGCCTGCCGACGACGGTCGAGACCAGGTGCATGATGTGGCTGAAACGCTCCACCTCCATGAACTGGGTGACGTCCACGGTGCCGGCCACGCAGACCTTGGACAGATCGTTGCGGGAGAGATCCACCAGCATCAGGTGCTCGGCGCGTTCCTTCTCGTCAGCCAGCAGTTCCTCGGCCAGGGCCTTGTCCGCCTCGACCGTCTTGCCGCGGGGCCGCGACCCGGCGATCGGGTGGGTGATGACCTCCTCGCCCGTCACGGTCACGAGCGCTTCCGGGGAGGAGCCGACAATCGAGTACTGCCGGCCCGCGGCGTCCTCGAGGCTGAAGATGTACATGTAGGGGCTGGGGTTCATGTTCCGGAGCACCCGGTAGACGTCCAGCGGGTCGGCGCCGCATTCCATTTCGAAGCGGCGCGAAATCACCACCTGGAAGACCTCGCCCTCAACGATCGCTTCCTTGCCGCGGTCCAGGGCGGCCAGGTAGTCCGCCTCGGCCCAGCGTTCCTGCACGCTGGCGGCGAAATCCAGGGCGGTGGGATCCAGCACCGAGACCGGCTGCTCCACGGGGCTGCTGACCTTGGCCAGCAGCGCCTTCACCCGGGCGACGGCGTCGTGCCAGGCTTCGTCGACGCGTTCGGAGCTGTTGTCGAAGTTGATGGCGTTGGCGATCAGCAGCACGGTGCCGTCCATGTTGTCATGCACCGCCATGTCCGTGACGAGGTTCAGCGCCAGCTCCGGCAGGTCCAGATCGTCTTCCGGCGGGGCGGTGAGCTTCTCCCAGTGCCGGACGCTTTCCCAGCCGAGGAAGCCGACAAGGCCGGAGGTGAAGGGCGGCAGTCCGTCGAAGCGGTCAGTGCGGAGGGCCTCGACGGTGTCGCGGACGGCGTCCACCGGGCTGCCGCCCAACGGCACGCCCACCGGCGGTTCGCCGAGCCAGAACGCCTCGCCGTCCTTGGTGGTCAGTGTGGCGCGGGACCGTGCGCCGATGAACGAGTAGCGGGACCAGGATCCGCCGACGGCCGCGGATTCCATCAGGAAGGTGCCCGGCTGGCCCTGCGCCAGCTTGCGGTACAGCCCGATCGGGGTTTCGGCGTCAGCGAGCACCTTCAGCCGGACGGGGATGACACGGCTGTGGCCGGCGAGTTCACGGAACTCTTCCAGGCCCGGGCTGATGATTCCTAGGTCCTGCATGGCTGTGGTTTCCGCCTGTTCTTGTCTGCGCCCGCCAGTGTCCTGGCGGGTCCGTTCGTAAAGGTTCGAGAATGCTGTGGGACTGCGCCGGCCCGTGCGTTGAGCCGGCCGGTGCGCCCGGCCGCTGCGCCTAGCCGGCCCCGACGACGACGTCGAGCCCGCGGCCGTCGAAGCAGGTCCGGGTTCCGGTGTGGCAGGCGGCGCCGACCTGGTCGACGCGGACCAGCAGCGCATCGCCGTCGCAGTCCATCGCGAGCGACTTGACCCACTGCGCGTGCCCGGAGGTATCCCCCTTGCGCCAGTATTCCTGCCGGGAACGCGAGTAGAAGGTCACGCGGCCGGTGGTCATGGTGCGGTGCAGGGCCTCGTCGTCCATCCAGCCCAGCATCAGCACGTCCCCGGTGTCGAACTGCTGGACGATCGCGGCCACCAGGCCGGCGCCGTCACGCTTCAGGGCGTCCGCCAGCCCGGACGGCAGGGGGCTGGCCGGCGTCGGCGGGGTGGACACGGGGGCGGGGGCAGGCTGCTCAGACATCAGCTCAAGTCTAGTGCCTCCCGGCACCGCGGGGATCAGCCCCGGCGGCCCCGCGCTTAACCTGTGCGCGTAACCTGCGGCCGGATTGCCGCCGGGCGGCAGAAACGGCGGCGGTTCCTGTGCGCATGCAACGCCGTCTCGTGCTAGTTTCACAAGTGATGCATTTCGTCGATCCGTCCCGTGAAGTCCTGGCCGAGACCCTGCTTGCAGCCGGTCCTAATTCCCTCACGCTCTGCAGCGGCTGGCGCACCCGGGATCTTGCCGCCCACTTATACCTCCGCGAGCGGAAAGCCGCCGTAGGGCTGGGGCTGCTGATCAAGCGGCTGTCCAAGGCATCAGACAAGGCCACGGCCAAGCTGGCCGCCACGCTGAAGACCCCGGAGGACTACGCCCGGCTGGTCGGCGCCTTCCGGGCAGGTCCCCCGGCGCTGTCCCCGCTGAAGATCAAGGCCCTGGACGAAAGCTCCAACCTGATCGAATACTTCGTCCACACCGAGGACGTCCGCCGCGCCGTGGACCGGTGGGCGCCCCGTGCCCTGGATGAGGAGTACTCCGACGCCCTGTGGGACGAGCTGATCAAGCGTGCGGCCATCCTCTACCGCGGTGTCGACCTGGGGATCGTGCTGGTCCGTCCTTCCGGGCCGCGGCACGTTGCCCGCCGCGCCCCCGTCTCGGTGGCCATCGTCGGGGAACCCGGCGAACTGCTCATGCACGCCCACGGCCGCACCCGCCATGCCCTGGTGACGTTCGAGGGCCAGCCGGACGCCGTCGCGCTTCTGCAATCCGCCGAAGTCGGACTCTGACACCGGCCCCTTTAACAACCAACGCGGGGTCACTTACCGCCCATAATCCGCTTCCGGATGGGCTATAAGTGACCCCGCGTTGCTGTTAACGCACCTCGAAGCCTGCGTCGCGGATCGCGGCCTTGACCTGGGCAATCATGTCCAGCGGACCGAAGTGGAAGACGGACGCCGCCAGGACCGCGTCCGCGCCGGCGGCCACGGCGGGCGGGAAATGCCCGGGCCTGCCGGCACCGCCGGAAGCGATCAGCGGCACCTTGACCGCGGCCCGCGCCAGCCGGATCAGTTCCAGGTCGAAGCCGTCCTTGGTGCCGTCCGCATCGATCGAGTTGAGCAGGATTTCCCCGACGCCGCGGTCGGCCGCCTCACGCGCCCAGGCGATCGCGTCGATGCCGGTGCCCTGGCGTCCGCCGTGGGTGGTCACCTCGAAGCCGGAGGCCGTGGGCTCCGAACCGGGGCGGGTGCGCCGGGCATCCAGGGACAGCACGAGGACCTGGGAGCCGAAATGCCGGGTGATTTCGTCAATCACGCCGGGACGGGCGACGGCGGCGGTGTTGATGGCGGCCTTGTCCGCGCCGGAGCGCAGCAGCTTGTCCACCTCGGCCACGCCGCGCACGCCGCCGCCGACGGTCAGCGGGATGAAGACTTCCTCGGCGGTGCGCCGGACGACGTCGAAGGTGGTCTCGCGGTTGCCCGAGGACGCCGTGACGTCGAGGAAGGTCAGCTCATCCGCGCCGCCGTTGTCGTAGCGGTGTGCCAGCTCCACCGGGTCTCCGGCGTCGCGCAGTCCTTCGAAGTTGATGCCCTTGACCACACGTCCGGCGTCGACGTCCAGGCACGGGATGACGCGCACGGCCACTGTCATGACTTCTCCTGATATTCGTTCATGGGATACCCGCTCGCCGGCGCCGGGTTCAGATCCGGCAGGCGTGGATGCTGCTGACCAGGATGGCGCGGGCGCCCATGTCGTACAGCGCGTCCATGATCCGGTTGGTGTCCTTCTTGGGGACCATGGAGCGGACGGCGACCCAGTCCGAATCGCGCAGCGGCGAGATGGTGGGCGATTCCAGGCCCGGCGTCAGGGCTGCGGCCTCTTCGACGAGTTCCTTGCGGATGTCGTAGTCCATGAGCACGTACTGCCGCGCCACGAGGACGCCCTGGAGGCGGCGGATCAGCACCTCGATCTCCTTCATGGTGCCGTTCGCGGCGCCGCCCTGGCCGGTGCGGCGGATCAGCACGGCCTCGGACTTCAGGATCGGCTCCCCGAAGATTTCCATGCCGGCGGCCTTGAGCGTGGTGCCGGTTTCGACGACGTCGGCGATCGCGTCCGCCACGCCGAGGCGCACGGAGGATTCGACGGCGCCGTCGAGCCGGACGACCTTGGCGCGGATGCCGCGCCCGGCCAGGTAGCCCCGGAGCAGCCCGTCGTAGCTGGTGGCGAGCCGCTTGCCTTCGAGCTGTTCGATCGAGGTGAAGTCGCCCACGGGTCCGGCGAAACGGAAGGTGGAGGCCGCGAAGCCCAGGGGCAGCAGTTCCTCGGCCTCGACTTCCGCATCCAGGAGCAGGTCCCGGCCGGTGATGCCGACGTCGAGAGTGCCCCGGCCGACGTAGACGGCGATGTCCCGCGGGCGGAGGAAGAAGAACTCGATGTCGTTCTCCGGGTCCACCATGACCAGTTCACGGGTGTCGCGGCGCTGGCGGTAGCCGGCTTCGGCGAGGATGGAGGAAGCGGCTTCGGACAGGGATCCCTTGTTCGGGACGGCAACTCTCAGCATTGGAAGGTCTCTCTCGGGTTAGGAAGTCTTAAGTACAGTCAAGCGGGCCACGCAACTGCACCGGCCCCGGCGGAAAAGTCCACGCGGGTTCCGGTGCGGACGCGGCTAGAGATGCTTGTAGACGTCTTCCAGGCTGAGTCCTTTGGCGAGCATCAGAACCTGCAGGTGATAGAGCAGCTGCGAAATTTCCTCCGCGGCGGCCTCATCGGATTCATACTCGGCAGCCATCCAGACTTCGGCTGCTTCCTCCACGACCTTCTTGCCGATGCCGTGGACCCCGGAATCCAGTTCGGCGACGGTGCGGGAGCCGTCAGGGCGTGCGGCTGCCTTTTCACTCAGTTCTGCGAACAGCGACTCGAAATTCTTCACGCCCTCCAGCCTACTTGTTCGGGGCAGGAGCCCGCCTGCCGGGCCCCTGCATGACGGGCGGGATGTGAGCGAAGACACACCTGCGCCGCTTAGCGGTACTGCTGGAGCGTCACCGCGGTGGCCAGGGCGGCGGTGACGGCCTCGTGGCCCTTGTCCTCGCTGGAGCCGGGCAGGCCGGCGCGGTCGATGCCCTGCTGTTCGGTGTCACAGGTCAGCACGCCGAAGCCGACCGGGACGCCCGTGCGGACGCTGACCTCGGTCAGGCCCAGGGTGGCCGCCTCGCAGACGTACTCGAAGTGGGGGGTCCCGCCCCGGATCACGACGCCGAGTGCCACGACGGCGTCGAAGTGCGGTGCCAGCCGGGCCGCGGCGACGGGAAGCTCGAAGGTGCCGGGAACGCGCAGCACGGCCGGTTCGGGAATGCCGGCATCCTTTGCCGCGCGCAGGGCGCCGTCCAGCAGCCCGTCCATGATCCGGGTGTGCCAGCTGGCGGCGACGATGGCCAGTTTCAGCCGGGACGTTTGCTCCGGCTGGAAGGTGCTGAGGTCAATCTGGGGTGCGCCGTGTCCGCTCATCTGAAAATCCTTGTTCTGCTAAGTCGTGGGTAAAAAGTCTTGGTCTGTGCTGCCGGGTGGAATGTGCTGCGGGTGGGATCAGTCTTGTTCGTGCTCGAAGCGGCCCCGGCCCTGGCCCGCGGACGCCGCCGGCTCGACGTCGAGGACGAGCAGGTGGTCCATCCGGTCCTTCTTGGTCTGCAGGTAGCGGAGGTTCTGTTCCCGCGAGGGGACCTCGGTGGGAACCATCTCCACCACCTTGACGCCTGCCTGGGCGAGCCGGTCCTGCTTGTCCGGGTTGTTGCTCAGGAGCCGGATCTCGTTAAGCCCCAGTTCCGCAAGGATCTGGGCCGCGGCCTTGTAGCAGCGGGCGTCGACGGGCAGGCCCAGCTGCTCGTTGGCTTCGACGGTGTCGAACCCGGCCTCCTGGAGGGCGTAGGCCTTCATCTTGTTCGCCAGGCCGATGCCCCGGCCTTCCTGGCCGCGCAGGTAGAGCAGGGTGCCGCCGAACTCGTTGATCATTTCCAGGGCGTAGGCCAGCTGCTCCCCGCAGTCGCAGCGGTAGGAGCCGAACACGTCGCCGGTGAGGCACTCGGAATGCAGCCGGACCAGGGGCGCCTGGCCATCGACCGGCGGCAGCGGCGAGCTGACCGCGAGGTGTTCGGCTCCCGTGGCCAGGTCGGTCCAGGCCTGCGCCACGAAGTCGCCGAAGGCCGTGGGCAGCTGGACGATCGGGCCCCCGCTGACCGGATGCGGCTTCCGTCCGAGGGTCATCCCGTCTCGTGTTTCAGTGGTCGTCATCGTTTCTCCTCCATCAACCGTGGTTCAGGCGGGACCGGCAGCGCGGCCGCCCTGCGGGGCCGCATCAAGGTAGGCCACCAGATCCGCTATCGAGATCAGGGGGCAGCCATGCTCCTTGGCGAAGCCGCGAAGTCCGTCCAGCCGCATCATTTCTCCGTTGTCATGCACCAGCTCTGCGATCACGCCCACGGGCTCGAGGCCGGCGAGCCGGCACAGGTCCACGGCGGCCTCGGTGTGGCCGGGACGTTCCCGCACTCCCCCCTTAACGGCGCGCAGGGGAAAAACATGCCCGGGACGGGTCAGGGCTGCCGGCCGGCTGCCGGGATCGGCCAGGACGCGGGCCGTCAGGGCCCGGTCCGTGGCGGAGATTCCGGTGCTGACGCCCACGGCCGCGTCGCAGGACACGGTGTAGGCGGTGCCCTTGGCATCCTCGTTGATCTCGACCATCGGGGGCAGCGCCAGCGCATCCGCCCGTCCGGCGTCGAGCGGCACGCAGATGACGCCGGAGCTGTACCGCACCGTCCAGCCCATCAGGGCGGGGGTGGCGTGCTGGGCCGCGAAAATGATGTCGCCTTCGTTTTCACGGTCCTCGTTGTCGACCACCAGGACCGGCCGGCCGGCCGCCATCGCGCGGACCGCGTCCTCAATCGGGTCAAGGCTCCCCCGGGCGTTGTCCGGCGCGGCGGGCACGGCAGCGCCGTCGACGTGGCCGACGGCGTGCCGCTGGATGTCTTTGACGTGGTTCACAGTGCCGCCCCCTCCCGGTGTGCTGCCGCCCCGGCCGTCCGCTGTGAAAAGGCGAGGAGGCGCTCAGTGTACTTGGCGAGCACGTCAACTTCGAGGTTGACCCGGCCGCCCAGCAGTTTCGCGCCCAGGCCGGTGTCGGCGAGGGTGGTCGGGATGAGTCCGACTTCGAACCACGGTTCCGGCTCCGCAGCCGGGCTCACGGCGGTCACGGTCAGGGAGACGCCGTCGACGGCGATGGATCCCTTTTCGGCGATGTACCGGGCCAGCCCGGCCGGGACGCCGAAACGGAGCCGGTCCCAGTTGCCGAGCGGTTCGCGCTCGAGCAGTTGGCCGACGCCGTCGACGTGGCCCTGGACGACGTGGCCGTCCAGCCGGCCGCCGGCCGGAACGCAGCGCTCCAGGTTGACGGAGTCCCCCGCGGCGAGCCCTCCGACGGTGCTGCGGTCCAGCGTCTCGCCCATGACGTCGACGCTGAAGTCCTTGCCGTCGATCTGCGTGGCCGTGAGGCAGACGCCGTTGACGGCGATCGACCCGCCGAGGGCGAGCCCTTCGGTGGTTCCGGGGGCGTGGAGCCGGACGGTGGCGCTGATGTCGCCGTTGCGTTCAACGGACAACACCTTTCCCTGCTCGGCAATAATTCCGGTGAACATCAGTTGCCTCCTGCGGCAGTCGCCACACCGGTGCGGTGCGGGGTGGAATCGGATGAGATGGCGGTAGCAGTTGCTGTGGCGGTTTCCGGGGTGGCGGGGCGCAGGTGCAGCCGCAGGTCGCGGCCGAGGACCTGGACCGCTCCGCCGGACGACGGATCCCAGTCCCAGAGCTGGGCGTCCGCCAGCGTGGTGATGCCGAGGTCCTCGAGGGCCGGGGTGCCGGCGCCCAGGAGCGTCGGCGCCAGGTAGACGATCAGTTCGTCCACGAGGCCTGCGGCGAGGAAGGCGCTCAGGATCCGGGAGCCGCCTTCCACCATGAGGTGCCGGACACCGGCGTCGAACAGCTGGTCCAGCGCCTCGCGGGGGTCCCGGGTGGGCAGGTGCAGGACGTTGCCGTCGTCGCCGTTGATGGCGGCGCCCGCGGGGATTCCGCGGTATCCCATCACGGCGCGCAGCGGCTGCTTGCCGGCCGGTTCACCGTCGGCGTTCCGCGCGGTGAGCCGCGGGTTGTCCACGAGGACGGTCTGGGTACCGACCAGGATGGCGTCGATGCGGCCGCGCAGGGCGTGGTTGTCGGCGAGGGATTCCGGGCTGGAGATCCACTGGCTCGTGCCGTCGCTGGCCGCGATGCGGCTGTCCAGGGTCTGCGCAATGTGCAGGGTGACGAAGGGCCGTCTGGCGGCGACGGCGTCGAACCAGCGCCGGTTCAGCTCCAGCGCCCCCGCGCCGCGGAGTCCGGAACGGACGCGGACGCCCGCGGTGCGCAGCGTTGCCGCGCCGCCGGCCGCCGGATCGTGCGGGTCATCGACGGCGTAGACGACCTCGGCGATCCCGGCGTCGATGATCGCCTGGGCGCACGGGCCGGTGCGTCCGCAATGGTTGCAGGGCTCCAGGCTGACCACCATGGTGGTGCCGCGGAGATCAAGCCCGGCGGCGGCCGCCTGGTCGATGGCGTCGGCTTCCGCATGGGCGGTGCCTGCCCCCCGGTGGCAGCCGGTCACGAGGTGCGTCCCGTCGGGCGCGAGGACGACGGCGCCCACCAGCGGGTTCGCGCCCCGCGGGCCCTGGGCGGCGGCCGCCAGTGCCACGTCCATCGCCGATATTTCGGCGGCGGTGAACCCGGAGACCGGGGCGGAGGCTTGGCCTGATGCCACGATGTGTCGTTCCTTCCCTCAAAAGCCGCGATGGCTCCGGGGGTCTACGACAGCAAAATCATGCGGCGCCGGTAGGACGCCGCAGTAACAGCTGTACGTGCTTCTCTCATCCAGACTTTAACTGTCGGTACCGGAATTCCACCGGTTCAACCGTCTGCCGGCATCCTTCCCGAAGGAAAGCACCGGCTCGCGGGTCGCGGACTATGACCGCCGGTTCGGACTTTCACCGACCCCGGAGCACGTATGTGTGTTGCTATTCTGACACAACTGTGGGCCGGCTCCGGCTATTCCCGCCCGCGGACATTACGCCGGACGTCACAGTCGGAGCGCAGTTTCAGCTGGTGTGCTGCCCAGTTGGTGTGCTGCCCGGCTGGTGTGCTGCCCGGCGGCTGCCCGCGGCCCGGAGCCGCCCGATGGCGTCGGCGGGATCCTGCGCACCGTAGACGGCGGACCCGGCCACGAAGACGTCCGCCCCGGCCTCGGCGGCCCGCAGGATGGTCTCCTCGGTGATGCCGCCGTCGACCTGCAGCGCCACCGCGAGGCCGGAGCCGTCGATCGCCGCGCGGGCCCGGCGGATTTTGGGCAGCGTGAGGTCCAGGAACTGCTGCCCGCCGAAGCCAGGCTCCACCGTCATGATCAGCAGCATGTCCAGTTCGCCGAGCATGTCCAGGAACGGCTCCACGGCGGTTCCCGGCCGGAGCGCCAGGCCCGCCTTGGCTCCGCGGGCCCGCAGTTCGCGTGCCAGCTTGACCGGCGCGATCGACGCCTCGGCGTGGAAGGTTACCGAGGCCACGCCGGCGTCGGCGTAGGCGGGGGCCCAGCGGTCCGCGTCCTCGATCATGAGGTGGGCGTCCAGCGGCACCGGGCTGATCTCCTGCAGGCGCCGGACGATGGGAAGCCCGAGCGTGAGGTTGGGCACGAAGTGGTTGTCCATGACGTCGACATGCACGGCATCGGCGGTGCTGATTCTGCGCAGTTCGGCTTCGAGGTTGGCGAAGTCGGCCGAAAGAATACTCGGATTGATGCAGCACTGGGCCATGAAATTCCTTTACGTTCTGCTGGGGTGGTCGGCTGGTGCTTGGGGTCTGGTGTCCCGGAAGACCCCGAAACTCAGGCTTTTTTGCGGATGAGCGCCAGGAACATGGCGTCCGTGCGGTGCACATGCGGCCAGAGCTGCGCGGTGAGCTCGTGCCCGGCCTCGAGGTGGCCGGTGAGGCTCACCCGGTCCAGGACGGCCCCGGCGTCGAGCAGCTCAAGGTCCTCGCGCTTGCGCAGCACATCGCTCACGACGGCGGTCGTCTCGGCCGGGTGCGGCGAACACGTCACGTAGGCGACCACACCGCCCGGCTTCACCGCGGCCAGGGCGGACTTGAGCAGTTCGCGCTGCAACGGCCCCAGGTCTGCCAGGTCCTTGGGGGTGCGGCGCCAGCGGGATTCCGGACGGCGGCGCAGGGCACCCAGTCCGGTGCAGGGGGCATCGACGAGGATGCGGTCAAAGCTTTCCGCCATCTCTGTTCCGACGTCGCGGCCGTCACCGGTCCGCACGTGCCAGACCTCGTGGGGCACCGCGGCGAGGGCCTGCCGGACGAGCTTCGCGCGGTGCGGCGCGGGTTCGTTGGCCAGGAGTGTCGCGCCCTGCTGCCGGGCGAGGGCACCGAGCAGCGCGGCCTTTCCGCCCGGTCCGGCACACAGGTCCAGCCAGCGTTCGCCGGCTTGATTGCCGTTGCCGGCGTCGTTGCTGCCGGCGTCGTTGCTGCCGTTCCCGAGGTCGACGGCGGCCAGGGCCCGGGCCACGAGTTGCGAGCCGACGTCCTGGACCCGGGTGCTGCCGTCGCGCACGGAGGCGAGCCGGCCGAGGTCCCCGCCGCTGGACAGCGCGGATCCTTCCACGAGTTCGCCGGGGGTCGCGCCGCCGTCGAGGGCCTCGTCGAGGCTTCCGAGCCCGGGCAGGGCCACGAGGTTGACCACCGGGGCGGCGTTGTCGGCCTCGAGGAGATCGTTGATTTCGGTGACCGGGCGGCCATGGGCCACGAGGGACTGCCGGAGCGCGCGGACGATCCATTCCGGGTGGGCGTAGCGGATCGAGGCGATCCGGGTTTCGTCCGTCTCATCCCGCACCAGCAGCTCCAGCCACTCCTCCAGGGTATGGGCGGAGACCTTGCGGAGCACGGCGTTGATGAGGGCCGAGGGTCCGGCGCCGATGACGGCGCGGGCGAGGCCCACGGTCTGGTCCAGGGCGGCGTGCGCGGGGACCCGCATGGCCACGAGCTGGTGGACGCCGATCCGGAGCGCGTCGAGGACGGCCGGATCCAGCTGGTCCAGGGGCCGGTCCACGCAGCGGGCCAGGATTGCGTCGTAGGTGCCCTGGCCGCGGAGGGCGCCGTAACTGAGCTCGGTGGCGAATCCGGCGTCGCGCTTGTCCAGCCCGTGGTGCCGGATCCGGGCCGGCAGGACCAGGTTGGCGTAGGCGTCCTCGGAAGCGACGGAGCGCAGCACCTCGAAGGCCACGAGCCGGGCCGGATCGGCCCGGCGGGTGCGCTGCGAGGGTGCGTTCTCGGTGAAGTCGCGCTGCGGGCCGCGGTTGCGTTCGCGGCCCTGCGCGTTCCGCCGGCTGCTGTCCCGGCCGCCGCCGGACTGGCCGCCGCGCTGGGGGCCCTTGCCCCGGCCGCTGCCGCCAGTCCCGGATTCGCTCATTCGAACACCACGCTTTCCAGTGTTGCCTGTCCGCGCGCCCAATCAGCGGCGGTCATCATTTTCTTGCCCGAAGGCTGGATCCGGGTGAGTTCAACCGGGTGCGAGCCCGTTCCCACCAGGACGGCCTTTCCGTCCGGAGCCAGGTGCCCCGGCGGGAGCGCCGGCGCTTCGGGACGGAGCAGGACCGGTTCGAGTTTGATCCGTTGCCCGGCCAGGGTGGTCCAGGCGCCGGGCTCGGGGGTGACGCCGCGTGCCCGCCGTCCGATCGCGAGAGCGGGCTGCCGCCAGTCGAGCCGGCCGTCCTCGAGGCCGAGCTTGGGGGCGAGGCTGACCTGGCCCTGCTGGGGCACGGCCACGGCGTGGCCGGCCCCGAGGGCGGACAGGGTCTGGGCCAGCAGCACGGAACCGCTGCGGGACAGCCGTTCCAGGAGCGCGCCTGCGGTGTCATCCGGGTGCACTGCCTCGGTCAGCGTTCCGAAGACCGGGCCGGTGTCCAGACCCTCCTCCAGGCGGAAGGTGACGGCCCCGGTGACGTCGTCGCCGGCGATGACGGCCCGCTGCACGGGTGCGGCGCCGCGCCAGGCCGGCAGCAGCGAGAAGTGCAGATTAATCCAGCCGTGGCGGGGAATCTCCAGGGCTGCCCGCGGCACCAGGCCGCCGTAGGCGACGATCGCGGCAACGTCAGGGGCGGCCGCGGCGATCCTGGCCGTGGTGCCGGCGTCGACCTTGGCCGCACGGATGACGTCAATGCCGAGCTCGGTGGCGCGGGCAGCAACGGGCGACGGCGTCAGGACCCGCTTCCGACCCAGCGGCGCGTCCGGGCGGGTGAGCACGGCGACGACGTCGAACCCCGCGGCGACGAGCGCGTCCAGGGACGGAACAGCAACAGCCGGGGTCCCCGCGAAGAGGACCCTCATGCGCCGGATCCGAAAGAACCCGCTCCGAAGCTGGAGCCGACCGTCCTGGCGCGCTTCGCCGTCGTCTGCTCCGTGATGGCGTCATAGTTTGTGTTCCGGATGGAGCGCAGGGCGGCTTTGCGGTCCTCGCCCTCGAGCCGGTCGGTGAACAGGATGCCGTCCAGGTGGTCGGTTTCGTGCTGGAAGCAGCGGGCCAGCATGCCGTCGCCCTCGACCGTGACGGGGTTGCCGTGCAGGTCCACCCCGGTGACACGGGTGTGGCGGTGCCGCCGGACCGGGAAGCCGAGGCCGGGGATGGACAGGCAGCCTTCGCCCTGGTCCGGCTGGAAGTCCGGGCTGTTTTCCAGCACCGGGTTGATGATGTGACCCTCCACGCCGCCGATCCGGTAGGTGAAGACGCGTTTGCTGACGCCGATCTGGGGGGCGGCCAGGCCGGCGCCCTCGACGTCCTCCATCGTTTCGGTCATGTCCGCTACGAGCTTCGCCAGTTCAGGCCCGAACTCCGTCACGGGATCGGCCACCGTGCGGAGCACAGGATCCCCGATGATGCGGATATTCAAAATGGCCATGTGCAATCTGTCCTCACGGTGGGCGGCTTCGGGATCCAGTCCAGTTTAGTTGCAGCTGCCCGCTTCGGGGCCCAGCCGCCCGGGATCACCGGCCGACGGGCGGCGCCAGCGGGAGCAGCGCGGTCCCCGCGGCGGCGGTGTCCGCGGACATTTCCCACACGCGGCGGAGCGCGCAGAACTTCCACCAGTGGTGCTTGAGGACGTCGGGGTTGGCCCGCAGCGGACGGACCTCCGTCTCGCCCACCGCGACGGCCAGCAGGATCGGGGATTCGCCGTGTTGCCAGGCCTCCCACTCCCCCGCCACCGGGTCCACAAGGCTTTCCTCGGCCTTCATGCCGGCCACGAGCTGCATGACCACCTTGTCATCGAGGGGCTTGACCGTACCGTCGCGGCTGGTGCCCTTGGTCTTGTAGTCAATCAGGCAGGTCCGGCCGTTGATCTTCGCGACGAGGTCCAGGGTGCCGGCGTAGCCGACCGTCTTGTTCCAGACCGTGATCTCGGGGGCGACGGGCTCCACCTGGAACAGCTCCCACCACTCGTCGAACCGGGCGGCGAAGGCTTCCTCGCCGTTGGCTGCCAGGGCCTCGCGGGTTTCCTTCATCAGGTGCGGCCGGCCGAGGGCACGCAGGGCCACCTGCTCGCAGTAGTTGTGGACGCGGTCCCCCCGCTGGGCGGCGCTGTCCCGGTACGTTTCCGCGGCCTTGGCGGCCCGGCTGACGGCCTGGCGCACCTTGGCCGGGCTGCCCAGGATGCCAGGCAGCGTGGGGTCCTGGGCAAGGCTGTTCGCCCCCATGTACCCGAACCAGCCGTCCAGGCCGTGGGGCTGCTGCCCGATCACCGTGGTGATGGAGGGGACGGTGTACTGCTCGGACGTGGAGCGGGCGTACATCCGGCCGTGGTCGGTGGCGTGGGCAAGAAGTGGGGCGGTCATGGAAAGACTCTTTCACAGGGGTCAGACAGGAAGGGGCGCAGCACCGGCAAATCAAAAAAAGTCCGCCCCGCTCGTTGAGCGGAACGGACCATTTCCTGGGTGGGCGATACTGGGTTCGAACCAGTGACCTCTTCGGTGTGAACGAAGCGCGCTACCACTGCGCCAATCGCCCCAATGCCATTGAATGCTAGCCCACCCTGGCGGATTTTAGAAATCGGCCTGTCACGCACCGGCGATGCTGCCGGCGACGGCGCCGGCAGCGGCGGCGGTCGGGCTCCGGCAGCGGCGGCGGTCAGGCTCCCGCTGGCTCCTCCCTGCATCACCCTGCATCACCCAGCATCGCATCTGCTCCACCTTGGCCGCGGCCACCGGACATATTCCCAAAGTGTCCAGTGCCGGGGCCCAGGGCTGGACATGTCCCCCGGGCCTGCTCGTGGGCACTGGACATGCCCGCCGGGCTGCGCTGTTGCGCCGCACCGGGCCGCCCCCGCAACCGGCCGCGACAGGCCGCAACAGGCCCTCGAATTACACCGCTGTAATTAGGAAATTCCCCTAGAAACCGGGGAAGCGGGGCCCGTCACCGGGAGCCGGGGCCGGCCGATTTGTGGATTGCCCGAACCTCCTATAGAGTTCTTACTCGTTGGAACGCGAGGAAATGCCGCATGCGGTACGGAATCGCACTTCATCTGCGGACGTAGCTCAGCTGGTAGAGCACCACCTTGCCAAGGTGGATGTCGCGAGTTCGAATCTCGTCGTCCGCTCGCAGGACACTGTCACGGCAACGGTTCTTCGGAATCCTGTCTACACGGTGGGTTGGCCGAGAGGCGAGGCAGCGGCCTGCAAAGCCGTATACACGGGTTCGAATCCCGTACCCACCTCGGTGAAAACCCTGGTTTCCGGTTCCGGCCGGATGCAAGGGGCGATTGGCGCAGCGGTAGCGCGCTTCCCTGACACGGAAGAGGTCACTGGTTCGATCCCAGTATCGCCCACCAAAGCAAGGCAACTTGCTTGATGCAGCACCACCGGCCCAGCCGGCATGGACTAAAAATGCGGACGTAGCTCAGCTGGTAGAGCACCACCTTGCCAAGGTGGATGTCGCGAGTTCGAATCTCGTCGTCCGCTCTCTTGATTTTAGCGAGTTTCACCAGTTCCACTCCGGTCCTTCCGGTTGCGGGCGATTGGCGCAGCGGTAGCGCGCTTCCCTGACACGGAAGAGGTCACTGGTTCGATCCCAGTATCGCCCACCACAGTAAGCAGCTCCCCCGGAGCTGCTTTTTTCTTTCCCTTTACCCTGTGGGCGGACACCCTTGGCACCCCCAGCAGCGCCGGTTACGATCGAAAGGCAAGGAGCGATCTGGCTCCGCGACTGAAGGGAGGTGTCCGTGGGTTTACTTGACGATCTAAAGGGCAAGGCTCAGCAAGTAATTGGTGGCAACGAACAAGCCATCAAGGACGGCATCGGCAAGGCGGGTGATTTCATCGACTCAAAGACCGGCGGAAAGTACGCCGACAGGATCGATTCCGTTCAGCAGGGCGCTTCCGACTTCGTGGACAAGGCGAACGGCGGGCCGGACACGGCACCCGTCGCCGAGGAGACTCCCGTCGACGGTGAGCCCCCTGTGGCCGGGGAACCCCGGCAGCAGGGCCTCTGACCCAGGTACGTCAGCGAGGTGCCGGTCCCGCCGCGAGGCGGCGCCGGCACCTTCGGCGTTTAAGGCGCCTTCGGCCTGCTGCCGGTCCCTACAAACAACGCGGGGTCACTTACGGCCCATCCCTTGCGTCAGGATGGGCCGTAAGTGACCCCGCGTTGCTGTTAAGGCCTACGACGGGTCGTGGTTCTGGCCCTCGCGGGCCAGCGCGGTCAGGCGGGAGACAGCCCGGAAGTACTTCTTCATGTACCCGCCGGTCATCATGTCCTCGGTGAAGAGCTGATCGAACGGCACGCCGCTGGCAAGAATCGGGACGTCCTTGTC
>NZ_JAGPOT010000190.1 GCF_018224015.1 Pseudarthrobacter albicanus
GCTTCTCGGAGCCGCGGCGGGCCAGGGTGTGCTCCTCGGAGACGCGGCCGCGGAGGCGGATGACGTCGGAAGCCTTGTAGTCCCGGGTGACACCTTCCCAGCGCGGGTTGGCGGCCCACTCGAGCTCCAGGGCGGCGGCCTGCTCTTCGGGCGTCTGCTGGGTGGGCTGAAATGCTGCAGTCATCGTTGTCTCCTTGGTTGTGCCCGGGGCCGGCCGTGGACTGCGTCTGCAGTTCCAGGCCGGCTGGTCCGGTGCGGTGGTGCACGGCCTCGCAGCCGCAGGACGTCCTGAGCCGATCAATCGCGGCGGAGGCTTTCCCGGCCGGAATAGGCGGCTTCCAGGTCCGGGCAGGGGTGCCAGCTTCTGGCGGGTATTCGCTTGCAGAGTTTCTGCTGGCGTTGGACGACTGTGTCGTCGTCGCCGCCGTTGAAGGGGCGCACCGGCCAACGTGAACGCGGCATCCTTCGTAATCAGGACTATTCGTTCTCCGTGGCGAACGCAGATACATTTGCGCCTACGGCGGTGGCGTTACCGAAGTCAGCCTCCGGGGACGCCACCGCCGCCGACACTTTGCGATGAATTAGAACTTAATGACCACGCGGCCGTCGATCTTGGCGTGCTTCATCTCGTCAAGAACCGCGTTGACCTCGGACAGCTCCCGGGTGGACACGGTGGGGTGGATCTTGCCCTCCGCGTAGAACTCCAGGGCTTCCGCCAGGTCCTGCCGGGTTCCCACGATGGAGCCGCGGACCGTCAGGCCCTTGAGCACAATCTCAAAGATCGGCGCCGGGAAATCGCCCGGCGGCAGGCCGTTGAACACGATGGTTCCGCCGCGGCGGGCCATACCGATCGCCTGCCCGAAGGCCGACGGGTGCACAGCAGTGACCAGGACTCCATGGCAGCCTCCGGTTTCGCGCTGGATGACGTCGGCGGGATCCTCGTGCAGGGCATTGACCGTCAGCTC
>NZ_JAGPOT010000191.1 GCF_018224015.1 Pseudarthrobacter albicanus
ATCCACAGCGGCAGTCCCGGCCAGAGTTCCTGCGAGTAGCCGGCGATGGCGATGACGTCCGCGATGCCGGTGATCACCCAGCAGAACCAGTAGGTCCAGCCGGTGAAGAAGCCGGCCCAGGGGCCCAGCAGGTCCGCGGCGAAGTCGCTGAAGGATTTGTAGTTCAGGTTGGACAGCAGGAGCTCGCCCATGGCCCGCATGACGAAGAACAGCATGAAGCCGATGATCATGTAGACGAAGATGACGGACGGGCCGGCCGCAGAGATGGTCTTGCCCGAGCCCATGAACAGGCCCGTGCCGATCGCGCCGCCAATGGCGATCAGCTGGATATGCCGGTTGCTGAGCTGCCGCTCAAGATGGGGCGTTTCAACAAGTACGGAAGGGGGAGGATGAATCGTGATGAGGAACTCCATTGTTCAAGTGGCGCCAAGGTGCCACGATGATTCGGGTTCCTCCCCGCTCTGTAATTGGACCTGAGAGTTTCCGCGTCCCTGCTGTCGCAGGTGCCGCTTGCACCGTCGGTGAGCCCGGTTGCCCGGGCTGCTTTCCAGAGTTGCCTCGCCGCGGCGGTACATGGGCCTGAGAGATTCCTGGGGAGGATTTGCTCCTACGGCGCCTGCTGAATGTACCGGCAGGACTCTCCCGCCGCAGATCATAGGCTTTTTCAGTTTTGAGTGATGCGAATCACAACACTAGCGTGGAGAATGGCGCCACGCAACCAGCCGCCGATACCGTTCGCGCACTCAGCGCGCCAGAACTGTATTCGGAGCTCGTGTCAGCTCTCTTCAGGTCCTTCGGTGTCGATGTGTTCTTTGCGGACTTCCTCATTGATTGTGACCTCATCGCTGACCGTTTCGGTGCCGATGCGGACCCGTTCGACCGGGACGGTCTCCTTGGTAACTATGAGTCGTTCCTCGTGGAGGATGACCTCGCGCTCGTCGTCTTTGTCCGGACCGTTCATAGCCTCGCTGCGGTTTTCCTCCGTGATCGGTTCTCGCTCGATTCGGACTTCTTCGCGCTGCACTGGCACCGTCCTGGTGACGTTTTCCGTGGTGACGTATTTACGCAGGCGTGCCCGGCCGGGGGCCGGCTGTTCGGCGATGTCCGGGGGCGTCTGGGGCCGGGTCATGGCGTCCGTGGTGGGCGCGGTGTCGTCGCGTTGTCCGGTGGGCGCGGTGGTGTCGTATCCGGTGGTGCGGGTGGTGTCGGGTGCGTTGTTGCGGTCGGTTCCGGTGGCGTCGCGTTGTCCGGTGGGCGCGGTGGCGTCGCGTTGTCCGGTGGGCGCGGTGGCGTCGCGTTGTCCGGTGGGCGCGGTGGCGTCGCGTTGTCCGGTGGGCGCGGTGGCGTCG
>NZ_JAGPOT010000192.1 GCF_018224015.1 Pseudarthrobacter albicanus
CAGCGCCTCCAGGGCCTCGCGGTCCCCGTTGCGCAGTTCCAGTGCCTTTGCCAGATAAACCATGGGTCAAGTCTGACAAAAATTCATACCCAAAGGAATCAACGACACGCTACACTAGGGATGTCACGCAGCCTTCGGTTCAGAGGCTTTCGGGCCGCCCTGCCATCGCGGCTGTACGAAGACTCTGGACCGTCTTCGTACAGAAGGCTATCTTCTGAAGATGCGGAGTCCAATGGCGACGGCGCTGGTGGGGCTGCTAATTGGCGTCCTGACGACCGGCTGCAGCCTTTTGCCTGGCGCCCACACGGAAACCTGTGTCGACTGGGTCCACTTCGAGGCGCCCCAGGAGCAGTTCAAGGAAGCCGGGCTCGTCCTCATCGGGAAACCCGTTGCCAAGGACGGCGAAACCAGCATCTACGGCTACACGGCGCAGATTCATCTCGTGGACGTCGAGGCAGTCCTCAAAGGCGAGCCCGGCCCCGGCCCCGTCCGCATCGCTTCGATGCCCTTGACGTGCACCGGCGGCGTGTCCTATCCGGAGGGCGATCCGCTCGACGAAAACCGCCGGATGCTGATTTACGCCAACAGGCAGAACGGTGACTGGTTTACCATGACCCCGGCCCAGGGCGCCGTGCCATTCGAGCCTGGCACCCAACTCCCGTTCAAGCGGGCTTCCTAAGCCGGACCCGGCGTCATTCGAGGCGGAAGTAGCGGTTTCTTCGTGGCACCTGGCGCGGGTCAATGTGCGGGGGCGGGATGAACCAGGGGATGCCGGCGCGGAGCTGGATGGTCCATTGACCCTTGTGGACCACGTGATGATGGTGACTGCATTATTCCGATGTCCGGATTATGCCGATGTCGCTCCGGGCAGCCTGATTTGGCGGGGTTCTTCCTGTTTCTTATCGGCATAATCCGGGCCGGGGTGCACGCTGGTCTTTCCTGATTGGGAAAGGAAAGCGTCATGGTTGATGTGCTGAGAGGGACCGGGCCCGGCCCGTTGGCAGGCTGCGCGGCGGGGTTCGCCGGTTATCTGGCCGGGTTCGGTTACGCCCCGGGGTCGGTGGTGCTGCGGCTGAACCTGCTGAAGCATCTGAGTCGTTGGCTTGCGGCGGAGGCGGTGGATCCGTCGGGTTTCGATGCCGCGACGGTCGAACGGTTTCTGGCCGACCGCCGGACGGATCATACGGACATGTCCTCGTCGGGGGCGGTGGCGCCGTTGTTCGCGTATTTGCGTTCGCTGAAGGTGATACCGGATGGTGTTGCGCTGGCCCGGGAGGTGGGGCCGGTGGATGGGGTGCTGTCGCGGTGGGGCGG
>NZ_JAGPOT010000193.1 GCF_018224015.1 Pseudarthrobacter albicanus
AGGGCTTGCCAGTAAATAACACGCGGTTATGGTGTTTTGGCGGGTTGGAGGGTGTAGTTCCAGTCGCCGTGGAATTCATGGCGGGTGATGGGCAGGGCTGCCATCTGGGTATCGCTGATCCTGATTCCGGTGGGATAGGTGGTGTCGTCGAGTTCTGCGTGGACCGTGAGCCCGGTGCGCGTGGTGGTGGCTCCGATGAGGTCGATGATGACCTGGTGGCTGGTCAGCGGCCTGCCGCGCCAGTTCATCGAGATGTGGCTGAAGAGCCGGTGTTCGATCTTGTTCCACTTGCTGGTGCCGGGAGGGAGGTGGCATACCGTGATGCTCAGACCGGTTTCGCTGGCCAGGGCGGCGAGTTGGGTTTTCCAGGCGCGTAGCCGGTAGCCGTTGGAGCCGCCGCCGTCGGCGCAGACCAGCAGCCGGTCGGCGCCGGGGTAGGCGTCCCTGCCGATCTGCCCGAACCAGCGGCGGATTGTCTCCACGGCGAACGCGGCGGTGTCGTGGTCGGTGCCCACGGAAACCCAGCCGGCGTTGTTCCCCACGTCGTAGACCCCGTAGGGGTTGGCCTTGCCCAGATCTGGATCGACGAAGTCGTGCACGTTGACCCTGGCCGGGTCCCCCTCCGGCCGCCACTGTTGTCCGGCGTTCTTGAACAGGCCGACGAGTTCCTTCTTCTTGGTGTCCACACTGATCACGGGCTGGCCGGCACCAATGTGGGCGGCGCTTTGCTCGTTGAGGTAGGCGAACTGGGCATCGCGGTCGGGATGGGCGGCCCCCTCGACCTGCTTGGTGTTGCCCTGCAGGCTGAACCCCTGCTCGTGCAGCAGGTTCGCCACGGTCCATGCCGAGACCGGATGCCCGCACCGGCCAAGCTCCTGGGCCAGGGTGCGGGTGGACTTCGTGGTCCAGCGCAGCGGGGAACATGGATCCCCGCGCTCGTCGGGTTCGACCAGGCCCAGCAGTGCGTCGACCAGCCCTGGATCAACGGCTGTGGCGGGCTTGCGGCCCCCGCCGGGACGGCGAGCCCGGTTCAGCGGGTCGCCGCCCGCTTCCAGTTCGGCGGCACCCTTGGAGACCGTGACCGTACTGACCCCCGCCGCCCGGGCGACCGCTTTGATCCCGCCGTGGCCCAGGACCCGTGCCTCCGCGCCCATCGCCAGCCGGCGCTGGCGCTCGTCCAAATGCGGCAACAACGAAGCAAACTTCGCCGTCAACGCCTCCTCAATCTCCGCACCAATGGCCATACCAGAATCGTAGACCCGAAAACATGAAACACAAGGTTATTTACTGGCAAGCCCT
>NZ_JAGPOT010000194.1 GCF_018224015.1 Pseudarthrobacter albicanus
AGGGCTCGCCAGTAAATAACACGTTGTTATGACGGCGTGGCGGGGTTGAGGGTGTAGTTCCAGTCGCCATGGAAATCGTGGCGGGTGATGGGCAGGGCCGCCATCTCGGTGTCGGGGATCCGGATGCCGGTGGGGTAGGTGTTGTCGTCGAGTTCGGCGTGGACGTTCAGCCCGGCGACGGTGGTGGTGGCTCCGATGAGGTCGATGATGACCTGGTGGCTGGTCAGGGGCCGCCCGCGCCAGTTCATCGAGATGTGGCTGAAGAGCCGGTGTTCGATCTTGTTCCACTTGCTGGTCCCTGGTGGGAGGTGGCAGACCGTGATTGCCAGGCCGGTCTCGGCTGCCAGAGCGGCGAGTTCAGCCTTCCAAGCACGGAGTCGGTAGCCGTTGGAGCCGCCGCCGTCGGCGCATATCAGCAGTTTCTTCGCACCGGGGTACACGTTCGTGCCGACCTGGCGGTACCAGCGGCGAACCGTCTCCACCGCGAACGCCGCCGTGTCATGGTCGGTGCCGACCGAGACCCAGCCGTCATTGGCCGAGACGTCGTAGACGCCGTAGGGGTTGGCCTTGCCCAAGTCCGGGTCGGGGAAGTCGTGCACGTTCACCCGCACCGGGTCCCCGGCCGGACGCCACTGCGCTCCGTTGTTCTTGTAGTTCCCGACGAGTTCCTTCTTCTTGGTGTCCACGCTGATTACCGGCTGGCCGGCGGCCATGTGCGCGGCACTTTGGTCATTGAGGTACCTGAACTGGGCGTCGCGGTCGGGGTGGGCGGTCCCCTCGACCTGTTTGCTGTTGCCCTGCAGGGAGAAGCCCTGCTCGTGGAGCAGATTGGCCACCGTCCACGCCGAGACCGGGTGGCCGGCGCGGGTGAGCTCCGCAGCCAGGCCACGGGTGGATTTCGTCGTCCACCGCAACGGGCCCATCGGGTCCCCGCGCTCCTCGGGCTCCACCAGGGCCAGCAGCGCTTTGACCAGGCCGGGATCGGTGACCGTCTGCGGTTTCCGGCCGCCCCCGGGCCGTCGGGCCCGCCCCAGCGGATCACCGCCGGCCTCCAGCTCCGCGACACCCTTGGCGACCGTGACGGTGCTCAGCCCAGCCGCCCGGGCCACCAGTGCGATCCCGCCATGGCCCAGCGACCGCGCCTCCGCGCCCAGCGTCAGCCGGCGCTGGCGCTCGTCCAAATGCGGCAACAACGCCTCGAACTTCGCCTTCAACGACTCTTCAACCTCAACGGCAAGGGACATACCACCACAGTACGGCCCGAAACCAGACACGCAAGATTATTTACTGGCAAGCCCT
>NZ_JAGPOT010000195.1 GCF_018224015.1 Pseudarthrobacter albicanus
ACGGGGCCTGGATCATCGCCTGACCGGTCGGGGCCGGTAGCCCTGCCCCTGGCGCGGGCCCTCATGGCCCCTACAAGACCTCAACGGCCCCGCCAATATCCCCAAATGAGTGAAAACCAGACCACCGCATCCCCGCCGACAACCGCCAAGCCGCCGGCCCAGGCGCCAAAGCTCCCGAACCGGCAACTCAAATAGCCCTTAGTTCAGCAGAGTCCTAGCAATAGTCGTGATTGACCGGCCTTCGGACCCGGCGCAGGTTTGGGGTATCCGGCTGCAACCCGCAATAGCGCGGCAAGCGAGGGTCCCTTCGCGGGTCTCCGTGGCATCCGGGTCCGCGGCCCGGTGTTCCCAGACACTGCCGCACCACCGTTGCGGCGTCTGGTTTCAATCCGGTATCTCCATCCGGAAACCGCAGCGGCTGGTCGGTGCTTCAACCGCCAGGATTCAAGCAATTTCGTTCCGTTAGCGCGGAAGCTGACTGGCTGCACGGCGCCGGTTTTCCTTTGCCTCCCTGTCCAGGGCGCGGTAAGACAGTCCGGCCAGGACGGAAAGCGCCGCACCGAACAGCGGCCCCAGAATGTGCAGCGGACCTAGGACGATAGCCATTTCGGCCGGGAGCCCAGCGGTTGCGAACTGGGTGGCGATTACCGCGGCAGTCATCGTGGCGATGGTCAAAAGCGCCACTGGTCGAGGCAGCAGATGCAGCTGCAGGACGAAGAGGGGAAACGCCAGCCAGGCGAAGTCATAGTCTCCGATAAGCAGGACGACCCATAGTGCGGTGATGATCGCCAGCCATAGAACGCGGTAGCGCCGGTGGTCCAACTGCGTGCTGCCGCTGGTGAACCTTTTGTCCATGAGGATCCCCGCCAGATAGACCCCGGCAAAAACAGCTGCGATCGCGACCCAGACGAACCAGAACGTACCTCTGGCCTCGGGGAGCAACGTCAGCCTCAGCGTGGGGACACCGAGCAGGACTGCGAAACCCACATGAAGCGTTAGACGCAGGATTCCAAGGATTGAGGCTGTGGATGGCGCACCGTCTGTCTGCCGGCCGACCCGACCGATGAATTCGTTCCTACCGCGGGCATGCGGTTGTTCGGTTCCAGGCATGGCACCAGCTTAGCCTCGGGATTTCATCGGGGGTGTGACCGGAGCCCGTAATTAAAGCCTGAAAGGTGCCTCTGACGTGGGAAAATGTAGTTACCACACCGCATTTTCTACGCACATCAGGGAGCACC
>NZ_JAGPOT010000196.1 GCF_018224015.1 Pseudarthrobacter albicanus
CAGCTCGAAGAATCCGGCGCACATGACCGAGCCCTCGGGGTTGTGGAGGGAATCGCCGATCGCAGCGACCGTCCCCGGCTCGTTCATCGACGGCAGCCCGATATAGCCGTTTTCTACCTAGTGGATGGATCCGGCCGTGCTCAGTGTTCCTACGAGGGTGGTTTCCATGGTCTCTCCCGTGAATAGTGGTGTGAAAGATTTGTCAGAACTGTTCATCTTTTGGTGCATAAAAGACTGCGCTGAGGATCAAGTCAGAACACTGGTTCGGACTCCGGGGGAATCGTCTGCAAACCGGCATCCTCTAAATTCCAGAGGCCCAGCCGAGCTCTGCTCTGAGCCCTGCCGGTGTGATGACAGTCACGTACGTTCGTCCCAAGAAACTTTGCCATGAACAAGTGTTCAAGTCAATGGTTCAAGATGAAGATGTAGAACCTTGCAAGAGGACGGTTCTCGTGTTTGCTGACGCCGCGTCGGAGGCGGACACGCGGCTCCGTCCGGCCAAGGACGCGCCAGGGAGTCCGCCCAAGCTGATCTGCGTCAAGGGCGGCCACCCGCTGGAGGGCCCGGGTGCACGGGACCGCATGCCATTCGCACGGATGAGCGAAGACTGTGGACCTCAATCTCTGGACCCGTTTCTTCGGCCGATGACCCCAGGCGGCCCGTCATAGTGTGGTTCCCCGGCGGCGATCTTGTCCGCGGAGGGGTCCGAGTGCGGGTCCACAAGTCCACATGACCCCCAGCCGTTCCGCCGAGGCCGCGCGGAATTCCAGGACGGTGGGGCGCCGCTGACCTTCTCCTGGATGCGGCGGGTGCGAACTGCCAAAGGCAGCGCATCATATCGATGAATCTCCTCTGCCAGACTTCCGAGCCCATCCGCGTAGCTGATGACGAGCAGTGCATTGCTTGCCGAATATGTGAGCACCAGAACCTGCCGGGTACTGCCCGCAATGCGTGGCCCGGGAGAGCGGCGCATCCCCGCTACGGGCAATGCAACGAAGGAGCGCCGGGCCCGGTCACCTTTGCAGGGGAACGGATGCTGTGGGCTCATTCATCCAGCCGGCGTACGGGACGATCCACGCAGCGACCTACCCAAACGGGCAGTTTAAACCATCCCGAATTAGCGTTTCCCCTCCCCGTAAATGACAGGACGATGGATGTCAGGCCCACCTCTGGAGGAGGAGAAGTGAATTTGACCGTGATGA
>NZ_JAGPOT010000197.1 GCF_018224015.1 Pseudarthrobacter albicanus
TGGTTTTCACTCATTTGGGGATATTGGCGGGGCCGTTGAGGTCTTGTAGGGGCCATGAGGGCCCGCGCCAGGGGCAGGGCTACCGGCCCCGACCGGTCAGGCGATGATCCAGGCCCCGTTTTCGTTGGTGAGTCCCAGTTTCACGAGCCGTTTGAGGTTCAGCCCGGCAACACGGAACTGGATCCAGGCGTGGTTCTTCCCGGTGCCGCGGTATCGCAGGCGCCGGTTGTTGTTGGCGACGAGCCAGGCTATGGATCGTTCGATCAGGGGCCGGTATTGCCGGTAGTCCTGCTGGAATCCCGGTTCACGGGCTGCGGCCCGGTGGGCCCGTTGCCGGCCGTGGTGTTCGGTGATCACAAGTTTGCGGCCGTTTTTCGCCTTCGTGCACTGCTCACGCAGCGGGCAGCTGTTGCATTGGGAACCGAAGTTCACGTTGCCTTTGGGGCTGATCTTGCGGACCAGACCGTTCGGGCATGTCATGGTCCCCTTCTGGGGGTCGTGGGCGAAGTCATCAAGGGTGTATCCGCCCGCAACGGCGGGGCGCAGAGGTTTGGGGTTTCACCAGCGCCTGGTGCCCGGCCTCTTCCAGATGTTCGAGCATGGCGCCGGAACCATACGCCGAGTCGCCGAGCACCTGATACCCGGTGGCGTCATCCATGGACGGGTCGTTGGCTAATAATTCCTGCCCGGCATCCCCGTCGCTGGAGCCGTCCCCGGCGGCTTTTGTGACCGCGGCGTTGGTGATCAGCCCGGTTTCGGGTTCCCCCACAATGTGGGCCTTGTATCCATCGCGGAGGACCGACCGGGACTTGTGCGCGTGCCGTGCTTCCGGGTCGACGGTGGAAATGATCCGGCCCTTGGCCACCCTTCTGGCGATCCGCCAGCGCCCGTCGGTGCCGTCCGAGCCTTCGGCCGGTTCCACGTCCTGCCCGGCAACGAGCGCCAGCAACGCATACGTCTCCGCGGCCGGGCCCTCCAGCTGCTCCGGGTCCACGGCGTCCAGCAATGCCAGCGCGTCCGTCACCAGTGCGGAAATCAGCGCGTTCTTCGCTTCCCTGTCGTCCCAGGCGATATCGGGCTTCCCGACCCTGCTGTAGTCATACCCGGGAGCGTGGACCGCGAGCAGGCTCTTGCCGTCCGGGACGTCCCGGCCGAAGCGGCGGATCACGGCAATCAAC
>NZ_JAGPOT010000198.1 GCF_018224015.1 Pseudarthrobacter albicanus
ATTGGCGAATTCGCTGGCCAGTTTCCGTGGGGAACCCTTCGGTGGGGTGGTGATGTAGACGACGGGGATACGGTCCTGATCGGGGTACTTGCGCTTGATCAGCAGTTCGTGGGTCTTGCCCAGGAGTTTGATGGCCGTGGTCTTGCCGGAGGCCCAGGGGCCGGAGACGACCATGCCGCGGCGGGCGCTGATCTCGCGCTGGTTGAGCATCATCAACAGCCGGCCCTGGTTGGTGATCTGGCGGACGGTGGAGGTTTCCACGATGACGAGTTGGGAGTGGTAGCTGATGCGTTGTTCGTCGTAGCGTTCACGCGTGGAAGCGATCATCGCGGCCAGCTCCGCCGGATCGGGCAGCTCGATCGTGGGCGCTACGGACGTGATGAAGCTCCGCCAGCCCTGCAAGGTGGTGGTCGGGGCCCTGCTGTTGCTGGGCAGTTCAGCCGTCACCACCATGTCTCGGCCTCCTTGTGGGGGTCATAGATCTTCAGCGGGATGATCTTCGCCAGTTTTGCGGCATCCACTTCCTGTTCCTCCGGGGGCTCAGCGGCTGGGCCAGGCTTCGGGGCCGGCGCCTGTTCCGGCTGCTGCTGATCCAGGCGGGGGCGTGGCCGTTGGGCCGTGACGGCGGCCGTGTTGCGGGCGGCGGCGCGCTGGTCTTTCCGCTGCCGCTTCCGCGGCTTGGCCGGTGGTGAGGCTTTGTCGAGGATGTTGTCCACGGCGGTTTTGATCTCGTCCTCCGAAGGGCTGGTGACGCCCCGGCCGGCCACGATTTGGCGCCCGTACTCCCAGATGTCGTCCCCGAAGGGTTGAGGAGAGGCGGAGAGCTGCCGCCAGTAGGCGGTGATCCAGCCGCCGTCGTGGTGGTTGCGGATCCAGACGCGGCCGGCGTCATAGGGGTCATACCTGACCTCCCACAATCCGTTGAGAGCCTTCATCCCGGATTTCTGGCCCCGGAAGGGGTTGAGCTCCGCGGTGTCGTAGACGCGGTGGCGTATTTTGACCCCGTAGCTGTTGATGACCCTGCTTTCCGCGGGCATGAGTTCCAGATAATCCTCCGCGCCGAAGGGGACGGGGACGTAGCCGCTGACGGCCAGCAGGGCCGCGTACTTTTCGTTCGGTGTCAGCACCCGGGAGGGCGTGAAGGGATCCCGCAG
>NZ_JAGPOT010000199.1 GCF_018224015.1 Pseudarthrobacter albicanus
TGGTAGCCGCGGGCGATCTTCATGTCCGGCCCCGGGCTCCAGGCGTTCGTCGCAGGATTGTACAGGCTGGTTTTCGAGCTGCTGCTGCCGCCGCTGACCAGGATCCTGCCATCCGGTAGCATCGAGACCCCGGGGCAGAACATGTCGTGACCGGTGTTGGCCACCTGGGCCAGGCTCACCTTGCCGGTGGTGAGGTCCAGGATGGACGTCTGAGTGTAGCCCCTGTTGCCACCGTAAGCGGTGGGGGAATAGGCGGACCAGGCCAGCAGCTTGTTGCCGGGCAATAGCGCCGCCGCGACCGGGACGATCGGGAAGCTGATCGTCGGACCCCAGGAGCCCTGCGACGGGCCGAGGAGATTGATCTCCGCGGCGGTGCTCCACGGACCGCGGTTGCCGGCCTCAGTGGTCGCCGTCAGCCGGACGTACCGGGCGCTCACGGCGGTGAAGTTCACCGTCTTCTCCGCGCCGGTGTCCGGCCAGGCGCCGCTGGCGACCACGCTCCAGGAGATTCCGTTCGTGCTGACTCCGATCGAGTATTTGCCGACCCGCCCGTTCGGGAGGTCAGAACGCGGGAGGTAGCGGAAACCCGAGATGCTTCGCGTCGCCTTGGTGTCGATCGTGATGCTGTGCGGCAGCGGCGCGGCCGGCGCCGGGGACCACCTGCTGTGCCAGAACGTGGCAGCATTGCCGTCGAGCACATTGCTGGCCCGGCCGTTCTCGCGGAGGACCTCTTCATCGCTGGCCGAAGCCGTCCACCCGGTGCGGGGCAGCACGCCGGTTGGAGGCGCGGATTGCCCGGCGACCAGGTTGATCTCGGCAGCCGAGCTCCACGGGCCACGGTTGCCGGCCTCGGTGGTCGCGGTCAGCCGGACGTACCGGGCGCTGACCGCGGTGAAGGTCACCGTCTTCTCCGCACTCGTGTCCGGCCAGGTCCCGCGAGCCACCGGGGTACCCCAGGTGGTGCCGTCGGTGCTGACCTCGATCTCGAAGCTGCCGACCCGCCCGTTCGGGAGGTCAGAACGCGGGAGATAGCGGAATCCCGAGATGCTTTGCGTCACTTTGGTGTCGATCGTGAGCGTGTGCGGCAGCGGGACGGCAGGTGCGGTCCACTTGCTGTGCCAGAAGGTGGCGGC
>NZ_JAGPOT010000002.1 GCF_018224015.1 Pseudarthrobacter albicanus
GCCTGGCGCTTTCGTCCGCGGTGGGCACCATGATCCAGAGCCAGGCGTAGAACGCGAAGCCTGCGCCGCCGGCGAGGGCGGCCACCACCATGCCGATCCGGACCATCCGCACCGGCCAGCCCAGATGGTTGGCGAGTCCTGCGCACACCCCGGCGATCACACGGTCGCTGCTGCGGACCAGCGGCGGGCGGGAAGGGGCGGTTGTCATGGGTTAATCCAAGCATGCTTCAGGGTTCCCCGGAGGCGTTTCCGGCCGCAACCGGGGTCGGCTCAGGGACAGTTCAGGGTGGTCCCCGGTAGAGCGGGATCCACGGAAACGGGAGGATCGAAGTATGAATCCGCACACTCCGCACCCAGGTGAAGGCCAGGACCCCTCAGAGGCTCCCTCCGGCCTCCCCCACCACGCAACAGACCCGTCCGGCGGCACGCCTGCCGGCACTTCGGGCATTCCAGCCTCCGCCGCTCCGGGGGGAGGCGCCGACGGCGGGCCCGCTGCAGGAGAGCCCCGGCCCGAGGCGCCGCCGCTCTATCCGCCGGGCGCCCCGGCCGGTCCCGGAACGCCACCCCCGCCGCCGTACTTCGGCGCGGCGCCTCCGCAGTCCGGCGTCCAGCCGCAGAACTTCTTCGACTGGGTCCGCAGCCAGGGAATCCACCGCGGCCGTGAGCGCTGGATCGGCGGCGTCGCCAGCGGCATCGCCCAACGGTTCGGCATCGACCCCCTCATTGTCCGCGGCGTCCTGATCGTCCTGACGGTGTTCGCGGGCGTCGGCGTACTCCTCTACGGCCTCGCCTGGGCACTGCTGCCCGAACCGGACGGACGCATCCACCTCCAGGAGGCCGGCGCAGGCCGGTGGACCGCCGGCATGACCGGAGCGCTGGTCACCACGGTCATCGGCTTCCCGGGTCTCGGCGGCGGCGTATGGGGCTGGGAGGGGCACGGTTTCGGCGCCTTCGTCTGGACAGTCTTCTGGGTGGGGGGCGCCATCTACCTCATCTACTACCTGACCCAGCGCAACAAGACCAGGAACGGGACCATCCCCATGGCCTCGCGCCACGAGCCCGGCGGCCCGGTAAGCCTGGGAAAAACAGCCAAAACAGCCAGCGCGGGCAGCACCGGCGCCGCCACCTTCGCCGCCCAGTCCCAGGGCCAGGGCCAGGGCCAGGCCTGGGGGCCGGGGACCGCAGGCCCCACGCCTCCCCCGCCCGGCGGCTACGGCCCGGTGCCCGGCGGAAGTCCTGCCCCGGCCGCTAGGCCCCGGAACCCGGGCCCCGGAACACCTGCCGTGGCGGTCACCGCCGGGCTGGCCCTGCTGGTGGGCGGCGGCATCAAGGCCCTGGACACCGCCCACGTGATCAATCTCGGTAACGCCGGCAACGCCGTGGTCTGGGCCGCCGGAGCGGCCGTCCTCGGCCTCGGGATCCTCTTCGCCGGGCTCAGGGGCCGCACCTCCGGCATCCTCGGCTTCTTCGCCGTCGTCGCCCTGATCCTCGGGGGGATCTTCAACGTGCTGCCGAACGCCGACAGGTTCCGCACCCAGAACGCCGACTGGACACCATCCGGCATGGAACAGGCCCGCAACGGCTTCGAGATCACTGGCGGGACCGGCACCGCAGACCTGACCCAGCTCGCCCTGAACCCGCCCCTGGGAACCGACGTCGTCGTTCCCATCCACGCGACGGCCAGCAACTTGACCGTGGTCATCCCGGACACGGTGCCCGTGCACATCGAGGCGGACATGACCATGGGCAACCTCAACGAAGCCAACGGAAACCACAGCGGCATGACGACCCGGCAGAGCGACTACAACGCAGGCAAGTCCGGAGCCCGGCTCGTCCTGAAAATCTCCGGCACCGTGAGCAATGTGACCATCCAGGAAAGGAACTGACATGAGCAGCTATGACCCGCCGGCAGGAAGTACGCCAGGATCGCCGGCTCCCCTCCAGCCCGAAGCGCAGGAACCGGAAGCGCCCAAAGGGCAGGCGCAGGCACAGCAAGTGCAGGACAGAGTCCGCTTGCCGGCCCGCGTCGGCACGGCGGTCTGGGGGCTGGTAGTGCTGGCCCTGGCCGCCCTGATCATCATCGCCGGGCTGGGCATTGTTGCCCTGGACGGAACCTATGTCCTGATCGGGCTGATGATCGGAGCCGGGGCCGCCCTGGTGGTCGGGGGCCTCCTGTCGGCCCGGGGACGTGACAAAGAACCAACAAGAGGGAAGTCTTGAACCATGGATAAGTTCTTCAGCACCGTCAGGGGCCTTGGCCTGAAACGTGGACCGCAGCGCTGGCTGGGCGGGGTCTGCGGCGGGATCGCAGCCAAACTGAACGTGGATGTGGCCTACGTCCGGATCGCGTTCCTGCTGCTGGGCCTGCTCCCCGGGCCCGCCTTCGTCGTCTACCTCGCGGCGTGGCTGTTGCTGCCGGACCAGCGCAACGCCATCGCCCTCGAATCCTTCCTCGCGAAGCGCTCCAACCGGCCCTGACGGCCGCTTGGCCGCCACAGCCTCCGGACCCGGCCGCCGCCCGGCCGCCCAGGTCCTGGCCGGGACCGAGACCCTGATGCCCCTGCCACGACGGCAGGGGCATGTCCTGTAACCGTTTGTGTCGTGGCCCACACGCCCCACTAGACTCTAGGTGAGCTCAGCGTGGCGCTCTGCCTGTATACCTTCGAACCAGGATTTGAGCCGAGACATGAAAATTGGAATCCTCACCAGCGGCGGAGACTGCCCCGGACTGAACGCCGTCATCCGTGGCGCCGTCCTCAAGGGCATCGCCGTCCACGGCCAGGAATTCGTGGGGTTCCTGGACGGCTGGCGCGGCGTCGTCGAGGGCGACACCATCGACATCCCCCGCGCCATGGTGCGGGGCATCGCGAAGCAGGGCGGCACCATCCTGGGGACGTCCCGCACCAACCCCTTCGATAACGGCGGCGGCCCCGACGTCATCAAGGCCAACATGGACCGGCTGGGCATTGACGCCATCATCGCCATCGGCGGGGAAGGCACCCTGGCCGCGGCGAAGCGGCTGACCGACGCCGGACTGAAGATCGTCGGAGTCCCGAAGACCGTCGACAACGACCTCGACGCCACCGACTACACCTTCGGCTTCGACACCGCCGTAGAGATCGCCACCGAGGCGATCGACCGCCTGCGCACCACGGGCGAATCCCACCACCGCTGCATGATCGCCGAGGTCATGGGCCGGCACGTGGGCTGGATCGCGCTGCACGCCGGCATGGCCTCGGGCGCGCATGCCATCCTGATCCCGGAGCAGAAGGCCTCGATGGACCAGATCACCGAGTGGGTCCTCGCGGCCCGGGACCGCGGCCGCGCGCCGCTCGTGGTCGTGGCCGAGGGGTTCGTCCCCGAAGGCCAGGAGACGCCGCACTCCGAACGCGGCCTGGACACCTTCGGGCGCCCGCGCCTCGGGGGCATCGCCGAGCTGCTGGCCCCCGAGCTGGAAGCCCGGACGGGCATCGAGACCCGGGCCACGGTGCTCGGCCACATCCAGCGCGGCGGGGTTCCGACCGCCTTCGACCGGGTCCTGGCCACCCGCCTGGGCATGGCCGCCATCGACTCGGTGGTGGACCGGCGCTGGGGCACCATGGTGTCCCTCAACGGCACCGACATCGTGCACGTCGGCTTCGAGGCAGCACTTGGCAACGTGAAGGCGGTCCCGCAGGACCGCTACGATGAGGCCGCGGTCCTTTTCGGCTGATGCTGCTTCGGCCAGGCGCGGCCAGGAGCGCTTCAGCCCGCCGCGGGCGGGCCCCCGCCGGTGGGTAGGGTTGAGTCATGACTCTTGAGCCCGGTTCCGCAGACATCATCCAGCTTGCGTGGGCGCGGCATCTGGGATTCGACGACGCCGACTTCGCCGCCGCCGCCGGCGCCCGGCTCACCCGTGCGGATGATTCGCGCCGCTCGGTCGACTTCGTCCGGCTGTTCGGCAGTTCCGCCCTTGTCGGGCCGCAGTGGGCGCTCGATGCCGCCGCCGGGATCCCTGACGAGGAGCTCGCCCAGCATGTCACCCTCCTGACCATCACCCGGCCGCACGGCGGGCACGGCCTGGGTGCGGCGGCACTCTTCTTTGCCGATGAGCTGCCCCTGCTGCAGCCCGCCGAAGAACTCACCGTCTCGCACGGGAACCCCGAGGCCGTGGAGCTGGAAGGCCGCTGCCCACCCGATGATGTGAATGAGGTCCGCCTGTCCGGGCTGCCGCACCGCTTCACCATCATGCGCGACGACGGCGGGCCGGTGCCCGTGGCTTGCGGCGCCTATGCGGAATGGGAGGGGATCCTGGCGGACCTCGGCGTGCTCGTGGACCCGGACTGGCGCCGCCGCGGGCTGGGCTCGCTGGCCGCCTCGATCGCGGCCCACGAGGCGCTGGCCTCGGGGCTGACACTCCAGTGGCGCTCCGATGTGAGCAACAAGGGATCACTGGCCATCGCCCGGAGCCTGGGCTTCGCTGCCGGCGGCATCCTGACCAGCGTGCGGCTGGGCTGACCCGGATGCCTGCCTGCGTCAGCCGGGTTTGACCTGGGGCCGCCCGCCGTCTGACGTCCCGGCAGCGCCGGCCGCAGAAGCGCCGGCAGCAGCGCCGGGCGTCCCCCAGCCCTTCACCGGCTTGGGCTTGGCGAAGAACAGGACCGCGGCCGCGCCGAGCAGGATCACGGCGGCCGGCAGCAGGATCGACTGGCCCATCGCCGTCGAGAATCCCGCGTGGAGCGGCTCGGGCAGCGAGCCGCCGAAGGCCATCGGGCTGGCCTGGCCGGATGCTCCCGGGGCTGCGGGAAGTTCCGCCGCGAGCCGGGCCTGGATCAGGACCGCGATCGCGGCGCTGCCGAGGACCGCACCGATCTGCCGGGTGGTGTTGTACACGCCGGAGCCGGCCCCCGCCTGCCGGGGCGGCAGGTTGCGGGTGGCGGTGGAGCTCAGGGGCGCCCAGATGCCGGCGTTCGCGAATCCCAGCACGGCGCTCGGGAGCAGGAACAGCCAGATCGGCGTGTCCGGGTGCATCAGGGCGGCGTTCCAGAACAGCGCCGCCGACATCAGGAGCAGGCCGCCCACGGTGATGTACTTCGGGTTGACCCGGTCGATGATCTTGCCGACGGCGGGTGCGAGTCCTCCCGAGATCAGCGCCATCGGGACCATCATGAGGGCCGACTGGGTGGGGGTCAGGCCGCGGACGATCTGGTAGTAGAAGATCAGCGGGAGGCTGAAGGCCGTGACCGTGAAGCCCACGGTGGTGATGCCGATGTTGGCCAGCGAGAAGTTGCGGTCCTTGAACAGGCCCAGCGGCAGCAGCGGTTCGCCGTCATAGAACTGCGGGTTCATCCGCTGCCAGACCACGAACGCCGCCAGGACGAGGATCCCGGCGATGATCAGTCCCCAGACCGTGACGGGGCCGGTGATGGTGCCCCAGTTGAACGTCTCGCCTTCCTGGATGCCGAACACCAGCAGGAACAGCCCGACGGCGCTGAGCAGCACGCCGGGGATGTCGAACTTGTGCGGGTGGGTGCTCAGCGTGGGGACGAAGCGCAGGGCAAGGAAGAAGCCCGCGATGCCCACCGGAACGTTGATGAAGAAGATCCATTCCCAGCCCAGCCCGTCCACGAGGACGCCGCCCAGGATCGGGCCCACCAGGGTCGCGATGCCGGCCGTGGAGCCCCAGATGCCCATGGCGGCGCCGCGGCGGTCCGGCGGGAAGATCCGGGTGATGACCGCCATGGTCTGCGGCGTCATGAGCGCGGCTCCCAGGCCTTGGAGCACCCGGGCCTCGATCAGGGTCTGGACGTCACCGGACAGCCCGCACCAGAGCGAGGCGACGGTGAAGACCACCAGGCCGGAGAGGTAGAGCTTCTTAGGGCCGAAGCGGTCACCGAGCCGGCCGGTGATCAGCAGCGGGACGGCGTAGGCGAGCAGGTACGCGCTCGTCACCCAGATCACCGAATTGATGTCGGCGTCCAGGCCTTCCATGATGCGTGGATTGGCCACCGAGACGATGGTGGTGTCGATCAGGATCATGAAGAAGCCGATCACCAGGGACCAAAGGGCAGGCCACGGCCTGGTTACGTTTTCCATGGGATTCCTTATTATGTTGTGACGTCTGCTGTGATGCCTGTTGTGACGTCTGTTGCGATGCCTGTTACCGCGGCGGGGCCATGCGGGTCGGGACTGCCACGGCAATCCGCCGGAACGGAGCTACTCCTGCAGCCCCTTGAGCCGGTGGCCCAGCAGATCAACCACGACGTCGGCCGGCAGGTTGTAGGCCCCGGCGACCGCCAGCGGAAAGGCGGGATACCGGTTGACAGGGTTGGCGCGCATGTCCTGCAGCCGCCGGGTGAGCGCTTCCCGGCCGGCCAGCCCCGAGGGTAAGCCGAAGGTCAGCCGAAGGTCAGCCGAAGAGGGCCAGGATGTCTGCCCGCGCGAACATCTGCGCGGCGACCCGGGCGGAGGGGGTCCCCGCATCCGCGTCCGCGCCGGCGTCGAGCAGCTCGCGGGCCACGTCCGTGTAGCCCTTGAACACCGCCCCGGCCAGGGGCGTCTGGCCCCGGTCGTTGGCGGCATTGGCGTCGCCGCCGTGCTGCAGGATCAGCCGGACCGTATCCAGGTGGCCGTGGTAGGCCGCGAGCATGAGCAGGGAGTCCCCGGCGGCATTGGTCAGGTTGGCGGGGGCCCCCGCTGCCAGGTGGCTGCCGAGCAGCTCCGAGTTGCCTTCACGCGCCGCGTCGAAGAGCGCATGGGCCAAGGCCAGCGTCTCGTCATCGGGTCCGCCGGCGGCGCCGGGCGGGTTATCGTCATTGCCCAAGTCGTCATTGCTCAATGCGTCCCCCTCAGGAATCCAGTCTGGCGCCCCACGACCTGCCCGGCGTCGGGAGCCACGATGACTTCCTGCGCCGCGGTGTAGGGCTCTTCCCCGTCAAGGACCGTCAGGACCTGGTCCGGGGCGACGGACCGCTTGATGACGGCCAGGGCCACGGGGCCCATCTCGTAGTGCTGCGCCACCGAGGTCACGGTGCCGACCTTGCGGTCTCCGGCGCGGACCTCGCTGCCGGCGGCGGGCGTGGTGTGCTGCGAGCCGTCGAGCTGCAGGAACACCAGGCGCCGCGGCGGGTGGCCCAGGTTGTGGACGCGGGCGATGGTTTCCTGGCCCTTGTAGCAGCCCTTGGCCAGGTGCACGGCGGTGCGCAGCAGGTCGAGTTCGTGCGGGATGGTCTTGTCATCGGTTTCCGCGCCCCACCGGGGGCGCCAGGCCGCGATGCGCAGCGCCTCGGCGGCCCAGGCGCCCGCCAGCGGCCGCCCGTCCGCCGTCGCCTCGAGGTCAGCGGCCGGGACCAGGTATTCGAACCACGGCCGTTCCAGGCCCGGGTGTGCCTCCTCGCCCACCACGGCGTAGGAGTAGCCGCCGGGGCCGACGTGAGGCCAGGGGTCCTCCCAGACGAGCAGCTGCGCCCACTCCGGGACGCGGCGGGTGGCGCCGAGCACCGCCCAGTCCGCGGAAACGTCGGCGATCTCGACCCGGAGCATGAACTTCATCCTGGTGAGCCACTCGGCCAGCGGCGCCGCCTCGGCGGCCTCGACGATCAGCCAGGTGGTCCCGCCGTCGTCCACCACCCTGGCGTCGAATTCAATCCTGCCCTGCACGCTGAGCAGCAGCAGTTCGCTGGACTGGCCGGGGGCGAGGCCGGTGAGCTGCTGGGAGGACAGCGTGTTGAGCCAGCTCAGCCGGTCCGGCCCAGTGACGGTGACGACACCGCGGCAGGACAGGTCCACGACGGCGGTGCCGGCGGCCAGCGCCCGCTGCTCGCGCAGCGGCTCGCCGTAGTGGGATGCGACGCCGGCGTCGGCGCCGCCGGCCTCGACGGCGCCCGGGCGCGACAGCAGGGGGCTCTTGGTAGTCATATGTAGTAGAAGTCCTCAGGGTCTAGCGGTATTCCGGATTTTCGAAGTCGAAGCGGGTGCCCGCCTTCCAGGCCTCGGGAAGGTTCCCGTAGGCCGGGATGCCGCCGGCGTCCTTGAGCATCCGGGCCAGGTGCAGCAGGTTCCAGGTCATGAAGGTGGTGTTGCGGTTCGTGAAGTCGGTTTCCGGGCCGCCGGAGCCTTCGTCGAGGTAGCTCGGGCCGGGCCCCACCGGGCCGATCCAGCCGGCGTCGGCCTGCGGCGGGACGGTGAAGCCGATGTGCTGGAGGCTGTAGAGGACGTTCATGGCACAGTGCTTGATGCCGTCCTCGTTGCCGGTGATGAGGCAGCCCCCGGCCTTGGGGTAGTACGCCCACTGGCCCTTGGCGTTCAGCTCGCCGGAGTGGGCGTAGAGCCGTTCGATCAGTTTCTTGGTCTGCGAGGAGTTGTCCCCCAGCCAGATGGGTCCGGCGACGACGACGATGTCCGCCTCCCGGACGGCGGGATAGAGTTCGGGCCATTCGTCGGTTTCCCAGCCGTGCTCGCGCATGTCCGGGTAGACGCCGCTGGCGATGTCATGGTCCATGGTCCGGATGACGCGGGTGCTGACGCCCTGCTTCTCCATGATGCGCCGGCTGATCTCGATCAGGCCCTGGGTGTTGGATTTCTCCGGGGACTTTTTGAGCGTGCCGTTGAAGTAGACGGCCTTCAGGTCGCTGTAGTCGGACCCTGAATCATTTGTTCCGGCTTGATTTGATGCGGCATTCACTGTGTTGCTCCCTGCACTCGCTGCGGACAACGGAAAACGGGTGAGACCTCCAGCGCCAGCCGGCTGTTCAGCTTACTTTCTTGAGGATGGCGGAGGCGTGGGCCTCCAGGCCGCCGCCCGCCGTCGTGCCCTTGCCGGCGGCAACGTCCCAGCGCCAGAGCAGGTTCCCGTCCACGAGCCCGAAGATCCGGGTGGCCGCCGTGTATTCCTTGGAGTGGCTGCCGCGCATCACCATGTCGGTGCTGAGCTGGATCTGGGGCCCCTTGATCTGGCCGTAGTAAAGCTCGGAGATCCCGCCCGGGTGCGCGATGGAGACGGAGATGCCGAAGCCGCCGTCCTCGTTCCGGAGGGCTTCGACTTCGTCGGCGCTCTTAAGCACGGGCACGATGTCAGCCGGAACCAGGCCCGGACCGCCGTCCTCTTCCCGCTGCTCGCGCTCAAGGGCCCAGAAACCGGTCTCGACCGTGAGCGGACGCAGCTTGGTGCCCTCATCGTCGGTCAGCCAGCTCTCGGCGCGGTACTGCAGGTACGGCAGGCCGTTATGGGTGAAGGAGACGTGTTGCAGGAAGTGCCCGGAATCCTCTTCCCCGGCCCCCAGCCGGCCGCGGCCCTCCCACTCACCGATGAGCCAGGACAGGGGAACGATTTCGGGCGTCAGATCAGTAGGAATTTCAATCGGCACGGCAGCTACCTCTGGAAACTACAGGTTCTGGACGGGTATGCGGTTCGGGCTGTTTACCGCTGGCCCTTGAAGAGGCGCCAGACCACGAAACCGGCAAACCAGGCCATGGAAAGGCTCGCAACGCCGAGCAGAACGAGGAAGAAGATTTCATATGCAAGTACGGACATGATGCCATCCTAACGCGTTAGTAGATAAGTAGTTTGTCTATGAAGTACGCCAGGGAACCGACGGCGGAGACCGGCCCCAACGCGATGCCCACGGCCGCCGGGAGGTTCATCGGTTCACCGCGCAGGACCACCAGGCGGCGGAAGCTCACCAGCACGGCGCCCACCACAATACCCGCGACGGCGGCCGGGATGATGGCGATGTCCGAGAACACCAGCCCCGCCAGCGGGCCGGCCAGCCCGGCGCCGGCGATGCCCAGCGGAGCCACTACCCGGTCCGGCCAGCGGATCAGCCCGGCGAGGAGCGCGATGGCGGCGCTGACGGCGGCAACGAGGAACATTTCCCGGACCCCGTTGAAGCGGGAGCAGGCTATCCAGCCGGCGCCCAGGCAGGACAGCAGCACGCCGACGCAGGAACCCAGGGTCGACTCGAGCCGCTGCGCCTGGCCGGTGCCCCGGAGCAGCTGCATGACGAAGACGGCCAGTACCCCTGCCGCCAGGAACGCGGGGGTCCAGTCCAGAAATGCCGGAGCCGGCACGTAGGCGGCGGCCACCGCGGAGCCCACCCCGGGCAGGCCGATCAGCGCGGCGAGGGTCTTCTTGGCGGGGATGCCGAGGAAGTGCGGCCAGCCGATGCCGACGCCGACGGCGGTGAGCACCGCTACAGCCAGCAGGGCCTGCGGTGAGGAGTAGGCGCCGGCAACCACGGCTGCGAGCCCGGCCAGGCCGATGACGCCGATGCTCCACCACTTCACTGCTTCCCCGCCATCGTCGTACCTACGCTCATTGCAGACCCCAATTCGACTTGGCTCGTCTTCAGCAGGGCCGCGGGCCCTGACGGATCAATCCTGCCCTATGTGACCGTCTTATGTCGCAAGGGGAGCCGCCGCCGGTGACGGGACCATGTCCAGGATGCGGCATTTGGGTATACTCGGAGGAAAGCCCGGTTCAGACGCCCAACGATGCGCGGACACCCTTGGAGGAACCATGTCGCACATCCTGCTCCTGACGAACAGCACCGGATCATCGGTGGACGTCCTGCCTGCTCTGGAACTGTTGAACCACCGCGTGCATATCCTGCCCGCCGAGCCCACCGCACTGCTGGATACCGACCCCTGCGACATCGTCCTGCTGGACGCCCGCAAGGACCTAGTGGGCGCCCGCTCCCTCACCCAGCTGCTGAAAGCCACGGGCCTGAGCGCCCCGCTGATGCTGATCCTCACGGAAGGCGGGATGGCCGCCGTCTCCTCGGCGTGGGCCGTCGATGACATCGTGCTGGAGTCCGCCGGACCGGCAGAGGTCGAAGCCCGCATCCGCCTCGGCGTCGCGCGGGCCGTTCCGGAACAGGACCCCGCCCCGACGGAGATCCGCGCCGCCGGCGTGGTGATCGATGAGGCCAGCTACACGGCCCGCGTCAACGGGGCGCCGCTTAACCTGACGTTCAAGGAATTTGAACTGCTGAAGTACCTGGCCCAGCACCCTGGCCGGGTCTTCACCCGGTCGCAGCTGCTGACCGAAGTGTGGGGCTACGACTACTACGGTGGCACCCGCACGGTGGACGTCCATGTGCGGCGGCTGCGGGCCAAGCTCGGCGCCGATCACGAGAACCTGATCAGCACGGTGCGCAACGTCGGCTACCGCCTGACCTTGGTCCGCCAACCCGAGGAAGAACTGACCGAAGCCTGAGCGGACCCGCCTGGCAGACTAAAGACGTGAAAGCCCTGGACCCGATCGGCGGCTGCCGGGTAATTCCAGCGGTTCCAGTGCTCGGGATCCCAGGCCAGGATGATCGCGGTCATGGTCTATTGTCCCAGTCACCCGCCCGGACGCGCGGCGATTTGCCGGAAACGGCCGCCAGGCGAGGTGGTTAACGACCGTTTGTGGCGAATGGCGGATCGACAGCGCCCCAGCCAAGGGTGGGGCGGCGATGCGCCGCAGATGGGCACATGGTCCGGGCGCATGGTGGCCGGCGCATGGACTCGCGACGATTTTCCGGAAACGGCCGCCAAGCCAGCGTGCTTAGCGGCCGTTTGTGGCAAGTGAGCGGACTTAGGGGGGGCCAGGCCGCCGTCGCAGGCATAAGGCAGCCGGTGCGGTTCGGCGAAGAGTCCGGGGCTTTCGCGTCAGCGCCTGCGTCAGTGCCTGCGCAGTTCGTGCTTCGGTGGAGGACATACGGGTCGAACGTATCGAGGCCACCCCAGTGGTGGATCCCCCTCGCATCCTGCCCAACGAACTTACTCGAAAGAGCAGGTGAGATAACGACTATACGTCCCCGTTCCGGAACCTTCAAATCCGCTCTGGATCCGGGGCGCACGTATAGCCTTGCACCATGAGTCCTGCGCATCCGGAGAACTGGCCCGTCCTTGTCATCAGGGGAGCTGTGGCCGAACAGCTGCTGAGCGACGTCCGGGGCCTTGCGGCCGCCGCCGAGGAATCCGACGGCAACCCGCCGCTGTCCGAGCAGACCCTCGTGACGCTGCGGGCCGCCGACGCCGGTGACCACTCCCTCCTGACGCTGGCCCTGTACTCCCCCGACGACGGCGCCGGCCAAAAGCCCGGGACGGCGCAGGACCTGGCGGGCGTCGCCGTCGTGGTCGAGGAACCGGACGGCACGGGCGTGCTGGAGGTGGCCGTCCACCCGAGCTACCGCAACCAGGGCGTCGCGGACCGGCTCGTGCGCGAGCTCAGGGACACCCGCGGCTTCGGGGGCCTGCTGGCCTGGTCCCATGGCAACCACGAGGCCGCGGCGGAACTCGCCGCAAGGTACGGTTTTGGCCCCGTGCGCGAGCTGTGGAAGATGCGGCTCAGCACGGCGGCGGCGGAACTGCCTGACGTTGTCCTGCCCGATGTTGTCCTGCCTGATGTCCTCCTGCCGGCGGGCGTGACGCTGCGCGCCTTCGTGCCGGGCCGGGATGAGGACGCCTGGCTCGCGGCCAACAAGGCCGCCTTCGCCCACCACCCGGAGCAGGGCAACATGACGCGCGCCGACCTGGACGCCAGGATGGCCGAGCCGTGGTTTGATCCCGCCGGTTTCCTGCTGGCCGTGGACGGCCCGGGCACCCTCCTGGGTTTCCACTGGACCAAGGTGCACCCCCGGCACGGCGGCCACCCCGCGATCGGCGAGGTCTACGTCGTCGGCGTCACCCCGGCGGCGCAGGGCACCGGGCTGGGCAAGGCGCTGACAGTGGCCGGCATCAACTACCTTCAGGGCCTGGGGCTGCACGCCGTCATGCTGTACGTCGATGCGGACAACATTCCGGCCGTCTCCCTGTACCGGCGCCTCGGCTTCACCCGCTGGGACGTGGATGTGATGTACGGGCCGTTGCCCGGGGGATAACCCGCGCTGCGGACGGCCCGGCGTCCCGCCCGCCGCCGAGGCTCCCCGCGCGCTGATTGCTTGTAAGGTTGAAACTAAACCGCGCCGGCATTAGGAGAGACCATGCAACGGGACACTGCCCGGACAGCTACGCCGGAAACCGGGACTGCTGAACCAGCCACCGCGAAACCCGCAACACCCGCGGCCGCAACCCCGGCGGCCGCAACCCCGGAAACCAGGATGCTTCCGGCCCGTGCACGCTTCGGTTCCTCCGAAGTGCCGGCCTCGCGCGCCACCCAGGACCGGATCGACATCCCCGAGTTCGCCCCCAACCTGGAACCGGACGGCGAGATCAGCCCGGACCGGTTCCTGGACCGGGAACTGAGCTGGCTCGCCTTCAACTCCCGCGTCCTGGAACTGGCCGAAGACCCGGACCTGTACCTGCTGGAGCGGGTCGGCTTCCTGTCCATCTTCGCCTCCAACCTGGACGAGTTCTTCATGGTCCGCGTTGCCGGGCTGAAGCGCCGGATCGCCACCGGCCTCGCCGTGCCCTCCCCCGCCGGCCTGAGCCCCATGCAGGTCCTGGAGCAGATCGGCGAGGAAGCCCACCGGCTGCAGCAGCGCCATGCCCAGGTCTACGCCGAGCAGATCCGCCCCGCCCTGGCCTACGAGCACATCCACCTCATGCACTGGGAGGAACTGGATTCCCAGGCCCAGGACCAGCTCAGCGCCATGTTCGCGGAGAAGGTCTTTCCGATCCTGACGCCACTGGCCGTGGACCCGGCGCACCCTTTCCCCTACATTTCCGGGCTGTCCCTGAACCTGGCGGTGGTGGTCCGCAACCCGGTCAGCGACAAGGAGCTCTTCGCCCGCCTCAAGGTCCCGGACCAGCTGCCCCGGCTGATCTCCGTGGACGGGCCCCGCGCCGGCTCCATTCCGGGCAGGGTGGCACGGTTCATCGCGCTCGAGGAAGTCATCGCCGTCCACCTGGACCAGCTGTTCGCCGGAATGGAGGTGCTCGAGCACCACACCTTCCGGGTCACCCGCAACGAGGACGTCGAAGTGGAGGAGGACGACGCCGAGAACCTGCTGCAGGCGCTGGAAAAGGAACTCCTGCGGCGGCGCTTCGGCCCGCCCGTGCGGCTCGAGGTCACCAACGACATCAATCCCAACATCCGGGCCCTGCTGATCCGGGAGCTCGGGGTCGAGGAGTCCGAGGTATACACCGTCCCGGCCCCGCTGGACCTCCGCGGCCTCTCCGTCATCGCCGGCATTGACCGGGCGGACCTGCACTACCCCAAGCACGTCCCGCACACCTCGCTGTACCTCAACGAGTCGGAAACCTCCAAGCCTGCCAACATCTTCGCGGCCATGCGCCGGCGGGACATCCTCCTGCACCACCCCTATGATTCGTTCTCCACCTCCGTCCAGGCGTTCCTGGAACAGGCGGCCTCGGATCCCAAGGTGCAGGCCATCAAGCAGACCCTGTACCGCACCTCCGGCGACTCCCCGATCGTCGATGCGCTGGTCGACGCCGCCGAGGCCGGCAAGCAGGTGCTGGCCCTCGTGGAGATCAAGGCCCGCTTCGATGAGCAGGCCAACATCTCCTGGGCCCGGAAACTGGAACAGGCCGGCGTCCACGTGGTCTACGGCATCGTGGGCCTCAAGACCCACTGCAAACTGTCCCTCGTGGTGCGCCAGGAAGTGGACGGACTGCGCCGCTACTGCCACATCGGCACCGGCAACTACCACCCCCGCACGGCACGCTACTACGAGGACCTGGGCCTCCTCACGGCCAACGACCAGGTGGGCGAGGACCTCTCCAAGCTCTTCAACCAGCTCTCCGGCTACGCACCGAAGTCCACCTTCAAGAGGCTCCTCGTGGCGCCGCGCTCGGTCCGGTCCGGCCTGATCGACCGGATCGAGACGGAAATCCGCAACGCCAGGGCCGGCCTCACCGCCCGCGTCCAGATCAAGGTCAACTCGATGGTGGATGAAGGCATCATCGATTCGCTCTACCGGGCCTCCCAGTCCGGCGTCCCGGTGGACATCATCGTGCGCGGCATCTGCTCCCTCCGCCCGGGGGTTCCCGGGCTCAGCGAGAACATCACCGTCCGCTCCGTCCTGGGCCGGTTCCTGGAGCACTCGCGCGTGTTCGCGTTCGCCAACGGCGGGCAACCCGTGGTCTACATCGGCTCGGCCGACATGATGCACCGCAACCTGGACCGCCGCGTGGAGGCCCTGGTGCAGCTCAGCAGCGGATCTGACACGACCTACGTCCTGGACGTGCTGCGCCGCTATATGGACCCGGGCACGGCCAGCTGGCACCTGGACAACCGCGGGGAATGGACGCGCCACCACCTCGGCGAAGCCGGCCGGAAGCTGGAGGATGTGCAGTCATGGCTGCTCGCCTCCCGCTCACGGCAGCGCGCCACAGGTCTGCGGTAGGGGCTCTGGCATTGAGTAGCGACACGCTGGTTGCGGACCAGACCGACCACCCCGGCGAGGCGATAGCCGTCACCGCGGCAGGCGCGCTGCCGTGGCGCCTTGATCCCGGCGACAACGCGAAGCTTGAAGTCCTGCTGATCCACCGCCCGCGGTACGACGACTGGTCCTGGCCCAAGGGAAAGATCGATCCCGGCGAGACCATCCCCGAGTGCGCCACCCGCGAGGTGGACGAGGAAATCGGCCTCAAGGCGCCGCTGGGCATCCCGCTTCCGCCGATCCACTACCACGTGCCCGCCGGGCTGAAGGTGGTCCACTACTGGGCCGTCGACGTCGACGGGGCCCCGCTCCGGCCGGACGGCAAGGAAGTGGACTCCGTCATGTGGTGTCCGCCGGAGAAGGCGGCCCTCCTGCTGAGCAACCCGATCGACGTCGGCCCGCTGGACCATCTTGTGGCCGCGCATGCCCGGGGCGAACTGGAGACCTGGCCGCTGCTGATCGTCCGCCATGCCAAGGCCAAACCGCGCTCGTCCTGGAGCAAGGCCGAAGGGGACCGCCCGCTCGCTGCCACCGGAACGCGGCAGGCGCAGGCGGTCGGAAGGCTCCTGCAGAGCTGGAAGCCCCGCCGGATCGTCTCGAGTCCCTGGCTGCGGTGTGTGGCCACGATTGCCCCGTACGCCAGGGCCGCGGACGCGAAGGTGAAGGTGAAGCTGAACGAAGCCCTTACCGAGCACCGGCACGCCCGGCACCCGCACAAGACGGCCGGCGTCGTCGAAGCCCTCTTCGACAAGCAGCGGGCCGTGGCAATCTGCACGCACCGTCCCGCGCTGCCCACGGTCCTGGCGCAGCTTGGCAAGCACATGAGCTCGCGGCTGCGGACACTGCTGCCGTCCGCGGACCCGTACCTGGCGCCGGGCGAAGTCATCGTGTGCCATGTTGCGCGGTCGAGCAAGAACAAGGTGGTGGCGGTCGAGCGGTTCAGGCCCTTCGACGACTGAGGTCCCCTAACGGTGGGCGCTTACCGACGGGCGCTTAACAGTGGGCCGGGCCCGGCGGAGACCTCAGTAGACTGGGACGGTGAACATTCCAACGCCCTATGAAGACCTGCTGCGTGATGTCCTGGAACACGGCACCCACAAATCTGACCGCACCGGGACGGGCACCATCAGCGTGTTCGGCCGCCAGCTGCGCTTTGACCTGGGCAAGAGCTTCCCCCTGATCACGACCAAGCGCGTCCATTTCAAGTCCGTTGCCGTGGAGCTGCTCTGGTTCCTGCGCGGGGAGTCGAATGTGAAGTGGATGCAGGACCAGGGCGTCACCATCTGGAACGAATGGGCCGACGCCGACGGCGAGCTCGGCCCGGTCTACGGCGTCCAGTGGCGCAGCTGGCCCACACCCGACGGCGGCCATATCGACCAGATCGCCGAGCTGGTGGAGAACCTCAGGGCCAATCCGGACTCCCGCCGCCACATCGTGTCGGCCTGGAACGTTTCGGAGCTTAAGAACATGGCGCTGCCCCCGTGCCACGCGTTCTTCCAGTTCTACGTTTCCGACGGGAAACTCTCCTGCCAGCTGTACCAGCGTTCTGCGGACACCTTCCTGGGCGTGCCGTTCAACATCGCGTCCTACGCGCTGCTGACGTGCATGCTGGCCCAGCAGACGGGCCTGGAACCCGGCGAATTCGTCTGGACCGGCGGCGACGTCCACATCTATGACAACCACATGGACCAGGTCCTCAAGCAGCTGGCCCGCGAACCCTATGACTACCCGCAACTGAGAATCACCCGCAAACCGGACTCCATCTTCGATTACACCCTCGATGATTTCGAAGTGGTCGGATACCAGCACCACCCGACGATTAAGGCCCCGATAGCCGTATGAGCAACCACGAAAACCCGCAGCAGGGCCCGGCGCCCACACCCTTCACCGAGGACCTGGCAGCTTCGCTCACCGGCCTCGGCGTGATCTGGGCCCAGACCAGCACCGGCGTCATCGGCAAGGACGGCGGAATGCCGTGGCAGCTGCCCGAGGACATGAAACACTTCGCCCGGCTCACCACCGGCCACCCTGTCATCATGGGCCGGAAAACCTGGGAATCCTTCCCGGAGACGTACCGTCCCCTCCCCGGCCGCACCAACATCGTCATCACCCGCCAGGAGGGCTGGGGCGGCACGCCCGGGGCCGAGGGTGCCACCGCGGTGAAGTCCCTCGACGATGCGCTGCTCGAGTCCCAGTTCGCGCCCGGCCACGACATGGTCTGGATCATCGGCGGCGGCGACATCTTCGCGCAGTCGATGGACCTCGCCGACGTCGCCGTGGTCACCACGATCGATTCCACGGCCGAAGGCGACACCTTCGCCCCGGAACTCGGCTATGACTGGACCACCGGCGCGTCCCTGCCCTCCGACGGCTGGCTGACCGCCGCCAACGGCACCCGCTACCGGATGACCCAGTGGCGCCGGACCAAGGGCTAGCAATGCTGAAAAAACCCGAAACCCTCTTCGTCCTGGGCTACATGCTGCTGCCCCTGCTGGCGCTGCTCTCCGCGGTCGTGGGGCTCACCATGATCCTGGGCGGCAACAAGATCCTCGGGGCTGTCGTGCTGGTCGTGGTGACCCAGGTCTTCACGTTCGGCGCCGTCTTTGCGCTGCGCAAGCGGAAATCGGCGCTGCTGCTAGAGCAAGGCACAGAGCCAGTCACAGAGCAAGGCACGGGGCAAGGCACAGAGCCCGACGGCGCGCGGCGCCCCTGACCCGCGGCGGGCGCTCCCGGCCGGCGCCGTAACCGACTGCGCTCCCGGCGCTCCAAAGTCTAAACTGGGCCAATGACTACAGCAGCTACTCCGTCCGTTGGACTGGTCGGTTGGCGTGGCATGGTCGGCTCCGTCCTGATGCAGCGCATGCAGGACGAGGGCGACTTCGCCAACATCAACCCCGTATTTTTCTCCACCTCGAACGCCGGAGGTGCCGCCCCGTCGTTTGCCGGTCCTGCCGGCGGCGACGCAGGCAAGCTCGAGGACGCGTTCGACGTCGACACCCTGGCGCAGCTGCCGATCATCGTCACCGCCCAGGGCGGCGACTACACCAAGCAGGTCCACGGCGAGCTGCGCGGCCGCGGCTGGGACGGGCTCTGGATCGACGCGGCCTCCACCCTGCGCATGAACGACGACTCCATCATAGTGCTGGACCCAGTGAACCGGGACGTCATCGACGCCGGCCTCTCCGGCGGCGTGAAGGACTACATCGGCGGCAACTGCACCGTCTCGTGCATGCTGATGGGCCTCGGCGGCCTGTTCCGGAACGGCCTCGTCGAGTGGGGCACCTCCATGACGTACCAGGCGGCCTCCGGCGGGGGCGCCCGGCACATGCGCGAGCTCCTGAGCCAGTTCGGCACCCTTAACGCCGAGGTCAGCACCGAACTGGAGGACCCGGCGTCGGCCATCCTGGAAATCGACCGCAAGGTCCTCGCGCACCAGCGCACCGACATCGACGCGACCCAGTTCGGCGTCCCGCTGGCGGGCTCGCTGATCCCGTGGATCGACGCGGACCTCGGCAACGGCCAGTCCAAGGAAGAGTGGAAGGCCGGGGTGGAGACGAACAAGATCCTCGGCACCTCCGGGCCCGACCACATCATGATGGACGGCCTGTGCATCCGGATCGGCGCCATGCGCTCCCACTCGCAGGCGCTCACGCTCAAGCTTCGCGAAGACATCCCTGTCGCCGAAATTGAGGCGCTGCTGGCCAAGGACAACGAGTGGGCCAAGGTGGTGCCCAACACCAAGGATGCCTCGATGGCGGACCTCACCCCGGTGGCGGCGTCCGGGACCCTGGACATCCCGGTGGGCCGCATCCGGAAGCTCGAAATGGGCCCGGAATACATCAGCGCGTTCACCGTGGGCGACCAGCTCCTGTGGGGCGCCGCCGAACCGCTGCGCCGCATGCTCAACATCGCCACCGGCACCCTCTAGGACTTTCCCGAAGCCAGGAATTTCCGGTACTTCGCGGCCTGCAGCTCAAAGGACTTTTGGGCGGCAGGCCGCAGTCCGTTAACGGTGTCGAAGGGTTCGGGCACGACGGCGGCGCCCGCGCCGTTCCGTGCCACCGCCCAGGTGCCGACCACCTCGCCGCCGGCCACTATGGTCCGCTTGAACATCCCGTTGCCGCCGGGCACTATCTTGTTCGAATGCTCGGCCGGGAGCACGAGCGAGCGGTCCGCGTAACCCAGCAGGAACTCATCAAAGCCCGGCAGTGCCAGCACCGAGCGTGCGCCGGGGACGGCGCCGTCGAGCAGCGCCGCCGTCGCCGGCGAGAGCCAGTAGCTGGTCCCCTCGAACTCGAGCGAGACCAGTTCATGCCGCACCCCGGCCAGGGCGGCGCGGACCTCCGTCAGCGGGATGCCGGACCACCAGGCGAAATCACGTTCCGTGGCAGGCCCGTGGCTGCGCACATAGCGCAGCAGCAGTTCGGCAATGGCCGCCCCGCGGTCCAGGGCCCGGGACTCCGTGATCCACTCGTCAAAGGCCACCACCAGTTGCTGCTTGCCCCGCAGCGGGCCCTGCACGAGCCAGCCGCGCTGGCAGAGGATTCCGAGCAGGTGGATCCCGCGCTGGCCCGCCGTGGACTGGCCGGCCGCCTGGAAGGACTGGAACAGCTCCTCCCGCGTGGCCGCTCCACCCCCGGAGACCAGCCGCAGCGCCGCCCCGCGGGCGGCCCCGACGTCCCCGGGGGTGATGCCCAGCTGCCGGTGGCGTCCGGCCCTGCCGCGGATCAGGCGCTCGGACGTGACCGCCAGGATCCACCGCAGGTCCTCGGGGGCGAGCAGGTGCAGGGTGCCGCGCATCGGCCAGGAACGGACAATCTCCCCGCGGTCCAGGGCCGCACGGACGTCCCCGACGCCGGCGCCCGGGACCCGCTGCCCGACGGCCCACAGCGCCCCCTGGAGGTCCTGCGCCTGCATGGCGGCCATCCACCGCACGGCGTCCGGGACGGTCCTGCTGCCCGGGCCCGGCAGCCCCTGCGGGGCGTCCAGCAGTCCCTGCGAGGCGAGCCGCAGCCGGCCCATGATTCCGCGGCTGAGCCGGGTGCGCCCCTTGACTCCAGGGCTGGGCCGGCGCCCTGCTACTGCCATGGACCCATCGTAGGACCGGGGGCCGACAATCGCATGCCCCTGCTCGCGCACCGGCTGCTCACAGCCGCCGTCCAGCGGGCCTCCCTACCCTTGAGACATGACCATGAGTGAGATGTGGCCGCAGCTGCGGCCCCTGTGCAGGAAGCTGGCCCTGCTGGGCTGGGCCGCCAGCGCTGCCGGCATGGCCGCCGGACTCGCCGTCGCGATCGCCAGCGGCACCCGCCTCTCCCCCATGATGAGCACAATGCAGCTGGTCTCCGGCGTGTGCATGGCGGTGTCCGTGGCGAGCTTCGTCACGGCGGCTGCGCTCCAGCCCCGGTCCGCAGCGCGGCGGCAGGACGGGCTGCGGGACCGGGATCTCCGGCCCGGTGATCTCCCCCACCATGATTTCCGGCATCGTGATTTCCAGCACGACGCCGGCGAGTTCCCGGCAACGGTGCAGAGTTTCCTGCTCGGCTCGCTGGCGCTGCTGGCCGGCGCCGTCGCTTTCGCAGGCGCGGGGCTGGTGCTGCAGAGCGGCCCCAGCGCCCAGTCGGTGGCGTTCTGCCAGGTCTTCCTGCTCGGCGCGGCGGCGTCCGGCTTCACCTTCATGCTGTTCAGCAGGCTCGCGCCGCCCCGCGGCAGGAACTGACGGGCATTTTCGTCGGTTGACCGGTGTAGCGCAGCCGGCACAGCCTGAGGTTCCCGGCCGGGCGAGGGCTGGACATGTCCTCCCGGGGAGCAGCCGCTATCTCGCCGATCCCACCGCCTGGACCTGAACCCCGGCGGACTAATGAAAATGCCCATCAGCGCGGCGGCAGGAGCCAGGCAGGTTGTCCCGCCAGGCCAGGACCCCAGCCCGACGCTAGAGTTCGACGCCGATCAGCAGCGGCTCGGGGTGCAGTTCGATCCCGAAGCGTTCGACGACGCCGCGGCGCACCGCGCGGGCGATGGCCAGCAGGTCCGCGGTGCTCGCGCCGCCCCGGTTGGTGATGGCGAGGGTGTGCTTGGTGGACAGCGAGGCCCGACCGCCGGACACGCTGTCCGGCTCAAGCCCGTAGCCCTTGCCGAAGCCGGACTTCTCGATCAGCCAGGCCGCCGAGAGCTTCACCAGCCCGTCCGCGCCGGCCGGGTACCGGGGAGCGCTTTCCGGAAGCCGGTCCGCGACGCCGGCCGCAACGATCGGATTCGTGAAGAAGGATCCGGTGGAATAGGTGTCCCGGTCCGCCGCGTCCCACACCATGCCCTTGGACGCGCGGAGCCGGAGCACCTCGCGCCGGACGTCATTGGAGTAGGCCCGCCGGCCCGGCTCCACGCCCAGCGACCGGGCCAGCTCGGCGTAGCGGACGGGGGCGCTCATCCGGCCCAGCGGCAGCTGGAACTCCACGGTGAGCACCACGTAGCGCGGCGAGCCGCCGACGGTGTTCTGTTTCAGCACGGAGTCCCGGTAGCCGAACTTCAGCTCCGAGTTCGTGAAGGTCCGCACGGCGTTGCGTTCCCGGTCCCAGGTGCGCACCGCAGCGATCGTCTGGGAGACGTCGGAGCCGTAAGCGCCGACGTTCTGCACCGGGGTGGCCCCGGCGGCGCCCGGGATGCCGGACAGCGCCTCGATGCCGGACCACGCGTGCAGCACGGCGTGCGCCACGAAGTCGTCCCAGTTATGCCCGGCCTGCACCACAACGGCCGCCCCGCCGCAGGAGTCCTCCGCGTCGACGGTGAACCCCTCCGAGGCGATCTTCAGCACCGTGCCGGGGAACCCGTCGTCGGACACCAGCAGGTTGGAGCCGCCGCCGATGATCAGCAGGGGCTCTGCGGCGGCGTCGGCCGAACGGACGGCGTCGATGACTTCGGCCTCGGTGCGGGCTTCGAGGTAGCTGCCGGCGGGACCGCCGACGGCGGCCGTGGTCAGGGCGGAAAGCAGAGTCTGGGTCACCTGACCAGCCTAGCCGGGATCGCGTGCTTGCCTGAAAGGAACGGAAAATACGGCCGCCCGCTACTGTGCCACCTCGCGGGCGACCGGGAGCTTGCTGGCCACCGGGGAGAGCAGGAAGCTGACCACCAGCATCACCATGACGGCCAGCAGCGAGTGCAGGATGCCCACGTGTTCGGCCAGCAGGCCCAGCAGCGGCGGACCGCAGAGGAAGGCGCCGTACCCGATCGTGGAGACCACGGAGACCCGCGCGGCGGCCCTGGCCGGATCGTCGGCGGCGGCGGACATGCCCACCGGGAACCCCAGCGAGGCGCCAAGCCCCCAGACGGCGAGCGCCACGAAGGCCAGCCACGGGACGGGGGCGAAGACGAACAGGCCAAGGCCCAGGACGGCCAGGGCGGCGCACCAGCGCATCACCGGGACGCGGCCGAAGCGGTCCAGGACCACGGTCCCGGCGAAGCGGCCCACCGTCATGAACGTGACGAACAGGCCGTAGCCCGCGGCCCCGGCGGCCTCGGACTGGCCGTGGCCGTCCGCGAGCGCCAGCGCCACCCAGTCCCCGGCCGCGCCTTCGGCCAGGGCCAGCCCCAGCACGAGGACGCCCAGCAGGAGCGTCCGGCGGTCACGCCAGGCCTGCGCGATCTGTCGCTTGTTGTCCAGCGGTTCCGCGGCCTTGCCGGTGTCCGGCCGGATGATGGCCAGCGGGCCGGTGGACGGGTCCTCGAAGGTGTCCGGTCTGGCCGGCTTAAAGCCCCGGTCCTGCAGCGGCGTGATGTCGGCGCGGAACCAGCGGGCGGCCGTGGCCACGGAGCCCGCCACGATCGCGCCCACCGCGGCCAGATGCCAGAAGACCGGGACCCCGGCCCCCGCGGCCCAGGCGCCCAGCCCGGCGCCGGCGACCGTCCCGAGGCTGAAGGACCCGTGCAGCCGGGGCATGATGTGCCGGCCCACCGCCCGTTCCACCGCGGCGCCCTCCACGTTGGAGGCCGTATTCCAGCTGGCGGTGCCCAGCCCGATGACGGCCAGGCCCGCGGCGACCGCGAGCGGGCTGGCGAGCACGGAGGTGCCGAAGCCGGCCAGGACGAGTCCGGCGCCCACCATGATGCTGCCGATCCGGATGGTGCGCTGGGAGCCGAAGCGCAGCACGATCAGGCCCGAGGCAGAGACCGAGATGAAGGAGCCCACCGTCATGCACAGCAGCAGCAGCCCGACGGTGCCCGGGGTCAGCTCGAGGCCGTTGCGGATCGCCGGCAGCCGGGACACCCAGCTCGCGAAGGCAAGGCCGCTGAACCCGTAGGCGGCCACCACGGCGTTGCGCCACGCCGTGACTTGGGCGGCCTGGGGAGTGCGCCGGCCCACTGCACGCCCCAAGCGCTCAGCCCAGCCTGACGACGGCCTGCGCCTTCACCAGCACCTTCTGGCCGGCCGAGACGACGGTGAGGTCCACACGGGCGGTGCCCGCCTCGGCGTCGAGCGCTCCGATGGCGCCGCTGACCTCGATCACGGCGCCGGGTTCCGGCGTGCCCGTGGTGTCGGCCACCGGGACGGGCTTGGTGAAGCGGGTCTGGAAATCCACGACGGCGGCGGGGTCGCCCGCCCAGTCGGTCACGAGCTGGACGGCCGCACCCATGGTGAACATGCCGTGGGCGATGACACCCGGCAGCCCGACGCCGGTGGCGAAGGCCCCGTTCCAGTGGATGGGGTTGAAGTCCCCGGACGCGCCGGCATACTTGACCAGGTCCGTGCGGGTGACCTCGATGCTGCGGCTGCCGATGTCCTGGCCGACCGTGAGTTCTGAAAATTTGGGGCTCGTGGATGCAAGGCTCATGGCTACTGTCCCTCTCCGCGGACCAGGATGGATGAGGTGGCGGTGGCGACTGCCGCGCGGGAACCGCCGGCGGCGCCGTCACCGGCAAGCGCGAAGATTTCCGAGCGGGTGGTGATCATGGCCCCGCCGCCCATGGCGCGGACGCCGTCGACGTGCAGCTCGGCGACCAGCCGGTCACCGGCGACAATCGGGCGGTGGTGGACGAAGCGCTGGTCGGCGTGGACCACGCGCGAAAAGTCGATGCCGGACTCGGGATCCTCGATCAGCTGGGCGTCGGCACGCTGGGCGATGATGATGGCGAAGGTCGGCGGCGCCACGAGGTCGCTGTGGCCGAGGGCGGCGGCCGCGTCGACGTCGAAGTGGGCCGGGTGCGTGGCCTTGACCGCGCGCGCGAACTCGCGGATCTTCTCGCGGCCGACGTCGTACACCTCTGCGGCAGGGTAGCTGCGCCCCTGCAGATCCGGATTGATAGTCATGGTTCAAGCCTAGTGCCACGCCTCCGGCGGCCGTCCCTGACACTCCTGCACGGCCCAGCACCGGAATGGTATGATGAAAACATCAATCCATCAACCCAGTTGTGGTTCCGCCGCGGCTGCGGAGCAAGAGAGCCCAGGCCAGCCATGATTTCAGCGGCGCAGACCCCTTTGTACGAGATCAAGGCGAACCTTTTCAAGGCCCTCGCCCATCCGGCCCGGATCCGGGTGCTGGAACTGCTGGCCGCCGCCCCGGACGGCGCGGCGCCGGTCAGCTATCTCCTGGCCGAGACGGGCCTTGAGGCCTCCCATCTGTCCCAGCACCTGGCGACTCTCCGCCGGCACGGGGTGGTGACCTCTGTCCGGTCAGCGAATGCCGTCACCTACCGGCTGGCCCACCCGAAGATTTCAGAGCTGCTGGCGATAGCCAGGGTCTTCCTCCTGGACCGGCTGGCCGGCTCCAACGAGCAGTTGCGGCTCGCGCAGGAACTGCCGGACGGGCATCTCCAGGGCTCCGCCTCGTGAGGGGCACATTCCTCGCACGGTTCCTGCCGTCCCGCCGCGACTACGACGGCCTGCGCTCCTCCTGGAAGACGGACCTGCTCGCCGGGATAACGGTGGGCATCGTGGCCCTCCCGCTGGCGCTTGCCTTCGGTGTGAGCTCGGGCGTCGGGGCCGAGGCCGGGCTGATCACCGCGGTGGTGGCCGGCCTGGTGGCCGCCATCATGGGCGGCTCGCATGTCCAGGTCTCCGGGCCCACCGGTGCCATGGTGGTCGTGCTGGCTCCGGTGGTCGCCACCCACGGCGTCGGCAGCATCGCATTGGTCTCCCTGCTGGCGGGGCTGCTGGTCATCATCCTGGGCATCAGCGGTCTGGGCCGGGCCGTGGCCTTCATTCCCTGGCCTGTCGTGGAGGGCTTCACCCTCGGCATCGCCTTGATCATCTTCCTCCAGCAGGTTCCGATGGCGACCGGCACGCAGGGAATCCCGGGCCACAACACCCTGCTGGCCGCGATCGAGAGCGCTTCCAGGGCCACGGCGCCCACAGTACTGCACACGCTCGGCGTCGTCGTAGGGGTGGCTGCCGTGATGTACGTGCTCCCGAAGCTGCACAAATCCCTGCCCGCAAGCCTGATCGCGGTGCTGCTGGCCACCGTCGCCGCCGAACTGCTTCAGCTGGACATCCCCCGGATCGGCGGCCTGCCGCATTCCCTGCCGGCGCCCTCGATGCCCTCCTTCGGTCCGGCGGCACTCGGCGGGCTGCTCATGCCCGCAGTGTCCATCGCGACCCTGGCCGCCATCGAATCCCTGCTCTCGGCCCGGGTGGCCGCCGGCATGGTCGGCCCGGACGGCCGGCCCAGCGGGGCCTACAGCCCGGACCGCGAGCTCACGGGGCAGGGGCTAGCCTCCGTCGCGGCAGGGTTCTTCGGCGGCATGCCGGCCACCGGCGCGATCGCCCGGACCGCCGTCAACGTCCGCTCCGGCGCCAAGACCCGGCTCTCCGCGATCGTGCACGCCCTCGTGTTGCTGGCCATCATCTACCTCGCGGCCGGACTCGTCGGCAGGATCCCGCTGGCGGTCCTGGCCGGCATCCTGATGGTGACGGCAACACGCATGGTTTCAAGACACACGGTCACCGCCATCCTGCGCTCTACCCGCGCCGACGCCTTCGTCTTCATCCTGACCGCCATCATCACCGTCGCCTTCGACCTGATCGTGGCCATCGAGATCGGGCTTGTCGCCGCTGCCATCTTCACGTTGCGGAAGTTCGCCTCCCTGAGCGGGGTGCAGCGCGAGGAAATTCCGGGGGTACCCGTTCCCGGGGACGAGCACATTGCCGTCTTCCGGCTGGAGGGGGCCATGTTCTTCGGTGCCGCCGAACGGGTGCTGCAGGAAATCAGCAGGGTCAAGGACGTCCAGGTGGCCATCATCCGGCTGTCACAGGTGCGGATGCTCGATGCCACGGGCGCCCACACCCTGGTTGAGGTCATCTCGGCCCTGGAGTTGAGGGGCGTCACGGTCCTGCTCAAGGGGGTCCAGCCGGACCATCTGGAGCTGGTGACCAACGTCGGGGTGATCCGCTCGCTGCGGCACCACAAGCACCTGTTCACCACCCTGCCGGCGGCCGTGGAGCACGCCCGGAGCCATGTCTGGCGGAACGCGGCTGTCAGCGCTTGAGGTTCTTCCGGATCGTCTGGCCGCGGACCACGATCCCCACGATGTGCAGGACCAGTCCGAGTCCGATGACCGGAAGGGACGCCACGGCCAGGCCCTGGTTGTGGGAGGTGTTGCCCACGATGTTGAGGATGATGCCGGCGGCGATCAGGCCCATGGCGCTGAAGACGAGCACCTTGTAGGTGGTTGAGGCGGAGGCCCAGAATTCATTCAGCACCGTGCCAGTCTACCGGCGCTCACCAAAAGACCCCGTGGACCGGATATCGGGTATCGGCCACGGGGTCTCCTCAGTTCGTTCGGGTGCGGCTACAGGGCCGGCTGGACCCCAAAGGCTACCGCGAGCTTCATGATCTTTTCGGCGCGGCCCAGGCGCGGCAGGTCGGAACCGTCGCGGATCACGCGGCCGCTGGCCTCGAAGTCGGCCATGAAGTCCGTGGCCCAGGCGACGTCCGACGGCGTGGGGCTGATGACCTCGTTGATGATGGACGTCTGGTCGATGGCCAGGCAGAGCTTCCCGGTCATGCCCATCATGACGGTGATGGCCGTCTGTTCACGGAGGATGGGGTGGTTCGTTCCCACCGTGGGTCCGTCGATCGGGCCGGGCAGGTTGCCGACGCGGCTGGCCACAACCAGCTTGGCGCGGGGGTAGGCCATCGCCTCCGGGGTGGCCGCCATGCCGGTGTCGCGGCGGAAGTCGCCCGAGCCGAAGGCCAGGCGGAACGCGCCCTGGGCCCTGGCGATGTGGTTGGCTTCCTCGATGCCCAGGGCCGACTCGACGAGCGCGATGACCGGGGTCTTGCCGTCCATGCGGTGGAAGCTTTCGGTGACCTGGTCAGCGGACTCGGTCTTGGCGAGCATGACGCCCAGCAGGCCCGGGGTGCCGCGGAGCCCGGCGAGGTCATCGGCCCAGAAGGGGCTGGTCGCGTCGTTGATGCGGACCCAGGCCGTGCCGCCGGCGGTCAGCCAGTCGACGACGTGTTCACGCGCGGCGTCCTTCTGGGAAGGGTCCACGGCGTCTTCGATGTCGAGGACGACCGCATCCGCGCGTCCGGCGGCGGATTCGGCGAACAGTTCGGGTTTCATTGCGTTGACCAGCAGCCAGGAGCGGGCGATGTCGGCCGGGATGTTGCGGTGGGGCCGGACGGTTCCGGCGGTGGTGGTAGACGTCATGTATCTACGCTAGCCGCACCGGGGTACCTCCAGCCAAGTATTCCGGCCATCCGGGGGACCAATACGACCAAAATCACGAAACGGCGGCGGTATCTGAGGCTAACCGCCGGGAACAGCCGCCGGGCTCCCCCGGTCCAAGACATGGAGGAGCCTCGCGAATTCAGAGCAGTCTTCCCCTGCGCCTTCATTACGGCAGGTCGCGGTGTCCATCGCCCGGGACAGTTCGTCCTGGCTCAGCTGCGACAGCGCCCAGCCGAGGGGAGGGTCGATTGCCGGATGACTGTCGGGAGCCAGTACAACTGTACTTTGGCCTCCCAGCCTGCTTTTTAGCTCGTTGGACGCCACCGCGCAGTCGCCTGAGGCAGAGCCACAGACGTCGTCGTCTGATGCAAGTCTCTGCAGCCAACTGCTGGCGTCCGACTGGAGATTCTTGGCACTGATGCCCAGCAGAGGAACCGCCAGTTCCCCGGCTGCCTTTGGCGGTGCGGCGAGGACATCGGCGCCTCGTGAGTTCCGGACATACAGGAAGACCGGCGCGAAATACGTCCCGCCGTCACCCACCGTCAGGTTGTGCTGCCTGATTTCCTCCTGGAACAGCGGCCAGACGTCATTAACCGTGCCCAGCCCGGACCCTTCGGAGTAGCCGCCATCGATGGCCTGGTAGGAATTGTCCGGGGAACACCCCGATTCGGTCCGATAGGGAACCCGGCCTGCCGGTGAAATGAGGGGAAAGCGGGCGGAAATCATCGCAGCCGTCGACCACGATACGGCCAGGGGGCAGGCGTCCTGGCTCATCAGGTCTATGGAAAGTGGCGTCCCGCCGTGGCGGCAACTCGCGTCCTTGGCAACACCGGTTCTCGCCGCGGAGCTCCCGTCAAGATCGATTTGGCTGATGAGGAGGCGGCATCCGATCCCGGAAGCGGTGGAGTTCAGAATCAGCGCACCGGTTGGGCCCGTGTGCGAGTCAGCAGGCCGCCAGGGTTCCGCCAGCTTCCTCGCCGCAGATTCCCATGCCCGCTCCATGAGGGCGGCCCGGTCCTGCCAACCGTTCTGGTCATTGGCGGCTACCAGGAGGCCGGTCCCCGCGGCGACCATGTCCCTTGTGAGCGCCCCGGCAACTCCGACGGCCAGCGCATCCGGAGCAGCCATGCGGGTCACGAGGGCCAGCGGTGTCACACGGGTTCGCTTTGCTTCTTCCCCGTAGCGCTGCGCTACGACCAGGCCCAACGAGCCGCCGCTCACACCGCTTGATAGCACCACGGACGTGGACCCGCACCGGTGCGACGCCAGTTCCGTGAAGGCGCTGGCAATCCAGACGGCCGCCCGGATGCCGCCGCCCTCGGCAGCCACGAAAATCACGGGCCGGACCTTGGCCGCTGTCCCGGGAACGGAAATGGCGCAGCCTCCATTCGAGGCGGTCCACCGCCTAAAGTACTCATCCAGTTTCAGCCGCTTTTCGTTGGCCGAAGTTGGGCTCGACTGACGGATCGCGTGCACGCGGCTGTCCCCTCCGTTGATGGACGTTATGACGAGGGTCAGGAGGATCAGGGTCACAATGGGGTTGGCCCGCAGGCCGAACTTCTCGAAAACCGGCATTGCCCGCTGTTCCTGCAGCTGGACTACGAGAAAACCAATGGCGATCGTCCATGCGAGAACACTGAGAACCGCGGTGGCAGGAACCCCGAGCGTCCGTGCGGCCCAGTCCGGAACCGCCTCGTACAATCCCAGCACCAGGCAGGAGACTGCCAGCGATGCCCAGGAAGCGTTCTTCGACAGTGTCCCGGACGCGACCCGCGGATCGAGAAGGCCTGCGAGCGCCCCGGTTGATGTTGACGTCCATGTCCATCGCAGCAGCCGTGTGACGGCAAAGAACCCCAAAAGCACAGCCAGCCATCCGAGGCCAAGGAAGACCGCCGGCCATCCCCAGTCCCGGTGCCATCCGCTCACTGCAGCCAATGCCACCGGAGCCGAAAATGACCGGATGAGCGCCATGCCCGATACGACGAGGAACAGGCAGGCCAGTGCGTCGCCGCAGCGCCACACGGCGACTGCCCGCCCTCGGTCGCGCGTCCGGGGTGTTGGCTCGACGGAGGGGCTGACCGCTTTGATCAGCCATGAGGCAAGCACAACTGCAATCGGAATACCAACGACGACGAGCATCCCGACGCCTGGGGGCTCCGGAAGCTGCTGCGTCAGGGCGGCCACGCTGAGTCCGGCGACCAGCAGCATAGGACCGTATGCCCACCACCACACGCTGGGCGCCTTCTTCGGTGCTGACTTCGCGAACAGTGCCCAGGCCAGCTCCGACCTCCGTCTCCCGAGCACAAACAGACCCGCAGTCCCCGCCAGCACGGTGGCCCATGCCCACCACCAGTGGGCTTCCCCCAGGCCCTGGGCAGCCCAGGACCTTTGCGCGTCCGGAAGCTGGTCGCTGACACCGGGGATGGGCAGCAGGGCCATCGCCGCGATGCCGGCGACCGCAGCAAGGTTCAGCCGGTGAAAGAGCAAGGCTCGCTGGACACCCTTCAACCGCCTCAACAACCGCCGCCGCAGGACCCCATCGGCCAAGGCAAACAGCAGCACGGCCAGCAAAGCGGCCCATTTGGCGTAGGCGGCAAGCCAAAGCGGTGCGTTCAGGAATGGGACCCCCGGATGCCCCGCGGAAAACGCCATGAACACGGACTCGACGGCTTCGCAGGCGAATTCGAAGATGACCAGGCGCGTCAACCACTTCCGGCCACGGAAAATCCCCAAGAGCAGCAGGAAGTAGCTCAGCGCGAACAGCAAATCGACCGCGGCGTACATGATCAGCAGCCACCCAACCTCCGGGACGGCGGCCGGATGCAACTGGGCCCAGATGTCCCACGAGTCCCGCCGCGCATACGCCTCCAGCCCCTGCAGGCCGGCCGCCGACCGGCCCGCCCCGCCGTCCTGGGGCGCGGCTCCTTCAATGAGCCGGTCCAGTTCCGTCAAGGTGATCCAGAGCGAAATGGCAACAACGACGAGCGTCGGGAACTTCCACCGGAAGATCCAGCCGGCGTAGGCGGGCAATGGAGCGGCCGGAGCCACCTGTACGTTCACCATGACGACCCCAGCGTTGGATGCCGATCGCGCCACGCCAGCGGAGACCCTGGACGCGTGGTTGAATCCTGCCCCCGTGATTTCGGCTTGTCAATCAATTTGAGTAACTGTTTTGCGGGCACGCCGCCGGGCTAAGGGATGTCGCTGCCGCGTGCGGTGATCCAGAGCCGGTACCACTGCGCCCGGGTCATGGCCGCGGCCGCCGCGGCGGCGCCGGCACAGGCCCTGATCCGGCCGGGGTTGGCGGTGCCGATCGCCGGGGCGATCCCGGCCGGGTGCTTCATCAGCCAGCCCAGCAGGATCGATTCGCCGGTGGTGCCCTGCTCCGCGGCGAGGGCGGCCACGAGCGCTGTGGTGGCCGAGTCCGCGGCCGTGGGCGTTGCGGCCGGGGCCCCGGTGTACAGGCCGCGGGCCAGCGCGCCGTACGCCTGCACCGTGATGCCCTTGCGGACGCAGTGCTCCACCGTGCCGTGCGGGAAGCTGTAGTCCGTGCCGTCGGCGTGGTTGACCAGCACGGTGCTCTCCAGCCACGCCCGCGTCAGCAGGCTCATTTCCAGCTGGTTGGCGACCACCGGGGCCTCCAGCCGGTCCTGCAGCACCTCGATCTGCGGCCCGGACATGTTGGACACGCCGACGGCCCGCACCTTGCCTTCCGCCATCAGTTGCCCGACGGCGGACGCCACCTCCGCGGGGTCCATGAGGGGATCGGGGCGGTGCAGCATCAGCACGTCCACGTAGTCCGTGCGGAGCCGTGCCAGGCTTTCGTTGACCCGTTCCAGGATGGCGTCGCGGCTCAGGTCGTAGTACGTCCCGAGCCCCTGCTCGTTGAGCCGGATCCCGCATTTGGTCTGCAGCCGGATCGTGGCGCGCAGCCCGGGGGTCTGCGCAAGCACCTCGCCGAACACCGCCTCGGCCTTGCCGTTGCGGTAGATGTCGGCGTGGTCGAACAGGGTGATCCCCGCCTCGAGGGCGGCGCCGACGGCGGCAGCCGCCTCGTCCACCTGCGCGGACGAGTACGGCTCCGCCGACCAGCTGCCGCCGAGGCCCATGCAGCCGTAGATCAGCTCCTGGGTTGACTGGAGCGAAGGGCTCACCGCAGCCAGACGGTGGTGTTGCCGGGGAGGAGCTTGCCGTCCAGCGGTCCGCTGCTGACCAGCACGGTGCCGGCGGGGAGCCCGACGGCCTCGCCGCCGAAGTTGGTCACGGACTGCCAGCCGCCGGGACGGCGGAAGTGCAGGACGCCGGCGTCGCCGCTATCCAGCCATTCCAGCTCCTCGGCGCCCTGCAGCTCGCGGCGGAGCCTGAGGGCCTTGCGGTAGAACTCCAGGGTGGACCCCTCGGCGCCGTCCTGGGCTGCCACGGCGTAGCGGCCGAACCAGGCCGGCTGCGGCAGGTGGGCGCCGCCGTCGCCGAAGCCGAAGGAGGCGCCGTCCGGGGTCCACGGCAGCGGCACCCGGCAGCCGTCGCGGCCGATCTCGACGCCCTTGTTGCGGAAGAAGGCGGGATCCTGGCGCGCGGCGTCGGGGATCTCCGCGACTTCCTGCAGGCCCAGTTCCTCGCCCTGGTACAGGTAGGCGGAGCCCGGAACTGCCAGCATCAGCAGCGTGGCCGCGCGGGCGCGGCGCAGGCCGAGTCCGGCGTCGAGCTCCCCGGCCGGGGCGCCGGCGAGCAGCCAGCCCTTGCCGTCCTGGCCCTTGGCATGCCGGCCGCCGCCCTTGGGCAGGCCGTAGCGGGTGGCGTGCCGGACGACGTCGTGGTTGGAAAACACCCAGGTCGACGACGCGCCGGATTCCGCCGCCTCGGCGAGGTTCCGGGTGATGATCTCGCGGAACGCCCCGGCGTCGAAGTCGGCCTGCAGGAGGTCGAAGTTGAACGCCTGGCCCAGGCCCCGCGGGCTGGCGTAGCGGCCGCGGCGGCTGGCGTGCACCCAGGCCTCGGCGACGGCGGTGCGCGGCGGGCTGTACTCGTTGAAGACCTCGCGCCATTCAGCGTAGATCTCGTGGACTTCGTCGCGGTCCCAGAACGGGTGGGAGCCGTCGGTGCCGGTGCCCTCGAGGCTGAGCTCGACCCTGGACAGCAGCGGCTCGGTGAGGTCCTTGGTCAGGGCGTGCGCCACGTCGACGCGGAAGCCGTCCACGCCGCGGTCGGACCAGAAGCGCAGGGTCTTCAGGAAGTCGTCGCGGATTTCGCGGCTGGACCAGTTCAGGTCCGGCTGCTCCCTGGCGAAGATGTGCATGTACCACTGGCCGGGGGTGCCGTCGGGTTCGGTGATGCGTTCCCATGCGGGGCCGCCGAAGACGGATTCCCAGTCCGACGGCGGCAGCCCGCCGTCCTGCCCGAGCCCGTCCCGGAAGATGTAGCGCTCGCGCGCGGCCGAGCCCCGGGGGGACGCGAGGGCTTCCTTGAACCACGCGTGGCGGTTGGAGGAGTGGTTCGGGACGATGTCCGCGATCAGCTTGATGCCGGCGGCATGCAGCGCGGCGGACATCTCGTCGAAGTCAGCCAGGCTGCCCAGCTTGGGGTCCACGTCGCGGTAGTCGTCGACGTCGTAGCCGCCGTCTGCCAGGGCGGAGGGATAGAACGGACTCAGCCAGACGGCGTCGATCCCGAGTTTTTTCAGGTAGGGGACCTTGGCCGTGATGCCCCTGATGTCGCCCAGTCCGTCGCCGTTGGAGTCGGAAAAGCTGCGTGGGTAGATCTGGTACACGGACGCCTGGCGCCACCAGTTGGGATCGGCTGAGGGGTTGGAACCGGACAGGGTTGCCAGTGTGGCGGTGTTGGACAAGGGAGCATCCTTCGGGGTTCGGAACCGGGTCTCTGGTATTTTAGATACAAGCTAAATATATTGTCCGGACAATTATCCGTCCCGTTGCAGGAGAGGTCAAGGTTCGATGCCCGAGGATCCGGTGCCGCAGCCGGCGGCCACCCCCCAGCTCCTGCGCCGCGTCAACGCCCTGGCGGTCCTGGGTCATATCCGCAGCACCGACGTCGCCACCGGGACCGGGCTGATGGCCCGGACCGGGCTGACCCGGGCCTCGGCCATCGCCGTCTGCGAGGACCTGATCCGGCGCGGCTGGATCCGCGAACTGGACAGCCCCCGGCGGGAGGGTGAGGGCGCCGGCAACCCCCGGAAGGGCCGGCCGGCCCGGCGCTTCGAACTCAATTCCCGGGCCGGATTCGTGCTGGGCATCGATATCGGCGCCGCCACCACGACGGCGGCCGTCGCGGACCTCCGCGGCACCGTCGTCGGACGCTCCAGCGAGAGCTTCCGGGCCGCCGACATCCCCCCGGCGGAGCGGATCGGCGTCGTGGACCGGGCCTGCCTGCAGGCGCTGGCGGCGGCGGGAGCGGCCCCGGGCAGGATCCTCGCGGCGGGTGCCGGCATCGCGGCGCCGGTGGACCGCAACGGCAAGGTGCTGGCGTCCCGGCACTTCTGGAGCCTGTTCGACGTCGGGCTCCGCTCCGCGTTCCGGGAGCTGCACGGCTGGACGGTGCTGCTGGAGAATGACGCCAATCTCGCCGTGCTCGGCGAACGCTGGCGCGGCTCCGGCGCGGGTGTGGATGACCTCGTGGTGCTGCTGGCGGGCGAACGCCTGGGCGCCGGTGTGCTGGAATCAGGCCGGCTGCTGCATGGCCGCGGCGGCGCGGCCGGCGAAATGGGCTACCTGGACCTGGTGGAGGGTGTCGGATCCAGCGACGGCATCGCCGCCCTGGCGAGGCAGTGGTCCCCGGCCGGCAACGGCACGCCCGGCGGTTCCCCGGCCGGCGGATCCGCCGGCGCACGGCAGGTATTTGCGGACGCCGCTGCCGGGGACCCCGCCGCGCGCGCGGTCCTGGACCGGATTTCCGAGCGGATGGCGCGCGTCATCGCCACCATCTCCAGCTTCATCAACCCGGAGCAGCTCGTGATCGGCGGCGCCGTCGCCGCGTCCGCCGCCGCGCTCCTGCCCGGCATCACCGCCGCACTGCCCCGTTTCACCGCCACTCCCCCGCGCGTGACGGTCTCCCCGCTGGGCGACGCCATCGTCAGCATCGGGGCGATCCGGCACGCGCTGGACTATGTCGAAGCGAATGCCCTGGAGCTGGAGCTGAGCCCGTAGCCGGAGTGAGCATGCAGCGTGGTCACTCCGGCATGATCATGGTGCGCAGGTCGAGCTGGCGCAGCACCCGGTCCGCGACTTCGGGGTCCATGTCCGGTTCGTTCCGGGCGGCCACCACTTCCTGCCGGGCCGCATCGAGGGCGATCGTCTGGACCGCAATGGCGAGCTCGCGTCCGCGTTTGCGCTTCTCCCCCAGGCTTTCGTCCTTCAGGCTGCCGTCCAGCAGTTCGGCATGAAGCCGCGTCATCTTCTCCTTGACGAGCGCCACCTTCTCCGGCGGCAGCTCCCGCATCAGCTCGGTGTCCTTCAGCGCCGCGATGGCGGCCTGCTGCGCGCGGTGGGCCAGGAGCCGTGCGGCGTCGCGCTCCTGGGAGCCGTCCTCCGAAGCCTGCAGGAGCCGCATCAGCCACGGCAGCGTCAGCCCGGGCAGCACCAGGGTGGCCAGCAGCACCGCGCACGCGATCACCAGGAGCTCGCTGCGGGCCGGGAACGGGGTCCCGTCGGCCAGGGTCAGGGGCAGCGCCAAAGCGAGCGCCAGCGTCGCGAGGCCGCGCATCCCGCACCAGGTCAGGATGAGCACTTCCTTGGCCGACGTGGGGCGCAGGCCGTCCTTCATGGCCCGGGACAGTCCGGACATCATCGCCATCCACAGGAACCGCACCGCCAACACCAGCACACAGACGACGACGGCCGTACCGGTCATGCCGAAAATGCCGCTGCCTTCGTCCCGGATGACCTGCCGCACCTCCAGCCCCACCAGCCCGAACGCCAGACCGGTCACCAGCAGCTCCACGACGTCCCAGAACGCGGTGCGCGTGACCCTCTCGGCGGCGTCCTGCGGCCTCGACTGGCGCTGTATCTCGAGCGCGGTGACGACGACGGCGATGACGCCGGAGGCATGCACCTCCTCCGCCAGGATGTAGGCCGCGAACGGCACCACGAGCGTGACGGCGCTGCGCGCCACCATGGAGGTGACGAGCCGGGTGATCAGGCTGGTGAGCCAGCCCATGGCAATGCCCACCACGACGGCGACCGCGGCCCCCAGGAGGAACTGCAGCACGACGTCGGGCGCAATCCTGGTGCCGGACACCGTCGCGGCAACCGCTGCCTGGAAGATGACGATGGCGGCGGCGTCATTGAAGAGGCCCTCGCTCTGCAGCACGGTGATGAGCCGCCGGGGCATATGGACGCGGCCCGCGATGGAGTCCACGGCGATGGGATCAGGCGGGGCCACCATGGCGCCGAGGGCGATCGTCGCGGGGATGCCGATCCCCGGGATCATGAGCCACGCCGCGCCGGCCACCACGGCCGTGGAGACCACCACGAGGGCGACGGCCAGCATGAGCAGGGTGCGCCAGCGGACCCGGAACACGGCCCAGGAGCTGCGCTGCGCCGTGGCAAACAGGAGGGGAGGAAGGAAGATGGGCAGGATCAGCTCCGGCGAAATCGCCAACTCCGGGAAGCCCGGGATGAAGGTCAGCGCGGCGGCCAGGATCAGCATCAGGACCGGGTAAGGCAGCCGAAGCCTGTCCCCCACCCCCACCGCCACCACCGTGGCCAGCAGCAGTCCCACGATGAGTGCCAACTGGTCCATGCGTTCCCTTTCCCCGGGAGTCGGCGCGATCCGTCCTGGATGCGCCGGCCGCCCCCACCACTTTACCGGGCAGCTGGCGGGAGCCGGCCGGTGCTGCCGGCCGGAGCTACGGCTGGTCGGGTGGCTCCAGCGCTGCCGCGAGGGGCAGCGTGCCGTCCCGGAAGGTAATGGTGTGTCCGATGCTGGCCGGCAGCCCGAGCGCCGCGGCCGCCACCCGGGCGACGTTGGCGCGCGCGGTGGCCGTGCCGTCCGAGGTGTCGGCGGGATCGACGTCGATCAGTCCGTTGCCGGGCCCGTCCGTGAGGGTGCCGGGGCCGAGGATGGTCCAGTCCAGGCCCGTGCCGCGCAGGTAGGCGTCCGCGGCCGCCTTGGCCTCGGCATAGGCGAAGAAGCCGTTGTCCGGCGGCACCCCGTGGTCCTGGCGGGCGCCCAGGTAGGACACCATGACATACCGTCCGACGCCGGCCTGCACCGCCGCGTCCATCGACCGGATCGCGGCGTCCCGGTCCACGGCGTAGGTGCGCTCCGGGTTGCCGCCTCCGGCGCCGGCGGACCAGACCACGGCGTCGTGGTTGCGGAGGGCTTCGGCGATTTCCGCCGTCGTCGAGTTCTCAACGTCCAGGACCGACGGCGTGGCGCCGGTGGCGGCGACGTCGCCCGCATGGTCCGGGTTGCGGATCAGGGACGTGACGTCGTCCCCTTCCGCGGTGAGGACCCGGGAAAGTTCCAAGGCCACCTTGCCGTGGCCGCCGATGATTGCGATTCGCGTCATGGACCCATTCTGTCCCACTCGGGCCGCGGATAGCAGCCAACGAATCACAGGCGGTCCTTGGGAGCTTCACCCCGGTCCCTGACGAAGAACTGCTGCGCCATGGTCCAGAGGTTGGTGGTGGTCCAGTAGATCAGGACCCCGATGGGGAAGATGATGCCGCCCACACCGAAGACGATCGGCAGGATATACAGCATCATCTTCTGCTGCCCCATGGATTGGCCCGCCATGGCCTCTTCGGACATGTTCTTGGCCATGATCAGCTTCTGGGTGATGAACTGCGAGGCCGTCATGGCCAGGATCATCAGGACGGTCAGCACTGTGACCGCCACTTTGTCGCCGCCGCCGAGCAGGGACGCGGAGAGCGGGGCGCCGAAGATGCTGGACTCGTCGAACTGCCGGACCTGCTCGACGCTCATGGCGCCGATGCCCTCGCCGCTGGCCTTGGCGGTGCTGATGCCGGAGAGGACCTGGAAGAGGGCGAAGAAGAACGGCATCTGGATCAGCATCGGCAGGCACGCCGAAAACGGGTTCGTGCCGTGCTTCTTGTACAGGGCCATCTGCTCCTGCGCCATGGCCTGGCGGGACAGTTGGTCGGTCTTGCCCTTGTACTTGTCCTGCATCTTCTTCAGGTCAGGCTGCAGCAGCTGCATGCCGCGCTGGGCCTTGACCTGCTTGACGAAGACCGGAATCAGGGCGGCACGGATGACCAGCACCAGCCCGATGATGGACAGCGTCCAGGTCCAGCCGTTGGCCGCCGGCAGGCCGATGGCGCTCAGTCCGTCATGGAATCCGACCATGATGACCGAGACCAGCCACTTGAACGGAAACATGATTTGTGCAAAAAGGTCCATACGACATCCCCATCCGTCAGGTGATCATCCCGCCCTTTTGGATCGCCACCGGTTATCGCTCTCCCGCGACGGCATCAGAAAATAGGTGGCGACCGTAAGGAAAATCCCGAGAGCGCAGGCGAGTCCCGGGATGGCGTAGCCGAACCCGCCAAGGTAGACGGCCAGGAACCAAACTACAGGCCAAACAAGCGCATCAAGCCAGCAAGCCCACCGCTGGCCGCTCTTCAATAACAGGAATGCGCCCCCGGCGAGAACGGCCATCATCGTCGCCGTCAAAATCACCAGGGCCGGTCCCTTGAGGACGTCGCCATCGGTAACGCCAGCGGCGTCATGTCTTGCCAGCGTCTGCCCGAGGCCGACTGACGCCGCTACGACGAGCCATATTCTCCCGGTCAACAGCATCACGTTCACAGTCTGCAGGGTGTCATAGGGCGCTCCGCCCAAGTGAAGGTCCTTATCCAAGCCGTGCGCCATACCCGACAGTCTGCCATTTATCGCCGGCCCCACCACGGACGCGGGTCGTCCGCGAGGGGTCGTTGCCGTCACCACCATGGTCCTCGCCGTCACCGCCAGTCACCGCCGCTGACGTCGTCGTTCCGGTGATCGAGAGACTCGCCTGAACGCTTCGCCCAGCATTCCAGTTGACTTGAACAAGTGCGAGTTGGTTCTAGCGAAACGGGCCCTCGGTAGAACCAACTCCCAACTCCTAGCGTCTCGTGAGGATACCGACGATGTCCCCGGCAATAAACGTTTGCTGAGTGGCCCCGAACGGATGGCAACTTTGAGGGCCCTCCCAATCGCCACTCACCGGGCTATTGGCTGCAGCCCGTATTTGGCCAGGCGGACGCTGGCATGCTGGGCGTAGACGCTGAGGACCTGGCTCAGGTCCGCCGCGGTGGTCCCGGGCGTGGCGAAGGACCGGGAGAGGATCAGCTGGTCCCGTCCGATGCGCTCTTCCTCCATGGGGATGCGGGGCGTGCCCTGCAGTTCCAGGACGGGCCGCATCATCACCACGGAGAAACGGTCCCGGATCATCACCGGATCCGCCCGGGCCAGGTCCAGGATGGAGTGGATGCCGAGCGTGTTGAGGCGTTTGGTGAGCCGGGTGGCGACGCCCCAGATCTCGATCACCGACAGCCGGCCCATCAGTGCCTCTCTACGTCGGCACCGACAACCGCCTCTCCAGCACGTAGCTGCGAGGAAAAGCTCGCAAGGTCCCTCACCAAAAAGCACAGGGGCACCGCTGCACTGTCAGGACGTCAGTCAAACCAACGCCTCTGAATTAAGTAACGGTCCAGTAACGCTTTCCTGCTTTGATCGCCCTATCTGACCAGAAGGATGTCGTACACCAAGCGAGTACCCGCCCGGCTGACATCACGGTCACATCAGCCCCCGCAGCGTCGCGGGTCAGGGAACGACGGTGTGGCGGATCAGGGAACGACCCACTAGGAGGCATGACCATGGCGGCTTGGTTGGGGACCAAAGAGGTGGCTTTCCTGTTGGCGCACGCGCCGGAGCTGCCTGTGCCACCGGCAGACTGGGAAGCGCAGGCGCGCCGGAAGATTTTCTACGATCCGGTGGACCATGCGGACCTGCGCTCGTACGTGAAGACTGTGTCGTTCGGCAAGGCCCGGCTGGTGGGCGACGTGTATGGCCCCTTCCAGGTCACAGCCAAACGACCCGATGGGAGCTGGCACATTGGCGGGGCCATGGAACAGGCCGTGGCAGCGGCCACGGCCGGAGGACAGCTATCGGGCGTCTCCTACTTTTGCGTGATCTTCACGGACCACCCTGGTCCCTCCTGGGCCTTTTGGGGGGCGGCAGGAGGCAGCTGCTATGTCGACATGCTCGATCCGCTCGGAGTCCTGGCCATGGAGAACCTGCACGTCTTGACACAGTTCGCAGACCTGTACGGCATCCCCGACAGTCCCGGTGCGTTCGACGTCATGGACTGTTCATGTGGCACCCACCCGTCTGTGTTCACGAAGCTGAACCTTGGTTGGATTGACGCGGGTACGGTGGCGACGGTACCGGCGTCGTCTGGAGTGGCGAGCCTGACGGTGCATGCACTGTCCCAGCCGCTCTCGGCGGCATCGACTCCGGGCCGCGTCCACGCAATCAGGCTGCCGTCGGCGGCAAGCTCAGGATACTATCTCGTCGAGGCGCGTGTACGTACGGACCGATACGAGGCCGCCACGCCGAACGTATCAAACGGCATCCCGAGCGAAGGCGTGGTCGTCTACTGGATCGACGAGGCATCCTGGCCACCGGTACACCTCAAGAAGGTGCTCACCACCGTGGGGGCCACTTTTCCGGACACCGCCCGCGGGCTGGAGCTCACACTCTCGGCAGTTGTCCCGGCGGGGTTCACCGTCACCGTCAACCGCACACCCCCTGCCGACTGCAAGTGGATTCGCGACGAATTGGCAGGCCTTGAAACAGAGATTCGTGGGCTGCAGGAGGAACTGCAACATGCCGGGCCCGGCGAGAAGGCTGCTCTGGCCGCGGAGATAAAGAGGCTCCAGGCGCAGCGCCAGAAACTCCACGACCGTGCCCGGCAGCTCGGTTGCCCCCCATGACCCCGGAAGTCCGCAGCTCGTGGCCGGGCCAGCTCCGCGCCGGAAACCGGGACTGTGGCTGCCACGCCGGAGGCGTCCCGGCAGCATGGCCCACCGCGGCCGACACCAACAGACGGGATCAGAGCGATGGTCCGTATGAGATGACTCTCGGAGAGCCCACATCTTTGGTGTACAAAAGACCCCCGGAATCTCAAGGATTCCGGGGGTCTTAGTCTGTAGCGGTGGGGAGGCTCGATCTCCCGACCTCACGATTATGAGTCGTGCGCTCTAACCAACTGAGCTACACCGCCATAAATGAGGAAAACCCGTGCGAAGCCGGTCAAAACCGCCTTGACACAGGCCCTCATTCAGAGCCCCCCACCGGAATCGATCCGGTGACCTCGTTCTTACCAAGAACGCGCTCTACCACTGAGCTAGGGGGGCAACGAGTAAATACTCTACCGGAAGATTCCCGGTCCAACAAATCGGCGGCCGGAGGGCCCCGAGAGCGCCGAAATCGGCGGAAATCCGGACTGTCAGGGGCCCGGAGACAGCGCGGGAGCGGCCGCGCGGCACCATCGGACACCCGGATGTGACCAAGGAAACTTAAGCAGGAACGGGCCGGCTGTCAGGCCGGCCCGTTCTCAGGGTGAATCAGTGCTTAGCAGCTGCTGGCTACCACTTGTTGCGGGGCGTGAAGCCGCCCTCGGTGCGCGGCTTGCGGGCCGCGTCGGAGGAGACGCCACGTTCGCTGAAGGAGCGTCCGCCGCGGTCGGCCGAGGAACGCTCGCCGCCGCCGGCGTAGCCGCCGCGGCCGCCGTCGCTCTTGCGGAATTCGCGCTTGAAGCCGCCGTTGCCCTTGAAGTTGCCGCCACGGTCCCCGCCGCCGGAGAAGCCGCCGCGGTCGCCGCCACGGCTGGCACCCTGGTAGCCGCCACGGTCGCCGCCGCGGTCGCTCGCTGGTGAACGGCCCTTGTCCAGCTCGAGGTGGATCAGCTCGCCGCCGATCCGGGTGCGGGACAGGGCCTTCAACTGGTCGGCGCTGAGGTCCGCGGGAAGCTCCACGAGGGAGTGGTCCGCGCGGATGTCGATGCCGCCGATCTGGGCCGAGGAGATGCCGCCCTCGTTGGCGATGGCGCCCACGATGGAACCCGGCATGACGCGCTGGCGGCGTCCGACGGCGATCCGGTAGGTGGCGTTGCCCTCGGTCAGGGTGCGGGTCGGGCCGCGTGAACCGAAGCCGTCCTTGGCGCGCTCGCGCTTCTGGAATTCAGGAGCGGCCGGCAGTTCCTTGACCAGGAGCGGCTGGCCGCCCTGGGCCATGACGGCCAGTGCGGCAGCGATCTCGGCGGCCGGAACGTTGTGCTCCTGCTCGTAGGAGGCGATGAGGTCGCGGAAGGCCGCGACGTCCTCGGACTCGAGCGTTTCGGTGATCTTCTCGGCGAACTTGCCCAGGCGCAGCGTGTTGACGGTCTCGGCCGTCGGCAGGTGCATCTGCTCCACCGGCTGGCGGGTTGCCTTCTCGATGGAACGCAGCAGGTACTTCTCCCGCGGCGTCATGAACAGGATCGCGTCGCCGGAACGGCCTGCACGGCCGGTGCGGCCGATGCGGTGGACGTAGGACTCGGTGTCGTGCGGGATGTCGTAGTTGACCACGTGGCTGACGCGCTCCACGTCAAGGCCGCGGGCCGCGACGTCGGTGGCGACCAGGATGTCGATCTTGCCGTCGCGCAGGGCCTCGACCGTGCGCTCACGCTGCTGCTGCGGGATGTCGCCGTTGATGGCGGCAGCCTGGAAGCCGCGGGACCGCAGCTTGTCGGCGAGGTCCTCGGTGGCCATCTTGGTCCGCACGAACGCGATGACGCCCTCGAAGTCTTCGACCTCAAGGATGCGGGTCAGCGCGTCGAGCTTGTGCGGGCCCATGACCTGCAGGTAGCGCTGGCGGGTGTTGGCGCCCGTGGTGGTCTTGGACTTGACCTGGACCTCGGCCGGGTTGTTCAGGTACTGCTTGGACAGCCGGCGGATCTGGCTCGGCATCGTGGCGGAGAACAGGGCAACCTGGCGGCCCTCGGGGGTCTGCTGGAAGATCTGCTCCACGTCCTCGGCGAAGCCCATGCGGAGCATCTCGTCGGCCTCGTCCAGCACCAGGTACTGGAGTTCGGACAGGTCCAGGGAACCCTTGGCGATGTGGTCGATCACACGGCCGGGGGTACCGACAACAACCTGGGCGCCGCGGCGCAGGCCGGCCAGCTGGGGGCCGTAGGCGGAGCCGCCGTACACCGGGAGGACGGTGAAGTCATCGATGTGCTTGGCGTAGGACGTGAAGGCCTCGGCAACCTGGAGCGCCAGCTCACGGGTGGGAGCCAGGACCAGGGCCTGGGTCTTGCGGGACGGGCCGTTGAGGTCGTGGAGCTCGGCCAGGCGGGACAGTGCCGGTACTGCGAATGCTGCAGTCTTACCGGTACCGGTCTGGGCCAGGCCCACGACGTCGCGGCCTTCGAGCAGCAGCGGGATGGTTGCTGCCTGGATCGGGGACGGCTTCTCGTAGCCGACGTCCTGCAGGGCGGCCAGGACACGGCCGTCGATGCCGAGGTCAACGAACTTGACGCCCTCGTCCTCGGCGTCCTCATCCTCGGATGCGGCCTTCGGGGCGGACTTCGCCTCGGCCTTGGTGTCCTCGGACTTGGCCTCGGTCTTGATGTCGTCCTGGGGGGCTGCCTCGGCAGCGGCCGGAGCTTCGGTGAATACCGGGGCTCCGGTGGTGGATCCGGCTGCGGGGGCAGCCGTCTCAGAAGTCTCGACGTCGATCTCGACGGTTTCGGTTTCGACGGAGTTGTTCTGATTTTCGGGCATAGGTGAATTTTCCTCATCCATAGGGGCCAAGCGGCACAACCCGAGGTGAGCGGAGCCGCAGTACGCGTGACCGTAAGCAGCCGGGCATCCTTTGACCGGCCGGTCACAGAAGTCCGGCGCTTTCGCAATCCCATGGCAGGACTTCGCGCTGCATCTCTTGGCTGCTATCTCAGCAGTCTGTACAGCGTTTTCTTTAGCCGGCTCTCCCTATGAAAATGCCCGCACCACAGTTGCGGGCCCCAACACTTGCCAGTCCTGCCTCAAGAATTGGGCAGGAAAAAGGGATTTCCGGAGTGGGGGATATTTCAAGTGTAGGGCATGGATCCGCACTTGGGTAACCCGGAAGGCCGACGGCGGCGGTGAGCTTGCGCACACGGCCCTCCGGACCGGCGGGATGGAAGTCAGCCGGACGGCACTCGCGACGGCAGCCGGCGCCACGGCCGGCGGTCACACGCCGAGCCGGCGGCGCAGCCTCTCGAATTCCTCGTGGTACTCGGGCTGGAGGCGGATCTCGCCGTCGGCGTCGGCGTCGCGCAGGGCCTCCATGTCGTCCAGGGTGGGGTCGGAGAACCATTTCCCGATCGTCACCCCGTGGGTGGGGACGAAGATCCGGTGGATGTGGTCCCCGGCCCGGATGGTGCCGGTGTGGACCACGCGGAGGTAGGTGCCCACCTTCCCGGCGTCGGCGAACCGCCTGGCCCATTCCGGCTCGCCCATCCGCCGCTGGAAGGTCGCGCAGGGCGTGCGCGGCGAGGTCACTTCGACCTCGACGTCGAGGCCGATCTTCCAGCGTTCCCCGATCACGGCGCTGGTGGCGTCGATGCCCGCGATGCGCAGGTTCTCGCCGAAGATGCCTGGCGGCAGTTCACGCCCGAGCTCCACTGCCCAGTAGTCGGCGTCGGCCTGGGAGTAGGCGTACAGCGCCTGGTCCTCGCCCCCGTGATGGATCCGGCTCGCCTGGATGTCCCCGCGCAGGCCCAGCTTGTGCACCCGGACGGGGCCGTCCACTGGGCGCTTGTCGATCGCCGTCACGCCGACGCTGCCCGCGTCCTCAAGCAGCTGGTGAACCCGGCAGACGGCAAGCACAGATGCGGTGTCCATGGCACCAGTGTAGGCCCGGCGCCGCTCAGGACAGGGCGTTGCGGCGGACCCGCCGTCTTCTCCCCCGTTTTTCCTTGGGCGGCGGCCCGGAAGTTGGCTAGGCTGGCTGCGGATGCTGGCCCCGCTGCGCTTAGCTGCCTGAACCAGCTCCAGCGGAGCATCCCGGTCACCGGGTACCGGAGGGACGAGCAAGATCGCGCAGGACGGAACCGTCCTACGGTTACGAGCAGGCGGAAGCAGGGGGACGCATTGGGCAGGCAAGAGGACCCGGAGGAGCCGCAGCCGGACAGGACACAGCCGGACAGGAAGCAGCCGCCGTGGCAGGTCCCCCAGCCCGAGCTCCGGCCTGAGCTGCTCAACCAGGCCCCGGCCGGCGCCCCGCCTTCTTCCGGCCCCTCGCCGGACGCCATCTTTGACCCCTTTGAACGCGAACGCGAGCGTGACCTGGCGGGCGCGGCGGCCCGGAAGAAGCGGTCGCAGCGCCGCACCGTCGTCGTCGGGCTCGGCGTGACAGCACTCCTGGCCGGCACCATCACCGCCATTGTTGCCAGCAACGAAGCGGAGCCCGACTACGCCCAGGTCTGCTTCAACGACGAAACCGGCGAGCGGGTAGAGGACACGAACTGCGGCAACAGCAGCAGCGCGGGACGCAGCTCCGCGCTCTACGCGTGGTACTTCTATTCCCGCGGCGCCAGCGTGCCCGGCGTGGGCCAGAACCGCTCCGGCTACCCCAGCTACACGAAGACGGTACCGTCCGGCGCGAGGCCGTCCACGGGGTACAGCACCAAGGGCGGCACGGTCAGCCGGGGCGGCTTCGGCGGCAGCTCCAAGGGCGGAAGCACGGGAGGCTAGGCATGAAGCGACTGGTATCCGAGCCGCGGCCGGACTGGAAACGGCGGATCGAGGAGCAGGGCCTGGTCTTCTCGACCACCGCCTTGCCCGACGGCAGGAACGTCGAGTACTGGCACGAGGGCGCCTATTACGAATTCACCATGGACGAGGTGGAGACCCTCGAACAGACCGCCGAGGACATGCACCTCATGTGCCTGGAAGCCGCGAAGTTCCTCGCCACCGGCGCAATGGGCACGATCGGCATCGGCGCGGAGGCGCTGGAGCTGGCGGGAGAGTCCCTGCAGGCCGGCGACGCGGACATCTACGGCCGCTTCGACTTCATCTACGACGGCTTGGGCGGCCCGGCCAAGATGCTGGAATACAACGCCGATACCCCCACCGGGCTGATCGAGGCCGCCGTCGCGCAGTGGTTCTGGCTCCAGGATGTCTTCCCCGAAAAGGACCAGTGGAACGGCATCCACGAGGCCCTGATCCGGCAGTGGAAGAAACTGCAGTACCGCACCGGCATGAGCACGCTGCATGTTGCCCACTCCGAGGCGGAGGAATCCGGCGAGGACTGGATGACCGCGGCCTACATGCGCGACGTCGCCGGCCAGGCCGGCTGGACCACGATCGGGATCAACATGTCCGACATCGGCTGGGATCCGAACCTCAACCGCTTCGTGGACCTGGACAACTTCCTGATCAGCACCATCTTCAAGCTCTACCCCTGGGAACTGATGATGAAGGAGCCGTTCGGGCACCGGCTGCTCCAGCGCGCCCACAATCCGCGCTGGCTGGAACCGGCCTGGAAGATGCTCCTGTCCAACAAGGCCCTGCTCGCCGCCCTCTGGCACCTCTACCCGGACCACCCCAACCTCCTCCCCGCCTACCTGGACGGCCCCGGTCCGCTCAAGGAATGGGTGGCCAAGCCGCTGCACGGCCGCGAAGGGGACAACATCAGGATCCACGCCGCCGGCATCCACCTCGAGCAGCCCGGCGGCTACGGCCGCGAAGGCTGGTGCTACCAGCAGTTCCACGCCCTGCCCGACTTCGACGGCAACCGTCCGGTCCTCGGGCTGTGGGTGGTGGGCGGCGAATCCGTCGGCTGCGGCATCCGCGAATCCGACGGTCCCGTCACCGACTACTTCTGCCGCTTCGTGCCGAACACCATCGACGCTCCGGCGCCGCTTCCGCCGGCTTCGAACCAGGGCCAGGCCTACTCCAGCAAGGCAGGTATCGCACCATGAGCACCCCGACGACGACGGCGGCCGGCGGCCCGGGCGGACCGGGCGGCCCGTCCGCGGTTCCCGCCAAGGGACTGCGGGCCGGAATCCTTGACCTCGGCGACTCGGTCATGCTGGGGCTGGCCTCCACCGCGCCGGTCTATTCGCTCGCGGCGACCCTGGGCCTGATCGTGGCGGTGAACGGCAATTACACTCCCCTGATCCTGCTGCTGGGCTTCGTGCCCGTGCTGTTCATCGCCTACGCCTTCCGCGAGCTCAACAGCGCCATGCCGGACTGCGGCACCACCTTCATCTGGGCGCGGCGGGCCTTCGGCCCCTGGGCCGGCTGGCTGGGCGGCTGGGGCGTGGCGCTGGCCGGCGTCGTGGTCCTCGCCAACCTCGCCCAGGTCGCCGGACAGTACCTGTGGCTGCTGATCGGGGACGGGTCGCTGGCCGGAAACAGCCTCGTGGTGACCGCCACCGGAGTTGTCTTCATTGCTTTCATGACCATGGTGAACTACCGCGGCATCCGGCTCGGGGAGCATGTCCAGCGCGTCCTGACGTACGTGCAGTATGGGTCCCTGGGCATCTTCGCGCTGGCTATCGTTGTGCGGATTACCGGGGCACCTGGCGGGGCACCTGGCGGAGCCATAGCCGGCCAGGCGTTTGACCTGGAGTGGTTCAACCCGGTCGGCGCCTTCGCCGATCCCGGCGCCGTCGTGCACGGCGCGCTGCTGGCCCTGTTCATCTACTGGGGCTGGGACACCTGCCTGGCCCTGAACGAGGAAACCGAGAACCCCGCCAGGACCCCGGGCCGCGGCGCCGTCATCTCCGCGTTCGTGCTCGTGGCCATCTATGTGTCCGTGGCGCTGCTGGTGATGATGTATGCCTCGGTGGGCACGGAAGGGATCGGCCTGGGCAACGAGGCCAACCGGAGCGACGTCTTCCTGGCCATGAAGGACGCGGTGCTGGGCCCGTGGGGCTGGCTGATCGTCGTCGCCGTGCTGGCCTCGGTGCTGTCCTCGACCCAGACCACCATCCTCCCCACCGCCCGCGGGACCCTGTCGATGGGCGTACACGGGGCGCTGCCGGCGAAGTTCGGCGAGGTCCACGAGCGCAACCGGACCCCCGGATTCTCCACCCAGGTCATGGGGGCCGCGGCGATCGCCTACTACGTGCTGATGAGCCTCGTGAGCGAGAACCTGCTCTCCGATTCCATCAGCTCCATCAGCCTGTTCATCGCCTTCTATTACGCCCTTACCGGCTTCGCCTGCGTCTGGTACTTCCGCGGGACCCTTGGCAGTTCGGCCCGCAACCTCTGGTTCCGGGGCATCCTGCCGCTGCTCGGGGCACTCCTGCTCACCGCCGCGTTCTTCATCTCGGCCGTGCAGATGTGGGATCCGGGCTACGGCGGCACCCGGATCCTGGGTGTGGGCGGGGCGTTCGTCAGCGGCGTGGTGCTGCTGGCGCTCGGGGTGGTGCTGGCCGTGGTGTGCCGGTTCGCGCCGGCCACCCGGGATTACTTCCGGAATCAGCCCGCCCCCGCGGTGTAGCCGGCGCCGTAGGATGCTGGAATGAGCCGTCTTCCCGAAGTTGCCGATGTATCCGATGTCCTGGCGATCGATTCCCTGCTGAGCGCCGAAGAGCTGGCCGTGCGCGAGAAGGTCCGCGATTTCACCAACCAGCGGATCCGCCCCGGGATCGCGGGGTGGTACGACGCCGGCGTCTTCCCGCTCGAGCTGGCTCCGGAACTGGGCGAGCTCGGGGTGCTCGGTATGGCGCTGGAGGGCTACGGCTGCCCCGGCCGCTCCGCCGTCGAATACGGCCTGGCCGCGATGGAACTGGAGGCCGGCGACTCCGGCATCCGCACCTTCGTCTCGGTGCAGGGATCCCTGGCCATGACGGCCATCCACAAATGGGGCTCGGAGGAGCAGAAGCAGGAGTGGCTCCCCCGGATGGCCGCGGGCGAACTGATCGGCAGCTTCGCGCTCACCGAACCCGCAGCCGGCTCCGACCCGGCGTCGATGACCACCTTCGCCCGCCGTGACGGCACGGGCCAGAACGCCGGCTGGGTGCTGGACGGCGCCAAGCGCTGGATTGGGCTCGCCTCCGTCGCGGACGTGCTGGTGGTGTGGGCGATGACCGACGACGGCGTCCACGGCTTCCTGGTCCCCACAGGAACTCCCGGGGTCACCGCGACGCCGATCGGGCAGAAGCTGTCGATGCGCGCCTCGATCCAGTGCGATATCACGTTCGACGGCGTCCGGCTGGGTCCGGAGGCCCTGCTGCCGGCCGCCCGTGGGCTGCGCGGGCCGTTCTCCTGCCTGAACGAGGCCCGGTACGGGATCGCGTGGGGCGCGATGGGCGCCGCCCGCGACTCCTACGAGGCCGCGCTGCGGTACTCCCAGGAGCGGCTGCAGTTCGGCCGGCCGCTCGCCGGGTACCAGCTCACGCAGGAGAAGCTCGTGAACATGCTGCTGGAGATCCAGAAGGGCACGCTGCTGGCCCTGCAGCTGGGGCGGCTCAAGGACGCCGGGAAGCTGCGGCCGGAGCAGATCTCGCTCGGCAAGCTCAACAATGTGCGCGAGGCGATCGCGATCGCCCGGGAGGCCCGCACCATCCTGGGCGGGAACGGGATCACCCTGGACTATTCGCCCCTGCGGCACGCCGTCAACCTCGAATCGGTCCGCACCTACGAGGGTACCGATGAGGTGCACACCCTGATCCTGGGCCAGCACATCACCGGCCTGGCCGCCTTCCGCTAGTTTCCGGCCGGTTTTGATCGGATGCCGCCGCCGTCCGGGGGGACTTTGGAGCCGATCCGGGCACCTGGGCTGCTAAACGACGGCGTGTCCGTGCCAAAGTGCCCCGGGACCGCGCCGAGGTCCGGCGCAGAGCCCTCTCCTCCTGACCAGGAGGGCATCCAGCCCTACGCCGGGACCGGCACCGCGTCCCTCCTGCCGGCGTCCCTGCGGATGGTCGCGCTGATCACGGCGGCGATGGTGCACATGGCCGCCGCGGCGAACCAGGCGTAGGAGTACTGCCCGGTGGCGTCGCGGACGGCGCCGGCTGCCAGTGCTGCCGCGGCCGCGCCGAACTGGTGGGCGGCGAACACCCAGCCGAACACCACGCTGCCGTCGGCGCCGAACACCTGGCGGCAGATCGCGGCGGTGGGCGGGACGGTGGCCACCCAGTCCAGCCCGTAGATGACGACGAACACGATCATGCTGGGCTGGACGGTGGCGCTGAGCAGCAGCGGCAGCACCAGCAGCCCGATCCCGCGGAACTGGTAGTACACGGCCAGCAGGATCCGCGGGTTGAAACGGTCGGTGAGCCAGCCGGACGCGATGGTGCCCACGATGTCGAAGATCCCGACGACGGCGAGCAGCCCGGCCGCGGTGGTTTCGGCCATGCCGTGGTCGTGGGCGGAGGGGATGAAGTGGGTGCCGATCAGCCCGTTGGTGGTGGCACCACAGATGGCGAATCCGGCGACGAGCGCCCAGAACGTGCGCACCTTGCTGGCCCGTTTGAGGACCTGCAGGGCCCGGACGGCGGCGTTCCCGCCGGGCTCGTTCCCGCCGGGCATGTTCCCGTCCGGCGCGGCCGCCACCCCGGGAGCGCCCGACGTGACCGGGCCACCAGCCGTCCGGGGTTCGCTTTCCTCCGGGGACTGGACCTCCGGGGACTGGACTTCCGCTCCCTGGACCTCCGCGCCGTAAGGCAGGGCGCCGACGTCGGCCGGTGAGTTCTTCAGGAACTTCAGCACGAGCGGCACCACGGCCAGCGCGCCCGCGGCGATCAGCAGCGAGGCCTGCCGCCAGCCGGGATCCTGGGCCAGGAGGGCGATGAACGGCAGGAACACCAGCTGGCCCGCGGCGCTGCCTGCGGTGAGGATGCCGATCACCAGGCCGCGGCTCCTGGCGAACCAGGTGTTGGCGATGGTGGCGGCGAAGACCAGCGCCATGGAGCCCGTCCCCAGCCCGATCAGCAGCCCCCAGGTCAGCAGGATCTGCCACGACTGGTTCACCAGCACCGTCAGCGCGCTGCCGGCACCAATCAGCACGAGGGCCACGGAGGTGACGGCGCGGATACCGAAGCGCTCCATCAGGGCGGCGGCGAACGGTGCCGTGAGGCCGAACAGGACAAGGTTGATGCTGACGGCGGCCGAGAGGACGGTGGTGGACCAGCCGAATTCGTTCTGCAGCGGCACCATCAGCACGCCGGGCGCGGCACGGAACCCGGCCGCGCCCACCAGCGCGAGGAAGGCCACGGCGGCCACGATCCAGGCCGGATGGATCCGGCGCTTGGGAGCCTGAAGGAGGGTGGTCTTGGGAGCGCTCATGCCGCGGTTCCGTTCTGGGAGGAGGATTTCGCCAGCGTAGCCGGGGTGGAGGCCGCCGTGGCAAGTGGCACGGGGTCCGCTGTCCGGGTCAGGCTGTGCCAGCTGGTGTTCCCGGCCGTGAGCCGTTCCCCGCAGGCCGTGCAGCTGTCCGCGGAGGAGGTCCGCTGGCCGCAGCCGCTGTGGACGACGAACATGTGGGCCTGCTCGGACGGCGCGGGCAGGTGCTTTTCGGACCAGAGCACGACGGCGTTCAGCACCGGCAGGGCGTCCTCCCCCTTGGCCGTGAGCGCATACTCCTGGCGGGTGCGGCCGCCGTCGTCGTACGGCTGGCGGGTGAGCAGCCCCGACTCCACGAGGGCCGCGAGCCGGTGGCTGAGGACGGAATCGGCCGCGCCCAGCCGGTTCTTCATGGCCTCGAAGCGGCCGTTGCCGAAGAAGACCTCGCGGAGCACCAGCATGCCCCAGGGGTCGCCGAGGATGTCCAGGCCGCGGGCCATGCTGCAGTTGCGTTGGGACCAGTCGGATCGGAGTGCCATGCAGGAAACCCTAGCTGACTCTTTTCAAGAAAGCTAGACCCTGCGCCGAACGGACACTTCGCGCCCGGTTTTTAGCGGATCCGGGGCGCGAACTGCCCGTTCGGGGAGGGGAGGGAGGGCTCAGGTGGGAGTCGCGGGGGTGGCGGGGTGGTGGCAGCGGCCGGGGGCTACCGGGCCGGGCGCAGTGCGGCGCGGGACGGCCGGTAGGCCAGCGCCCAGTACACCAGCATGGCCATGCCGCAGACCACGCCGAGGCTCGCGGCGATGAGCTGGCCCTGGGCCTGCGGATCCTTGCCCCACTCCTGCGCCCCGGCCATGACCGCGAGGTACTTGGGTGTCAGGTAGAAGGCCACCGCCGAGGCGGCGACGATGATCCAGCCGGCGAGGCGCATCTTCCCGTCCCGGGACGGCACCCGGTGCATCGCGAACCCCATGCACGGCAGCGCCACTGCCATCCAGACCCAGTGGTGGGACCACGACACGGGGCTGACCAGCAGCATCAGCACGGCGGTGGCGGACACGGCCACGAAGTTCTCGTCCGCGGCGACGGCCCATTTGATCGCGAGCGCGGCCACGGCGGCCAGCGCCAGGGCCAGCACCAGCCACACCACGCTCGTCACGCCGGAGTCCGGCAGGCCCAGGTGCAGCAGCAGCCCCTTGACGGAGAGGTTGTCCACATAGGCCGGGCCGCCGATCCGCCCGGTGTCGGGAAGGATCTTCGTCCAGAACGTCACCGAGGCCGTGGGCAGCAGGGCCCAGGCGAGGGCAAGGGAGCCGAAGAATCCGGTGGCCATCCAGCCGAGGGCCTTGAAGTCGCGGCGGACCAGGAAGTACAGCCCGAACGCGAGCGGAGTGAGCTTGATGCCGGCCGCGATCCCGATCAGGAGCCCCGCGGGCCAGCGGATCTCCCCGGCCCGCACTTTCCCGTGCAGCGCGAAGTCGGCCAGGATCAGTCCCATCAGGATGATGTTGATCTGGCCGAAGTCGAAGGTGTCGCGCCACGGCCCCAGCAGCAGGATCGCCGCGGTGCCGGCGAGGGCCACGGCCCGGAACCGCCAGTCGGCGGCGGCGTCCCGCCACCGGCCGAGGCCGAAGTAGTGCCGTGCCAGCCACGCCGAGACGACCGCCGCGCCCAGCAGCGCCGTCGTGGTGAAGACCAGGCTCCCCGCACCCTGGCCGAGCGACGCGAGGGCCGCGAACAGCAGCGCCGCGAAGGGCGGGTAGGTGAAGGGCAGCCCGTCGCGCGGCGCATAGAGTTCGTTGACGCCTGTTTCGCCGGTCTGCAGCACCCGGCTGCCGCCGTAGAAGTAGACCTCGAAGTCGTTCATGAGCGGGATGTAGGAGGAGTACAGCACCACCAGGGCGACGACGACGGCGAGCGCGCCGGCCGCCGTCGCGAGCCAGCCGCGGGTGGTGGACGGGACGGCCCTGGTGGTGGCGGTTGTCACGGGCTGTTAGCTGCCTGACTCGGGGCCGGAGAGGCCGGCGAAGGCCTGCTCGAGGTCGGCGATGAGGTCCTCGACGTCCTCGATGCCGCAGGAGAGCCGGATCAGGTTGACCGGGACGGCCAGTTCGGTGCCCTTGACCGAGGCGTGCGTCATCTCCGAGGGGTAGTTCATCAGGGATTCGATCCCGCCCAGGGACTCGGCGAGGGTGAACACCGAGGTCGATTCGGCGACCTTGCGCGCCGCCGACTCGCCGCCCTTGAACTGCACGGAGATCATGCCGCCGAACTTCTTCATCTGCTTCTTGGCCAGCTCGTGGCCGGGGTGGGACGGCAGGCCCGGGTACAGCACGGCCTCCACCTCGGGGCGCTCCAGCAGCCATTCGGCGACGGCCTGGGCGTTGTCGCTGTGGCGGTCCATCCGGACGCCCAGGGTCTTGAGCCCGCGGGTGGTGAGGAAGGCGTCCATCGGGCCGGAGACGGCGCCGACGGCGAACTGCACGAAGCCGATCTTCTCGGCCAGGCCCGCGTCGTTGACCACAATCGCGCCGCCAACGACGTCGGAGTGCCCGCCGATGTACTTGGTGGTCGAGTGCACCACGATGTCCGCGCCGAGGGCGAGCGGGGTCTGCAGGTACGGGGAGGCGAAGGTGTTGTCCACCACCAGGAGGGCGCCGGCGTCGTGCGCCAGCGTGGCCAGGGCCGCGATGTCGGTGATCTTCATCAGCGGGTTCGAGGGCGTCTCCACCCACACGAGGCGGGTGGTGCCGCCGTTGCTTCCGCCGGCGGCGATGGCGGCCGCCACGGCGTCGACGTCGGACATGTCCACCGGGGTGTTGGTGATGCCCCACTCCCCCAGGACGCGGCTGATCAGCCGGTAGGTTCCGCCGTAGGCGTCGTTGCCGAGCACGATGTGGTCGCCGGGACGGGCCAGGGCGCGGATCAGGGAGTCCTCGGCGGCCAGACCGGAGCTGAAGGAGAATGCGGCGGTGCCGCCTTCCAGCGCCGCGAGCTGTTCCTGCAGGGAGTCGCGGGTGGGGTTGGTGCCGCGGCCGTACTCGTAGCCGGAGCGCAGGCCGCCGATGCCGTCCTGGGCATAGGTGGTGCTGAAGTGCACCGGGGGGACCACGGCGCCGGTGCGCGGCTCGAAGGCCTGGCCGGCGTGCACGGCGCGGGTGTTGAAACCGGGGTTTTCTTTAGACACGGAGTTCCTTTCGGCTGGTATCCGGTGATCGAGCTTGTCGAGATCCTGGTTTCGACAGGCTCAACCGGCGGATCAGTTGCTGAGGTAGGCGAGGAGGTCGTGGCGGGTCAGGATCCCCACCGGGGCGCCGACAAACGTCACCATGATGGTGTCGGCGTCGGAGAGGAGTTCGCGGGCCGTCGAGATCGATTCGAGCGAACCGATCACGGGCAGGCGTTCCCCCATGTGTTCGGAGATCTTGTCGGACAGTTTCGCCTCGCCGCGGAAGAGCTTGGCGGTGAGGGTGCGTTCGTCGACGGCGCCCAGCACCTCGCCCATGACGACGGGCGGCTCCTGGGAGAGCACCGGGATGTGCGAGACGCCGTACTCGTTCATGATGTTGATGACGTCCCGGACGCTCTCGTTGGGGTGGATATGGACCAGGTCCGGGAGTTCGCCGGTCTTGGCCTTGAGCACCTCGCCCACGGAGGAGGTTTCGTCGCTGCTGGCGAGGAAGCCGTAGGAGCGCATCCACTGGTCGTTGAAGATCTTGGCCAGGTAGCCGCGGCCGGAGTCCGGCAGGATGACGACGACGACGGCGTCCGCCGGCAGGTCCTGGGCAATCTGCAGCGCGGCGACGACGGCCATGCCGGAGGAACCGCCCACGAGCAGGCCTTCCTCGCGGGCCAGCCGGCGCGTCATGGCGAAGGAGTCGGCGTCGCTGACGGCGATGACGTCATCCGGGACGGACTTGTCGTAGTTGGCGGGCCACATGTCCTCGCCCACGCCCTCGACGAAGTACGGCCGGCCCGTGCCGCCGGAGTACACGGACCCGGCGGGGTCGGCGCCGATGATCCTGACCACCCCGCCCGCGTCCGCCGGCCGGTGCGCGGAGACTTCCTTCAGGTACCGTCCGGTGCCGGTGATGGTGCCGCCGGTGCCGGCGCCGATCACGCAATGGGTGACCAGGCCGTCGGTGTCGTTCCAGATCTCCGGTCCGGTGGTTTCGTAGTGGCTGGCCGGCGCCGCGGGGTTGGAGAACTGGTCCGGCTTGTACGCTCCGGGGATCTCCGTGACCAGCCGGTCCGAGACACCGTAGTAGCTCTGCGGGCTGTCCGGGGGGACGGCGGTGGGGGTCACGACCACTTCGGCCCCGTAGGCCTCGAGCACGGCCCGTTTGTCCTCGCCCACCTTGTCCGGAACCACGAAGATGCAGCGGTAGCCCTTCTGCTGGGCCACGAGGGCCAGCCCGACGCCGGTGTTGCCCGAGGTGGGTTCCACGATGGTCCCGCCGGGCAGCAGCTTGCCGGTGCGTTCGGCCTCGTCGATCATCTTCGCCGCGATGCGGTCCTTGATCGAGCCGCCGGGGTTCAGGTATTCCAGCTTCACCAGGACTGTCGCCCCGATGCCGTCGGTGACGTGGTTCAGTTTGACGAGCGGGGTGCGGCCGATGAGGTCCAGAACAGATTGGGCATACTTCATAGGTACAAAGTTACCGTCTCCGCGGCCCGGGGCACGTCGGGCTGGCGCCCGGCGGCCCGGGGTGCGACGTGCCAGGTGCGAGGATAAGGCTGTGAAGCGCTGGGGCCGGCTGACGAAGCTGAAGAGCTACCTGTTCCCCGCCGGCATGCTGCTGGCCGGGGCGGCTGCCTTGGCCTCCGGCCTGCTGCCGGGGCCGGCGTTCCAGGTGCTGGCCGCGCGCACCGTGCCGGTCCTGGCGTTCGTGGTGTCCATGTCCCTCGTGACGGAACTCGTGGACGACGCCGGGCTGTTCCGGGTGGTCACGGAGCGTCTCGCCGCGCTGGGCCGGAGCCGGGTGACCCTGCTCTGGCTGCTGGTGATCGGCCTGGCCGCCGTCTCCACGGTGTTCCTGTCCCTGGACACGACGGCGGTGCTGGTGACGCCCGTCGTCGTGCTGCTGGCCGTCCACGCCCGGATCCCGCCGCTGCCGTTCGCGCTGACCACCATCTGGCTGGCCAACACCGCGTCCTTGCTGCTTCCGGTGTCCAACCTGACCAATCTGCTGGCCCAGGACCGGCTCAGGCTCAGCCCGGCCGCCTTCGCCGGACTGGTCTGGGCGCCGGCCCTGGTGGGAATCCTCGTCCCGTTGGGGATCCTGTGGCTGGCGTTCCGGCGGGATCTCCGCGGTCGGTACGGGCCGCAGCCGGTCCACCCGGTGCGGGACAGGGTGCTGCTCTCCTCGGCGGCCGGCGTGATGGTGCTCCTGCTTCCGGCGCTGGTGTCCGGCGTGCCGGTGCAGATTCCGGCGCTGGCCGCGGCGGCGATCCTGCTGGCGCTGTTCCTGTGGCGCCGCCGATCGGCGCTGCGCTGGTCCATGATCCCGTGGCGGCCGCTCATGCTCACCTCGGGCCTGTTCATGGTGGTCGAGGCCCTGCATGCCAACGGCCTGACCAGGTTGGTGTCAGGGATCGCCGGCCCCGGGGACGGCCTGCCCGCGCTGCTGCAGCTCGCCGGGCTGGGCGTGGGAGCGTCGAATGCTGTCAACAACCTGCCGGCCTACCTCGCACTGGAACCCGCGGGCGGATCACCGGCACGGCTGGCGGCCCTGCTGATCGGGGTGAACCTTGGCCCGCTGGTGACCCCGTGGGCGTCCCTCGCCACACTGCTCTGGCATGAGCGGCTCCGCACGCTCAACGTCGAGATCCGCTGGGGAGGCTTCGCGCTTGCCGGACTCGCCGCCGTCGTCCTCACCGTTCCGCTGGCCGTCGTGGCGCTGTGGCTCGTGGCCGGCCTGCACTGAGCGGGCCCGCGCTGAGCGGGCCGGCGCTGAGGCGGGCCGGCGCTGAGGCGGGCCGGCGGGAGCCGCACGCCAGCGTGCGGGCGCCGGCCGGCGGGGCG
>NZ_JAGPOT010000020.1 GCF_018224015.1 Pseudarthrobacter albicanus
GAGACAGCCCGGAAGTACTTCTTCATGTACCCGCCGGTCATCATGTCCTCGGTGAAGAGCTGATCGAACGGCACGCCGCTGGCAAGAATCGGGACGTCCTTGTCGTAGAGGCGGTCCGCCAGCACCACGAAGCGCAGGGCGACAGCCTGCTCGGTGATGGTTTCCACGTTCTTCCAGACCACACCCTCGATGCCGTCCAGGAGCTGGCGGTAGCGGCTCGGGTGGACGCCGGCCAGGTGGTTGATGAGGGTGCCGAAGTCATCGCGCGCCACGGTCTTGCCGTCAAACTCCGCATGCATGTGGTGCGCCAGCTCATCGTTGCGCAGCGGCAGCGGGGCCGCCGGGAGGCCGCGGTGGCGGAAGTCCTCGCCGTCGATCCGGACGACGTCGAACTGGTCCGCCAGGACCTGGATCTCGCGGGCGAAGTCGACGGCGGCAAAGCGGCCGTCGCCGAGGGAACCCGGCAGGGTGTTGGAGGTGGCGGCGAGCTTGACGCCGGCGTCGGCGAGCTCGCGCATGAGCCGGGACATCAGCACCGTGTCACCCGGATCGTCGAGTTCGAATTCGTCGATGCAGACGAGCTTGTAGCCGCTGAGGGCGTCCACCGTCTTGCGGAAGGACAGCGCCCCGACCAGGTTCGTGTATTCGACGAAGGTGCCGAAGGCCTTGGGACCGGGGGTGGCGTGCCACAGCGAGGCGAGCAGGTGGGTCTTGCCGACGCCGAAGCCGCCGTCGAGGTAGATTCCGGCGCGCGAGGTGTCCTTCTTCGCGAAGAGCCGCTTCAGGAAGCCGTCGCCGTCCCGCGCCCCCACGCCGGCCGCGAATCCTTCCAGCGCCCGGACCGCGCCGGCCTGGCTCGGCTGTGACGGATCGGGACGGTAGCTGGAAAACGAAACCCCGCCGAACCTTGCCGAGGGAAAGAACCCGTTGAGGAGTTCATCCACTGAAACTGCCGGCGTTCTGGCGGCGAGCTGTTCGATCTGTACCAAGGTGGTCCGTTCTGCTGGTCTCTTGTCCCCAGAAAGGATACCGGGAATACGGATGCCGCCGGCGAGCCCGGCGAAACGCTGTGACCAATCCCACATTTCCCAGTGTTAACCGGGTGGGGGCATTCCCGATGGGGCGTGGCTAGTGTTGTAGCAGGCCCGGCGCCGCATTCGATCCTCCCCTGGCCCGGCCCCCTGACCGTTTCAGTGAAAGGCCATCCCATGCCCTACCCCGTTGAGCAGAACGAAAAATTTACCGCCTACGCCCACCCGGAGCGGCTCGTCTCCACCGAATGGCTCGCCGCGGCGATCGAGGCCGGCGCGCTCGACGGCGGCAGGCTCGTGGTGGTGGAATCCGACGAGGATGTGCTGCTGTACGAGACCGGCCACATCCCCGGCGCGGTCAAGGTCGACTGGCACACTGAGCTGAACGACGAGGTCACCCGCGACTTCGTGGAGGGCGACGCCTTCGCCGCCCTGGCCGCGGCCAAGGGCATCTCCCGGGACAGCACCGTGGTCATCTACGGCGACAAGTCCAACTGGTGGGCCGCGTACGCCCTGTGGGTCTTCACGCTCTTCGGCCACGAGGACGTCCGGCTGCTGGACGGCGGCCGGGACAAATGGATCGCCGAAGGCCGCGCCCTCACCACGGAAACCGCAGCGCCGGCCCCCGGCACCTACCCGGTCGTGGAGCGCAATGACGCCCCGGTCCGCGCGTTCAAGGACGATGTCCTCGCCCACTTCGGCAAGCCGCTGATCGATGTGCGCTCCCCCGAGGAGTACACCGGCCAGCGCACCCACATGCCGGCCTACCCGGAGGAAGGCGCCATGCGCGGCGGCCACATCCCCACGGCCGCCTCGATCCCCTGGGCCCGCGCCGCTGCCGGCGACGGCACCTACCGGAACCGCGGGGAACTGGAGGCACTGTACCTGGGTGAGGCGGGGCTCAAGGAAGGCGACGACGTCGTGGCGTACTGCCGCATCGGCGAGCGTTCCAGCCACACCTGGTTTGCCCTCAAGTACCTCCTGGGCTTCGACACGGTCCGCAACTACGACGGCTCCTGGACTGAATGGGGCAACGCCGTCCGCGTCCCCATTGTCAAGGGCGCCGAGCGCGGCACCGTTCCGGCAGCCAGGTAGGCCCCGGGCGTATGCTGGGAGTGATGAATACTCCTGCCCTCCCCGCCGCGCTGGCGGAAATTGTCGACGACTTCCAGGCCCTGACGGAACCCGAACGGCTGCAGCTGCTGCTTGAGTTTTCGCGCGAGCTTCCGGACCTTCCGGACCGGCTCAAGGACCACCCCGAGCTGATGGAGCAGGTGGTGGAATGCCAGACACCGCTCTTCCTCACCATCGAGAAGGAGCCGGCCGACGGCGCTGCACCGGACAGCGTGCACCTCTTCTTCAAGGCGCCGCCGGAAGCCCCGACCACCCGCGGCTTCGCTGGCGTGCTGCGCGAAGGACTCGATGGCCTCAGCGCGCGGGAGATCCTGGCCGTGCCGGACGACATGCCCGATCTCCTGGGCCTCACCCGCGCCATCACTCCGCTGCGCATGCGCGGCATGACGGCCATGCTGGGCCGGATCAAGCGCAAGGTCGCCGCCGCCGCGCCACGGCAGTCCTGACCCCGGGCAGCCCCGGCAGCCCGGCCCGTCGCTATGGCCCGTAAACTTCCGTCGCAGGGGACCCCTGCCACCGCGGCTCTCGCGGCGGCCGGGGTTCCTTTCGTGGCCCACCCCTACAGCCACGATCCGGCGGCGGCCAGCTACGGCCTCGAAGGCGCGGAAATGCTCGGCATCGACCCCGCCAGGGTGTTCAAGACCCTGATGGTCGACGTCGACGGGCGGCCCGCCGTCGGCGTCGTGCCGGTGAGCGGCAACCTGGATTTGAAGGCGATGGCCGCCGCGCTGGGCGGCAGGAAGGCCGCCATGGCCGAACCGGCCGCAGCACAGCGCAGGACCGGTTACGTGCTCGGCGGCATCTCCCCGCTCGGGCAGCGGCAGTCCTCCCCCACCGTCGTGGATGAGAGCGCCCTGGCGCTGGATACCATCCTTGTCTCGGGCGGCCGCCGCGGGCTGGACATCGAACTGCGCCCGGAAGAACTCATCCGGCTCACGGGCGCCCGCACCGCACGGATCGGTACGGGCCGGCACTAGGCCTTCGTATCAGGGCGTGTCCCCCGGCTCAAAGTATCAGGCGATGCCCCGGCTCTCCTCGACCTTGACGGCGGAAACCTCGAACTCCAGCGTGATTTTGTCCGAGACGAGCACGCCTCCGGAATCAAGGGCGGTGTTCCACTTCACGCCGAACTGCTGGCGGTCAATGCGGCGGGATCCCTCGAACCCCGCACGCAGCGCCCCGGCCGGGTCCCGCTCCACCCCGAGGAACTCGACGGCAGACTGATTTCCTGGGTGACGCCGCGGATGGTCAGATTGCCGATGACGATGAAATTCATTTCTTCGATCTGGTCGATCCGCGAACTGACGAACGTGATCTCGGGATAGTTCGGTGCATCAAAGAAGTCGTTGGTGCGAAGGTGTTCGTCGCGCTGGGCACTCCGGGTATCGATGCTGGCGACCTTGATGGTCACCCGCACGGACGAATTGGCGGGATTCCCGGCGTCGGCGTTGATTATTCCCTCAACGTCGTTAAAGGCGCCGCGAACCTTCGTGACCATTGCGTGCCGGGTGGAGAACCCGATCCGCGTATGGTTCGGATCGATTCGCCATTCTCCGGAAAGGTCCGGTGATAATTCCGGCATGCAGACAGCCTCCTGTGTAGAGGGTGCCACGCACTGCCGCTGGGGAAACAGATGCTTGGCTACCTGACCCGACAACCACTTGGCACCGCTGCAAGGGTTGCTATTCCGGCACAATCCTAGCGCCATTGCGCCCACATTAGGGTCTCCAGCCGGGCTCTCTTCTCCCCCGCATGCCGGGCGGGGAATGCCGCTGGTGCTTTGACCGGGTCTGCTGTTGTGCCAGTCCGGTGGCATGAGTGATCGTGTGAAGGTGCGCCGGCTGCGTCCGGCGGAAGGACAGCGGCTGCAGCCGATCGTGCGCCGCGGAGAGTCGAAGCAGGGCGCCCACTGGCGCGGTGGCGGCGGGCGGTTTCCCCGTCACGTGTCATCCGGCTCCGCGGTCGGCTTGCCGTCCTGGCCTTAGCAGTGTGCCGGCGGACCTTCACAGAGGCCGGGGCCCTTGTGGGGAAATTCTGCGGGGAGCAGGATAACCGCAACATCCCTCGACTTGAGAGCGTGACCACCATGCCCATTTCAAACCAAGTGACGAGTCCGGCGGGATCCCCCAGGCGCTTGTGTATCGAAAGTGAGCTCAGCTCGCGCACCGTGATGGCGGGCAGTGTCCTCGACGCGGAGAGTGGAGGGAAAACTTGGAGCATTCACTTACTCATCCCCTTCTGCGAACATCTCATTTGTCAACAAGGGCGGCCCGCTCCTGTCGGTTCCCTCAATAAAGCCGATCTTCTGGGGTGCAGAGTGGGGATCGGCTTCGCCGCCGCTGGACGCCAACGTGATCCTGAGCGCCCTCAACGTGATCATCAATGGTCCGTACCTCAGTGCGCTGACCCAATACGGACTTACGCGAACGCCGACCGTCCAGGGTCCGACGTTCGTCCTCGACTCAGAACCCGCACCGGCGGCCACCTCAGCTCTGGTCAACGGAGGGGTGGTAGGACTGCTGAACCGGTTGATCGACGACAATCAGCTTCCCGAGCCCGACCAGAACTGGCGGCAACTCAACGTCGTTTTCCTGGCGTCGTCAGTTGCACCTCCGCCGGGAGCCGGCGGAATAGTTTCAGCGGCGCACAGTGCCTTTCAGTGGCAGGACTACGACGCCTTCGACTGGGACGATGACCCGGTGCGTTACGCCTGGGTGTGCACCCAGGCGTTCGGGGGCATATCCGCTCTTGACATGGCGACGTCCGGCTTCTCCCATGAACTCGTCGAGGCGATGACGGACCCGGACGTCAAAACGGGCTGGCGCCAGAACCCGGACCCTGGCGGCAGCGCTGGGGAAATTGGCGACGTGTGTCCCCAGATCGGACGACTCGACGGGACCGCAGTCTCTGCCTATTGGTCCAACACCGCCGGGGCCTGAGTCATTCCGACGCGCGTCCACCGCTCGCGAGTCGGCGAACCTGAAATCCGGGACACCGTCACCGGTGGTGCCGAAGGTGTCATCAACAAGGACGAATTCTGTGGGGTTGCCCCCCGATGGGTGGACAGCTACACATACAGGATTGAGAAGCATCATCTGGCCCAGACCGGTCACGGTACGTCGTCCGGATACGCCGACCCGGTTGGTTCCTAGCGAATCCAAGGCATCCCGGTACTCAACGGGTCCGGGGAAGTGAAACCCACGGTGACTACGAGCTACCCTGCCGTCTCCGGTATCGCCGACGGTTCACGTACTGTCACTCTGAAGTACACGGCAGGACCGGGCACCGTGACCATCACGAACGATCCGGACGACGGGAACTTCGATGTCACGGTCACCTACGCGAATGTCGAGAAGTCCGACGGGTTCGATCCGGCGATCACCGCAGCAACTCGCACAATTACGATGGGGTTCGAAGGCCAGACGGCCCTGCTGCCACCGGAGTATTACACCGCCCGGGATTCCTGCTCGAAAGGGTGGTCGGATCTCACGCAGAAGGGGCTGCAACAAGTGATAGACCTCCTGCCCCTGCTGCACCGAGGAGACCCGCCGCCCATGAACGAGAAGATGGCGGCCATTTTCGAACATCGGTACACAGGTCTGGCGGAGACGATCGCCCACTACGGGAAGCAGATTGGACAATCCGGCCAGCGGTAACGCACCGCTCGGTGTCGTAAATTTGCTGTTGCCGACCTATACCAGGGCGCCCTGCTTCGACTCCCCGCGGCGCACGATCCTCTGCAGCCGCTGCCCTTCCGCCGGACTCGGCCGGCGCACCTTCACACGATCAGCCATGCCACCGGACTGGCACTGCAGCAAACCCGGTCAACCTATCCGGTCAAAGCACTAGACCGGATGCGGCGGTTCCGGATCCGGCGCTCCTGCAGGCCCAGGACCGGCCTGGCCCGGATTGGCGCGCGGCGCCAGCTGCTGGCCCAGCCAGGCCGTGACCAGTCGCTCCCAGCCATCCGGATCCACGTTCCATTCCTTGGTGTGCCGCGCCCTGCTGAAGGGTTCGAACGTGACCATCTCGGGGTTCTTCTCGGCGAGGGCCGCGGACGGCCCGTAGGGAACGTATTCGTCATCCACGCTGTGCAGGATCAGCGTCGGCGTTCTCAGTTCCACGGCCCGCGACACCCAGTCCATTGCCTTCAGGTCCACCGGCGCGGCCAGGCCTGTCAGCCGCCGGCCCAGGCGGTGGCTTAGCATCAGCTGCCCGTACCGGCTCACGGAGGACGGGATCCGGTTCAGCTCCGCGTGGTGCGCCAGCACGTTGACCCAGTTGATCACCGGTGCATCCAGCACCATGGCCCGGATCAGATGGCGGTGGCGGGAGAGGTCGGCGGTCTGGAGGCAGATCGCGCCGCCCATCGACCAGCCGAACAGCACCACCTCGCGCGCACCCTGGCCGCGGGCGAAGCTGATGGCCGCCTCGACGTCGCGCCATTCGGTGGAGCCCAGGCCGTAGCGTCCGTCCGGCGCCGACGGTGCCAGACCATCGTTCCGGTACGAGATCAGCAGGCTGGACAGGCCCAGCTCCCGGGCCGTGCGGAGGGCACGGAGGCCTTCCTGCCGGCTGCCCCCGCGGCCGTGCACCATGATCGCCCATGTGTCCGGCGCCGTGGTGTCCGGTGCCGGCGTGTCCGGTGCCGGCATCTCCGGCGCCGGCGCGGCCCGCACCAGCCAGGCGGGGGCGGTCCCGCCGTCGACCTCGATCAGGACCTCCTCCGCCGGAAGGCCGAGGCTGGCGGGATCCGGGTACGCGGCCCCGCTCCACCAGCCGCGCCGCGCCGCCGCAAGGTCGCCGCTGTAGACGGCCTCGACGTCCCGCAGGACGGTGCGTTCGGCAGGCGAGTAGGACAGGATCCTCCCGATCCGGGCATGGCCCCGGCCGCCGTCGAAGAAGAGGCCATAGACGCCCTCGACCGTGTTCTCGGGGGTCGCGGCGAGGATAATATGCAGCCCGCGCCCTTCGCGGATCACCGCCAGGACTTCCTGGTCCGCCTCGCGGACGCGTTCGGGGGTGATGACGCGGCGGGCGAAATACAGGGCCAGCGCCGACGACCCTGCGGCGAGCAGGCCGGCCGCGGCGCTTCCGCCGATGATGCCGCCCACGGCCCATTTGGCGCCGCCGGAAAGCCCCGTCCCGTTCACCGGCCCCGCCGCCTCCATCCCGGAGCGCGCCGCGGCAGGAGCGGCCGTACCGCGGGCGGACGGGTTCCGGTGCGGGTCCGGCAGAAGGCGCAGGGGGGATGCCATGGCACCATTCTTGCTGAACTCACGGCAGAAGACGGCATCCGGGGGCGTCCAGGACCGGTGCATAGTCCCCACACCCCCATCGATTGCTCCACAACGGCCGTTTGGACCCCCATAAGGGCCGTTGCGGAGCACTCGTCAGCACAGCAGTCCCGCCCAAACCGCAGCCGGGTCTGGACCGGCACGTCGGGACGTAGCCAGGCGGGCAGCCGATTGCCGGATATGGCCGGAATGACGGCTTCATTGCGGCCATATCCGTCACATCGCCGGTGATTGAGGCACACGGGTCGTTGAAGTCCCTGAAACCGTAGCGGATCCGGACGGGATCGTGACGCTGTGTCCAGGGACGGCACCCAATTGACGCAGATGGCCGCAATGCGGGCCCGATTGCGGCCATTTCCGTCATATGGCCGGAGTGAGAGCACGGCGCCGGTCTGGAATAGCCCCACACCCCCATCGATTGCTCCGCAACGGCCGTTTAGACCGTCCAAAAGGGCGGGTTTGGAGCAGCCGATGCCACATTCATGCCGGGACCCGACCACCCGGCTAGGCTGGGGGCATGAGTGATCCAATCGTCATTTTGACAGAAGAGCCCCTCGGTGCGGATGACCGCGTCAACATTGAAACCCTCGTCGCCGGCGGTGATGCACCCCTCGTGGTCCTCGTCCCGGCCAACACCGAACGCCACCTGCTGGTGGATTTCCTGGAGAACCTTTCCCTGCTGGAGATCGCCAAGGCCTTCCGCGAACTGACGGAGTCCCCCGACCCCGCCGCCGAGCGGGCCGAAGCCTCCGAGACCCTGGCCGCCTCGCTCACTGCGCTGGCCGGGCTGGGTGGAGGAGTCAGCGGCCAGATTGTCGAGGGCCGGCCCGTGGAGGGCCTCGTGGCCAAGGTCAAGGAACTCGGCGCCGGGCAGGCGGTCGTCATCACGCGCCCGCACGCCCTCGCCGACACCTTCCACACCGACTGGGCCAACAAGGCCCAGGACCGGCTGGGCCTGCCCGTGCTGCATCTGTACGCCGGTTCGGGATTTATCGGGGACTCCTGAGCGTTATTCAGCCATGAACATCTTTAACAACAGGCCAAAGGTCGCGCCCGTGGCAGCGCCTGCCGCTGAGACTGCCACCGAAAAGCCTGGCAAGACCGACGAGCAGTGGCGCCAGGAACTGACCCCCGAGGAATACCGTGTGCTGCGCCAGGCCGGCACCGAGCGGCCCTACACGGGTGAGTACTGGGATACCCACACCGCCGGCGTCTACCAGTGCCGGGCCTGCGGCGCCGAACTCTTCACGAGCAAGGAAAAGTTCGACTCCCACTGCGGCTGGCCCTCGTTCTGGGCACCGCTGGCAGAGGAAACCGTCCGCTACATCCACGACCGTGCCCTGGGGATGGAGCGCATCGAGGTGCGCTGTGCCGCGTGTGATTCCCATCTGGGCCATGTGTTCGAGGGCGAGGGCTATGGCACGCCCACGGACCAGCGGTATTGCATCAACTCGGTCTCGCTCAGGCTCGTCACGGCGGACGACGCCGGGAACTGAGGCCTGCTGCCGGGTCCCGTACCAGCGGTGCCCGGCCAGCCAGGGGGCAGCCCGCTGGAGCTGGAGCGCTTCTCCCCCACAGGTTGGCCCAGACTTTCTTATGCTCAACCATATTTTGCGTTAGAGATTCTGTTTGCTTGCTACGCTCGCCGTAGACGCACCAAGCAACCAGGAAGGCCCATGTCGATGACCACGACCGCTACCACCGCACCGGCCCACGTCACCTCGGAATCCCCGGAGTGGCTGGCGCTCAAGGCTGCTGCCACCGCCCTGCAGGCACTCCAGGTCCAGGACGGATCCGTGCCGGATCCTGCCGCCCACGAGGCGGCCGCCGGCTATGTCGGGACCATCACGGACGCGGTCACCGCGCTCTCCCCGGCCTTTCCGCACGACGCCCGCTACCTGGAACTCCTCGTCACCGATTTCGGCCGGTGGTCCGCCGGCGGCTTCGGCGTGCCCGACTTCCTGGATTCGCTGCTGGCCTTCGAACCGCAGCAGCACCGGGTCAACGGACTGCAGCACCTCGTCGTCTTCCCGATGTACACCCAGAACGGCAGCAGCAGCCGCCTCGTCGAGGCCGTGCTGATCGAGGTGATCTGGCCCGGGTTCGTCGCCGGCCTCGAGGAGGGCGGGTACTCGAACAAGCTCTTCGTTCCCATCCGCTTCCTGGACTTCACCCCCGGCTACGACACGAACTCCGCCGTGCTGTTCCCGGAGACGGTCGCCGTCCGGGCAACGCCCACCTTCACCTGGGGCGCCATCTTCGCCGACCGCGAAGCCGCCCGCTTCCGGCGTGTCGTCCGCGCCGCCACCGGGATCACCTCCCTGCAGCTTCCCGGGGACGCCGCCGCCCTGCTCGAGGACCAGCAGCTGGCCGAGGAGACGTTCGTCATGTGGGACCTCATCCATGACCGCACCCACATGCGCGGGGACCTGCCCTTCGATCCGTTCATGATCAAGCAGCGCATGCCGTTCTTCCTCTACTCCCTCGAGGAACTCCGCTGTGACCTGACGGCCTTCCGCGAATCCGTGCGGATCGAAAAGGACGGCAACGCGGACCCCGAAGCACGCCGGCACGCCAAACTGGTCCAGTACGCCGTGATCTTCGACCGGATCTTCCGCTTCGCCATCACCGGGAACCGTGTCCGCAACTACGACGGCCTCGGCGGCCAGCTGCTCTTCGCCTGGATGCACCAGCACCATGTCCTGCACTGGACCGACAGTAAGCTCAGCATCGACTGGGACCAGGCCGCGGACGTCGTCATCGGACTCGGCGCCCGGATCGAGGAGCTTTACTGGCGCTCCATCGACCGCCCCAAGACCGCCCACTGGCTGGCCGCCTACGAGCTGGTCTCCGGCACGCTCACCCCCAACCCTGCCTCCGTCTGGGCGAAGGGCGCCGGCGCCCTGCCCCTGGCCGGCCCGCCGCGCGGCCTCACCGACCAGGTGCTCGACGACGAGTTCCCGCTCTCGATGTTCTACGAGGCCCTCGAGAAGAAGATGCGCCCCGTCATCGACTCCACCGCCGGGATCACGGGGTCGTCAGACACCAACACAGAGGCCGGCACCGGCACCGCCACGCCGGCGATGAAAGCCCGATGAGTGCCCCTCGCAGCCTGAATGTGCTGGTGACCGGCGGCAGCGGCCCGTCCGGCATCGCCACCGCCCGGGCCCTGCACCGGGCCGGCCACACGGTGTTCACCGTCGGCTCGGACCCGCACCGCATCGAGGCCGCTGCCGCCGAGGCGGGCAGCGGCGTCACGCCGCTGGTCTGCGACCTCGCGCACCTGGCGGACGTCCGCGCCCTGCACTCCGCTGTGCACGCCGCGCTGGCGCCAACAGCCGGGGGGATCGACGGCGTCATCCACCTGGTCGGGGGCTGGCGCGGCGCGAAGGGCATCACGGACCAGAGCGACGAGGACTGGGATTTCCTGGAACGCGGCGCCATCACCACGCTGCGGAACGTCACGCGGGTCTTCTACGACGACCTCGCCGCCTCGGAGGCCGGGCGCTTCGCCATGGTCTCCTCCGCCGCCGTCGGCACGCCGGCGGCGGGGACCGCCAGCTACGTGGCTGCCAAGGCTGCGGCCGAGGCCTGGACCCTGGCCGTGGCGGACGGGTTCCGGCGCGCCCAGTCCGGTAACGCCGGCCAGGGCCCTGCCGGTGCAACCGGCGCCCCCGCCGCCGGGCCGGATGCCCAGCCGGAAACCCAGCACAGCGCCGCCGTCGTCTTCGTGGTCAAGGCCCTCGTGGACGCCCGGATGCGCGCAAAGTCCCCCGAACGCACCTTCCCCGGGTTCACCGATGTGGAGGAACTGGCGGCCGCCGCCGTCGGGCTTTTCACCGCTCCCGCGGCCGGACTTAACGGCCGGCGGCTGCTGCTGGCCCAGTGAACCGGGCCGGACACCGCAGCGATGGACCCGGACCTCTCTAGACTGAAAGCGTGAGCAAATCGATGACCAGCACTGTTGTAACCGGCACCGTTGAAGCCGGCCCTGCCAAGACCGCGGTGCGGCTCCACGATCCGTCCGTCCGCGGCTTCGCCTCGGACAACTACTCGGGCGTCCATCCCGAAGTGCTGGCGGCCCTCGCCGCCGCCAACGAAGGCCACCAGGTTTCCTACGGCGAGGACGACTACACCGCCCGGCTGGTCCAGCTCATGGAGCAGCATTTCGGCGCCGGGATCGAATGCTTCCCCGTCTTCAACGGCACCGGGGCCAACGTCCTGTCGCTGCAGTCCCTGCTGCCCCGCTGGGGAGCGGTCATCTGCGCCTCCACGGCCCACATCAACATGGACGAGAACGGCGCGCCGGAACGGATCGGCGGGATCAAACTCCTCCAGGTCCGCACGGCCGACGGCAAACTCACCCCGGAGCTGATCGACCAGGAAGCCTGGGGCTGGGGCGACGAGCACCGCGCGCAGCCGCTGGCCGTATCCATCACCCAGACCACCGAGCTGGGCACCTGCTACACGCCCGGGGAGGTCCGGGCGATCGCGGAGCATGCCCATTCCAAGGGCATGAAGCTGCACATGGACGGCGCCCGCCTGGCCAACGCGGCCGCACACCTGAACGTGCCGCTGAAGGCCTTCACCCGCGACGCCGGCGTGGATATCCTTTCATTCGGCGGCACCAAAAACGGCCTGCTCTTCGGTGAAGTCGTCGTGGCCCTGAACCCCGAGGCCGCACAGGGACTCGTCTACCTGCGCAAGATGAACATGCAGCTGGCCTCCAAGATGCGCTTCATGTCCGCGCAGTTCATCGCCCTCCTCGAGGGCGACCTGTGGCTGCGGTCGGCCGCGCACGCCAACGCGATGGCCGCCCGGCTGCGCGCCGGCGTCGAGTCGGTTCCCGGCGTCGAGCTGACCCAGAAGACCGAGTCCAACGGCGTCTTCGCCATCCTGCCGGCCGGCACGGCGGACCGGCTGCGCCGCTCCTTCCGCTTCTATGACTGGAATGAAGCCGCAGGGGAAGTCCGCTGGATGTGCTCCTTCGACACCACCGAGGACGACGTTGATTCCTTCATCGCCGCCATCCGGCGCGAGCTCGCGGCCGCGTAGCCGGGCAGGCATCCGCCCGGCCCGGCGGCGGCGAGCCTGCCGGGCATGCGGGCACCCGTTGCATAACCTTCCATTGTGAACTCACTCGACCAGGTTCCGGCAGATTTCCTCTTTGCCCTCGGAACCCTTCGACACGCACGATGCCGCAGCGAACTGCGCCTGGCCGAGATTCCGGCGCCGTCACGGCTCGCACCCTTTGCCGTCGCACTGGGTGCGGAAGTCATCGTACCAGGGGATGCCAGCGGTCCAGGCCCCGTCCACGGGCCGGCCGCCGCGGGCTTCGAACCGGCCGCCGGCAGCGAGGACATCGAGCTGGCCACCGGCCGCTTCATCCTGCTCCATGATCCCGAGGGCTCCGCGGTCTGGGACGGCCAATTCAGGGTCGTCACCTACATCCGGGCCCAGCTCGAGCCCGAAATGGGCAACGACCAGATGCTCGGCTCGGTCGCCTGGACCTGGCTGGTCGAGGCGCTGGAGAACCACCAGGCGCCCTACCGTTCGGCCGGCGGCACGGCCACGCGCGTGCTGTCGGAAAGCTTCGGCACGCTTTCGGACCGGCCCGATTCGATCGACGTCGAACTCCGGGCCTCGTGGACTCCCGCCGGACCGGACATCACCACGCATCTGGAGGCGTGGTCGGAGATGGTGTGCACTTTCGCCGGGCTCCCACCGCTCCCCGAAGGCGTCACACCCCTCCCCCGGCGGCGGCCGGGACAGGCCCCAGCACGGGCATGAGGCGGCGCGTTCTGCCGCCTGCGCCGTCCTGGACCCAGCGGTGTCGGTAAACTGTAGTCATCATGACCCCTCAAAATCCGGAAATCACCACGGCCGGCGCCGTACCAAATAAGACAGAGGCCGGTGACGCTACAGCCCACATCACGGTGGAAGGCTTTGACAGCCTCGTCCCCGAGGTCATCGACCTCGATGCCCCCCGGGACGGCGTGCCGCTCGTCATCGAAACCCAGGCAGGCCTGGAACGCTGCGCAGCGGCCCTGGCCGCAGGCCACGGCCCGGCGGGAGTGGACGCCGAACGCGCCTCCGGCTTCCGTTACGGCCAGCGCGCTTTCCTCGTCCAGATCCGCCGTGAAGGCTCCGGCACCTGGCTGATCGACCCCGAGCCCTTCGGGGACCTGCGGATCATCAACGACGCCCTGGGCGGCGTGGAGTGGATCCTGCACGCCGCGAGCCAGGACCTCCCGTGCCTGTCCGAACTCGGCATGTGGCCCGACCGGCTCTTCGACACCGAACTCGCCGCCCGGATCGCCGGCCTCCCGCGCGTGGGGCTCGCCGCCGTGATCGAGCAGCTCCTGGGCTTCGGCCTGGCGAAGGAACACTCCGCGGCCGACTGGTCCACCCGGCCGCTCCCGGAACCCTGGCTGCGCTACGCGGCCCTCGACGTCGAGGTCCTCACCGAGCTGCGCGAAGAACTCATTGAACTCCTCCTGGCCGACGGCAAGCTCGACTTTGCCGAACAGGAATTCGCGGCCATCCTCGAGGCCGGCCAGGCCCCGCCCCGCGTCGACCCGTGGCGCAAGACCTCGGGACTGCACCAGATCCGCGACCGCCGCCAGCTGGCCGCCGTCCGCGAACTCTGGCTGGAACGCGACTCGCTGGCCCAGAAGCGCGACGTGGCCCCCGGCCGGCTCATCCCGGATTCGGCCCTCGTGGCCGCGGCCAGGGCGATGCCTGCCACCGTGCCGCAACTGCTGGGCACCAAGGGCTTCCATGGCCGGGCGGCCCAGCGCGAAGCCCCGCGCTGGCTGCGCTGCATCAGCACCGCCAGGTCCCTGGAAGAGCTTCCTCCCTTGCACCTGGCCACCAACGCGCCCCCGCCCCCGCGCGTCTGGGCCGACCGGGATCCGGAGGCGGCCGCACGGCTTGCCACCGCCCGTCCCATGCTGCAGGCCAAGGCCGAGGAACTGAACCTGCCGGTCGAGAACCTGCTGACCCCGGACTACCTCCGCCGCGTGGCCTGGCGCCCGCCGGCCGAGCTCAGCGAGGAAGGCCTGGCCGAGGAGCTGGCGAACCTCGGGGCGCGGCAATGGCAGATCGAGATCACCGCACCCCTGATCACCGAGGCCTTCCTGCATCCCCGGCCCGTGCCGGAGAAGGAGCCCAGGGCGGCAGCCGAAGCGGCTCCCGGCGCCACCCCCTAACGACCCGGACTCACCCTCCTTGCCAGCTATATTACTGGCGGGTAACATGTTGCTTGATGCCGCCCGGATCACTGCTGCCATCGGCGATTGCCGCCCTTGGCCGCAGCTCCGGCACCATGTCTCGATGAGGAGCAACACGTGAGCCAAGCCAGCAGCAGCGGAAAAGCCAGCAGCGCAGGTCCCCGCACCGTGCGCGACGTCGTCTTTGTCGACGGCGTCCGCACCCCGTTCGGCCGCGCCGGCGAGAAGGGCATCTACGCGGGTACCCGCGCCGATGACCTCGTGGTCAAGTGCATCCGCGAACTGCTGCGCCGCAACCCGTCCCTGCCCGCCGGGCGGATCGATGAGGTTGCCATCGCGGCCACGACACAGACCGGCGACCAGGGCCTGACCATCGGCCGCACCGCCGCCCTGCTGGCCGGGCTGCCGCGCACGGTACCCGGCTTCGCGATCGACCGCATGTGCGCCGGCGCCATGACCGCCGTGACCACGACGGCGAGCGGCATCGGCTTCGGCGCCTACGACGTCGTGATCGCCGGCGGCGTGGAGCACATGGGCAACCACCCAATGGGCGCCGGCGCGGACCCCAACCCGCGGTTCATGTCCGAACGGATCGTGGACCCGGCCGCCCTGAACATGGGCAACACGGCCGAGAACCTGCACGACCGCTTCCCTGCCATCACCAAGGACCGCGCCGACGCCTACGCCGTCGCCTCGCAGGACAAGCTGGCCGCCGCCTACTCAAACGGCCAGATCCAGCCGGATCTGGTGCCCGTCGCAACGATGAAGCCCGGACAGGGCTGGACCGTCAACACCGTGGACGAGCCGCCGCGTCCCGGCACCTCGCTGCAGGACCTCGCCGCCCTCAAGACCCCGTTCCGCGCCCATGGCCGGGTCACCGCCGGAAACGCGGCAGGATTGAACGACGGCGCCACGGCCGCCCTGCTGGCCTCCGCCGACGCGGCCGCGGAACTCGGCCTGCCGGTCAGGATGCGCCTGGTCAGCTATGCCTTCGCCGGCGTCGAGCCCGAGGTCATGGGCATCGGCCCGGTCCCGGCCACGGAGAAGGCCCTGAAGAACGCCGGGCTCGGCATCGAAGACATCGGCCTCGTCGAGATCAACGAGGCCTTCGCCGTCCAGGTCCTCAGTTTCCTGGACCACTTCGGCATCGCCGACGACGATCCCCGCGTCAACCGCTACGGCGGCGCGATCGCCGTCGGACACCCGCTGGCCTCCTCCGGCGTCCGGCTGATGAACCAGCTGGCCCGCCAGTTCGAGGAGGATCCCTCCGTGCGCTTCGGGCTGACCACGATGTGCATCGGCCTGGGCATGGGAGCCTCCGTCATCTGGGAGAACCCGCACCACGCCGAGTACGGCACCGCTTACCCCGAGTCCGCCACCACCCAGACTGGAGCCCAAGCATGAGCGCCGCCGATTTCCGCAAACTTGCCGATCTTTTCCCGGACGAGACGGTCACCCACTCCTACGTGCAGGACATCGCGCTCCCCGCCGCAGGTGGGAAGACGACTGACGGCAAGGACAGCCCCGGCACCTTCGCGCTCATCACGCTGGACAACGGCCTGGACCACTCCAAACCCACCACCCTTGGCCCCAACACCCTGATCGAACTCGGCACCGTCCTGGAAGGGCTGAAGGAGCGCGCCGCCCGCGGCGAGATCGCCGGCGTCGGGGTGACCGGCAAGCCGTACTTCCTCGTGGCCGGCGCGGACCTGTCCGCGGTGAAGTCCCTCCACAACCGCGAGCACGGACTCTGGATGGCCCAGCTGGGCCACGAGGTCTACTCCACGCTGGCGGACCTCGGCGTCCCCAGTTTCGCCTTCATCAACGGCCTGGCCCTGGGCGGCGGCCTCGAGATCGCGCTCCAGTCCACCTACCGCACCGTGTCCACCGGCGCCGGCGCCCTGGGCCTGCCGGAGGCCTTCCTCGGCCTGATCCCCGGCTGGGGCGGCGTGTACATCCTGCCGCGGCTCATCGGACCCGAGAACGCGCTCAAGGTGATGATCGAGAACCCGCTGAGCAACAACCGCACCCTCACCGGGCCGCAGGCCTTCGAGCTCGGCGTGGCCGACGCCATCTTCGAGCCGGCCGACTTCGTGGAACAGTCCGTCGCCTGGGCCGCGAAGGTCATCACCGGCGCGGTGACGCCGGAGCGGGCCCGCGCCGTCGACCCCGCCGCCCCGGAGGTTTCCGCCCGCTGGGCGGACGCCCTCGCCGCCGGCCGCGCCTTCGTGGAGGCCAAGACCTCCAACGCCTCCCCGGCCCCGGCCAAGGTCCTGGACGTGATGGAGGCCAACCGGACCCTGACGCAGGCGGAATCCGCGGAGCTGGAATGCGAGACGCTCGCGGACCTCATGCAGACCCACGAATTCCGCTCCACCGTCTACGCCTTCCTGGACCTCGTGCAGCGGCGCTCCAAGCGGCCGGCCGGAGCCCCGGACCGCACGCTCGCCCGGCCGGTGGCGAAGATCGGCGTCGTCGGCGCCGGGCTGATGGCCGGCCAGCTGGCCCTGCTCTTCGCCCGCCAGCTCAAGGTGCCCGTGGTCATGACGGACATCGACCAGGCCCGGGTGGACAAGGGCGTGGGGTACGTCCGTGCCGAGGTGGACAAGCTGCTGGCGAAGGGACGGATCAGTCCCGACGCCGCCAACCGGACCCGCGCGCTCGTCACCGGTTCCGTCTCCAGGGAGGCCTTCGCCGACGCCGACTTCGTGATCGAGGCCGTGTTCGAGGAGCTCAGCGTCAAGAAGCAGGTCTTCAAGGAGGTCGAAGCGGTCGTCTCCCCCGACTGCATCCTCGCCACGAACACCTCCTCGCTGTCCGTCACCGCGATGGCCGAGGACCTGCAGCACCCGGAGCGGCTCGTCGGTTTCCACTTCTTCAACCCGGTGGCCGTGATGCCGCTGCTCGAGATCGTCCGCGCACCCAGGACGGACGACGCCGTGCTCGCCACCGCCTTTGAACTCGCCAAGGGGCTCAGGAAGTCCGCGGTGCTGGTCAAGGACGCCCCGGCGTTCGTGGTCAACCGCATCCTGCTGCGCCTCATGGGCGAGGTGACGGCGGCCTTCGACGAGGGCACGCCAGCCGGGGTCGCGGACAACGCACTGCGCCCGATGGGCCTGCCGATGACCCCGTTCGTCCTTGGTGCCATGGTGGGGCTTCCGGTGGCGCAGCACGTCCAGGAATCGCTGCACGCGGCGTTCGGGGAGCGCTTCCCGGTCTCGCAGAACCTCCAGAAACTCATCGACAACGGCGTGAAGTCCCTCTGGGACCCTGCGTCACAGCAGGCAGGCAAGCCCGTCATCCCGGCCGAAACCCTGGCGCTGATGTCCTTCGGCAACACGCCGTCCACCGGCGAGGAGGTGCTGCGCCGAACGCAGGATGCCCTCGCGGAGGAGATCGGCCTGATGCTGGCGGAGGGTGTCGTGGCCGGCCCGGAGGAGATCGACCTGTGCCTGATCCTCGGCGCGGGCTGGCCGATGTTCCTGGGCGGCATCACCCCGTACCTTGACCGGGTGGGAGCGTCCGAGCGGGTCAACGGCCGGACATTCCAGGCAGCCGGGGTGGCGTCCGAGCCCGCGTAGGCCTGACGCTCGCTCCGCGCCCAAAGCCTGTGCCCGGGTCAGACCTGCCGCAGCCGACCGCCGTCGAGCTCCAGAATGCGGTGCGCCATGGCACGCGCGTACGCAACGTCATGGGTGACCAGCACGACGGCGGCGCCCCGCGCCGTGGCGGCCTCGACGGCAGAATGCAGCAGGTCCAGCCCGTGCCGGTCCAGCCCGACGGTCGGCTCATCGAGCGCCAGCAGGGCCGGTTCCCGGGCCACGACCGTGGCGAGGGCGAGCAGCCGCTGCTGTGAGGCGGGCAGTTCCGCCGGGTGCGTTCCGGCGGCATCGGAGAGCCCGACGGCGGCCAGGGCCCCGTAGGCCCTGGATACGGACGCTTCCACCCCGAGCCGCCCGCGCAGCCCGAAACTGACTTCCCGGAGCACCGTCCGTTCAAAGAGCTGGTCCCGCGGGTGCTGGAACAGCAGGCCGACCGAAGCGGCAACCCTCCCCACCGGCACGCTGGCAATGCTGCTCCCCTGGACGCGCACCTCCCCCGCCGCGGGGCGGAGCAGGCCATTGAAGTGGCGCAGCAGCGTCGACTTGCCGGCCCCGTTGGGCCCGGTGACGGCAACGATCTCGCCCGGGTCGACGGCCAGGTCGAGGTTCCTGAGCACCTGCTCCTCCCGGGCCTCCGGCGGCGATCCCCTGCCGGCCGGATAACCGAAGCCGACGGTCCGCAGCTCGAGGACCGGAGCCGCACCGGTCCTCCCGGTGGACGTGTCCCTCCGGCTCGGCGCTGCGGAGGGCATGTCCGGTACGACGACGCCGGACCGCGCCAGTTCCGGCGCGCCCATGAGCTGCGCCGGCGGCCCGCTGGCCGTGACTGTGCCGCCGTCGAGGATAATCCAGTGCCCGGCCGTGCGGGCGAGCCCGTCCGCGGCCTGGCTCAGCACGATGACGGCCGCGCCAGCGTCGAGCAGTCCCCTGATGAGGTCCCGGACCTGCACCGCTCCGGCCGCGTCGAGGGACGCGAGCGGTTCGTCGAGCACCAGGACTTCGGGGCCAGTGATGGCGGCGCAGCCCACGGCAAGGCGCCGCAGTTCGCCGCCGGACAGTGTGGCGGGATCCCGTTCAAGCAGCGCGGTCAGCCCGGTGAGGGTGGCCGTTCCGGCCACCGCGGCGTGCATGTCCGCCCGGGGCATGCCGCGGTTTTCGAGGCCGAAGGCCAGTTCTTCCGCCACGGTGGAGCGCACGGTGGACAGCGTGGCCGCGGCGTCCTGCGGAACGAACCCCACCCGGCGGGACCAGGCGCCCGGGTTGATCCGGGGGTCGTCGGCCAGGCCGTGGAACACCAGCCGTTCAGGGCCAAGCTCAAGGCTGCCCATGAGGCTTCCTGCGTGGCCTGGCCGCAGCCAGCCGGCCAGCAGCTTCCCCAGCGTGGTCTTGCCGCTGCCTGAGCCGCCCAGGACCGCCGTCAGGGTGCCCGGCGCGGCCGAGAGCCCGACGTCGCGCAGGACGGGCCGAGCGTCCCCGTGGAAGGTGAAGCCGCCGATCCGCGCGAGGAGCGCCGGGCGCGTCGTGGCACTCACGACAACCCCGCCGCGGGCCAGGAGGCGGCGAGCCGTAACGCCACGGCCACGGCGGCCAGCAGCAGCGCCACGGCACGGAACCGCCGCTGGGCCGGCGGGTCGGCGACGTCGCGGTAGCTGGTGCGCGGACCGCCGATGCCGAATCCCCGTGCATCGAGGGCCTGGGCGCGGTTTCCGGCGTCGTCGACAAGGGCCAGGACGAGGGGCACCATCTGCAGCCGCACGGCGCCGAGCCGGGACAGCAGCCCGCCGCGGAGCACCAGCCCGCGCGATTCCTGCGCCTGACGGATGCGGTCCAGCCGGGCGGCGATTGCCGGCAGGAGCGTCAGCGTGGAGGCCAGGACGAAGCCGAACTGTGCCGGGACCCGGCGCGCCTCGAGGGCGGACACGAGGTCCGGCACGTTCACGGTGAAGGAGAACAGCAGGAAGACCATCACGCAGGCGGCCGTGCGCGACGCCAGGTCCAGGGCAAAACCGAGCCCTTCCGTCGTGACGCGGGCAGGGCCCCACTGGGCCAGGACGGTGTGGCCTTCCGGGAAGAACAGGCCGTGCAGCATCAGGAGCGAGAGGCACAGCGGCGCCAGGATGACTGCGGCTGCGGGCAGCACGCGCCCCGCCACGCCCGCCCGGACAGAGAGCACGCCCGCGGCGCAGGCCACCGCCAGGGACAACAACCAGCTGTCCGCCGCGACCGTGATGACCGCGACGCTGCCGGCCGCCGTCAGGGCCGTGAGCGGGTGGAGGCGGGCGCGCACGGGTTCAGGGTCCAGGATCGGGCGTTCGGGTCAGGCTTTGGACGGTGCCGGCGCCGCCACCGGTGCGTTGCCGGCGAGCACCCGGTAGCGCCGCACGAAGGGGAACTGGAAGGTGGTGCGGCGCGGCAGCGCATAGACCAGCAGCGCCGCGATGGCGAAGACAATCGCCTTGTCCATCGGGTCCGAGATGAGCGCCTGTTTGGTGATGGCGGCGAGGAGGGTGTCCCCCATGGCGCGGAACGCGCTGACGATCGCGCCGGTGCCCAGGCCCGAGGTTCCGCCGAAGACAAAGGCGGCGATCGGGGCGGAGACGACGCCGGCGAGCACACCCGTTACAAAGCCGGCCACGGGTGCCAGGTAGAAGCGGCGGAACAGTCCGCCGCGGGCGGCCAGTCCGGCGAGGAAGCCGATCAGTGCCGCGCCGGCCGCGAACGGCAGCACGGTGGGGTTGAAGAACGACCACACGATGCTGCTGAGAGCGCCCGTGGCGGCGCCTGTTGCCGGACCGGCCAGGACGGCGATCAGGACGGTGCCGATCGAGTCGAAGTAGAACGGCAGCCCGGTGGTGCCCATGAGCTGGCCGAGGACGACGTTGAGCACCAGGGCAACCGGGATCAGGACCAGGGTGGAGGTGGGCAGCACCGGCAGCACAGCGACGATGAGCAGCACCGCGCCGAGCAGGAACCCGCCGAGGGCCACGAGTGCGGAGAAGCTGACCGGGCCGCTGGCGATGTCCGCGGGCTGGGTGAGGACCAGGAAGATGTAGGTGGCTGCGATGGCCGCGGCGCCGGCGATTTCCAGCAGGCGGCGGCCGCGGCCGGCCGCCTGTCCAGGTGCGGGGACGGTCAGTGATTGCTGTGACATGGGGTGTTCCTTTAGCTGGGAGACGCCTGCCGGGTGCGTCTGTCCAGTTCCTGGTACGGCAGCCCGGGTGCAACAAATGTCCGCCTATGTCACCTCGGCGCAGCTACCATCCTAGCGACGGGCGGCACCCGCAGGGAACAGGCGCCGGGAACACCCCCGGGAACGCCGCAGGCAACCCCTCCGGGGCAGTTCGACGCTACCGGTTGCCAAGCCGGCGGGCCAGGGCTCCGACGGAGGCGATGAGCTCGTCGAAACACTGCCCGGGATCATTCGATGAGACGATCCGGGCGTTGGGCGGCAGGCCCCAGAGGCCCCGGAAATCGGCCACCGTGGTGCCGACCAGCAGCGGGGAGTGAGTCTCGACGTCGACCGTGGCGAGCCGGGTTCCGAACGGGGTGCGGCCCACGGCCGCACAGGCAGCGAAGGCGTCGTGCATGTGGGCCACGTAGCCCTGGCCGTAGAGCCGGTGGAACTCCATGTAGAACCGGATCGCGTCCGACAGGCAGGCGACGAGCGGGCTGCCGGAGGCGCTGCGCTGCCCCTCGGGCTGGCTTGGGAGGACGAGCTCCGGCCCGGCCCCGGCGGCCTCCCCGAGGCGTCGCAGGTGTTCGGGACGCAGCTCGATCCGCTCCGTCGATTCGAGGGCGCACACGATCGGGAGCTTGTCCGCGGGCAGGCCGCGGTAGGCCGCGAAGACCTCCTTGGCCGCGTGCGGATCCACCGAGACGTTCCATTCCGCCGTCGGCGTGGTGTTGCCCTGGTAATTGAAGCTGCCGCCCATGATGACCAGGCCCTTGAGCAGCCGCGGCAGCCCGGGTTCGCGGCGCAGCGCGAGGGCGAAGTTGGTCAGCGGGCCCGTGATGAGTCCGATGAGCTCGCCAGGGTGTGCGCGGGCCTCCTCCACCCAGACGTCGACGGCGTGCCGCGCCGAGATCTGCTGGCCGGAAGGCGGCAGCTCGGCGTAGCCGATTCCCTGCGGCCCGTGGGTCTCTTCAGTGGTGACGAGGGGGATTTCCAGCGGCATCTCGGCGCCGATGGCCACCTCGATCCCGGGCCGGCCGCACAGCTCAAGCAGCGCCAGGTTGTTCAGCGCCACCTGGCGGGCCCCGACGTTGCCGGCGGTGCAGGTGATGGCCCGGACGCGGACTTCGGGCCGGGACAGCAGGTAGGCCAGGGCGAGGGCATCGTCGATCCCGGTGTCAACATCCATCAGGACGGAAGACGCAGGGGCAGCGCCGTGCGCCGCGGTGATGTCCAGACCGGTGCCGTTCAGCGCAGGCCCGCTCAGAACAGTGCTACCTTCGGCGTGCGCGGGAAGATGTCGTCCAGCTCGGCGAGGTCTACGGCGTCCGGCTTCCATGCCGCTGCCGCGGCGTTCTGCCGGACCTGCTCAGGCCTGGTGGCGCCGGCGATGACGCTGCTGACGGTCGGCTGGGCAGCGAGCCAGGAGAAGGCCACCTGGATTTCGGTCAGGTCCCGTTCCGCGGCGAAGGCGCTGAAGGCACCGAGCTGTTCCCAGTCGGCGTCGTCCACGAGGTTCGTGCGGGTGCGGCTCAGGCGGGAGCCCTCGGGCGCCTTGCCGGGCGCGTACTTGCCGGTCAGCAGGCCGTTGGCGAGCGGGAAGTACGGCAGCACGCCGAGCCCGTAGGCAACGGCAGCGGGCGTGACCTCCAGCTCGGCGCGGCGGTCCAGCAGGTTGTAGTGGTTCTGCGAGGAGATGAAGCGCGAGCCGCCGCGGGCCCGGGCCACGAATTCGGCCTCGGCGATCTGCCAGCCGGCGCGGTTGGAGTGGCCGATGTAGCGGACCTTTCCGCTGGCCACGAGCTCGTCCAGCGCGGCGAGGGTCTCCTCGATGGGCGTGCGCGGGTCCGGGGTGTGGAACTGGTAGAGGTCGATCCAGTCGGTGCCGAGGCGCCGCAGCGAGGCTTCCGCGGCCTTGATGATGTAGCGGCGGGAGCCGCGGGCGCCGAAGTCGTTGCCGTTGGCCCCGCGCATGTCCAGGCCGAACTTGGTGCCGATCACGGCATCCCCGCGGCGGCCGGCGAGGGCCTTGCCGAGCATCGTTTCGCTCAGGCCCGGCTCCCGGCCGTAGGTGTCCGCAACGTCGAAGAACGTGATCCCGGCGTCCAGGGCCGCACGCACGACGGCGTCGGCCCCCTCCTGCGACTCGGTGGCAGTTCCGGCCCGGCCCAGATTGTTGCAGCCCAGTCCCACGACGGAGACGGACAGTCCGGAATTTCCCACGCGGCGGTATTCAGTCATGGATTCAGCCTATAACGCCCGCATGCCGCTCCCGGTCAGGCCGCCTGAACGCCACCGTATCCGGACATGCCCCGCGCCCGGGCCGGCGGATGGACATATTCCGGCTATGCCCGGTCCCGGGCGCGAAGAATGGGCATGTCCTCCCGGCGCGAAGAGGCCCGCTAGCCTGCGGGCAGCACAAGCCCCTGCTCGTCCATGGCGTCCTGGAGCTGGGCCAGGGTCCGGGCGCACATGCCGTGCATCGTGGAAAGGCGCCGCTGGCCAAGCTCCACCACCTGTTCCAGGGTCTCGACGCCGGCCTGGGCGAGGGCCCGACGGGCGGGAGCCGCGATCCCGGTGGGAAGCGGGGTGCGGCCTGGTTCAGCAGTCTTCTTCGCCATGAGGAATGCCTTCCGATCGATGGATGTTGTTGGGGTTGGTGGTGCCTGGTTTGTGGGTGAATCAGAGGGTGAATCAGAGGGCGAAGCTGTTGGCGGCCTTCGGTGAGTGCTTGATCTTGAACGAGGTTCCGCCGAACGGTGCAGCGCCGATGCTCAATTTGGTGAAGTCCAGGTCTTCGCCGCGGATGCAGACCTTGATCGCGTTCACGGTCTTGTTGACCTCCGGGGTCAGGCAGAAGATGTTGAGCTTGGCGTCGGAAAACTCCGAGCGGTCCACGATGCCCAGGCCCCGCCACGCCAGGTGGCTGATGAGGGCGTCCTTGGCCTTTTCTTCCAGGTAGCGGTCGCGGTCCGTGCCGTCCTTGGTCTTCAGCGCGTACTGGGCCACCACCCAGAACTGTTCTTCTTCGGGGATTTCGGCGTAGCCGTCTTCGGCGCACTGCACCGCGAACGCGTCCATCAGGCCCTCGGCGGCGGCCGGGTCGGCGACGTCGGTCTCCTCCGTTTTGCTCTGGTGCCCCACGACGCCGTGGTTCATCACGAACTGCCGGTAGTCCTCGTCATACCAGGCCTCCCTGAATTCGAGGACCCCTTCGTCGTTGCGTCTGTAGACCCGGATAATTCCGCTCATGTGCCAGTTCCTTCCTGGACCGTCCGGGTCACGGCACCAGGGGTGGCGCGGCGGACGGTGATTGTGCTGTGGTTTTGACTGACGGTGCTGCTGTTGGTGCCGCTGACGCTGCTGGTTCAGCGGGCGGGGTTCAGAGCAGCGGGAGGCTGCCGGTACTCGGGTGTTCCTGCCCGGGCAGCGGCCGCGCGAACGGAACCTTGGTCCCCAGTACCTGGGCAACGACGTCGTGGGTGATCCGCTGGGCTGTCAGGCCGACGCGCTCCAGCACCTGGCTGCGGGTGCCGTGATCGAGGAATTCCACCGGGAGCCCGACCTCGTTCAGCGCGGTATCGACGCCGGCGGCCCGCATCTCCTGGCGGATCCGGGAGCCGACGCCGCCGGCGCGCACGCCGTCCTCGATGCAGATGACGAGGCGGTGGTGCGAGGCGAGGGCAATGATGGATTTCCGGACCGGCAGGAGCCAGCGGGGGTCCACCACGGTGGAGCTGATGCCCTGCGCGCCGAGCCGGTTGGCGACATCCAGGGCGAGCTCGGACATCGCACCGACGCTGATAATCAGCACATCGTTTTCGGTCGAGCCGGCGGGACGGCGTGCAAGCACGTCGACGCCGTCGCGGAGCCGCTCGATGGCTTCCACCTCGGCCCCGACGCTGCCCTTGGAATACCGGATCACGCTGGGGGCGTCCTCGATGGCCACGGCTTCGCGCAGTTCCTCGCGGAGCCTGGTCGCGTCGCGGGGCGCCGCCAGGTGCAGCCCGGGGACAATCTGGACCATGGCCATGTCCCACATGCCGTGATGGCTCGGACCGTCGGGCCCGGTGACCCCGGCCCGGTCCAGGACGATGGTCACGCCGGCCTTGTGCAGGGCTACGTCCATCAGCAGCTGGTCGAAGGCGCGGTTGAGGAAGGTCGCGTAGACGGCGACGACCGGGTGCAGTCCCCCGAACGCCATGCCGGCGGCGGCGGTGAGGGCATGCTGTTCGGCGATGCCGACGTCGAACACCCGCTCCGGGTGCCGGGCGGCGAACTTGTGCAGCCCCACGGGGATCAGCATGGCCCCGGTGATGCCGACGACGTCCTTGCGCTCGTCCGCGATGTCGGCGATCTCGTCGGCGAAGACCGAGGTCCAGGACTTCGCGCCGCCGGCCTCCGCCGGTTCGCCCGTCTCCGGGTCGATGATTCCGACGGCGTGGAACTGGTCCGCCTCGTGGGCGCGGGCCGGCGCGTAGCCGTGGCCCTTCTCCGTCATGGCATGGACGATGACGGGTCCGGCGTAGTTCCGTGCCGTGGAAAGGGCGTTCTCCAGCGCCTGGAGGTTGTGGCCGTCCACGGGTCCGATGTACTTCATCCCGAGGTCCTCGAACATGCCCTGCGGCGCCCACCAGTCCTTGAGGCCCTTCTTCATGGCATGCAGGCTGCGGTACGTGAACTGGCCGGCGGGTCCGCCGTTCTGCAGCCGCCGCTTCCACCAGTCCAGCATGCCCTCATAGGCCGGGGCGGCGCGGAAGGAATCGATCGTGGGCCGCAAGGACGCGAGGTAGTCGGCGAAGCCGCCCACCGTCGGGGCGTAGGAGCGGCCGTTGTCGTTGACGACGATCACGACCCGCCGCTTCTTGTCCGCGGCAATGTTGTTGATGGCCTCCCAGGCCATGCCACCGGTCAGGGCGCCGTCCCCCACGACGGCGATGACGTACCGGTCGCCGTCGCCGGTCAACTGCCGGGCGCGGGAGATGCCGTCGGCCCAGGACAGCGAGGAGGAGGCGTGCGAGCTTTCGACGACGTCATGCTCGGATTCGGCGCGGTCAGGGTAGCCGGAGAGGCCGCCCTGCTGCCGGAGTGTGCTGAAATCCTGGCGCCCGGTGAGGAGCTTGTGGACGTAGGACTGGTGTCCGGTGTCGAAGACGATGCTGTCGCGGGGGGAATCGAAGATCCGGTGCACCGCGATGGTCAGCTCCACGACGCCGAGGTTGGGACCGAGGTGGCCGCCCGTCTGGGAAACGTTGCCGATCAGGAAATCCCTGACCTCCCCGGCCAGCTGATCCAGCTGCGCCACGGACAACTTGCTCAGGTCCTGCGGATTCCGGATGGTCTCCAAGATTCCCAACGGCCCCTCCTTCGGGTGGTAGACATGCCGTTTAACTCTAACGCCTCCCGGCCGGCACCGGGTGCCGGCGGGCTGCAGTACTGATCAGAGGAACGTGAAGGCCCCGGCCGGTCAATGACCGGCCGGGGCCTTCACAGCGTTACCAGCGCGCCGTCACGGGAGCAGCCTTCCGCTAGTTGGCGGAGATCTGGCGCAGCACGTACTGCAGGATGCCGCCGTTGCGGTAGTAGTCCGCCTCGCCCGGGGTGTCGATGCGCAGGACCGCATCGAAGGACGTGACCGAACCGTCTTCAGCGGTGGCGGTGACCTTGAGCGTCTTGGGCGTGGTGCCCTCGTTCAGGGCGGTGACGCCCTCAACGGCGAAGGTTTCCGTGCCGGTCAGCCCGAGGCTGGCGGCATTCTTGCCGGCCGGGTACTGCAGGGGCAGGACGCCCATGCCGATCAGGTTGGAGCGGTGGATCCGCTCGTAGCTCTCGGCCACGACAGCCTTGACTCCCAGCAGCGCGGTACCCTTGGCGGCCCAGTCACGGGATGAGCCGGAGCCGTACTCCTTGCCGGCCAGGACCACCAGCGGGGTGCCGGCGCCCTGGTAGTTCTGCGCGGCGTCGTAGACGGCGGCCTGCGGGCCGTCGGCCTCGGTGAAGTCGCGGGTGAAGCCGCCCTCGACGCCGTCCAGGAGCTGGTTCTTGATGCGGATGTTCGCGAAGGTGCCGCGGATCATGACCTCGTGGTTGCCACGGCGGGAGCCGTAGGAGTTGAAGTCCTTGCGCTCCACACCGTTGGCCAGCAGGTACTGGCCGGCCGGGGTGTCCGACTTGAAGGACCCGGCCGGCGAGATGTGGTCCGTCGTGACGGAATCGCCGAGCTTGAGCAGCACACGGGCGCCGCTGATGTCCTTGACCGGCTCCGGCTCTGCCTTCATGCCGTCGAAGTACGGGGGCTTCCGCACGTAGGTGGAATTTGGATCCCAGGCGAAGGTATCGCCGGCCGGGGTGGAGAGTGCCTTCCAGCGGTCGTCGCCGTCGAAGACGCCCTCGTAGCCGCGGGCGAACATGTCCTTGTCGATCGAGGAATCGATGACCTGCTGGACCTCGACCGGGTTCGGCCAGATGTCCTTCAGGAAGACGTCGTTGCCGGCTTCGTCCTTGCCCAGGGCGTCGGCGTCGAAGTCGAAGTCCATCGTACCGGCCAGGGCATAGGCGATGACCAGCGGCGGGGAGGCCAGGTAGTTCATCTTCACGTCCGGGTTGATCCGGCCTTCGAAGTTGCGGTTGCCGGACAGCACGGCGGTCACGGAAAGGTCGTTGGCAGCGATGGCCTCGGAGATTTCAGCGTCCAGCGGTCCGGAGTTGCCGATGCAGGTCGCGCAGCCGTAGCCCACGATGTAGAAGCCGAGCTTCTCCAGGTACGGGGTCAGGCCCGACTTTTCGTAGTAGTCGGTGACGACCTTGGAACCGGGCGCCACGGAGGTCTTGACCCACGGCTTGGACATCAGGCCCTTGTCCACGGCATTGCGGGCCAGCAATGCGGCGGCCAGCATTACGGACGGGTTGGACGTGTTGGTGCAGGACGTGATCGAGGCGATGGAGACTGCGCCGTGGTCCAGTTCGAATTCGCGGCCGTCTGCGGTCTTGATGTGCACCGGAGTGGACGGACGTCCCTCGGCACCGTTCGCCGCGGACTCCACGCGCTCGGTTTCCGTGGTGTGGGAATCGGCGTGGGTGAAGGAGGGCGGGTCCGAGGCCGGGAAGGACTCGTCCAGCGACTCGTCCACGCTGCCGTCGGTCAGCGCCACGTAGTTGTGGATGTCCTTGCGGAACTGGTCCTTCGCATTGGTGAGCTCGATGCGGTCCTGGGGACGCTTCGGGCCGGAGATGGAGGGAACCACCGTGGACAGGTCCAGTTCGAGGTACTCCGAGAACTTGATCTCGTGCGAGGGATCGTGCCAGAGGCCCTGTTCCTTCGCGTAGGCCTCGACGAGGGCGACGTTCTGCTCGGACCGGCCGGTGAGGCGCAGGTAGTCGAGGGTGACGTCGTCGATCGGGAACATGGCGGCCGTGGAGCCGAACTCCGGGCTCATGTTGCCGATCGTGGCGCGGTTGGCCAGCGGCACGGCCGCGACGCCTTCGCCGTAGAACTCCACGAACTTGCCGACCACACCGTGCTTGCGCAGCTGTTCGGTGATGGTCAGGACGACGTCGGTGGCGGTGGCGCCGGCCGGAATGGAACCGGTCAGCTTGAAGCCCACGACGCGCGGGATCAGCATGGAGACGGGCTGGCCGAGCATGGCAGCCTCGGCTTCGATGCCGCCCACGCCCCAGCCCAGCACGCCGAGGCCGTTGACCATCGTGGTGTGCGAATCGGTGCCGACGCAGGTGTCCGGGTAGGCGCGCAGGACGCCGTCAATTTCGCGGGTCATGACGGTGCGGGCCAGGTACTCGATGTTGACCTGGTGCACGATGCCGGTTCCCGGCGGGACCACCTTGAAGTCGTCGAACGCGGTCTGGCCCCAGCGCAGGAACTGGTAACGCTCCCCGTTGCGCTGGTATTCGATCTCCATGTTGCGCTCCAGTGCGCCGGAGTTGCCGAAGGCGTCGATCTGCACGGAGTGGTCAATCACCATTTCGGCCGGGGCGAGCGGGTTGACCCGCTTCGGGTCGCCGCCGAGCTCCTTGACTGCTTCACGCATGGTGGCCAGGTCCACAACGCAGGGCACGCCAGTGAAGTCCTGCATGATCACGCGCGCCGGCGTGAACTGGATTTCAGTGTCGGGCTCTGCGTTGGGGTTCCAACCGGCCAGTGCGCGGACGTGGTCGGCCGTAATATTCGCGCCGTCCTCGGTCCTCAACAGGTTTTCAAGCAATACCTTGAGGCTGAACGGAAGGTTTTCTGCACCTTCAACGGAGTTCAACCGGAAAATCTCGTATTCGGTACCGGCTACATTAAGTTTGCCTTTTGAACCGAAGCTGTCCACAATGCTCATCGCAGGACTCCTCTCGCAACAGGTTTCATCTTTGCCGCGCCGCAGACCCCTTGCTAGTTAGGGCGGCCTAACTCGTCCAAGCCGCAAGGACAGGCTCAAGGAAACCCGCACGGATTGCAGGGGGCCAGCCGTGAAGACGGAGCGCGGCGTCGGACTACTACGCCCATAGTAGTGGCATCAGCGCCGGGGAGTCAGCAGCGCCACTGTCTCCATGTGGTGGGTGTGCGGATACAGGTCGAAGGCGCGCAGCCCGGCGAGTCCCCAGCCGCCCTGCCGGAAGTAACCCAGGTCGCGGGCGAAGGAAGCCGGGTCGCAGGAGACGTAGGCGACGGCCCGCGGTCCGGCGGCGATCAGCTGGTTGATGACGTCCTTGCCGGCACCGGCCCGCGGCGGGTCCAGGATGACGGCGTCCAGGCTGCGGGGCTTCTGGCGCAGCACCCGTTCCACCCGGCCCTGGACGATCTCGACCTGGGCGGCGCCGTGCAGGTTCTTGCGCGCGTCCCGGCTGGTGCCGGGCGATCCCTCCACCGACAACACGGAGCCGGTCACGCCCACGGCGTCGGCGAGCGGCGCCGTGAAGAGCCCCGCCCCGGCATACAGGTCCGCCACGGCAGCCCCCGGCGTGAGGAAGCCGCCGTCGTGCAGGTAGCCGGTGACGGCCCCCACGAGCGTGTCCGGACCGTCCCGGTGGATCTGCCAGAAGCCGTCCCCCGTGACGCGGTAGTCGTGGCCGGCCGCGGATTCCTGCACCCAGGTGCGGCCGCGCAACTGCAGCGCCTCGCCCTTGGCGGGATCGAAGCTGGCCACCGAGACATCCTCCGGCAGCTGCGCCAGGATGGCGCTGAGGCGTTTGGCCCTGGTTCCGGGGGCAGGGACCAGGAGCACGAGCGGGCGGGAGCCGTTGGCGGGGGCGGCGACCTCCACGCGTTCGATGCCCTGCAGATCGATCTCCCACAGCGCCAGGCCGTTGATCCCCGCTGCCGCCAGCGGCATCCCGCGGACCGGAAGGACGGTATCGGAGCGGTGCGCGTGCATGCCGAGCTTGCCGGCGGGCGTCACGGCAAAGGCCGCGCGGGTACGCCAGCCCAGCCCCGCCCGCGCTCCGGACGGTGCGGGCTCCCCCACGGCTTCCACCGTGTTTTCCAGTGAAGCGGGAAGTTCGACGCCGGCGAGGCGCCGGAGCTGTTCGGCCAGCACCTCCGCCTTGAGGCTGCGCTGGCGTTCCAGCGAGATGTGGCCCAGCTCGGCGCCGCCGACGGGCGGGTGGCGGTGGGACCAGGAGCGCCCGGAGTCGGCGAGGTCCCAGAAGTGGTCCACCCGGTCAGGGGACGGCTCGAGGACTTCCACCACGTCGGCACGCCAGAATTTGGCGGCGGGGCCGTCTTCGGTGAGCCGGACCCGCACCTTCTCGCCCGGGATGCCGTGGCGGACAAACACCACCCGTCCCTCATGGCGGGCCACGCAGTGCCCGCCGTGGGCCACCGGCCCGACGTCGACGACGAGGTCGGCAGGGGCGTGCGTCCGGGTGTCGGGGTTCATTGGATATCCTGCAGTCTCTTTGCTTCTTCGGACGATTTCAGCTGCCACGGCACGCTCGCGACCATGACCCCCGGCTCGAAGTGCAGCCGGGTCTTGATCCGCAGTGCGGTCTGGTTGTGGACCAGCTGCTCCCACCATTTGCCGACCACGTACTCGGGGATGTACACGACGATCAGGTCCCGCGGCGAATCCCGCCGCATGTTGGTGATGTATTCCATGATGGGCGTGACCGTTTCGCGGAACGGGCTGGCGAGCACCGTCAGCGGTACCGGGATGTCCAGCTTCTCCCAGTCGGCCACGGTCTGCGCCGTCTCGTCGGCGCTGATGTCCACCGTGATGGCGTCCAGCCGGGAGGGCCGCGACGCGCGGGCATAGGCCAGGGCCCGCAGGACCGGCTTGCGGATGTGGGAGACCAGCAGCACGGCGTGCACCCGGGTGGGGAGGGCCCGGGGCGAGGAGTCCTCGTCCACGGCGAGTTCCTTGGCGACGTTGTCGTAGTGCGCCCGGATGCTCCACATGATCAGGAACAGGACGAACATGGCCAGCAGCGCGATCCAGGCGCCCTGCTGGAATTTTGTGATCAGCACGATCACCAGGACCAGGCCTGTCATGCCGAAGCCGATCGTGTTGATGGTGCGGGACTTGATCATCCGCAGTTTCGCTGCCGGGTCCTTGGCGAGTTTGAGCTCCCGGCCCCAGTGCCGGATCATGCCCAGCTGGCTCATGGTGAAGGAGATGAAGACGCCCACGATGTAGAGCTGGATGAGTTTGGTGACGTCCGCGTTGAAGGCGATGATCAGCACGAGGGCGCCGGCGGCCAGCGCGAGGACGCCGTTGCTGAAGGCCAGCCGGTCCCCGCGGGTGCGCAGCTGGCGGGGCAGGTAACCGTCCTGGGCCAGGATCGAGCCGAGCACGGGGAAGCCGTTGAAAGCGGTGTTGGAGGCGAACACCAGGATCACGCCGGTGGCGGCGACCACGATGTAGAAGGGAATGGATCCGGCGCCGAAGATCGTCTGCGCGATCTGGCTGATCGCGGGGTTCTGGATGTAGTCCTCGGGCAGCGGCTTGCCGTCCAGCAGGAATTCCTTCGCCGGGTCCAGCACGATGTGCACCTTGGTGGCGTTGGCCAGGTAAATGATGCCCGCCAGCATGGCGGCGGCAATGACGCCGAGCAGCAGCAGGGTGGTGGCCGCGTTCTGGCTCTTGGGTTTCCGGAAGTTCGGCACGCCGTTGCTGATGGCCTCGACGCCGGTCAGCGCGGCGGCCCCGGAGGAAAAGGCCCGGAGCAGCAGGAACGCGCCGGCGAGGCCGACCATCCCTTCGTCGAAGCCTTCCGCGGGAATGATCGTGAAGGCCGCTGAGGGTGCCTGGCCCAGCTGCCCGGTGAGGGCCTGGAAGATACCGATGGCCGTCATGCCCAGGATGGAGGCCATGAAGATGTAGGTCGGCACGGCGAAGACGCTGCCGGCCTCCCTGATGCCGCGCAGGTTCACGAGGGCCAGGATCACCACGCCCACGGTCGCGATGGCGGCCTGCTGGCCATGCAGCGACGGGACGGCGGTGGTCAGGTAGGCGGCGGCCGAGGACATCGACACGGCGACCGTCAGGACATAGTCCACGAGGAGCGCGGCGGCGACGGTGAGGCCCGCATACTTGCCCAGGTTCTCGTTCGCGATCTCGTAGTCGCCGCCGCCGGAGGGGTAGGCATGGACGTTCTGGCGGTAGGAGGCGACGACGGTCAGCAGCACCACCATCACGGCCAGCCCCACCCAGGGCGAGAACGCCACCGCGCTGGCGCCGGCAAGCGCCAGCGTCAGCAGGATTTCGTCCGGCGCATAGGCCACGGACGACAGCGCATCCGAGGCGAAGATGGGAAGCGCGATCCGCTTCGGCAGCAGGGTGTGGGCCAGACGGTCGTTCCGGAAGGGCCTGCCTACCAGCACCCGCTTCACGGCATTGAATATTGTCAGCACCACACAAAGCTAGTCTGATTCGGACGCGATGTCATGACGGCAAAGATCGGCCCCTTCGTGGCCGGTAGAGTTTTACCCGGCAGCAGACGCGGCAGCAGGCAGAGTACAGAGGAGGAACGTGTGGCGCACTTCGTGATCATGGGTTGTGGCCGGGTGGGGGCGACCCTGGCGCACACGCTGGAGGATGCCGGCCATTCGGTGGCCATCATCGACCAGGACGACCGTGCTTTCCGGCGGCTCCGCACGGGTTTCTCCGGCCGCAAGGTCACCGGCGTCGGGTTTGACCGGGATACGCTCAAGCAGGCCGGCGTCGAGGAGGCCTATGCCTTCGCTGCCGTGTCCAGCGGCGACAATTCCAACATCCTGGCCACCCGTGTGGCCCGCGAAACCTTCCACGTCCCCCATGTGGTCGCCAGGATCTACGATCCGGGCCGCGCGGAGATCTACCAGCGCCTCGGCATCCCCACGGTCGCGGCGGTGCGCTGGAGCGCCGACCAGGTCCTCCGCCGGATCCTTCCCGAGCAGCACCTTGCCGGTGACTTCCGGGATCCTTCGGGCCGGCTGGTGCTCGCCGAAGTCGACCTGAACGCCGGCTGGATCGGGCACCCGGTGGCCGCGATCGAGAAAGCGGCGGGTATCCGGATCGCCTATCTGACCCGGTTCGGTGAGGGCATGCTGCCCGTGGCCGGCACCTCCTTCCAGGACGGCGATACCGTGCACGCCATGCTGAGCGTGGACCGCAGCTCCGAGGTCGCCCATATTCTTGCCAAGTCCCCCGCCAAGGAGTCCTGAGTGAAAGTCGTCATCGTCGGCGCGGGAAGCGTCGGTTCCTCGATCGCCCGCGAACTGCTGGCCCATAGGCACGAAATCCTGCTGATCGACCTGAAGCCGGAGGTCATCGGCCGCAGCGGCCTGCGCGGCGCCCACTGGCTTGTCGGCGATGCCTGCGAACTGAGCACGCTCCAGGACGCCAAGCTCGAGGACGCCGACGTTGTGGTCTCCGCCACCGGCGACGACAAGGTCAACCTGGTGGTCTCGCTGCTGGCCAAGACCGAGTTCGGCGTCGGCCGGACGGTGGGCCGGGTCAACAACCCGAAGAACGACTGGATGTTCGATGATTCGTGGGGCGTCGACGTCGCGGTCAACACCCCGCAGCTGATGACGGCCCTCGTGGAGGAAGCTGTGGAGATCGGCGACCTCGTCCGGCTGCTGACCCTCCAGACCGGGGTGTCCTCGCTGGTCGAGTTCACCGTCCCCCACGATTCGTACGTGATCGGACTGACCGTGGGCGATATCGAGTGGCCCGAGGACGCCACCCTGGTCGCGATCCTGCGGGACCAGGCTCCGATCACGCCAAGCCGTGATGACGTGATCGACGGCGGGGATGAGCTGTTCTTCGTGACCACGATCGCGGCCGAGGACGAGCTCCGGGCCCTGCTCTCCCCCGAATCACCGGTCGACGAGCGGCACCCGGTGACCTCGGACCAGCACGGCCACGAGAACCATGTGCCCGCGGATGACGGCTTCGACGGCTGAACAGCCCGCCGCCCCGCTCCCCCAACTGGGTGGCAGCAGTTGTCGTTTTGGGCGCTCGTAACGACAACTGCTGCGGGTCAGTTGGGTTCGGGAGCCGGCGCCGGGGCGGGCTTGGTCAGCAGCCACGCGATCCACACGCCCAGGAGATACAGCGGCGCCCCCATCAGGAGCCGGGTCGTGGCCAGGCCGGCGAGGCCGGGCTCGCCCATCAGGTACAGGGGAACCTGCACCACCAGGCGCAGCACCAGTACCGAGACGATCACCCAGGTGCCGATCCGGTACGCCTTCACCCTGGCCGGGTGCTTGCGCCACTCCACCCCCTCGTTCCGGATGAAACCGAACAGCAGGCCGGCGAAGGGCCAGCGGACGGCAATTGAGAGGGACATCGCCAGGATGTACCCGGTATTGGTGAGGAAGCCGATGACATAGAAGTCCTCGGCTTTTCCGGTGGTGTTGGCAAGCCACGCCGACAGGCCGACGCCGACAATCCCGGCCAGCGCCTGGGTCAGCGGGCGGCGCTGGATCAGCCGGGCGACGGTGAACACCGCGGCCGCCGCCAGCGCTGCGATCAGGGCCATGGTCAGATCACGCATGAGGGTGAACACGATGAGGAAGACCAGACCGGGCAGGATGCTCTCGGCGATGCCCTGGAAGCCGCCGGCACTCTTCCATACGTCGATGTTGCCGTCGCTGGAACGGCGCAGTCCGGCCTTCGCCGCATAGCCCTCGGCGAGCTGGGCCGCCGAGGGTGGCGGCGAGGGCTGCGCCGGGTCCTTCTCCGCGGAGCCAGGCTCTGGATGTTCGGGCAAGGTCATTGCTCCTCCTGGCGGGAGAGTATCTCGTAGCGGGGATTGAACATGGTGGGCAGTCCGTCACGGATCGTGACCATGCCCTCGAGCCGGAGTTCGGTGCCGGCGTCGATCCCGGGGATGCGCCGCCGTCCCAGCCAGATGACGCGCAGGCGGTCCTGGGGCCGGGCCGCGCCCTGGCGTTGCGCCTCCGCCACGGCCCGCGGCCTGGGCGGAGCGTCGTCATGGTCGACGAGGATGGCGATGAAGGACGCCACCTTGCTCGCCGGCGCGTAGGTGACCGATTCGATGAAGCCGTGGCACAGCACCCGCCCCCGGTCCGGCAGTTCCCTGACGGAGACCGGCGCAACTGGTTCCTTGCGGGCGGCATCAACCAATCTGGGTAATCTCCGGTCCGCGTTCGGGCTGCCCCAGGTCCGGGGCGGCCATGGGGGCGGGTGCCGCGTTGTCCGTGGGCAGGCGGAGCTGCAGCAGGTCGCGCGGCGGCATCGGGTTCTCGCCGCGGACCACCACGATCTGCCGGAACATGTCTTCGAGCGCGGCCGCCGCGGCCCGGTCCAGTGCGGCCTCGCCGCCCAGGACGCCCCGGAGGAACCAGCGGGGACCGTCGACGCCGATGAAGCGCGCCGCCCGGTAACCGTGCGAGCCGTCCGTGCCGCCGGCGGGAAGCTTGGCGACGAGTTCGGTGCCGAAGCTGCCCTGGATCTCCTCGACCTGGCCGCCCTGGCTGCCGACGGACTGGCCGATCTGCTCGCGGATTTCTTCCCAGAGGCCTTCGGAGCGGGGGGCGGCAAACGCCTGCAGCTGCAGGCTTGAGCCATCCAGGTCCATGGTCACAGCCACCACGCGCTGCGTGGCCTCCTCGACCTCAAGCCGGAGCTGCAGGCCTTCGCGGGGCGCGATCAGGAGCGCCCCGAGATCCACATAGCCGTCCTGGCTCTCGATTTCAGAGACGTCGAAGGGCCCCTTGGAAACACGGAAATCGCCGGCGGCAGCCGCGGCGGAGCCAACAGCCGCGGCCTCCGGGGTTTCCGGCTCCGTCAGCTGTTCCTGCTTGGCTTTCCTGCCACGCCCAAAAACCATGGGGTTGTCTCCTTAGTTGTGATCCTGTGCCGCCGCCCGGCGTCCGCGCGGCGGCGCCCCTTCCCGGGGGCAGGCGCCTGCTTGAAATCCCTGCATAAAACTGTCGGCCGACCGGTGGGCCGGACCGCGGGCCTAACCGTGGGGCCGGACAACGGCTCCGGTCAGGCCTGCGCGCCGAAGCCGCCGGTGGATCCGAAGCCCCCCGCGCCGCGGACCGAGCCGTCCAGTTCCTCGACGGGCAGGAACCGGGCGTGTTCCACGCGCTGGATGACCATTTGTGCAATTCTATCGCCGCGCTTGAGTTCGATCGCCTCGTGCCGGTCGGTATTGAGCAGTGTCACGGCGATTTCTCCCCGGTAGCCCGCGTCCACGGTGCCGGGAGCGTTCACCACCGTCAGTCCATGTTTGGTGGCCAGGCCAGACCGCGGGTGGATCAGGGCGACGAAGCCGTGCGGCAGGGCGATGGACACGCCCGTCGGAACGAGGCGGCGCTCCCCCGGCTCCAGCACGACGTCCTCGCGCGCGCGCAGGTCCGCTCCGGCGTCGCCCGGGTGCGCGTACGACGGCGGTTCCAGTCCGTCGTCGAGCATTTTCAGCTGCACGGTGAGGGTGGGGGCGGCGGTGTTCTCTTCAGTCACAGTCCCTCACTCTAACGCCAGCACCAGGATAGGCCTAGCCGGGGCAGCCCCGCCCGTGCGCCTGCCCCGCGCCCGCATCCCGTGCCCCTGCCCTGCCCACAGACAGGTGCGCCGCGGCACCCAAGATGAAATAGCCCGGAAAAAGTGGAAAGCTGGGCCTATGCCAGAATCCAGCGCAGCTGCGCCTGCCCCCAAGAGCGCACCCGGTGCCGCCACCGTTCTTTATACCGAGAAGCTCTGGCCGAACTTCTGGATCTGGCTGGTCTCGGCGGGACTCTCAAGCGCCGGCATCCTGATGCTGGCACCCATCAGCCTTGCGGCGGGGATCACCGCCGCCGTCGTACTGTTTGCCATTATCGCCGTGCTGCTGGTCCTCTCCACGCCGACCATCACGGTGACAGCGTCAACCCTCCGGGTCGGCCGGGCCACCATTGAACGCAGCTTCCTCGGAACCGCGACGGCGTTCCGCCGCGCCGAAGCAACGGCGGAACGCGGCACCCGGCTCAACGGCCTGGCGTTTCTGTGCATCCGCGGCTGGGTGGATCCGGTGGTCCGGATCGAAATCACCGACCCGACCGACCGGACCCCGTACTGGCTGACGTCCAGCCGGCACCCGGAACGGCTGGTCGACGCCCTTCAGGGCTGACGCCCGGCGTGGCCCGTGGGCCTAGCCCTCGCATTCCCTGCAGTACAGGAGTCCACCCTTTTCGCGGGCGATCTGCGAACGGTGGCGGACGAGGAAGCAGGAGGCACAGGTGAATTCGTCGGCCTGGGCCGGCAGCACCCGGACCAGCAGTTCCTCCCCGGACAGGTCTGCGCCGGGGAGTTCGTAGCCTTCGGCGAGGTCGGATTCGTCTTCATCCACCACCGCGGGAGGCTTCTCCGTACGCCGCGCCTTCAACGCCTCGATGGAGTCCTCGCTGAGGTCCTCCTCGGTCTTGCGCGGCGCATCGTAATCTGTCGCCATTATTTGTTGCTCACACTCCGCATTCGTTCGATTGGTCCGCCGTCTCCGGGCAGTCCTGCCGGGCTGGTAACCCCGCACCCCACCCGGGATCGGTTCTCCGTTGTCAACAACGGACACGCGGATTTTGTGCCCGATGTCGGGTCATTTTTGCTTAAGCTGCCACCGAAAGCCAGAGCCCTGTAATCCATGACCGGCGTCCCGTCCCCGGAGGGCCGGAAAACAGGCGGAAAGTCGCGGAAAATGACGGCGCGCCCTCTGTCCTAACCGGAAATACCGCCCATCAGTGGCAGAGTTTCGCTTGTTAGTAATGCCAGGGTGGAGGATTTGTATGCAGGATCTACGGCTTGTAGGCGTCCACGACGACGGGGAGCATCTCCTGTTGCGCGGCGCCGGCGGCGAGAAGTTCCAGCTGTCAATCGATGAGGCGCTTCGGGTGGCAGTCAGCCGGTCGTCGGCGAAAGCCGCATCGGGCGGGGGCGCCGCGCCTGTTGCCATGTCTCCGCGCGATATCCAGGCGCGGATCCGCAGCGGCGCGACGGCTGCCGAAGTGGCTGAGCTCGCCGGCATCGCGCTGGCGAAGGTCCAGCGCTACGAGGGCCCCGTGCTTGCCGAGCGTGAGCACGTGGCCATGCAGGCACGCAAGGTCGAGGTTGCCGCGCCTGCCCCCGGCCAGGACGTCTACCGTTCGGTATTCGGCGACAACCCGGCGTCCCTCGGCGAGATGGTGGCGCACCGGCTGACGGCCCACGGCGTCGAGCCGTCGACCGTGGAGTGGGATTCCTGGCGGCGCCCGGACGGCAGCTGGAATGTCGTGGCCCGCTTCGAGGCGAAGCCCGGCGTGCAGCCCGTGATCGGCGAGGAGCCCCCGGCCATGTGGACGTTCAATCCGGCCCGGAAGTCGCTGCAGAATGCAAACCGCTGGGCCCAGCAGCTCAGCGAACTCGAGCCGCTGGACGGCCCCGTTCCAGCGCGCCGGCTGTCGGCCGTCGCGGACCGGCCCTTTGATTTTGAATCCGACGCCGACGCCGCGGCCAGGACCGCGACCGCCCAGCTCACCGTCATCCAGCAGCTGCTGCAGGACAGGAGCTACCAGGACCACGCCCAGCAGGACAAGGACTCGAACGGGCTGCTCGACATGCTGCGCTCCCGCCGCGGACAGCGCCTCGGCGTCAACGAGGACGCAGACGACGCCCTCGCCCTGCTCCTGACCAACGGCGTTCCGGCGGCCCACCCGCGGCCCTCCGAAGCCGGCCCGGAGCCGGAACCCGATCCGGCCGCAGCCCCTGCCCAGGCGCCGGACCTGGCGCCGGACCAGGAGACCGCGGCGCCCCCGGCCGATGCCTTGGCGGCGCCGGACCAGGCGCCGGACCAGGATGCCTTGGCCCGGCGGCGCGACGGCCGGCCCTCCATGCTGTCACGCCTCACCCTGGCCCCCCGCCACCCGGAGGAAGGCGATGACGCGCTCAAGCTGCACGACGGCGTCAGCACCGAAACCCGGGAGATCACCATCGCGGCTGCGCAGCTGCGCCCGCTCGGCCAGGCGGGCACCGCCAGCAAAGGCCTGGACGAGCTGATCGGCGGCGGAACGTCCCGGCGCCAGCAGCGCGAATCGCCGGCAGCGTCCCGCACCGACCGGGAGGCAGAGCAGCCGGAGCGCCAGCCGGGCAAGCCGAAGCGCTCGAGCGTGCCCAGCTGGGATGAAATAGTCTTCGGAACCCGCAACGACTGAACGCCGCGGCCTTCCCGGCCGGGTTCTTCAGGGAGCCGCGCCGGTCAGGACCGGCGCAGGTCCCCGGCCCCGCCCCACAGCGCGGCGTCCACCTCGAAGGGCAGCAACTGCTCCTCCGCGGCCATCAGGCTGGCCGCGTGGGCGGTGACACGGCGCATGAAGTGGCGCCGGCACAGCGTCTCATAGCCGACGACGGGCGTGTGGCCGGCGTCGGTGCCGAACGTCCCGGCGTCGGTGCCGAAGGTCCCGGCGGCGACGCCGACGTCGCCGACCACCACCTGTTCGCCCTCCAGCACCATCACGCCGTCGACGGTGCGCGCGTTGTGCGTGGCGCGGCGGCCGCACCAGCACAGGGCCTCGACCTGCAGCACCCGGACGCGGTCCGCGAGCTCAATCAGCCGCTGCGAACCGGGAAAAAGCCGGGTCCGGAAGTCGGCACTGATGCCGAAGGCGAAGACGTCGACGCCGATCTCATCCACCACGCGCGCGAGCTGTTCGACCTGCTCGGGCGAGTAGAACTGTGCCTCGTCGCAGATCAGGTAGTCCACGCGCAGGCCGGTGGTGCGCCGTCGTACCACTTCATCCCAGAAGTCCGTGCCGTCCAGCACCTCAACGCAATCCGTCTCGAGCCCGAGCCGGCTGGAGATGCGGGTGCCGCCGGCCCGGTCATTGCGGCTGAACCGCACGCCGCCGCGCCCGCGGGCCCGGTGGTTGTAGTCCATCTGCAGGGCCAGGGTGGATTTTCCGCAGTCCATGGTGCCGGAAAAGAAGACAAGCTCAGCCACGCGGGGGCGCCTTCTTACCCTCGGCCTTGAAGCACAGAAGCGGGACTTCCCGTTCCGCCTTCGTCAGCGATCCGTGTTGGCCCACCACCTCGAGGGCGGTCGGGCGCACCCGCCGGGTGTCGTAGAGGGCCAGGGCGTCCCGGGCGGCGATCATGACGTCGCCGATCCGCGGGGCAACCTCGGCGCGGACGTCCCCGAACAGGCCGCCGTTGATGGCCTCGTCCCGGGTGAAGGCCCAGATCCGGTCACCGAAGCGGGCACGCCAGGCATCGATCAGCCGCGCCCGGCCGGCGTCGCCCAGGGCCGCCTCAAGGTAGAGGTGGACCATCCGGGGTTCCCCCGCGGTGTGCCGGACACCGGCGATGAGGGCAGGGTCGGCCGAATAGTCGATCCGCTGTGATTCCGGCACGTCCAGCATGCCGTGGTCAGCCGTGAGCAGCACGGTGGTGCCGGGCGGCAGGGTGGCGTTGAGCCGCCGCACGGTGGCATCAAGTTCCTCGAGCTGGTACTCCCACTCTGGTGACTGGCAGCCGTGGCGGTGGCCGGCCTTGTCCAGTTCATTGACGTAGAAGTACATCAGGGCAGGGCCCGGGCCGGCCATGGCCTCGGCGGCGGCGGCGGTCCGGGCGTGCGAGGTGGTGCCGGTGACAAAGCGGCCGCCCCGGAGCGCGGCCTGGGTCATGGCCGAGTCGCTGAACTGGGGCAGGCTGACCGTCGTGACATCCACGTGCCCTGCGGCGCGCTCGAAGACGGTCGGGAAGGGCTGCCATTGCCGCGGGTCCACGCCGGGGTCCCAGTTGCCGAGCATGTTCACCACCCGGTCCTGGTCCGGGTCCAGCACGTCGTAGCCGACCATGCCGTGCTGCCCGGCGGGGATTCCGGTGCCGAAGCTGGCCAGGGACGCGGCGGTGGTGGACGGGAAGGTCGAGTCCAGCCAGACCGGCACCTTGCCCTGGCCGGCCTGCAGGACGGAACGCAGGAACGGGGTGTGCGCCGACTTCTGCTTCAGCAGGTTCCGGCCCAGTCCGTCGGCCAGGACGACGCAGACCCGCTTGGCCGCGGGCAGGTTCAGCCGGTTCTCGAAGCCGGGGACACCCAGACTGGAGGCGGCGCTGGTGAGCACCTCGGCGATGGAGCGCTGCCCGAATGCCGGAGCCGGCGGCAACGCGGACTCCGCAGCGGCGGGGGCAACAGCGGCGGACTCCGCAGCGGCGGGGGCAACAGCGGCGGACTCCGCAGGGGCGGGGGCAACAGTGGCGGGAGCACCAGCAGTGGGGGCACCAGGGGTGGGGACAGAAACCGGCTCGGGCACGCGGACCGGGGCCATTTAGCGCTGGTGGCCGCGGCTGAGGCGGTTCCCGAACATGCTGATCCGCGGGCGCGGGGGCAGGCCGGGCCCGGTATGCGGAGCCGGCGCGGCGGAACCGGTGTTCACCGCGCGGAGGGCCCGGGCGAAGAGCTTGGCGTCCTGGACAGCCTGCAGCCCGTCGGCCTCGGCGCTGATCCGCAGGACAATGTCCTCCTGGGCGATGGTGCCGCTGTAGCCGTGGTCGGCCTCGCACTGCGGATCCCCGCAGCTGGCCGGACCCATGTCGAGGCGCTGCCCGCCGGACCAGGCGATGGACAGGGTCAGCTCGCGGACCGGGTCCGATGCCTTGTAGTCCTGCGGCTGGGCGTAGACGTAGCTGAGCACCACGGAGCGGATCTGCGTCACGGGAACGGATTCGGTGGAGACCTGCGCCACGGTCTGTTCGCCGGCTTCATCGAGCTGCTGGTCATCCACGTGGGTGATCACCAGCATGTCCTCGGTCAGCACCAGCACGGTGATGTGGCGCCGGACCTCGGCCCGGTCGAAGTGCGTCTCGAGGTGGACCAGGTGCGCCACACAGTCACGGCCGTCCAGGGCGTCGGCGACGACGTCCGCGACGAGCCGGGGGTAGAAACCGGCCTGCTGGAGGGCCCCTTCCAGGCTTTGACCCTGCGCGCTGTGGTCATGGAGTCCGGGGTGGTGCGCGGCCGGGCGTCCGGGGACGGGCGCCAGGGGCTTGGGTGTCGGCTGCTGGAAACTCATGGTCTCCATTTTCACAGATCGGCTGGGGACTTGCTAACTGCACGTGCTGCCGAAGGCCGGCAGGGCTCCTGGTACGGCTAGCTGCGCATGGCCCGCCGCGCGCTGTCGGTGCGCTGGGCGGCGTTGGCGATCCGCACGTCGGCGGCCAGGATCGCGGCACCGTCGGGCCCTGCCAGCACCGGGTTGAAATCCACCAGGGCAATCTCCGGGTGGTTGTCCTTGAGCCGCGACAGCCGCGCCGCAAGGTCTTCAAGGGCCGCGACGTCCACCGCCGGCAGGCCCTGGTAGCCGAAGAGCTTCCGGGACGCCCGGGGCCCGCGGATGAAGTCGTGCAGGTCGGAACCGGACAGCGGCGGCACGCGGTGGGCCCAGTCGTCCAGCAGGTTGACCGCGTCGCCGGCGAGGCCGAAGGAAACCACCGGGCCCAGCAGCGGATCCTCGATGGCGCGGAAGGTGCATGCCTGCCCCACCGGCACCATGGATTGCACCTCCAGGGACGGGGAGCCGTAGCGTTCCAGCGATTTCCGCATCTCCTGCACGTTCCGCCGCAGCGACTCGGCGTCCTGGATGTCCAGGCGCACCCCGCCCAGGTCCAGCCGGTGCCGCAGCGCCGGGTCCGTGGTTTTCAGCGCCACCGGCCAGCCGAGCCTGTCAGCCGCGGCCAAGGCCTGCTCCGCGGTCTCGAAGCCTTCGGAGGGCACCACCCGGATGCCGTAATGGCCCAGCAGCTTTCCCGCCGACGCCGGGTCAAGGCGGACCAGCTGCTCACCCGGGACGTTGCGGAGCAGCTGCTCAAGGTCCGCCCGGGTGCCGTCCGGATCGCAGCCCTCGGGCTCCGCGAACAGGCCCTGGTCACGATGCAGCCACGCGGCGTAGCGCACGACGGCGGCGAGCGCCGCCACGGCGGCGCCCGGGTTGGAGTAGCAGGGCACGGTGGCCGCGTGGGGTGGCTGCGCCGTTTCCGATCCGACCATTCCCTCGACGTAGACGGAGGGGTCCAGGATGCCGCTGAACGCCGCGACCACGGGCTTTCCGGCGGCCGCGGAACACTCCGCGAGCACCCCGGCGATCTTTTCCACGGTGAGCCCGCGCGCCGGGAGCAGCGCCACCACCACGGCGTGGACGGTGTCGAGGGCCAGGGTTTCCTGCAGGCTGCGCCGCAGCGCCGGCAGCGCCACGGACATCCCGGTGTCCAGGTCGACGTCGGCGATGATGCGTTCCACCCCCAGGCCCTGCGTGGCCGCACTGTCCGCAACGACCTTGCCGAGCGCGCGGGAGTTGCTGAAGACGGCGATGCCGGGGCCCGTCGGCAGCGGCTGGCTCGACACGATCTGGGCGACGTCCATGAGCTGTTCGATGGTCTCCACCCGGATCACGCCGGCCTGGCGCATCATCGCGTCGAGGGCCTCCGGCGGCGCCTGCGTGGTGCGCACGGCGTGGCCGGGCGGAAGCCCCAGCCCCATGGCGTCGGACTTGGCGACGATCACGGGCTTCGTGCGCGCCAGGCGCCGCGCCAGCCGGGAGAACTTGCGGGGATTGCCGATCGATTCGAGGTAGAGCCCGACGGCGGTCGTGTCGGCGTCGTCCTCCCAGAACTGCATCATGTCGTTGCCGGAGACGTCGGCACGGTTGCCGGCGGAGAGGAAGGTGGAGAGGCCGACGCGGCGGCGGCTGGCGGCAGCGTACAGGGACACGCCGATCGCGGCCGACTGGGTGAACAGCCCCAGCCCGCCGCGGCGGGCGAGCGCGGGTGCCATGGAGGCGTTGAGCGCCACGGCCGGGTTGGTGTTCATGATCCCCAGCGAGGCCGGGCCGATCACCCGCATGCCGTTGGCCCGGGCCTGCCGCACCAGTTCGCGCTGCCTGGCCAGGCCGCGTTCGCCGTCGTCCGCGAACCCTGCCGTCGCCACCACGATCCCCTTGACACCGGCGGCGCCGCATTCTCCGACCACCCGGGGAACCTCGTCGTAGGGTACGGCGATGAGGGCGAGCCTGACGGGGCCGGGGACGTCGGCGAGCCGGGCGAAGGAGAGCATGCCGGCGAGCTCGAAGGCTTCGGGATTGATCGCGTAGACCGGGCCGGTGAACCCGGCCTCGATGATGTGTTCGAGGAGCTGGTGGCCCACGGTGCCCCGTGTGCGGCTGGCCCCGATCACGGCGAGCGAGGACGGGGCGAGCAGTTCCTGGATGCTGCGCGCCTCCGCGCGGTGTTCGCGGGACTCCATCACGGCGCGGGAACGGTCGGTGGGGTCGATGTTGAACTCGAGGCTGACCACGCCGTCGTCGAAATGCCGTTTGACGTCGTAGCCGGCGTCGGAGAACACCATGAGCATCTTGCGGTTTTCCGGGAGCACCTCGGCGCTGAATTTACTGATGCCGTGTTCGCGGGCGGCGGCGGCGAGGTGTTCGAGCAGGATGGACCCGATCCCGCGGCTCTGGTGGGCGTCGGCGATGTTGAAGGCGACTTCCGCTTCTTCGGGGTCATCCAGCCGGTCGTAACGGCCGATCCCCATGATCTCCCCGCCGATGGTGATCACGAGGGCCACCCGGTCCTTGTAGTCCACTTCGGTGAAGCGCTTGAGTTCCTTGGGGGACAGCCTGGACTTGAACGCGAAGAAGCGCATGTAGATGGACTGCTGCGACTGGCCGGTGTGGAAGGCCTGCACGGCGTCCGCGTCGGAGGGGTGGATGGGACGCAGATGCGCCGTTCCGCCGTCGCGCAGGACAACGTCGGCTTCCCAATGTTCCGGATATTCGCCGTCCGCGGGCTGATCCACCATAGGCTTAGCCTAGTCATAAACTTACGCAGTACCCGTTCAGCACCGCTCAGAAGGACCTTCCAACCTCATGGCCCGCCGCCAAACCACGCCCCCCTCAGGGGAAGCCAGCCAGGATTTCACCGAGAACATCGTTGACATCGACGTCACTTCCGAAATGGAAGGCTCGTTCCTGGAGTACGCCTATTCGGTCATCTACTCCAGGGCCCTGCCGGACGCCCGCGACGGCCTCAAGCCCGTGCAGCGGCGCATCCTGTTCATGATGTCCGAGATGGGCCTGCGCCCTGACCGGGGCCATGTCAAGAGCGCCCGCGTGGTGGGCGAGGTCATGGGCAAGCTGCACCCGCACGGCGACTCGGCCATCTATGACGCCATGGTGCGCATGGCACAGGACTTTTCGCTGCGGCTGCCGCTGATCGACGGGCACGGCAACTTCGGCTCGCTCGACGACGGCCCCGCGGCCCCGCGGTACACCGAGGCCCGCCTCGCGGCGGCTGCGCTGACCCTGACGGACCACCTCGACGAAGACGTCGTGGACTTCGTGCCCAACTATGACAACCAGCTGACCCAGCCCGATGTGCTGCCGGCCGCGTTCCCGAACCTTCTGGTCAACGGCGCCACCGGCATCGCCGTCGGCATGGCGACCAACATGGCCCCGCACAACCTGGTGGAGGTGATCGACGCCGCCCGGCACCTGATCGAGTACCCGGACGCCACGCTCCAGGATGTGATGAAGTTCGTCCCCGGCCCCGATCTGCCCAGCGGCGGCCGGATCGTGGGGCTCGACGGCATCCGCGAGGCGTACGCCACGGGCCGCGGCTCCTTCAAGACCCGGGCCAAGGTGGAGGTCGAGCAGCTTTCGGCCCGCCGCACCGGCCTGGTGGTCACGGAACTGCCGTACATGGTGGGCCCGGAAAAGGTGATCGAGAAGATCAAGGACGCCGTCAACGGCAAGAAGCTGACCGGCATCAGCGACGTCGTGGACCTCACGGACCGCAAGCACGGCCTGCGCCTGGTGATCGAGCTCAAGAACGGCTTCAACCCCAACGCCGTGCTGCAGCAGCTCTACCGGTACACCCCGATGGAGGATTCCTTCGGCATCAACAACGTGACCCTGGTGGACGGCCAGCCGCAGACCCTGGGCCTGGTGCAGCTGCTGTCGGTCTACGTGGAGCACCGCATCACTGTGGTGCGGCGGCGCACGGCCTTCCGGCTGGGCAAGAAAAAGGACCGCCTGCACCTGGTGGAGGGCCTCCTCATCGCCATCGTGGACATCGACGAGGTCATCCAGATCATCCGGTCCTCCGACGAGGTGGCCGCGGCCAGGACCCGGCTGATGTCCGTCTACGACCTGTCCGAGATCCAGGCCAACTACATCCTGGAACTCCGGCTGCGGCAGCTGACCAAGTACTCCCGGATCGAGCTGGAAAAGGAGCAGGAGGAGCTGCGCCGGGAAATCGCCGAGCTTGAGGCCATCCTCGGCTCGGAGGTGCTGCTGCGCGGGCTGGTGTCCTCCGAACTGGCCGGGATCGCCGAGAAGTACGGCACCGCGCGCCGCACCGTGCTGCTCGAATCCGAGGCCGTCTCCCCCACCACGGCCGCCGCCCTGGCCGCCGCGCCCGGAGCCAGGGGCAAGGCCGCCCCGCTGGCGCTGGAAATCGCCGACGACCCCTGCTGGGCCATCCTGACGGCGTCAGGCATGATCGCCCGCACCGGGAACCAGGACAGCCTCGCCGAGTCCGGCCCGCGGACCCGGCACGACGTGTTCCGGTCCGTGGTCAAGACCTCCGCGCGCGGCGAGATTGCGGCCGTCACGTCCCAGGGCCGGATGCTGCGCCTGCAGATGATGGACATGCCGGTGCTGCCGCCGACGTCGGGAACCCCCAACATGGCCGGCGGCGTGCCGGCCAAGGACTTCATCACCCTGCTGAAGGGCGAATCGCTCGTGGCGTTTGCGCCGCTGGACGAGGTCCTGGCGGTCGGGACGGCGCAGGGCGTGGTCAAGCGCGTGCAGGCCGATTATCCGCTGAACCGCGAGGACTGGGACGTCATCGCGCTCAAGGACAAGGACACCGTGGTGGGCGTCGCGCCCGCCGGGTCCGACGACGTCGACCTCGTCTTCGTGACGCAGCAGGCGCAGCTGCTGCGCTTCAGCGGCGCCGCCGTGCGGCCCCAGGGCCGGACCGCCGGCGGAATGGCCGGCATCAAGCTGGCCGCCGGGGACCGGGTCCTGTTCTTCGGCACCGCCGGCGCGGCCGACAGCGCCGCCGTCGTCGTGACGATTGCCGGCACCGAGGGTGCCCTCCCGGGCACCGATCCGGGGACCGCCAAGGTCACCGCGCTCTCCGAGTACCCGGCGAAGGGCCGCGGCACGGCCGGAGTCCGGGCGCACCGCTTCCTCAAGGGCGAGGACACCCTCCTGCTCACCTGGGCCGGGCACGGCCCGGCGAAGGCGTCCTCCCTGGCCGGCGCGGCGCGGTCCCTGCCCGGGGAGCACGGGCGCCGCGACGGTTCCGGGATCCCGCTGTCCCAGGCCGTCGACGCGGTCGGTCCGAGCATGGCCTGGCCCGAGGAACCTGGGACGGAAGCCTAGCCTCCCGCTGTCCATATGGCGGCCGGGCGCCGGGCTTGCACCGACGAAGGCGCCAGGGTCGCGGGTCGGGGGTCACGGGTCGGGGGTCACGGGTCACGGCCCACCCATTCGACACAAAGGGCCGCAATAGGGTCCGGCGTTCCGGCCATCTGTGGCAAATGGCCGGCGCCGGCTCATCTCCAAGACCGGAACTACGCGGAACAACGACGTCGGACCCACGGGGGGGAACCTGTGAGTTCGACTTCGAGGTGAGGTGCCACCGCCGGCATGGGCTACAAAGGTAGGCACCCTTAGGCGACTTGCGTCCGGGCGCCGAACCTTTTCTCTGCATTGCCCGAAGAGCAAGTTCTGCAGACCAGAGTGTTTGATAGGGGATTTTCGAGCAAACGGACATGGCTTGGTCCGGAATTGCGGCGAACTCGGCGCTCCATGTCACGCCCGCTCGGGGTGCACACCTCTATCGATGCTTGGCCCGCGACTGGAGCCCAAGGCCCATGTCCTTGAGGTTCCACTCGCGGGAAGCATTACCCGCGATTGGCGTGAACCGCAACGCGTCGCACTTCAGCGGGTGAGGCGGCCTTTCTGTCGCCTCACCGTTGCGCAAAGAGGGAAGACTCAGCCAGTCTCAGCCCTCGCACCGCCGGCAGGGCGCGCCGTGGACCGCATCTACCCCTCGGCTACTCCGGGAGAAATGCGCTTAGACTGCTCGCATGCCTATCATCCCGGACAACAAGGACTGGACCTGGGTGCTGTCGCGCCCCTGTCCGGAATGCGGTTTCGACGCCTCTTCCGCCACCCCCGCCACGGTGCCGGGGATCGTCGCCGGCATGCTCCCGCGCTGGCGTGCGGCCCTGCGCCGGACCGGCGTGTCACAACGGCCCGACGACGCCACCTGGTCCGTGCTCGAGTACGCCTGCCACGTGCGGGACGTCTTCACGCTGTTCGACTATAGGCTGGGCCTGATGCTCAGCGAGGACGGCGCCCGGTTCGAGGACTGGGACCAGGACCGGGCTGCCGTCGAGAAGGACTACGCCAATGCCGACCCGGCCGAGGTCAGCGCGGAACTCACTGCCGCGGGCGAGCAGGTCGCCGCGTCCTTTACGGCTGTCCCCGAGGAGCAGTGGGGACGCAAGGGCACCCGCAGCAACGGGTCGGTGTTCACCATCCTGACCTTCGCCCAGTACTTCCTGCACGACGCCGTCCATCACCTCCACGACGTGGAGGGGTAGGGGATAGAAAGCGCAGCGCTGGCGTGACGCAGGGCTGGAACCTCAGAGGTTCAATGAGGTTCGCGTGTTGCCGTCCCCGCGTCAAGGGCTCCGTGCCGTGCGGGGGCACTTTGATACCGACACGCCGTCCCCGGGCCGGGATGCCCCTGCTGGAACCTCCAAACTCGCCCCGGACGGCGGACCGGGCCAACCGGATCCTCGTTGCCATGCGTGAGTTTGCCGGTCCGCCATTACCGAGGGTGGTCAACCGTGTGTTCGTGGCGCGGATAAGCAGAGTGGTCAGCGGGGTTATCGGATCATCCGGACCCTAACCAGGTCTTCCCACTCCTGGACAACTTCTTGGGCGCCATCGACCTCGAATCCGTTTCGCCGGTAGAAGGACCGGGCCCGGGTGTTGGCTTCAGCGACCCAGAGCATCGCCGGACTGTCGCCCAGCGAGGCGTCCAGCAACTGCTGGCCCAGACCGGAACCGTGGTGATCCTTCAACAGGTAGATCCCCCACAGCTCAATCTCCCCGGGCGAATCGTCAAGCGAAACTAGCCGGGTTCCGGAGAAACCAACTACGCTACCATCAACTTCAGCTACGTGATGCCAGGGACGCCGGGGACCGGTCAGGATCCCTGACCATATGGCTAGCTTGTCGCTGACGGATTGTTGGGCAAAGAACCCAGCGGACAGCAGGCCAGAATAGGTTTGCTTCCAGCATTCAACATGGATTTCCGCCAGCCGCCGCGCATCGCGGCTGTCCGCCGGGCGGACTCCGTTGATTGGACTCATCGGCCCAGCCTAACTGGGACCTGGCGGCACCAAATCCCTAATCACATGAGCCAGCGCACTCGACCATACGAATGTACAGGTCAGCTGCGTCAGCAAGTGCCCCTGAGTTCCGAAAACAGCCTATGGCATAACCCACCAGCGTGAATGGAGCGCGGTCACTCTGGCTGTAGACCTTCAGTCCGCCCGTTGTTCAGGCCGCGGGCTGGCCTCCGGACGGGGCGTCATTCGAGGCGGAAGTAGCGGTTTCTTCGGGGCACCTGGCGCGGGTCGATGTGGGGCGGGGGGATGAACCAGGGGATGCCGGTGCGGAGCTGGATGGTCCATTGACCCTTGTGGACCAGGGCGTGGTGGTGTGAGCATTATGCCGATGTCCGGATTATGCCGATGTTGCTCCGGGCAGCCTGATTTGGCGGGGTTCCCCGGGATACTTGTCGGCATAATCAGAGGGCTTCGAGGAAGGTGAGGAGTTTGTCGCCGGGCGTGTAACGGCCGGCCGGGGTGTCCGTGG
>NZ_JAGPOT010000200.1 GCF_018224015.1 Pseudarthrobacter albicanus
CTGGGCAACGGGCTCTCCGGCGCCGAAACCATCGACCTCGCCGACGATGAGACCCTGATCCCGGGCCTGGTGGACACCCACGTCCACGTCAATGAGCCGGGCCGGACCGAGTGGGAGGGCTTCGCGTCGGCCACCCGCGCGGCGGCGGCCGGCGGCGTGACCACCATCATCGACATGCCGCTGAACTCCATCCCGCCCACCACCACCGTGGAGAACCTCAAACTCAAGCGCAGTGTCGCCGCGGACCAGGCGTTCGTGGACGTGGGGTTCTGGGGCGGCGCCGTCCCGGGCAACACGGCGGACCTCCGTCCGCTGCACGACGAGGGCGTGTTCGGCTTCAAGTGCTTCCTGCTGCACTCCGGCGTGGACGAGTTCCCGCACCTGGAGGCGGACGAGATGGAGGCCGACATGGCCGAGCTCAAGTCCTTCGATTCGCTGATGATCGTGCACGCCGAGGACTCCCACGCGATCGACCACGCCCCCCACCCGGGCGGGGACCAGTACGCCACGTTCCTGGCCTCCCGCCCCCGCGGGGCCGAGAACAAGGCGATCGCCGAGGTGATCGAACGGGCCCGCTGGACCGGGGCCCGCGCGCACATCCTGCACCTGTCCTCCTCGGACGCGCTGCCGATGATCGCCACCGCCAAACGCGACGGCGTGCACCTGACCGTGGAGACCTGCCCGCACTACCTGACCCTGATGGCCGAGGAGATCCCCAACGGCGCCACGGCGTACAAGTGCTGCCCGCCGATCCGTGAGGCGTCCAACCGCGAGCTGCTGTGGAAGGGCCTGCAGGACGGGACCATCGACTGCATCGTCTCGGACCACTCACCCTCCACCCTGGACCTGAAGGACCTGGAAAACGGCGACTTCGCCGTGGCCTGGGGCGGCGTGTCCTCCCTCCAGCTGGGCCTGTCCCTGATCTGGACCGAGGCCCGGCACCGCGGCATCGCCCTGGAACAGGTGGTGTCCTGGATGGCCGAGAAGCCGGCCGCCCTGGCACGGCTCTCCACCAAGGGCCAGCTGGCGCTCGGGTACGACGCGGACTTCTCGGTCTTCGCCCCGGACGAGGCCTACGTGGTGGACGTCTCCAA
>NZ_JAGPOT010000201.1 GCF_018224015.1 Pseudarthrobacter albicanus
ATGGAGCGGTACATCGAAAACTACAACAAGGACGCCAAACCGTTCACCTGGACCAAGTCCGCGGAGTATCTATTGGGCAAGATGAAACGCAAACAAACCATTAACACGGAACACTAGGGTAGGCCATATGAGCGGACACCGGTTCTTGCTCACGGCCGTGAAGATCGTCCACACCTTGGCCTGGTTCACGATTGCGGCCTGCATGGTCTACGTCCTGTATGCCGGTGTCCGCGGCCGTACCGACCGAAAGGTGGGCTTGGCGGCCGGCGTCGTGACCGCCGAAACACTGGTCTTCGCCGCCAACGGCTTCCATTGCCCGCTCACCGCCGTGGCGAAGGACCTCGGCGACGCAACCGGGTCAGTCACGGACATCTACCTGCCGAAATGGATTGCGCGAAACCTCCCGGCTATCCACGTTCCACTGATCCTGCTGGCGGTCTTCCTGCACTGGCGGAACCATCGCTCCAAGACTGAGGTCGCGGTGCACGCGGCATGAAAGCGTGGCTGGGCGTTGTCTCCGCGGAACACGTGGAGCGGGGCGTCGAGTTGGGCATCGCCCAGCTTGGTCACGGAAAACGGTCGGGCCTGGCGCGGATGCAGGCAGGGGACACGTTGATCTACTACTCACCCAGCCGCAGCCTGGGAGGTTCCGTCCCGCTGAGGCAGTTCACCGCCCTCGGAACCATCGTCGATGACGTCATCTGGCAGGCCGACGAGGGCTCCTTCGCCCCGTACCGCCGGCGGGTCCGCTACCTGTAGGGCGAGAGTGCTCCATCCTTCAGGGTGGAGGTGAATCGCCCCCTAAGAGGACCGGCGTGGCCGGTTCTGGTTCTCTACGTACTGCTTCACAACATCAAGAGGAGCGCCGCCGACGGACCCGGCGAAATAGTATGCAGACCAAGATTCTGCGCCCGCCAGTAATGCTGCACCAGGTCCTCCATGAAAACGCGGTGCCTGAACTTGGTCACGAACACCAGATGCGCGTGCAGCAGAAAAGCACAATGGCGCCCGGTACGAATATCCTGCGAAACAGTCATAGCCCGGCGATACATTTGCTGCATGCTTCGGTATCGTTACCGGGTTTACCCG
>NZ_JAGPOT010000202.1 GCF_018224015.1 Pseudarthrobacter albicanus
TCAGGACCCCGGCAGGCAGGCCCACCTCCTGGAACACCTCGGTCAGCAGCAGCGCCGTCAGCGGGGTCAGGTTGGCCGGCTTGAGGACCATGGTGCAGCCGGCGGCGATGGCTGGCGCGATTTTGCGCGTGGCCATCGCCAGGGGGAAGTTCCAGGGGGTGATGAAAAGGCACGGGCCCACTGGCCGTTTGGTGACGAGGAGCCGGGATTTGCCGTCGGGTGCTGTGGAGTAGCGGCCGGAGATGCGCACTGCCTCCTCGGAGAACCAGCGCAGGAATTCGGCACCGTAGGCCACCTCACCGCGGGATTCGGCCAGCGGTTTGCCCATTTCCAGGGTCATGGCCAGGGCGAAATCGTCCGCCCGGGCGGTGACCAAATCAAAGGCGCTGCGCAGGATCTCGGCCCGTTCGCGTGGTGGCGTTGCGGCCCAGGAGTCCTGGACGCGGGCGGCGGCGGCGAGGGCCCGTGCGCCGTCGGCAGGGGAAGCATCCGCGATCCGCGCCAGCGTCGCTCCGGTGGAGGGGTCCTCGACGGCGGACGTGGCGCCGTCGGACGCGTCGGTCCATGCGCCGTCGATGAACAGCTGCTTGGGCAGCATGGCAATGAAGGCGAGTTCGGAGGCGGTCACACCGGTTGTTGTTCCGGCCGGGTCAAGCTTCAGCGTGTTTTCCACTTAGAGCGCTTTCTCGAGGATGGTGCGGATTTCGACCGCCGTGGGCGGCACGGGCGTGTTGTTGATGACGGCATCGGCCAGCGTGTCCTCGACGAGTGAGTCGAGGTCCGCGGCGGTGACACCGAAGTCGGCGAGCCGGCCGGTCATGCCCACCTCGCGGGCCAGGGTGGCGACGGCGGCCACGGCAGCCTCGGCGTTGTCCTCATCGGCGGCGGCGGTGTCGCCAACGCCCAGAGCAAAGGCGAGGCGCGCGGTCCGGTCGAGGCGGTTGCGCAGGTTGAGGCGAAGCACGTCCTCGATGACCAGGCA
>NZ_JAGPOT010000203.1 GCF_018224015.1 Pseudarthrobacter albicanus
TCGCCGAAGACTTCGTCGGGGTCGAGGCGGCGGAGTTCTTCGGCGAGGCAGTCTTTGAGGGTGCGGCGCGGCAGGGAGATGCGTTGGGCGGGCTGGCCGGGTTGGGTGAGTTCGGCGATGGTGGGGCCGGGCCGGTACAGCTGGATGTCGCCGGAGGTCCGGGTCAGCCGCACACGCCGGATCCCGGTGCCGGCGGGGTCCGCGACGATAGTGACGGGGGCGTCCAGGGCCAGGGTGAGCCAGGCCGCGAGCAGGATGGTGCTGGGGGAATCGGAGGCGCCTTCGACGGCGACGGCGGTGACGGGTGAGCCGTCGGCCTGGTCCAGGACCGCGGCGAGCTGGATCCGCCAGTTGGTCAGCCGGGTCCAGGCGAGGTCGGTGTCGCCGGCCTTGTAGGTGTTCCGGATTCTGTCCAGGGCCGCCTGGGGGTCGGCCTCGTTGGCCGAGTCCGTGATCCGGCGGTGCGCAATTTTCCCGATGGAGGTCTGGCAGGCGTTGTTCGGGGCGCCGTGCGGCCACCACGCCACGATCGGGGCGTCGGGCAGCAGCAGGGCCGCGACGAGGGATTCGCTTTCCTGGGCGAGTTCACCGTAGCCGCGGAGCAGGATCACCTCGGAGGCGCCGGCGTCCCCGCCCACCCGGATCTGGGCGTCCAGGCGGGTGGGTGCGTCGGCGCCGGCGTCGGCGAGCACGATGATCCGGCAGGGGTGTTCCCGGCTGGCCTCGTTGGCGGCGTCGATGGCCTCCTCTTCCAGTCCGGATTTGGTGACGACCACGAGGGTCAGGACCCGGCCCAGGGCGATCACGCCGCCCGCCTCGCGCAGGGCCATGATCTTCTTGGAGATCTTCGAGGTGGTGGTGTCGGGCAGGTCTACGATCATGGCCTTCTCCAGGTTCGTCCGTCACGGGCCAGCAGCTCGTCGGCGGAGGCGGGGCCCCAGCTGCCGGGGGCGTAGGGTTCGGGCTGTCCGGGC
>NZ_JAGPOT010000204.1 GCF_018224015.1 Pseudarthrobacter albicanus
CTACCGGATGGCAGGATCCTGGTCAGCGGCGGCAGCAGCAGCTCGAAAACCAGCCTGTACAATCCTGCGACGAACGCCTGGAGCCCGGGGCCGGACATGAAGATCGCCCGCGGCTACCAGAGTAACGTGACCACCTCCACCGGTGAGGTGTTCACCATCGGCGGCTCGTGGTCGGGAGGTATCGGCAACAAGAACGGTGAGGTGTGGTCCGCCGCCGGCGGCTGGCGAAAGCTGCCGAACGTGCTGGTGGACAACATCCTGACCGCCGATCCCCGTGGCGGCTTCACTTCCGACAGTCACTCCTGGTTGTTTGCCGCCCCCGGTGGCCGCGTGTTCCAGGCGGGGCCGAGCCGCCAGATGAACTGGATCTCCACCACCGGCGACGGCAGCATCACCTCGGCCGGTCCGCGCGCAGATAGCCCGGACGCAATGAACGGCGACGCCGTGATGTACGACGTCGGAAAGATCCTGACCGTGGGCGGGTCGACCGCCTACAATAGCATCCCGGCTACGGCGCGGGCGTA
>NZ_JAGPOT010000205.1 GCF_018224015.1 Pseudarthrobacter albicanus
GATGAACGGCGACGCCGTGATGTACGACGTCGGAAAGATCCTCACCGTGGGCGGGTCGACCGCCTACAATAACACCCCGGCTACGGCGAACACCCCGGCTACGGCGCGGGCGTACACGATCGACATCAATAACGGGGTCAAGGTGGCCCGGACCGCAGACATGGCCGTCACCCGGTCGTACGCGAACGGAGTCGCGCTGCCCGATGGCCAGGTGCTGGTGGTCGGCGGTCAGGCCACCCCGGTTCAGTTCACGGACACCGGCGCCAGGATGGCCCCGGAAATCTGGAACCCGGCAACCGGAAAGTGGACCACGCTGGCCCCGATGGCCATCCCCCGGACGTATCACAGCGTCGGCCTGCTGCTTCCCGATGGCCGGGTCTTCGTCGGCGGTGGCGGGCTGTGCAACACCTGCAC
>NZ_JAGPOT010000206.1 GCF_018224015.1 Pseudarthrobacter albicanus
CCTGCTGACCCGGACCGACTGCACCTGGTGCAGCGACGGCAAGCAGCTGCTGGCAGGCCTGTCCCGCGAGTTTCCGCTCAGCGTTGACGAGGTCGACCTGGACAGCGAGCAGGGACGCGTCCTCGCCGCCGAGCACCGCCTCCTCTTCGCCCCCGGACTCATCGCCGACGGCAGGCTCATCGCCCACGGCCGGCTCTCCGCACGCGCGCTCCGCCGCGACCTGACCCGGCTCCGCCCCACCCCTGACCGCTAAGGACCTCCCATGGAACAGTTTTTCCTCATCCTTCCCGCCCTGGTCTGCCCCGTCGGCATGGGCCTGATGATGTGGCTCATGATGCGCGGCCGCGGCCGCAGCGACCAGCCCGCCACACCCGACCAGGAACAGGAACTGGCCACGCTGCGCGCCCAGATCGAGGCCCTCCGCCCGGCGCCGGCAGACTTCGACGGCCGCCACCCGGCACCGCGTCCGGGCGGGAGCCCCGCCGCGTGAACGCGGTACTGATCGCACTGGCCGGCACGGCGGCAGCCATCGCCCTGACCTGGTTCTTCTGCCTGCGCCCCATGCGCCGCCAGG
>NZ_JAGPOT010000207.1 GCF_018224015.1 Pseudarthrobacter albicanus
GCCGGGCCGGCGCAGGGCATTGATGACCGGATCCGGGCGGCCCGGGACGAACTCGCACAACTGCAGAGCGCACACCCCGGCACCGGCACCGGCCTCATCCCGCCTCCCCGGCGTGAAGCGTAGGACCGGCCGGCGACCGCACCGTCCCGGCCGTGCCGCCGCACTGCTCGCAGCCACGGCGGGGCTCGTCTTTGCCGGACTGCTGTCGGCGGTCCCTGCTTCCGCGCACGCCAACCTGCTCTTCACCGCACCGGCCGCCGACTCGACCGTCGCCACGGCCCCCGAAACGCTGACGCTGCTGTTCGACGAACCGGTCACGACCGCCGGGACACCGGTGACACTGGTTGGTC
>NZ_JAGPOT010000208.1 GCF_018224015.1 Pseudarthrobacter albicanus
CTACCGGATGGCAGGATCCTGGTCAGCGGCGGCAGCAGCAGCTCGAAAACCAGCCTGTACAATCCTGCGACGAACGCCTGGAGCCCGGGGCCGGACATGAAGATCGCCCGCGGCTACCACAGCAACGTGACCACCTCCACCGGTGAGGTGTTCACCATCGGCGGCTCGTGGTCGGGAGGTATCGGCAACAAGAACGGTGAGGTGTGGTCCGCCGCCGGCGGCTGGCGAACGCTGCCGAACGTGCTGGTGGACAACATCCTGACCGACGATCCCCGTGGCGGGTATCGTTCCGACAATCACCCCTGGTTGTTTGCCGCCCCCGGTGGCCGCGTGTTCCAGGCGGGGCCGAGCCGCCAGATGAACTGGATCTCCACCACCGGCGACGGCAGCATCACCTCGGCCGGTCCGCGCGCAGATAGCCCGGACGCAATGAACGGCGACGCCGTGATGTACGACGTCGGAAAGATCCTGACCGTGGGCGGGTCGACCGCCTACAATAGCATCCCGG
>NZ_JAGPOT010000209.1 GCF_018224015.1 Pseudarthrobacter albicanus
AATGAACGGCGACGCCGTGATGTACGACGTCGGAAAGATCCTGACCGTGGGCGGGTCGACCGCCTACAATAGCATCCCGGCTACGGCGCGGGCGTACACGATCGACATCAACAACGGGGTCAAGGTGGCCCGGACCGCAGACATGGGCGTGACCCGGTCGTTCGCGAACGGGGTCGCGCTGCCCGATGGCCAGGTGCTGGTGGTCGGCGGTCAGGCCACCCCGGTTCCGTTCACGGACACCGGCGCCAGGATGGCCCCGGAAATCTGGAACCCGGCCACCGGAAAGTGGACCACGCTGGCCCCGATGGCCATCCCCCGGACGTATCACAGCGTCGGCCTGCTGCTTCCCGATGGCCGGGTCTTCGTCGGCGGTGGCGGGCTGTGCAACACCTGCAC
>NZ_JAGPOT010000021.1 GCF_018224015.1 Pseudarthrobacter albicanus
CGACAGCACCTCCAACGCGGCACGCTGACCATCGGAGACCACCAAAGCAGGAGCTGGATTCGACATGCCCCCAGCTTAACGGAACACTCATAAACTATTTTGGAGACACACCACTAGGTTGACACCTCAGACGACTAAAAGTCCCAGTCGTCATCCTCAGTATTGACAGCCTTGCCAATCACGTAAGAGGACCCGGATCCCGAGAAGAAGTCATGGTTCTCGTCAGCATTGGGAGACAGCGCCGAGAGGATGGCCGGGCTCACGTCGGTGACGGAAGCCGGGAACATGGCCTCGTAGCCCAGGTTCATCAGGGCCTTGTTGGCGTTGTAGTGCAGGAACTTCTTGACGTCCTCGGCCAGGCCAACGGAGTCGTAGAGATCGTGCGTGTACTGGACCTCGTTCTCGTACAGCTCGAAGAGCAGTTCGAAGGTGTAGTCCTTGATCTCCTGCCGGCGCTCCTCGGAGACCTTCTCCAGGCCCTTCTGGAACTTGTAACCGATGTAGTAGCCGTGCACGGCCTCATCGCGGATGATCAGCCGGATCAGGTCGGCCGTGTTCGTCAGCTTGGCCCGTGAGGACCAGTACATCGGCAGGTAGAAGCCCGAGTAGAAAAGGAAGCTCTCCAGCAGCGTGGAGGCCACCTTGCGCTTCAGGGGATCGTCGCCCTGGTAGTAGTCCATGACGATCTGGGCCTTCTTCTGAAGGTTCTCGTTCTCGGTGGACCAGCGGAACGCCTCGTCGATCTCCTTGGTGGAGGCCAGCGTGGAGAAGATGGAGGAGTAGCTCTTGGCGTGCACGGACTCCATGAAGGCGATGTTCGTGTAGACAGCCTCTTCATGCGGGGTGATCGCGTCCGGAATCAACGAGACGGCGCCGACGGTGCCCTGGATGGTGTCCAGCAGGGTCAGGCCCGTGAACACGCGCATGGTGAGCTGCTGCTCGTCCGGGGTCAGCGTGGCCCACGACTGCACGTCGTTGGACAGCGGCACCTTCTCCGGCAGCCAGAAGTTGTTGACCAGGCGGTTCCAGACGTCAACGTCCTTCTCGTCCTGGATGCGGTTCCAGTTGATCGCCTCGACGTGGGTCAGTAGCTTAAGCTTCTCGGTCAATTTGCGTCCTCCGCATGATTGGTGTTCCACGGGCTGCCACCCGCCGTGCTAATTCAATTCCAAGTTGTCTGTGTGGGCCCCAGAACTGTCCAGCACCCACACAGACACTTTAGACTCCTAGACCCACTGCCGGACGGTCTGGCCCGGGTTCCGTGTGGCCGCATTGTCTGTCACGAACTGACCTGTGTCAGCCGAGCGGTTGACGAGTCTGGTGTTGGACGTTCCCGGTCCAACGAACTCAATCGTCGTAGTGCTGGGACGCCGTTGTGCGGTCGCCATAGGGATGAATTCCCCCGTCTTTGCGTCGCGCGCAATCTTCTGAGCCACTGGGGCTCCCTTCTGCCGAATGCTCGGCCGTTGATTCCTAGCTGACCGTTTGGCAGCTACCGAACCTCGCTTCGGGGAGTTGGACTTTCGTCCTGGCTCCCTGATACATTCGACATTCCAGGGATTCAATTTGGAACGTCTCGTAAGCGAGATTCTTGAGGAGTCATGTTGTCGCATGACTCCTCAGTCTTTTAAGTCTTAGGCGTACTGGCGCTCCCGCCGGCGGGCGGGCGCCCGCCGGCGTACCCAGCAAAAATCAATCTAAATCAGTTGATTAAAGCATACACGAAACACAATTTTCCACCTCCGTCCCTTCCAGCGCGAGCTGGCGGAGACGGATGTAGTAGATGGTCTTGATGCCCTTGCGCCAGGCGTAGATCTGGGCCTTGTTGATGTCGCGGGTGGTGGCGGTGTCCTTGAAGAACAGCGTCAGGGACAGGCCCTGATCCACGTGCTGCGTGGCCGCGGCGTAGGTGTCGATGACCTTCTCGTAGCCGATCTCGTACGCGTCCTGGTAGTACTCCAGGTTGTCGTTGGTCAGGTACGGCGCCGGGTAGTAGACGCGGCCGAGCTTGCCTTCCTTGCGGATCTCGATCTTGGACGCCACCGGGTGGATCGAGGAGGTGGAGTTGTTGATGTAGGAGATCGAGCCGGTCGGCGGCACGGCCTGCAGGTTCTGGTTGTAGATGCCGTGCTCCATGACGGAGGCCTTCAGCCCGCGCCAGTCATCCTGCGTGGGGATGTGGATGTTCTTGAACAGCTCGGCGACCTTCTCCGTCTCCGGCACCCATTCCTGCTCCGTGTACTTGTCGAAGAACTCCCCCGACGCGTACTGGGACTTCTCGAACCCGCCGAAGGTCTGGCCGGTCTGGATGGCCAGCTTGTTGGAGGCCCGAAGGGCGTGGAACACCACCGAGTAGAAGTAGATGTTGGTGAAGTCGATGCCCTCTTCGGAGCCGTAGTGGACCCGTTCCCGCGCCAGGTAGCCGTGCAGGTTCATCTGGCCCAGGCCGATCGCGTGGCTCTGGTCATTGCCGCGGGCGATCGAGGGCACCGAGGTGATGTCGGACATGTCCGACACCGCCGAGAGCGCGCGGATGGCGGTCTCGATGGTCAGCCCGAAGTCCGGCGAGTCCATGGCCTTGGCGATGTTCAGCGAGCCCAGGTTGCAGGAGATGTCCTTGCCGGTCTCGTCGTAGGACAGGTCCTCGTGGTACGTGGTGGGCTGCGAGACCTGGAGGATCTCGGAGCACAGGTTGGACATGATGATCTTGCCGTCGATCGGGTTGGCCCGGTTCACGGTGTCCTCGAACATGATGTACGGGTAGCCGGATTCGAACTGGATCTCGGCGAGGGTCTGGAAGAACTCGCGCGCCTTGATCTTGGTCTTCTTGATCCGGGAATCGTCCACCATCTCGTAGTACTTCTCGGTGACCGAGACGTCGGAGAACGGCATCCCGTAGACGCGTTCGACGTCGTACGGCGAGAACAGGTACATGTCCTCATCCTTCTTGGCCAGCTCGAAGGTGATGTCCGGGATCACGACGCCGAGCGAGAGGGTCTTGATGCGGATCTTCTCGTCCGCGTTCTCCCGCTTGGTGTCCAGGAACCGGTAGATGTCCGGGTGGTGGGCGTGCAGGTACACCGCACCGGCGCCCTGGCGGGCACCGAGCTGGTTGGCATAGGAGAAGCTGTCCTCGAGGAGCTTCATCACGGGGATGACGCCGGAGGATTGGTTCTCGATCTGCTTGATCGGCGCGCCGACCTCGCGGATGTTGGTCAGGGCAAAGGCCACGCCGCCGCCGCGCTTGGACAGCTGCAGGGCGGAGTTGATGGACCGGCCGATCGACTCCATGTTGTCTTCGATGCGGAGCAGGAAGCAGGAGACCAGCTCGCCGCGCTGCTTCTTGCCGGCGTTCAGGAACGTGGGGGTGGCCGGCTGGAAGCGGCCCTCGATGATCTCGTCCACCATCTGCAGGGCCAGCTGCTCGTCGCCGCGGGCCAGGTGCAGGGCCACCATGCAGACGCGGTCCTCGTAGCGCTCCAGGAACCGCTTGCCGTCGAACGTCTTGAGCGTGTAGGAGGTGTAGAACTTGAAGGCGCCCAGGAAGGTCTCGAAGCGGAACTTCTTCTTGTACGCGCGGCTGTAGAGCTCGCGGATGAAGTTCATCGTGTACTGGTCGAGGGTCTCGCGCTCGTAGTACTCGTTCTTGACGAGGTAGTCGAGCTTCTCCTCGAGGTCGTGGAAGAACACGGTGTTGTTGTTCACGTGCTGCAGGAAGTACTGGTGGGCAGCCTCGCGGTCGGCCTCGAACTGGATCTCGCCGTTCGGTCCGTACAGGTTCAGCATCGCGTTGAGCTCGTGGTAGCTCAGGCCGTGGTAGGCGGCCGGCATGGCCGGCTTCTGGCCCTCGGGCCTGGTTACTGCTGTGTCTGCGACAGTCGTGTCCAAAACTCTTCCAATCCTTGTTGAACCCGGCTGACGTCTTCCGGCGTCCCCATGAGCTCAAATCGATATAAGTGGGGAACCTTGCACTTGGCGGCGACGATGTCCCCGGCCATGCAGTAGTTGTCCCCGAAATTCGTGTTCCCCGCGCCGATCACTCCGCGGATCAGCTTCCTGTTCTGCGGGTTGTTCAGGAAGCGGATGACCTGCTTGGGAACGGATCCCTCTCCCCCGGTGCCGCCGTAGGTCGGAACCACCAGCACGAACGGTTCGGCCGCCACCAGCGGGTTGTCCCTCGGGTAGAGGGGGATCCGGGCGGCGTCGATGCCCAGCTTCGCGACGAAGCGCCGGGTGTTCTCCGAGGTGGAGGAAAAGTAGATGAGGTGGCTCCGTGTGATCCCGGGAGCCTCCATGCTGTCAGCTTCCCCGCTTACAGCCTTTGCAGCCACCCGAGCACCGGACATTGCCGTTGCAACCATAGGAGTCACCTCATCAGCGTTTCAGGCTACAGCAGCGTTTCACGCTACGGCGAATGCCTGCGCCAGTTCCTCGATCTTGTCCGGGCGGAAACCGGACCAGTGGTCCTGGTCCGTGACGACAACCGGGGCCTGCAGGTAGCCCAGGGACTTCAGGCGCTCGAGGGCGTCCGCGTCCTGGGAGATGTCGACGCTCTGGTAAGTGATGCCCTTCTTGTCCAGTGCGCGGTATGTTGCGTTGCACTGAACACAGGCCGGCTTTGTGTAAACCGTGACGGTCATGGTCCCTGTCCCCTTTGTTGAAGTCTCTGGTACTGCGTTTCGTGTACGGCGTCTGGTGCGTCGTTTACAGGTGCGGCGCCGGTGCTGCGGTGTCTGCGCTGCGGCCTCTCCGGCGGGCGTTTTCTGGCCCGTCCTGCCTTGCGCCGATGCTCTGCTCGAACTGTATGTCGATACTACATGTAGTGCAAGAGCCCCGCGTGGACCCCAAGATGATGTATTACAAGTATGTCATTTCACGCAGGTTTAATCCACAGGAGAGGGCCTTCAAAACGTCCGTGATCCCGCGGTTTTTGGGGACGGAATCCACAGGCTGTGGAGTACTTAGCCACAATTAATCCGCCCGCGTGTCGCCGCAGAGACGGCGTGTCGGGCCGTGAGGCAGGGCACCACATCGGGTGGCCGGACACACAGGTAAGGCGGACACCTGGGGGTGCCCGCCTTACCTTGGGCGACTCGTCTTGCAGCCGGATTCCTACGCCGCCCGGCCGTCCAGCACGATCTGCTGGACGTCGAGGTAGCCGGACTGGAAGCCGGCCCGGGAGTAGCAGAGGTAGAACAGCCACATGCGCTGGAAGATCCCGTCGAAGCCCTGGCCGCGGACCTCGTCCGCGCGGCCCATGAAGCGCTCCTCCCAGAGGCGGAGGGTCTGGGCGTAGTGCTCCCCCATGGCGAGTCGCTCCCGGACGCGGAGTCCGGTCTGCTGCGCGGTGATGTCCTCGATGGCGCGCACGGACGGGATGACCCCGCCCGGGAAGATGTACTTGTGCACCCAGGTGTAGCTGGACCGGGTGGCGAGCAGCCGGTCATGGCCCATCGTGATGGCCTGGATGGCCACCTTGCCGCCCGGGGCGAGGACACGCTCGATCGTCTGGAAGTACGTGGCCCAGTATTCGAAGCCGACGGCCTCGATCATCTCAACCGACACGACGGCGTCGTACTCGCCTTCGACGGCGCGGTAGTCCTTGAGCTCGATCGTGACGGCGGCGGCATAGCCGGCCTCCGCCACGCGCCGCCGGGCCAGTTCCTGCTGCTCGCTCGAAAGGGTGACGGAGTAGACGGTGGCGCCGCGGGCGGCGGCCCGGAGGGCGAGTTCGCCCCAGCCGGTGCCGATCTCCAGCACCCGGGTGCCCCGCCCGACGCCGGCCTTGTCCAGCAGCCTGTCGATCTTGGCCCGCTGGGCGCCGGCCAGGTCCGCCCAGCCGACGCTCCCCAGGGCATTGCCGGATTCCGGGAAGAGGGCGCTGGAGTAGGTCATGGTCTCGTCCAGGAAGGAGGCGAAAAGGTCGTTGGAGAGGTCGTAGTGCCTGGCGATGTTGGAGCGCGTGTTCTGTTCGGTGTTGCGTTCCTTACGCGGCTGGCGCGGCACGTAGAGGGCCCGCAGTTTCTGCATCCACTCCGGCACCAGGGTGCCGACGCTTCCCGCGAACACCTCCAGCACGGCCGTGAGGTCGGCCGCGTCCCAGTCGCCGGCCATGTAGGACTCGCCCAGGCCGATCAGCCCGCCGTCGCCAAGCCGAGCCGCGAACGCCTCCGGCCGGTTGACCGTCATGACCGGCACGGGATGTCCGGAAGACTTTCCCAGCACGGTCCCGTCCGGGTAGCGGACTTCCAGCGGGAGCCGGCGGACGGCGGCCTTGAAGACGGCGTCCGCGACGCGGCCGGCGACGGCGGCCTTCAGTCCCGAGGGCACCGCGGCGATGCCGGGCCAGGCCTCGGCGTCGACGTCGTTGGGCGGCTGCGGGACCGTGTAGGGCACCGCAGAGGGCGCCGCGGAGGGAAGGCACTGTGCTGCGGCCGGTCGGCCCGCATCGGTCATGGTCATTGGACTGCCTCCTGTGAGGGGTGGTGTGGTCGTTTGATGACGGGCAGGCCGCGTGCCCACAGCCTGATGCCCTGCCAGTGGATCTGGGCGACGACGCGCAGCGGTGCCAGCGGGACCGCGAGCGCGGCGGCGAGGATGTTCGGCACGGTCGCCTCGCGGCGTTCGCCGTCCATGGTGGCGATGAAGGGCTTCTGCCCGTCCCGCTCCAGGACGATCGAGACCGCGAGCCGTTCGCCGGGTTCCGGCAGTTTCATCCGGTACCGGCCCTCGACGTCGTTGAACGGCGAGACGTAGAACGCCTTGGCGACGCCGGCGCGGCCGGCGTCGTCCGTTTCGAGGAGGTAGCAGTGCCGTTCCCCGTAGGTGTTGTGGACCTCGGCGACGACGCAGCGCAGCTCCCCCGCGGCGTCGTGGCACCAGAACAGGGACAGCGGGTTGAACACCTGCCCGAACACGCGGGCGCTCGCGAGCATGGTGATCCGGCCGCCGTCGGGCGCTTTCCCCCGGGTGGCGAGGAAGCGTTCGACGTTGCCCCGCAGGGTGCCGGCCGGGTCGCCCAGGTGGTCCGCGGCGCTGAAGCCGGCGAGCGGCTTGAGGAAACGGGGCAGCGCCGGGAGCCGGTCGACGTCGACATACCAGCTGTAGCTGCGGTAGGTGAAGGCGTTGTGCAGCGGGGTGCGCCGCACGTGCGCGATGGAGGTGCGGTAGATGGCGGCGGTGGTGCTCATGTCGCCTCCGCGGAGACGGCCTCACGCACGACGGCGGCCCCGTCCCAGCTGCGCCCCAGCCGCGCCGCTGCCCTGACGCCGGAGAGGGCGCCGTCCTCGTGGAAGCCCCAGCCGTGGTACGCCCCGGCGAACGCCAGCCGGCTGTCCCCCAGTTCGAGAATCTGCTGCTGCGCCCTGACGGACTCCGGCGTGTACTGGGGGTGCTCGTAGACCATCCGCTCCAGCACGGCGCCGTCCCCGATCAGCCCGGCCTCGCCCAGGCTCACGATGTAGGGCCGGCCGTCGGCAGGGTTCAGCCGCTGCAGCCGGGTCAGGTCATAGCTGACCAGGACCTTGTCCGGCCGGGCGTCGCAGGACGGGAGGCGGTAGTTCCAGGCCGCCCTGGCGTTGCCGCTGGCCGGCAGCACCGAGTCGTCGCGGTGGAACACGGTGTGGTTGACCGAGTAGGGCATGTTCCCCAGGGCGTCCTTCTCGGCGGGCGAGGCGTCGGAAAGCAGGCGCAGCGCCTGCCCGGGATGGGTGGCGATCACGACGGCGTCGAAGGTCTCGGTGGTGAAGTTGCCGGCGGCGTGCCGGCTGGTCAGTTCGACGCCGTCCGCGGTGCGCCGCACGCCGGTGACGGGGCTGGCGAGGCGGATGTCCGGCAGCGTCGCGGCGAGCTTGTCCACGTAGCTGCGGGAGCCGCCGGTGACGGTCCGCCACTCCGGTGAGCCGGAGACCCCGAGCAGGCCGTGGTGGCCCAGGAAGGTGAAGAGGTAGCGGGCCGGGTAGGCCAGCGCGGTGGTGGGGTCGCAGGACCAGACGGCGCTCACGATCGGCGTCATGAAGTGTGAATTGAAGTAGCTGCTGAACTTCTCGCGGGCCAGGAAGTCCCCCAGCGTCAGCTCCGCTGCGTCGGTACCGGTCCCTGCTTCGGTGCCTGTCCCGCCGTCGGCGAGCAGGGCACGGGCCCGGCGGTAGAAGCGCGTCACCTCCAGCAGCATCAGCAGGTACCGGCCGCGCAGCAGGGTGGAGGGCCGCGGGATGATGCCGCGGCCCTTGGCCCGGGCGCCGGCGTATTCGAGGCCGCAGCCGTCGCAGCGGATGGACATGCTCATTTCGGAGGGCTGGGTTTCGACGCCCAGTTCGGCGAAGAGCCGCAGCAGCGTGGGGTAGGTCCGCTGGTTGTGCACGATGAAGCCGGTGTCCACGCCCAGGACCGAACCGTCCGCCTGCGGCACGTCGTGGGTGTGGGCATGGCCGCCCAGCCGGGAATCGGCCTCGAAGAGGGTCACCCGGTCTGCCCTGTTCAGCACATGGGCGGCGGTCAGGCCGGCCACGCCGCTGCCGATGACGGCCACCCGCCGGCCGTGGGGAATCCCTGCTGCTTGTTGCACTGTTCTGCTCCTGTTGGCTTGCCGGAATCGTCCTGGTGAAACATCTATGGGCAATTCGTGGCCGCGGGGCCGGCGGATGTGTGCCAGTTTCCGCGCGGGGGCAGGGTTCCGGGTTCTATGCCAGAATGAAGCGGGATTCCGGCACGGCGAAGGGCAGCCATTGATCAACCCCGTTCACCTGCGGACGCTCGTTGAGGTGACCCGGCTGGGTTCCTTCGCGGCGGCCGCGGGCCGGCTCGGCTACACGGCGTCGGCGGTCTCGCAGCAGATGTCGGCCCTGGAACGCGATACCGGGGTTGCCCTGTTCCTGCGCTCGGCCCGCAGCATCCAGCCCACGGACGCTGCCCTGGTCATGGCCCGGCACGCGGCGAAGGTCCTCACCGACATCGAGGCGCTCATGGCTGCGGCCGCGCGGACCCAGGACAGCGCCAGCCAGGAGCTGCGGCTGGGCATCTTCCCCAGCCTGGCGACCTACGTGCTGCCGCGGATCCTGCAGAACCCGGCCTGGAAGAACCTCGGGATCGACCTGCGGGTGTCCGTGGCGGAGCCCGCCCGGACCATCCAGGGGCTGCGGACCGACGGCGAACTCGATGTTGCCCTGGTCTACCAGGTGGGCCAGTCGGGCCTGGCCTGGCCGCACACCCTGAACCGCCAGTGGATCGGCGACGACAATTTCCGGGTGGTGCTGCCCGCGGCGTGGGGCATCGGCGCCGGGTCCAAGGTGGCCGCGGACCACCTGTCCGGGATGCCCTGGATTGTCCACCACCCGGGCACAAGCGACGCGACCGTGATCGAACGGCTCTTCGCCAGCTGCAACCTGCACCCGCGGGTGGTGGCCTACAGCGATGACTTCCATGCCAGCCTCGGGATGGCGGCGGCCGGGCTCGGTGCCGCCCTGGTCCCCGAGCTCGCCCTGCTGAACCGCCCGGCCGGGGTGGTGGTGCTGGATGTTCCGGAGATCCGGCTGGCCCGGAACGTCTTTGCCCTGCTGATCAACGAGAAGAAGACGGCCCGGGTCCAGCTGTTCGTGGAACTGCTGGCGGACACGCTGCAAAAGCTCGGCACCACCGGCTGAAACGGTACCATTTCCGTGCCGCCCGGCCGGGCCGCGACCGGACAAAAACCTTGGGAATGCTGGAACGGAGCGGTTTTCAGGACTATGTTGAAGTTATGAACAAGGTAGCGAGCCAGCACTTCGGCGAAGTCGAGCTCAACCACGGGAGAGAGCATAATTTCTCCGCCACGCATGAACTGGCGGGCCATCCTGTGGAGCTTGACCTGAATGTCAACGCCCATGACCGCTTCGACGAGGCGGCCCTGCACAAGGTTGACTACCGGCTGCGCTTCCTGCCCGAACTCGTGGACCAGGTCCGCGAGATGATCGCGGCGGAGCTGGAGGAAGAAGGCACCAGCCCGCAGGAGTACCGGCACTTCCACTGCAACGCCATCAACGCCGAGCACCTGAAGAAGGTCTTCGGCGTCGCGGACAAGAACCAGCTGACCAACGAGGTCTTCCTGAAGGCACTCAAACTGGGCCACGTGGGCATCTACCCCGGCCAGCCCGAGCGGTATTTCGTCCTGGACTTCACCCTCGGCGCGCATTTCACCGACGAGGTCCTGGTCGCCTCGGCGGATGAGGACGGCGTCGTGGACGACGAGATCCTCTGGGAGTCCTGAATCGATTAAGGGAGTACGACGGCGGCCGGTCACCTTGAGGGGTGACCGGCCGCCGTCGTGTTCGGTGGTTGAGCCTGTCGAAACCTGGATCTCGGCAGGCTCGATCACCGGTGTGGACTACTGCGCTGCTTCCAGCAGTCCGGCGCGGACCGTCCTGGCGGCCGTGACCAGGTTGCGCAGGGACTCTTCGGTCTCGGCGTAGCCGCGGGTCTTCAGGCCGCAGTCCGGGTTGACCCAGAGCTGGCGGGACGGGACGTGCTTGACGGCGGTGCTGAGCAGCTCCGTGACTTCCTGCTCGCCCGGGACGCGCGGCGAGTGGATGTCGTAGACGCCCGGGCCGACGCCGCGGCCGAAGCCGTGGTGCTCGAGGTCGTGGACAACCTCCATGCGGGAGCGGGCGGCCTCGATCGAGGTGACGTCGGCGTCGAGGCCGTCGATCGCGTCGATGATGGCGCCGAACTCGGAGTAGCACAGGTGGGTGTGGACCTGGGTGCTGTCCCCGGCGCCGGCGGTCGCGAGGCGGAAGGACTTCACTGACCAGTCCAGGTACGCGGCCTGGTCCGCCTTGCGCAGCGGCAGGAGCTCGCGCAGGGCGGGCTCGTCCACCTGGATGATCTTGATGCCGGCGGCTTCGAGGTCGGCGATCTCGTCGCGGAGGGCCAGGGCCACCTGGTTGGCGGTCTCGCCGAGGGGCTGGTCGTCGCGGACGAAGGACCAGGCCAGGATCGTGACCGGACCGGTGAGCATGCCCTTCATCGGCTTCTTGGTCAGGGACTGGGCGTACTCCGCCCACTGAACCGTGATGGGGGCGCTGCGGGTGACGTCGCCCCACAGGATGGACGGGCGGGTGCAGCGTGAGCCGTAGGACTGGACCCAGCCGTGCACGGTGACGTCGAAGCCTTCGAGGTTCTCGGCGAAGTACTGGACCATGTCGTTGCGCTCGGGCTCGCCGTGGACCAGGACGTCGAAGCCGAGCTCTTCCTGCAGCTCAACGACGCGCTTGATCTCATCCTTCATGAGCTGCTCGTACTGCTCCGTGGTCAGCTCGCCCTTGTTGGCGCGGGCCCGGGCGGTGCGGATTTCACCGGTCTGCGGGAACGATCCGATGGTGGTGGTCGGCAGCGGCGGCAGGTGCAGGGCCTCGGTCTGCGCGGCTTCGCGGACGCCGTAGGCGGAGCGGTTGAAGTCGGCGCCGGTCAGCGCGGCGGTGCGGGCCCGGACCCCTGCACGGCGGACGCCCTCGGCGGCGGCGCGGTCGGCGATGATGCGGGTGGCCTCGTCGATGGCCGGCTGGACGTCCTGTGCCTGGACGCCGGTGGCCGGGTCGGTGAGCAGGCCGGCCAGGGTGACCACCTCCGCCGTCTTCTGGTCGGCGAAGGCCAGCCAGCTGCGCAGCTGGGCGGAGAGCCGGACTTCCTCGTCGACGTCGTGCGGGACGTGCTGGGTGGAGGTGGAGGTGCTGATGGCCAGCGTGGCCACGCTCTTCTGCAGCTCGGCGATCTTGTCCGCCGAGGCGGCAAGGTCGTTGCGCCAGATGTTGTGGCCGTCCACGACGCCGGCGACGAGGGTCTTGTTGCCCAGCGCGGCGAGGGCGGCGGCGGAGGGGACGGCGCCCTTGAAGACGTCCAGGTGCAGGGCGTCGATGTTCGTGGCGGCGAGCGTGCCGAGCTGGCCGTTGAGCGCGCCGTACGGGGTGGAGACGAAAAGCTGCGGGCGCTGGGCCGTGGCGGCCAGGGCCTCGTAGGAGCGGGCGACGGCGGCCTGGATTTCCACGGCCGGGGTGTCCTGGTCCACCACGAGGGCGGGCTCGTCGAGCTGGACCCAGCTGGCGCCGGCGGCGGCAAGCTTCTCCAGCAGTGCGGTGTACACGGGGAGGATGTCCTCGAGGCGGGACAGCGGGCTGAAGCCGGCCGGGGCGTCGTCGGAGGCCTTGCTCAGCAGCAGGAACGTGACCGGGCCGACAATGTACGGGCGGGTTTCGACACCGTTGGCGAGGGCGTATTCGAATTCCTCGACGATGCGGTTGGAGGTCAGCGCGAAGCTGGTTTCGGGGCCGATTTCCGGCACGAGGTAGTGGTAGTTGGTGTCGAACCACTTGGTCATTTCCAGCGGCTGCTGGTCCTTGGTGCCGCGGGCCAGGGTGAAGTAGCCGTCGATGTCCAGCTGGCCTTCGGCGTTGAGGAGGTTGCCGAACCGGGCCGGCACGGCGCCGAGGTGGGCGGCGGCGTCGAGCACCTGGTCGTAGTAGGAGAAGGTGCCGGGGACCGCTGCGGCCTCGGTCAGGCCCAGTCCCTGGAGGCGCCGGGCGGTGCCGAGCTGGATCTCCTTGGCGGCGGCGTCGAGCGCGGCGGCGTCGATCCTGCCGGCCCAGTAGGCCTCCACGGCCTTCTTGAGTTCGCGGCGGCGGCCGATGCGCGGGTAGCCCAGGATCGAGGCGGACGGGAAGGGGGTGTTCTTGTCAGTCATGGGAAGTCCTTTGAAGTCGTGGGTGATTCGTTGGCAGGAGGTGACGAAGTTTGTGGTGCTCAGCTGGCCACTGGCTCGCGGACCGCCGCGGGCCGCCGTGCTGGCTGTTGCCGTCCGGCGGCTTGCCGTCCGGCGGCTTGCACAGCGGCGCGCCGCGGCCGGGGCAGCGCGAGTTTGTCCAGCACCTTCAGGGCTGCGGAGTGTTCGTTGAAGGTGTACAGGTGGATGCCGGGGGCGCCGGCGTCCAGCGCCGCGTTGGCGAGGTCCACGGTGGCGCCGACCCCGATCCGGGTCCGTTCGGCGTCGGTACCGGCGGCGGTGAGCCGATCGATGAGTTCCGGCGGCGGTTCCACACCGGTCAGCTCTGCCAGCCGGGCGAGCCGGCGGAGGCTGGTGAGCGGCATGACGCCCGGAATGATCGGGATGGTCACCCCGGCCCGGCGTGCCCGGGTCAGCAGGTCCGCGTACTGCTCGGTGTGGAAGAAGACCTGGGTGATGGCGAAGTCGGCGCCGGAGCGCTGCTTGGCCAGCAGCACTTCGATGTCGTGCGCAGCACTCGGGGATTCCGGGTGCCGGGTGGGGTACGCGGCGACGCCGACGGCGACCTTGCCGGCGCACAGCAGCGCCGAGCGGCGCTGCTCCACGCGGCGGATGAGTTCGATCAGGTCCTGGGCGTAGCGCAGCGACCCTTCCGGCGGCGTGCCGCCGTCCTTGGGCTGGTCGCCGCGCAGCGCCAGGATGCCGCGCACCCCGACGTCGAGCAGCTCGCCGATGATCTCCGCCAGTTCCTCCGGGGAATTACCCACGCAGGTCAGGTGGGCCAGAGGCCGCAGCGTGGTCTCCTGCACGAGCCGGTTGATGAGCTCGACGGCGGTGCTCCGGTTGGAGCCGCTGGCGCCATAGGTCACGGACACGTAGTCCGGGTCCGTGGTTTCCAGTTCGCCGATGGTGGTCCAGAGCGATTCCGCGGCGGCGGGTGACCGCGGCGGGAACAGCTCATAGGACAGCGCGACAGGCGCCGCGCCGGCAAGATTTGGATGGGTGTCAATAAGGCTTGGTGGAGACATTTGCGTCCTTGGCTGTGAGCCACTGGCGGTGTCAGCGCCGGAAATCCGGGAGCTGTGCCGTCAATGAATTGAGTTTGGGGAACACGGAGGGAACTTCTGCAGGACGCAGCCGCGACTGTTACGCCTGATACGAAGTTGTCCGTGAGCAAATGTCAGGCCCACATGGGGGCACCCACACCCTCCTCGGCCGCCCTGGGGCGGCCTGCAGCGGAGGATCGCTGACACGTTACTGAGGTAACTTGCTTACAACTGTAGGGGCCCCCGCGGGGGCATTCAAGTCGGCTGCCGAATTAAGACGCGGCTTTACGGAACATTTGCGGGGCCGGACAGAATATTGTTCGCGGTCTGGTCCGGTTTGCATGGCCGGGGCGGCGTGCCCTGCCTTCCCGTCCACGCCCGCCCGGCCCCGGGACCGCGGCGGATCCGGCGCATGCCGCACAACGGCCCGGGCATGGTCCCGTGGGTCTGCCCTGAGGCAGGGCATCCGGCTGCGCGGAGGTTTTCTTAGAGTCGAGGCGGGGGCTTGACACGTGTGAACTATCGATATAAGCCCGAAGTCACGGACGACTGTTTGACCAACCCGGAGGGCAGCTCAATGAAACAGCTACAAAGACTGGGGCTTGCCGGCCTGCTTCTGGCGCCACTGCTGGGGGCCGGCCTGACCACTGCAGGGATCGCGTCTGCGGCCACCACAAGCTGCCAGCCCACCGCGCCCGCCCCGACCGACTCCTACCCCGGCACCACCGTCGTGGCCGACAACTTCGAATCGGGAACCCTGGCCCCGTTCATCGTCCACAGCGCCGGAACCGGGACCGCCACGGTCTCTTCAGCACTGGCACTCTCAGGCGGCTGCGCCGGCTACCTGCACGTAACCTCCGACCCCGGCGCCCTGGCCTACCTCTCCGCTCCCCTGCCCGCGGGCACCCCGGCCGCCTACGCAGACGGCTGGTTCAACATCACCACGGCCGGCCTGGCAGGCAGCGACGTACCCTATTTCCGGTTCTTCTCCGGAACCACGCGGATCGCGGACGTCTACCGGTACAACAGCAACGGCCAGCTCTGGCTGCGCGTGACATCACCAACCGGCGCTTCCGTCTATACACGCCTGCTGGCCTCCAGCATCCCCCTGAGCTCCTGGCATCACGTCGTCGCGCACGTCGTGCCCAACACGAGCGCTACAACGATAGAGGTCTGGTTTGACAGCGTCCTCGTCTATTCCAGCAACCAGGTCAGCACCGGATTCACCACCTTGTCGGCCGTGCAGCTCGGCGCCGAACACGCCAGGCAGATGGGTGACAACTACCTCGACGACATCATCGTCAAGAGCGGCTCGTAAAAGCAGGGCCGGGCCGGAGACGGCGTTGGAAGCGGAGACAGGGGCGGGGCCCTCCCCATTGCGCGGGTGCAGGGCTATCCTGTTGCCATGATCCAGCTTCCAGCCAGCTACCAGGAGTACCTCGCGGGCAAGAGCGAGAGTCTCATCAACACCGTCCGGCCGATCCTGATGCAGTCCGCGGCGGACAAACTGCACGGTGTCCGGGTCACCTACAACCGCGGTCCGACCGGCCACCAGGCGCATCTGGACGACACCATCCCCTTCGGCACCGTCATCGAAGACATCGACTGAGGGTACTGCCTGGCTGTAGGGTCGCGGCTGGCCGGCGGGTCCCGGCCGGCTGTCGTGTCCTGCCCGGTCCCCGAGTCCTAACCCTCGAGCAGGAGGCGCTGGGAGCGCGGGGCGAGGGTGTGCTCGAGCACGAGGCACGCCGCGCCGATTGCGCCGACATCCTCTCCGACTCCGGTGCCCACCACCTCGATGGCGTGGATCCTGCGGGTGGCGCTGCTCTCCCTGACGAGGTCCGGGATCCGTTCCAGATACCGCTCGGACAGACAGGACCAGAACGGGCCGCCGAACACCACGCGGTCCACGTCCAGCACGTCGGTGACGGTTGAGACGGCCCGCGCCACAAGCACGGCGGAACGTTCGATGATCTGCCTGGCCTGCCCGTCCCCGGCAGCGGCCTGGGCGCAGAGCCGGACAAAGCGCTCCTGGACCGCCGGTCCGTCTGCGGCGCCGGTGGCGCCGGCGGGATCGGTGGGTTCGGTGGCGCCGACGGGATCGGTGGGGTCGGTGCGGTCGCCGGAACAGGCCAGGATGCCGGCCGACTCGGCCTGGGCCACGAGCACCCGCGGGATGCAGGTGGAATTCACGCAACCGCGCTGCCCGCAGTCGCACGGCGGCCCGCCGGGGTCCACCACGATGTGCCCGATCTCGCCGGCGTTTCCCGAGGTGCCGCGCACCACCTCGTCGTTCAGGACGATTCCGCAGCCGATGCCGGTCCCCATATACAAGAAGATGAAGCTGCCGGCACCGCTGGGACCGCCGGCCCAGGTCTCGGCCACGGCAGCGCTGGTGGCGTCCTTGTCCACGAGAGTGGACAGCCCGGTGGCCGCCGCCAGGGCGTCCCGCAGCGGCACGCGGTGCCAGCCGGGCAGGAGCGGCGGGTCCACTACGATGCCCTCCCCAAGGTCAACGGGGCCCGGCGAAGCGACGCCCAGCCCGGCGATCCTGGCCGCCTCCACGCCGGAATCGTCGATCAGCTGCTTGATCTCGGCGGCAATGGTGCCAATGACGGCGTCCGGGTCCGCGCCGGCCGGAGTCGTGATCCGGGAATGTTTGACCACGGCGCCGACGAGGTCCAGCACCACGAAGGTTGTCACGGCCGGGTCCAGATGGACCCCCACCGCGTACTTTCCGGAGGAGTTCAGGCGCAGCATGGTCCGCGGCTTGCCCGGACCGGTGCCTTCCTTGCCCGCCTCCACGATCAGGTTCTGGTCCAGCAGCCGGCGGGAAATATTGGAGACCGTCTGCGGGGACAGCCCGACGAGCTGGGCCAGCTCCACCCGGCTCAGGCCGGCCGGGGCGCGCCGGATGGCATCCAGGATGACGGTGAGGTTGAAGTCACCCATGCGGGGCAGATTCGTTCCGCGCCGTGGTGAGGGCCGGCGGATCTCAGTCACTGATACCCCCTGGACGTCGTCGGTTTAGCAGTGCTGATCCCAGCATGGCACGTTACGCGCGGGCATGCGCCCACCCGCCGCCTTTACGCTCCGGCAGTTTTCCTGGTGCTTGCCGTCACGGTGAATTTCGGGTTCCTGCCCACCTCACGGGTGGGGCCGATCAGGCGTTCCAGCGCGGGCCGGTAGTGCAGGTGGCTGTTGAACACCGTCCACAGTTCCCCGCCCGGGGCCAGGACGCGTCCCGCCGCGTGGATCATCTTGATTCCGGCCCCGGCGTGCACGGCGGCCCCCAGGTGGAAGGGCGGGTTCAGGAGGACAAGGTCGGCACTCCCCTGCGGCAACGAGCTGAGGGCGTCATCCTGGAGGACGTCGATCCGGTCCTGGAGCCCGTTGGCCCGGGCCGTAGCGAAGGCGGAGTCGACGGCGGCGGCCGACTGGTCGGTGGCCGTGACCCGCGCGTCGGGGTTGCTGCGCGCGTACATCGCCGCAAGGATTCCGGTGCCGCAGCCCAGGTCGATGGCGTGCCGGGCGTGCGGCATCCGGGGCAGGAAGTCCAGCAGGAACCGCGTTCCGATGTCCAGGCCCGTGCCGGCGAAGACGGCGCCGCGGGCACAGACTGTCAGGCCCAGCTCGGCGTTCAATTCGATGACGGGAAACGGCGGAGCACCGGTGGCCGGCCTGGGTCCGCTGGCCAGCAGGATCCGTGATTTCTGCCGGGCGAGCTGGGGCTGGACCGTGCCGAAATAGCGCTCCAGGACCGCGTTCATGCCCCGGCTCATGTGTTTGACCCTGCCACCGGCCAACAGCACGACGCCGGGTGCGGCGTGGCGGGCCACGGCGTCGGCGATTTCCTCCAGCTCAGCCAGCGACTTCGGCAGCTGCAGCAGCACCACCGACGCGCCCGCCAGGAGGGCCGCTCCCAGCGGGAGCTGTTCGAAGCCGCCGGTGATGCCGAGGGCTTCGGCGTTATGGCGCAGCGCGCGCTCGCCGGTGATGAGGTCCTGGTGCACCCGCACCGGATGGTTTTCGGCACCGGCACCGGCAGCGGAGACAGACTCGAGGGTCAGCGCGCCGAGGGTCAGGGCGCCGTAGCGGTCCCCCACGACGGCGGGCATGCTGCCGGGTCCCAGGAGGCCGGCCGCGGTGTCCAGCAGGAGCTTGTCCGTGGCATCCCAGGCCTGGAGGTTCGCTGCCTCGACGTCGGGGAACCTCCTGAGCCGGGAGATGAGGGTTTCAAGCGTGTTGTCAGCCACGTTCGCTGTGCCGCCTAGTCTGTTCAGGCCTGGGTGTTCAGGCTTGGGTGTTCAGGGCCGACAGCCGACTCATCCTGCGCCGCCAGCATCTTCGCGATGCCCGTCACGGCGGCCCTGCCGGCCCGGTTGGCGCCGATTGTCGAGGACGAGGGGCCGTAGCCGACCAGGTGGACCCGCGGCTCCACAGCCACGCGGGTGCCGTCCATCGCGATTCCGCCGCCGGGCCCGCGCAGATGGAGCGGGGCAAGGTGTTCGAGCTCGGCCCGGAAACCGGTGGCCCACAGGATCACGCCGGCGGCCAGGAAGCTCCCGTCGGCCAGCCGCACGCCGTCGGGCTCGATCCCGGTGAACATCGGGTGCCGCTCGAGCACGCCGCGGGCGGCGGCGGCGCGAAGTGCCGGGGTCCAGATCAGCCCGGTCACCGCGACGACGCTCTGCGGCGGAAGCCCCTGGCGCACGCGCTCCTCGACGAGGGCGACGGCGTCGTGGCCCGCCTGCCGGTCGAAGGCTTCGTCCCGCCAGACCGGTTCCCGGCGGGTGAACCACGTGGTGCTGGTGACCTGGGAGATCTCGTCGAGCAGGCCGACGGCCGAGATGCCGCCGCCGACCACGATCACGTGGCGGCCGCGGAATTCTTCGGCAGAAACGTAGTCCGCGACGTGGAGCTGCCGCCCCCGGAAGGTCGCCTGGCCCGGGTAGATGGGCCAGAAGGGCCGGGTCCAGGTGCCGGTGGCGTTGATCACGGCCCGGGCGGACCACCCGCCGCGGGAGGTGGTGATCCGCAGGCGTCCGGCAGCATCCTCGTCCTCCCGGCGGACGGCGCGGACCTGGACCGGCCGCTCGATGGCCAGTGCCAGGTCCTGCTCGTAGCCGCCGAAGTAGCGGGTGAGGAAACTTGAGCTGGCCTCGGCCGGGTCGACGTCCGGCTGCGCGATGCCGGGAAGGTCGCTGATGCCGTTCACCGTGGCCATCAGCAGGCTCTTCCAGCGGTGCCGCCAGGCCCCGCCCGGGCCGTCCTCGGCGTCGAGCACGGTGTACGTCCGGGGCGCGGCGGCGCCGGCGGCCGCCCCCGCCTCCGTCGTCGCGGCCCCTGTTGCCGCGGTCCCGGCGGGGACGAAGCCGCGGCGCTGCAGGTGGTAGGCGGCGGAGAGCCCGGCCTGCCCCGCGCCGATCACGACGACGTCGGCGGACCGCAGCTTGCCGTCGGCTGTGCTCAGGGCGGTAATGGCGGTGGCTCCGTCAGATCGTCTTGACGACGCTGGACTTGAGCTGCATGGGGCCGAAACCGTCGACCTTGCAGTCGATGTCATGGTCGCCGACGCCGTTGACGAGGCGGATGCCGCGGACCTTCGTGCCCACCTTGATGGGGGCGGAGCTGCCCTTGACCTTGAGGTCCTTGATGACGGTGACAGTGTCCCCGTCAGCCAGGATATTGCCGACCGCGTCCTTGATGGTGGCGTCGGCGGGTTCTTCCCCGGTGTCCGCGGCCGGGGACCATTCATGCGCGCACTCCGGGCAGACCAGGAGCGCCCCCATCTCGTAGGTGTATTCGCTGGCGCATTCGGGGCACGGCGGCAGGGTCTCGTTCACATGCCCAATAATAGTCGGGGCCGGCGACGTGGGCCCCCGACGCGAGGAAACCTCCGGGCGGGAGGACTTTCTTGGCAAGTGCACCCGGATCCGGAGGTCTCAACAACTTCCATCGAAGCTGCGCTTGGAGTCATTCCTCACTCATCTGCATCACGAAATGCGAGTGCCGGTGACCGGTGACCAGGAGATTTGCCCTCCCTGGTAACTCTGGGCGACGCTGCCGCCGCCGATGGGATGCTCGTCGGAGGTCGGGTAGCCCAGACGGCCGTTGAGGAAACCCGTGGACGCCCACGCTATACGGATGGCACCGCCTGTGGGATGCGCGCCCGTGCCAGCCGACCAGATGATCGCCCCGCCCTGGTAGTTCTGATAGCAGCCGCCGCCGGGCTGCCCGCAGACAACGTCGCCGGTGGGATAGCGCAGGAATCCGCTCAGGAACCCTGTCCTGGCCCAGGCCGCCCGGACGTCCCCGGATGTGGGGTGCGCGCCCGTGCCGGCCGACCAGATGATCGCCCCGCCCTGGTAGTTCTGATAGCAGCCGCCGCCGGGCTGCCCGCAGACAACGTCGCCGGTGGGATAGCGCAGGAATCCGCTCAGGAACCCTGTCCTGGCCCAGGCCGCCCGGACGTCCCCGGATGTGGGGTGCGCGCCCGTGCCGGCCGACCAGATGATCGCCCCGCCCTGGTAGTTCTGATAGCAGCCGCCGCCGGGCTGCCCGCAGACAACGTCGCCGGTGGGATAGCCCATGAATCCGCTCAGGAACCCTGTCCGGGCCCAGGCCGCCCGGACGTCCCCGGATGTGGGGTGCGCGCCCGTGCCGGCCGACCAGATGATCGCCCCGCCCTGGTAGTTCTGATAGCAGCCGCCGCCGGGCTGCCCGCAGACAACGTCGCCGGTGGGATAGCGCAGGAATCCGCTCAGGAACCCTGTCCGGGCCCAGGCCGCCCGGACGTCCCCGGACGTGGGGTGCGCGCCCGTGGCAGCCGACCAGATGATCGCCCCGCCCTGGTAGTTCTGATAGCAGCCGCCGCCGGGCTGCCCGCAGACAACGTCGCCGGTGGGATAGCCCATGAATCCGGTCAGGAACCCTGTCCGGGCCCAGGCCGCGCGGACGTCCCCGGATGTGGGGTGCGCGCCCGTGGCAGCCGACCAGATGATCGCCCCGCCCTGGTAGTTCTGATAGCAGCCGCCGCCGGGCTGCCCGCAGACAACGTCGCCGGTGGGATAGCCCATGAATCCGGTCAGGAACCCTGTCCGGGCCCAGGCCGCGCGGACGTCCCCGGATGTGGGGTGCGCGCCCGTGGCAGCCGACCAGATGATCGCCCCGCCCGGGTAGTCCTGATAGCAGCCGCCGCCGGGCTGCCCGCAATTTATCGGCGCGGTTGACGTCCCGAGATCGGGGTTCGCGGCCGCCACGGCCTGGATGTCGGTCGTGGCCGCGGGCGGGACGGTGCCGCCCCCTCCGCCCCCTCCGCCGCCGCCGGGACCGGGGAGGATGCCGGGTACCGGTCCGGGAGTTCCGGAGCCGCTGTTGATGATGACGTCATCGACGTAGAGGTCACCCTTTTGCTGATCGTGTTCGGCCCCGAGCTGCACGGTGTCGAACCTAGGTGCAGTGATGTTGACCTTGTTGCTGGCAAAGACAGACTGCCCGTCCCACCAGATCTGTACCCCGGTCGAGGTGCCCTTGGGAACGACGTGCATCACCAGATGGTGCCAGGTACCCAGAGCAACCGTGGGAACGACAGTGGTGTAGATGAACCCCGTGGGGGACGTCACCCGGACCACGAGATCATTGGAGATGTTATGCCGGAAGACATCCAGGTATCGGATGCCGCCGGAAAAGAAGCGGAAATACGGAACGTCGTTCCCTGCCACACCCTCTTTGGCGACATTGAACCAGCCGTCCGCGTACGCCTCCTTCATCCCGGACGTCAGGCCTACGGACATTTTGGCGATCGAACCGTTGTCCGTGGTTGCATGCAGGAAGGCCGAGCAGCCCGGAGAGTGCGAAGATGCCGAGGAGACCGAGACGGTTCCCGTAACCGCGGTGAAGGGTGTGAACGGGGACAGAGTTCCCGATTCGAAGTTGGTCGCTGCCGCCGTCTTCCCCGGATAAGGATCCGTGGGTGCGGGAGTACCGGGCTTGCAGGACACGGCCGCCACGGCCGCTTCGCCATTGAATGCTATGGTGCCCATCAGCGGCAGGGCGAGCGCTAGTGCAAGACCCAGCCGAGATAGTCGCCTCACTGATCGAGGCCATGTGTGCTCGCGCATTTTAGAGACCCACTTCCGACCGTCTATCGACAATTGGTCATTGCCACGAAACTAGACGCCGGAGCACGGCGGCGCACGAGTAGCGGCTACTCGAATACAGGTAGCTCCTACGCAGCTTCCACTTGGATCGAGGCCCAGTAGGGATAGGACAAGGAGATCACGGTACACAACGCGAAGAGGTGGGGTGGCCTCGACGGAATCCCCCGAAACCCGGCAGGTCCGCAGCAGATCCCCGGGGACAACGAAACGAGCCACCCAAGCGGATGGCTCGTTTCGTATTCAAATTGCTGAGGCCCCGCTCAAGCGCATGGACTTTGTCCACGTTCCGAGCAGTGCCTTTACGGTGGAGCTGAGGGGACTCGAACCCCTGACCCCCTGCATGCCATGCAGGTGCGCTACCAGCTGCGCCACAGCCCCGAAATTGACGGGAAAGAACTCTCTTCCCGAAAGCAACCTGATCAGCTTAAACCATATTTCCTGCAGACGCGAATCGACGTTCGTTCTGGTGAAAAACCAGTGGAAAAGCAGCGAAAAGACTCTTGACCAACCGGCGACGCGGTCGCGGGGCACTTTGACAGGGACACGCCGTCGTTCAGCACTCTCCAGTGCCATTATGGGTCCAAAGTCCCCCGGGACGGCGCCAGCCCGGACGGCGCCAGCCCGGACGGCGACCGAAGGGGCGGCCGCGGGCATAAAAAATCCGCCGGAATCTTTCGATTCCGGCGGATTATCCGGTGGAGCTGAGGGGACTCGAACCCCTGACCCCCTGCATGCCATGCAGGTGCGCTACCAGCTGCGCCACAGCCCCGAATTTTCGTTGCCCCGGCTCCGCCCGCTGACGCGTCCGGCTCCGGTACTTTGTCCGGATCTCTCCGAAGCAACTCAAATATCTTAGAACAGCCTTTCCGAAAATTCCAAATCGGGCATATTCAGGCTGGTGCTGTTCAGGCCGTTCCGTCCGTGCGGTTACTCCGTTTCGGTGCCGGCAGCCGCCTTCGCCGAGGCATCGTCTCCGAGCTGGAGATCGACGACGGGGCAATCCTTCCACAGGCGCTCCAGCGCGTAGAACACACGGTCTTCCTCGTGCTGGACGTGGATGACGACGTCGGAGTAGTCCAGCAGGACCCAGCGGCCGCCGGAGCGGCCTTCGCGGCGCGTGGGCTTGAGGTCGAACTTGGAGAGTTCTTCCTCGACGCCGTCGACGATGGCGTTGACCTGGCGTTCGCTGGGCGCCGAGGCGATCAGGAAGACGTCGGCCAGCGCAAGACGCTCGCTGACGTCCAGGGCGACGATGTCATCGGCCAGCTTCTCAGCGGCAGCTCGGGCTGCGTGGCGGGCTGTGGCGATGGATGAATCGGTTGCAGTCATGGGACTCCTTGTTGTGATGTAAAACTGTTGAGGTGTGAAAGCTTGTTGTCCCGGCGCTGTGTTTCGAGCGCTGGCGTGCTGGTGCCTGCGCTGGCCAGGCTGCGGAACTAGCGTCCCAGGCTGGTGATGATCAGCGTGATGCCGGCGACGAGGGCAAGAACGCCCAGGGCCAGCACCGCCACCTGGATCATCCGGAGGCGGCGGGCCCGGCCGAGACCGGCCGTGGCCGCATCGAGCGGATCTAGCCCATAGGCTGAACTTGCGGCCACCGGCGCCCGGCCCGCAAACTGCTCCTCCGACTCCGGCGCCGAGGCGGTCCCGGGGGTGCCGCTTGAGGACGCTGCCAGCCCGGATGCTGCCCTTGCGGCAGCCTCCGCACGGGCCAGCACCCCGGCCCGGCCGGTCGTGGGGCGGGGGCCCCGCTGCAGCGAAAACCCGGGGCGACGCGTGCCGGACTTCCGGGGGTTCTCCACCCGGGGGCCCGGGTTGGTAACGACCGGAACATAGGACGTGGCAGGGCGCTTCATGACCGGCCGCTCCACGCCAGGGACCTCGACGAATTCCAGCGGCGTGACCATGGCCAGGTTGCTGGCGGTCGACGGGTCGCTGCGTACCGGGGCCGGCCGGCTGTTTTGTTCGGCCAGCTTCTGCTTGGCCGCGGCGCGGCGGTTCAGCACCGCGGCGCGCTCAGCCAGCGCAATCTGTTCGGCGAGCACATCCGGATCGACGGCGTCGGGATCCGTGGCAGCGATGTGCTCCATTTTTGCGACCTGGTTGTGGGCCTGCCGGGCCAGGAGTTCCCGGGCCGCCAGGGCCTGTTCCACGGTCATCCCCTCCGGCGGCGGCCCTCCGGTGCGCAGCGTGCCGCCGGCCGATTCCTGCCCCAGGGCGGGCCCTGGGGCGGGCCGGGGGGCCTGGCCGGGGGTCGGGGCGCCGGGCTGGCCGCCGGACCGGGGCGCCGGTCCGTTACCCGCCCCGGGATGCGCGACGACCGGGGTGGCCCGGGTCCGCGGCGAGACCGGAACGATCAGATTGGCGGCGGTGGCCGGAGCCGTTTCGGCCGCCAGTTGCAGCAGGCGGAGCTGGCGCCGGGTGGGCGCTCCTCCCGGTGCGAGATGGCCCTCTTTCTCCGCAAGTTCCTTAATGGTGCGCAGTGTGGCCCGGTCCCGCGCCCGGACCTGCGAGGAGCGTTCGGCGGAAGAGTGTTCGGCGGAGGACTGGGCGCGGACCGAGTCGGCGGGGCCTTCCGCCATCCGGCGGCTCCGGCCGGCGGGTTCGGCGGCAGCAGGCCCGGCGGGGTCAACGGGGGCAGGTGTCGAGGCAGGTTTTGCGGCAGCCGGAACCACGCCGGGACCCGTGGTGCCGGGCTCCTGGTTCGCTTCCACGCGTTCGGCTCTGGCCTGGCGCAATTCGCGCCGGCTGCGGACGGGAGGCTGTTCCTGACTCATGGCAAACTCATTCAGTGCGGGCTGGTTGGATTATCTCGATGGCCGGGTCATGCCGCGCGTCGATCCCCGCAGCTTCGCCCTCCGCAGGAATATGCTCCGCAGGAAAGTGCCCAGCAGCGCCGCTCGCGGCGTCGGCCCGGCCTTCGTAAAGGCCATACTTGGCGATGTACTGCACCACGCCGTCGGGCACGAGATACCAGACAGGGTTTCCGGCCGCCACCCGGGCACGGCAGTCCGTCGATGAGATGGCCATGGCCGGGACCTCCAGCAGGCTGACGTCCTTCCGGCCCATGCCGTCCAGCACGTGGCCCGGCCTGGTCACGCCCACGAAGTGCGCCAGCGACCACAGCTCGTCGATGTCTTTCCAGGAAAGAATCTGGGCCATCGCGTCCGCGCCGGTGATGAAGAAGAGGTCGGCGTCCGGGCGCAGGGTGCGCAGGTCACGCAGCGTGTCGATCGTGTACGTGGGCCCCGGCCGGTCCACGTCTACCCTGCTGACGGTGAAGCGCGGGTTCGAGGCCGTCGCGATGACAGTCATGAGGTACCGGTGCTCGGCCTCGCTGACCTTCCTGCTTGACTTCTGCCAGGGCTGGCCGGTGGGCACGAACACCACTTCGTCCAGGCCGAACTTGGACGCGACCTCGCTGGCCGCGACAAGGTGGCCGTGGTGGATCGGATCGAAAGTTCCGCCCATCACGCCCAGGCGCAGGCGGCGCGTGGCGCCGCTCTGCTTCATGGTGGCGGAAATATTAGTGGCCCTGCCCGTGATCGTGCTTGTTGGGGTGCTGGCGGTGCGGATCCGCATGCTCATCGGCGGCCTCGTGGCGCCTGCCCAGGTTTGAGTAGGACAGGGTGATGAACATCATGACGAGCAGGACCGCGAACATCGAGGCGCCAATGACAAACGGCGGTGCAATCAGCGGTGCCAGTTCCTCATGCCCGGATTCGCCGGCGGCGGCGACGAATGTGGCGATCTGCTGCAACAGCATGTTCTCCCCTAGTTGAGTTCAGGATGTGACGACGGCGGATGTCCCTGCCGTCCGTTCTTCCGTTCCATGTTACAGCGTTGCTAGCCCCTGATCTGGCCCTCGCCCTGCACAATCCACTTCGTGGTGGTCAGCTCGGTGAGTCCCATGGGCCCGCGGGCGTGCAGCTTCTGGGTGGAGATCCCCACCTCGGCGCCGAGGCCCAGCTCGCCGCCGTCGGTGAACCGGGTGGAGGCGTTCACGATCACCGCGGCCGAATCGACCTCCGCGATGAAGCGCTCGGCGTTGGCGAGGTCGTTGGTCAGGATGGCCTCGGTGTGCCCGGTGGACCAGGTCCGGATGTGCTTGACGGCGTCATCCAGGCTGTCCACCATGGCCACGGCAAGGTCCAGGTCCATGTATTCCATGGCCCAGTCCTCCTCGGTGGCGGGCACGGAGTCGATCGACGCCGGGAGGGCGGCGCGGATCCGCTCGTCCGCGTGCAGCCTGACGCCGGCCGCGCGGAGGGCCGCGGCGACGGCGGGCAGCACGGTGGACGAGGAGTGCACGAGTAGCGTCTCCACCGCGTTGCACACGCTGGGCCGCTGGGTCTTGGCGTTGAGCAGGATGTCCACGGCCATTTCCTCGGTGGCGGAGGCGTCCAGGTAGATGTGCACGTTGCCTTCGCCGGTCTCGATGACCGGAACGGAGGCGTTGGTGACGACGGACTGGATCAGTTCGCGGCCGCCCCGGGGAATGAGGACGTCCACCCGGCCGCGGGCGCGCATGAGCGCGTTGGCACCTTCGCGGCCGTACTGGTCCACGCTCTGGACGGCGTCGGCCGGCAGCCCTGCCGATTCCAGGGCGTCGCGGAGGATTGTGACGAGGGCGGCGTTGGTGGCTGCGGCAGCGGTGCCCCCGCGCAGGATCACGGCGTTGCCGCTCTTGAGGGCGAGCCCGGCGATATCCACGGTGACGTTCGGCCGGGCCTCGTAGATGGCCGCCACGACGCCCATCGGCACGTTGATCTGGCGCAGGCGCAGGCCGTTGGGCAGCGTCTGGCCGCGGACCACGTTGCCGACCGGATCGGGCAGGGTGGCCAGGTTTTCCATGGCGGCGGCCAGCGCATCGATCCGGCTGCCAGTGAGGGTCAGCCGGTCCAGCAGGGCCGCGCTGGTGCCGTTGGCCCGGCCGGCGGCGACGTCCCTGGCGTTGGCGGCCAGGATCTGGCTCTTGCTCTCGAGCAGCGCGGCGCTGATGGCGCGCAGGCCGAGGTCCTTCCACGCACGGTTGGCGCGCGCCATCCTGCGGGCGGCGTGGCGGGAGCGGTCGGCGATGGCGTGGACGGCCGTTTCAACCTCCGCCGGAGTGGAGATGTTCCCCTGCTCCGCCGCGGGAGGAAGCTGCGTAGAATCGTCGGAATTGCCAGCGGCCTGGTGAACTATTGCCTCAGTCATCCTTCAAGTCTAGGCGAGTGGACCGCTCAGACCAGCACCAGGTCGTCCACATGAACAACCTCACGGTCGAACCCACGGCCCAGGGACTCGCCGAGTTCCACGGTGGAGCGGCCCAGCATCTGCGGCAGTTCCGCGGCGGAATAGTTGACCAGCCCGCGGGCGATCACCGTGCCGTCACCGGACACCATCTCCACGGCGTCACCGGCTTCAAAGGTTCCCTCCACTGATGATATTCCGGCGGGGAGCAGCGAGGTGTGATTGTCCCGCACTGCCCGCACGGCGCCGTCGTCGAGGAAGAGCCGGCCCTGGACGTGCGCCAGGTGGGCGAGCCACATCATCCGTACGGATTTGCGGCCGCCGTTGACGGTGAACCAGGTCCCCACGTCCTCACCCGCCAGGGCGGCTGCGGCGTTGGCTGTTGAGGTGACCAGGGCCGGGATGCCGGAATCGGCAGCCATGGTGGCCGCCTCGACCTTGGTCTGCATCCCGCCGGTGCCCACGCCTGCCTTGCCCGGCTTGCCGATGGACACGCCCTCGAGATCCTCGGGGCCATCCACCTGCGGAATGCGCTTGGCGCCCTTGGCTGGCGGGCCGTCGTACAGCGAGTCGACATCCGAGAGCAGCACCAGGGCGTCGGCCCGGACCAGATGCGCCACGAGGGCTGAGAGTCTGTCGTTGTCGCCGAAGCGGATCTTGTGCGTGGCCACAGTGTCGTTCTCATTGACCACCGGCACGACGCCGAGGTTGAGCAGCCGGTTCAGGGCACGGAATGCGTTCGCATGGTGGCTGCGCCGCATCAGGTCATCAGCGGTCAGCAGAACCTGGCTGACGGTGACGCCGTGGGCCCCGAACGCCTGGGTGTAGCGGGCCATGAGCAGTCCCTGCCCCACACTGGCGGCGGCCTGCTGGGTGGCGAGGTCACGCGGCCGCTTCATCAGGCCCAGGGGGGCCAGCCCTGCCGAGATGGCTCCCGAGGACACGAGGATGATCTCCGTGCCGGCGATCGCCTTCGCCGCCAGGGCATCCGAAAGCCCGGTGAGGGCCTCTTCCGAAATCCCGCCCTTGATGCTGGTGAGCGATGACGATCCGACCTTGACCACAATCCGGCGGGCCCGGGCGAGCACCCTGCGATCGTCGATCTTCGGTTCCTCGATGAATATTGCGGAATTTTCAGTCACTTCTGCGGTCTCACTCCTCATCGTCGGCGGCCAGTCCACTCTCCTTGAGCGGCTTGGCGGCCCGGCGTCCGCTGACGGATTCGGTCCAGATGCCGGCCTTGCGTTCGGCTTCGAGCTCCGCGCGGGCGGCGGCCTTGGCCTCGCGGCGCTCGACCTGCTCGTCGCGCTTCTGCCCGCGGGTGGGGCGGTCGCCGATATCGGCGAAGCGGACGTCGGTGCCGCGCGGGGCGGCCAGCAGCTCGGCGCCGGCCATCATGGTCGGCTCCCAGTCGAAGACGACGCCGTCGTCCTCGCCGATCACGACCATGTCGCCCGGCGTGGCGCCCTTCTTGAACAGTTCGTTTTCGACGCCGAGCTTGGCGAGGCGGTCCGCGAGGTAGCCGATCGCTTCCTCGTTGGTGAAGTCGGTCTGCTTGACCCAGCGCACCGGCTTGTCACCGATGACGCGGAACAGCGGCTCCAGGTTCTTCTCTTCGCGGCGGATCAGGAAGCCGGATTCGTTGACGGCGCGGGGCTTCAGCACCGGCGCGTGCACCTTGGGCGGTGCGGCGGCGACGGCGTCGCGGGCTGCCTTGACGATCTCACCCATGGCGAAGCCGAGCTGGCGGAGGCCTTCGTGGCTCGTGGCGGAGACTTCAAAGACCTTGTAGCCGCGGGATTCCAGTTCCGGGCGGACGAACCCGGCCATGTCCTTGCCGTCCGGCAGGTCCACCTTGTTCAGGGCGACCAGTCGGGGGCGGTGGTTCAGCGGCACGACTTCGCCGTCGGTTCCGCTGTAGCTCATGTCCACCGCGTACTTCTCAAGCTCGGCCTCGATGATGGCCAGGTCGGAGAGCGGGTCACGGTCCGATTCGAGCGTGCCGCAGTCCAGGACGTGCACCAGGGCGGCGCAGCGCTCGACGTGGCGCAGGAAGTGGTGGCCGAGGCCCTTGCCCTCGCTGGCGCCCTCGATCAGGCCCGGGACGTCGGCGATGGTGAAGCGTACTTCGCCGGCCTGGACGACGCCCAGGTTCGGGATCAGCGTGGTGAACGGGTAGTCCGCGATCTTGGGGCGCGCGGCGGACATCGCGGCGATGAGGCTGGACTTGCCGGCCGAGGGGAATCCCACGAGGGCGATGTCCGCGATGGACTTCAATTCCAGCACGATGTCGCTGGAGTCGCCTTCGATGCCGAGCAGGGCGAAGCCGGGGGCGCGGCGCTTCTGCGAGGACAGCGAGGCGTTGCCGAGGCCGCCGATGCCGCCGGCTGCGGCAATGAATTCCGTGCCTTCGCCCACGAGGTCGGCCAGGACCTGCCCGTCCTTGGACTTGACCACGGTGCCCTCGGGGACCGGAAGGATCAGGGTTTCGCCGCTCTTGCCGCCGCGCCAGTCGCCCATGCCGGGGCCGCCGTTGGTGGCGTGGCGGTGCGGGGCATGGTGGTAGTCGAGCAGGGTGGTGGTCTGCGGGTCGACCCGCAGGATGACGTCGCCGCCGTTGCCGCCGTTGCCGCCGTCGGGTCCGCCGAGGGGCTTGAACTTCTCCCGGTGGACGGAGACACAGCCGTGGCCGCCGGTACCGCCGGATACGTGCAGTACTACCCGGTCTACAAAGCTCGCCACGTGGATCTCCTCAGTGCTGTTCCTCAGGTCCACAAAGGGGCCCAAGATGATTGTAATGCGGTTAAAACACCGGTGGAGCGGACCTAATGGCCCGCCCCACCGATTCAGAACTTGGTATTACTCTGCAGCTGCAGCAGCCACGATGTTCACAACGCGACGACCACGGCGGGTGCCGAACTCGACGGCCCCGGGGGCCAGGGCGAACAGGGTGTCGTCCCCGCCGCGGCCGACGCCGGCGCCCGGGTGGAAGTGCGTGCCGCGCTGGCGGACGATGATCTCGCCGGCGGAAACTACCTGGCCGCCGAAGCGCTTGACGCCGAGGTACTGGGCGTTGGAGTCACGACCGTTGCGAGTGGAACTCGCGCCTTTTTTATGTGCCATTTGAAATGCCTGCCTTAAAAATTCTGGGGAATCTGCGGAAAACCTGAACAGTAACGGTTAGTTACTTGATACCGGTGATCTTGACCTTGGTCAATTCCTGACGGTGACCCTGGCGCTTCTTGTAGCCGGTCTTGTTCTTGAACTTCTGGATGACGATCTTCGGACCACGGAGGTCTTCGAGGATCTCAGCCGTAACCGTTACCTTGGCCAGGTCCGCGGCAGCGGACGTGACCTTGTCACCGTCTACCAGGAGCAGTGCAGGCAGCTCAAAGGTGCTGCCGGCTCCACCGGGGACGCGGTTCAGGGTAACGAAGTCTCCAACGGAAACCTTCTCTTGCCGGCCGCCTGCGCGGACAATCGCGTACACCACTGTGGAACTCACTTCTCTCGACGTTTATTACTAGATTTGCGTGCGGAACCTGGGGCCAAATTGTTTGGACCGGCTCACGCTGTGCCTCTACGCCGGTGGATTCCCCGGGGGAACCCATGAGCTATTCCGTGGACAATACCGACGCGAATTCACTGATTGGAATACCGCGGGGACTGCCCTTGAGGTCATAACCCAAGTGTTGGCGTAAGCACCGAAGATCCAGACTACGCTAATTTTGCCTTCGGCCGCAAATGAGGCTGGTTCCGGTGGATGGTTCGTGCTGGGCGCCACTGGCCTTGGCCAGGGGGTTGCCGATAGAACCTCCGGAACCGTGCCCGACCATCGTACAGGCTCCCCGGTCCCCGCCGGGTCAGGCGTGCAGCCGCGGCGCGTCGAAGAAATCGACCTCGTAGCGCGATGACTGCCGGAAGGCCAGTGCCATGGCCTGCCGTTCGCTGTCCGGGGCCCGCCGCGCCGCCGCATCGGTGTAGGCGACCGCCTGCCGGGTCGCGGCGGCAAACTCCTCGTCCGCGTAGGTGCGCAGCCAGGCCGCGTAGGGGTGCCCTGCCGGGGCTCCCGCGGCGAGGAACTCCCCGTGCAGCGTGGCACCGACCTCGGCGTAGAGCCAGAAGCACGGCAGGACCGCGGCCACCAGCACCCCGTAGCTGCCGGAGACCGAGGCGGCCAGCAGATGGTCCACGTAGGACTTGGTGACGGGGCCCAGTTCCTGGCCGGCGGGGCGGGTGGCCAGCCACGTGCGGTGCAGCTCCGATTCGACTTCGAGGCAGTTCTGCGCGCCGCGGGCCCAGAAGAGCTGTTCGGCTTCCGACGGCGCGAGGGCCGACGCCCGGGCCAGCACCCGGGAGTAGCCGTTGAGATAGATGGCGTCCTGCGCGAGGTAGTAGGCGAAGTCCTTTTCCGGCAGGGTGCCCCCTGCCAGGCCGCGGATGAACGCGAGGCCGTAGATCGCCTCGAGGTCCGCCGCAGCCCCTTCCCAGACCGCCATGGCAAACTCGCCTTCCGCCGGGGCCGGGGTGCCGGGGTGCAGCCCGGCCGGGCCGGGATGGGGCAGGTGGTGGAAGTGATGGACGGGGCCGTTGCCGGATCCGACGTCGAGGCTCCCCGACTCCCGCAGCGCCCCCTGCAGCCACGGCTTGACCTCCCGGAGGGCGGCCTCCCAGTCCCCCACCCGGGCCTGCACGGTGGCCATCGCGGAGGACAGGGAGCATCCGGTGCCGTGGCTGTTGCGGGTCGGAATGCGCTCCCCGGGCACCACCACGGTCTCCCGGCCCAGCAGTCCGCCCGTGTTGACGAGCGCGTCGGGACAGCCGCCGGCGTCGGCCCCGCCGTCGTTGTCGCCGTCGTTGAGGGCGTCGGCGTCGTTGAGGTGGCCGCCCTTCACCAGCACCGTGGTACCCGCCAGCGCGGCGAGCCGTTTGCCCTGCGCCAAGGCCTCCGCCCAGTCCGCGGCGACGGGCTCCCGGAGCAGGATCGCCAGTTCGGCGAGGTTGGGGGTGATCAGGTCCGCCAGCGGCAGCAGGGTGTGCAGGGCCGTCTCGGCGGACTCCCGCAGGAGCCGGTCCCCGCTCGTGGCCACCATCACCGGATCAAGCACCACGACGCCGGGGCGCACCTTCTCGAGCCAGCTGCGGACGGCGTCGATCACGGCCGCGTCCCCCAGCATGCCGATCTTGACGGCGTCGATGGCGATGTCGTCGCTGACCGCCTCCAGCTGCGCGGTGAGGAATTCCGCCGGGGGGACGTGCACCGCCCGGACGCCCCGGGTGTTCTGCGCGGTCAGGGCGGTGATGGCCGCCATGCCGTAGCCGCCGTTCGCGGCGATGCTTTTCAGGTCGGCCTGGATCCCGGCCCCGCCGGAGGGATCGGAGCCGGCAATGGCCAGCACGCGGGGAATCCGGGGCGGCGCGGACGTGCGCGGCCGGTACGGCAGAAATTCAGACTGAAGACTTGGTGAGGACAAGACGGACATCCCTTCGCCGGTGCTAACCGGACAGGTTCAACGGGTCTGGATCTCAGCCGGCCCGATGCGCGGCACCCCGTGTCAGTCCCCCAGCCTAGCCGCATCCCTTAACGACCGCACGGGTGCGGCCCGGGAGCGGCGTATTGCTACGCCGCTCCCGGGCCGCACCCGCGGTTCAGGCAGTTGCTGGAGGCCTACAGCTCCGACGCCGGCACGCCGACGCCGAGGATGATCGGCTCGTTGGCCGCCGCGGGCCTGGCCGCCGGCGTTGCTGCGGCCGGGACCTTGGCCTCGTGGACGGCTCCGGCTGCGGCGGGCCGGGTTGCCTCGCGGTGTTCAGTTGCCTCGCGGTGTTCAATGGACGTCACGTTGGCAGCACCCTGGGCGCGGCTGGCGCTCCGGTTCCGGCGACCGCGGCGGGCACGGGACGTGGTGGCCCCGGCTTCCCGGACCTGGTCTTCATCGTGCCGGGCGGCGGCCTGCGGGGCGGCGTCGAGCCGGGCGGCCTCCTGCGGGACGGCGTCGAGCCGAGCGGCGGCCGGCCGGGCTTCGCCGCCTTCGCTCAGGTGGGCGAAGGCCTCGGTCAGCAGGTCCAGCGTGAAAGCGGGAGCCTTTACCTCCCCGGCGTGCTCCACGAACGGCAGGGCAACCTGCTCGCCGCCGAAGGTCAGCACGGCGGCCGGACGTCCGGCGGACGCTTCTTCCTTCCCGGTCCCCTCCGCGCCTGGCTCAACGGCCGCCTGGCGCGTCCCGGCGTCGCGCTGGCGGGTTCCGGCCTCGGCGGTTTCCCCGTCGTGCAGGTGGGCGGCGTGCGCCGCGGCGGCGATGTTCGCCAGTGCGGCACGTGTTGCCTCCGCCTTGGCGTGGCGCTCCTCCTCGGTCGGCTCGGGGTGCGCCGGCGCGGACAGGGCAGGCTCCAGGGCCTGTCCGCTCTTTCCGCGGCGGCGGCCCTTGCGCTCGGTCCGTGCCGCTGGCTGGGCTTCGGCCCGCGGCACGTAGTGCTCCGCGGCGACGGTGTTGGCCCGGCGGTGTTCGACGGGCTCGTCGTGGGTGACGATGCCCCGGCCCGCGCAGGCCTCGCACTGTTCGCCGAAGACCTCCAGCAGCCCGGTGCCCATCCGCTTGCGGGTCATCTGCACGAGCCCCAGCGAGGTCACCTCGGCCACCTGGTGCTTGGTGCGGTCCCGGCCCAGGCACTCCACCATGCGGCGCAGCACGAGGTCGCGGTTCGATTCGAGCACCATGTCGATGAAGTCGATCACGATGATGCCGCCGATGTCGCGGAGCCGGAGCTGCCGGACGACTTCCTCGGCCGCTTCCAGGTTGTTCTTGGTAACGGTCTCCTCGAGGTTTCCGCCGCTGCCGGTGAATTTGCCGGTGTTGACGTCCACCACGGTCATGGCTTCGGTGCGGTCGATCACGAGGGAGCCGCCGGAAGGCAGGAACACCTTGCGGTCCAGCGCCTTGTGGATCTGCTCGTCGATGCGCCAGGCCGCGAAGATGTCCGTGTCCTTGGTCCACTTCTCGAGCCGGCCCACCAGGTCCGGCGCCACGTAGGTGACGTAGGCCTCGATGGTGTCCCAGGCTTCCTCGCCGGAGACGATCAGCTTGGAGAAGTCCTCGTTGAAGACGTCACGGACCACCTTGATGGTCAGGTCCGGTTCGCCGTAGAGCAGCTCGGGGGCGAGGATCTTGGTGGACGTGGACTGGCTTTCGATGCCTTCCCACTGGGCGCGCAGGCGGTTGATGTCGTGCGTGAGCTCTTCCTCGGAAGCACCCTCGGCGGCGGTGCGGACGATCACGCCGGCGTCTTCCGGCAGGCGGTCCTTGAGGATCCGCTTGAGGCGGTTGCGTTCGACGTCGGGCAGCTTGCGGGAGATCCCGGTCATGGAACCGCCGGGCACGTACACGAGGTAGCGGCCGGGCAGCGAGATCTGGCTGGTGAGGCGGGCGCCCTTGTGGCCGACCGGGTCCTTGGTGACCTGGACCAGCACGGAGTCGCCGGACTTCAGCGCGTTCTCGATCCGGCGCTGCTTGCCCTCGAGGTTGACGGATTCCCAGTTGACTTCGCCGGCGTAGAGCACGGCGTTGCGGCCGCGTCCGATGTCAACGAAGGCGGCTTCCATGGAGGGCAGCACGTTCTGGACCTTGCCCAGGTAGACGTTGCCGATCAGGGAATCCTGCTGGGTCTTGGAGACGAAGTGCTCGGCCAGGACGCCGTCTTCGAGGACGCCGATCTGGATTCTGTCGTCGCGCTGGCGGACGATCATCTGGCGGTCCACGGATTCGCGGCGAGCCAGGAACTCGGCCTCGGTGATGACGGTGCGGCGGCGGCCGGTGTCGCGGGATTCGCGGCGGCGCTGCTTCTTGGCCTCAAGGCGGGTGGAGCCCTTGAGGGACGTGACGCGGTTGTTGACCGGCGCCTCGCTGGCGGCGCGGGGTGCACGGACGCGGGTCACCGTGTTGGGCGGGTCGTCGTCTCCCCCGCCGGTCAGTTCGAGGTCCTGGTCGCCGCGGCGGCGGCGACGGCGGCGGCGTGAGGTCACGCCGTCGTCCATGGTGCCCTCGGCGCCTTCGTCGGTCTCCTCTGCGGAGCCTTCCGTTTCGGTGTCGGCGCCCTGTTCGTTCTCGGTGCGGGTGCGTCCGCGGCGTCCCCGGCTGCGGCGCCGACGGCGGCCGCTGGCGTCCTCGCCCTCTTCTTCGTCTTCCTCAGCCTCGGCGGCAACCGGGGCCGGGCGGACCGCGGCGCTCAGATCGGGGGCCTGGAAAATCATCGAGGTGACGGCGCCGGGCTCGAGGAAGAGCGAGGCGGCCGCGGAGAGCTTCTCGGCAGGGGCTTCTGCTGCGGTTTCTGCGGGAGCTTCAGGGGCCGCCGCGGTGACGGTTTCGGCGGCAGGTTCCACAGGCGGTTCGACGGCGGCGGCGTCCCCGGCTGCGGGGACGTCTGCTGCGGGGGCGTCTGCTGCGGGGATCGCCTCAGCTGCCGGGGCGGCGGTGGCGGTGTCCCCGGCTGCGGGGGCGGCGGCCTTGGCGCGGCTGGCACGGCGTCGGACGGGCTTTTCCATGACGGAAGCCTCGACGGCGGTTTCCGCAGCGGGCTGGGTCCCAGCCGCGACGGCGGTTTCCGCAGCGGCGGTTTCCGCAGCAAAGGGCAACGGCTCGGCCGTCACTGCCGGCTTGCGGGCGCGGGTACGCCGGGCCGGCGCCTTCGCTTTAACCTCGGTGGCCGCTGCTTCGGCGGGTTCGGCTGCGGGGGAACCGGCGGGAGCTTCCGCGGCGGCTTCGGCGTCGGGGGCCGTGCCGGCGGCCTCTGGCGCCTCCGCGGGCTCCGCCGGCTGGGCCTTCGGCGCGACCTTGCGCCGTGCCCTGATAGGGCGCTTGGGCGCCGCGGGTGCAGCTGATTCTGCTGTTTCTTCGGTAACGATTGCTTCTTCGTTAACGGCTAGAACCTGGTCATTATCCATATGTGGCAACACTCCTGCCCCTGATGCGCCGCCACATCCGGCACCCGTTGGGGCAATTATTCGTCAACACCCGCAGGCATTGACAGAAGTCAATTGGATACCCTCAGGTTCGCACCGGCAGAGGGGTGCGGCAGCCCTGGAGGGCCGGCGAGATTGTTCTGAAACCCGTTGACCTACACGCCACAACCAGGTGCCGTCCAATGGAATTGCGGGATAGCCTGGATCTGAGGATCCGTAGCTCCCTACTCATCATTGGCGGTCTTGGGAACAAAGTCGCCGGACCGGAATCCGGATGTGGATCGGGTTCCAGCCACGATCATTGTCTCACAAGAGCCGCCAAAGCAGGCGTAAGCACGGCGCCGCGGGCAGTATCGCGCACCAACTGCGCACCGCAGGGGCGCCGCCGGGCCGGCCCAGGGGCACATCCCCGGCAACGCCGAGCCTGCGGCGATACAATCGGACCAGTTGCAACCGACGCAAAGGACTGTTATTCCATGCCCAGCATCTCCAGCGCAACCGGCGACGCGACCGTGCAGCAGCGGGGCCCCGGCCCGGCAACCGCCCGGCGGCCCCTTCCCCCGATGACCCGCGACCGGCCGTTCGCGTGGCTCCTGCTGGTGACCGGCGTCGTCGGCTGGCTGGCCTCCGGAACCCTGGTGCTGGAGAAACTCGAGGTCCTCAAGGACTCCACTCACGTCACCGTCTGCGACGTGAACCCGTGGATTTCGTGCGGCCAGGTGATGCAAACGTGGCAGAGCTCGCTGTTTGGCTTCCCCAACATGTTCATCGGGATCGTCGCGTTCGCCGTCATCATCACCACGGCCATGGGCATCCTCGCCGGCGCCACGTTCGCCCGCTGGTACTGGCTGGGCCTGCAGGCGGGCGTGACCCTGGGATTCGCCTTCGTGGTGTGGCTCTGGTCCCAGGCCCTGTACTCCATCCACATCCTGTGCCCGTTCTGCATGATTGTCTGGGCTGTCATGATTCCGACGTTTGTCTGGGTGAGCATCCGCAACGTGTCCCACGGCGTGATCCCGCTGCCGGCCGGCGCGGCCCGGATCCTGGGCGACTCCGGCTGGATCCTGACGGCGCTGCTCTACGTTGCCGTGATCGCGACGATCTTCTTCGCCTTCATCCAGGTCTTCGCCGGCACCTCCGGCTACTGACAGCCGGCACCTGCAAGGAGCCCGAACGGACACTTGAGGCCCCAAATCGGCATGATTTGGGGCCTCAAGTGTCCGTTCGCGCTGGAAGGGGACGCAGGTCAGAACCAGATGCCGATCTCGCGCTCGGCGGATTCCACCGAGTCCGAGCCGTGGACCAGGTTCTGCTGGACCTTCAGGCCCCAGTCGCGGCCGAAGTCGCCGCGGATGGTGCCGGGCGCCGCCGTCGTCGGGTCCGTGGTGCCGGCGAGCGAGCGGAAGCCCTCGATCACGCGGTCTCCCTCGTAGACGGCCGCGACGACGGGTCCGCTGAGCATAAACTCGACCAGCGGCTCGTAGAACGGCTTGCCGAGGTGCTCCTCATAGTGCTGCTCCAGCAGTTCCCGGCTCGCGTCGACCTTCTTGAGCTCGGCCAGGGCGTAGCCCTTGGCTTCGATCCGGCCAAGGATGGCGCCGGTCAGGTTGCGGGCGACGCCGTCGGGCTTGATCAGGACGAGGGTGCGCTCAAGGCTCACAGTTGCTCCAATGTGTCGGGGTGGGGTTTCGGTCAAAGTCTACGGGTTCCGGTTACGGGGTCTGGGCGCCGGCACCGGGCGCCGGTTCCGGGCCCGCCGGATGGGCGGCGTCCCAGGCGGCCTGCTCGCGTTCGCGCCGAGCCGCCTCGCGGTCGATCCGGATGCCGGTCCTGATCCCATACCACCAGGCCGCCGCGAAGAGCACTCCCACCACATACATCGTGGGCTCGACGATTCCGGCGAGGATCAGCACGAGCTGCAGGATCCAGCCCAGTCCCACGCCCCAGGGCCTGGAGACGACCGCGCAGGTGAACACGAGCACCAGGAACAGGGCGATCCCGACCGTGAAGATCAGGACCGGTGAAATCTCGCCGCGCCGCAGTCCGAAGACGGCCAGGGTGCCGAACAGCACCACGAAGGCTTCCAGCAGCAGGACCGTGGAGGCAAACATGACCTTGGTGGAGCGGCGCTTCTTGGGCATGCCCGGGCGCCATTCGCGCTGGGCCTTGGTCAGTCGTGCCATCGCTTAGGCATCCGCCTTTCCGAGCAGGATCCGGGCTTCCGCGACGAGCGTGATGGACCCGGTGACCAGCACGCCGCCGGCGAGGTCCTCGTTGGCTTCGGCGCGTTCCACGGCCCATTCCAGGGCGTCGTCGAGCTTCTCGGCGACGTGGATGTTGTCCTCGCCGAAGCCCAGGTCCAGCGCGAGTTCGGCGAGGTCCTCGGCCGGCACCGCCCGGGGGGAATTGGACTGGGTGAAGCAGTAGTCCGCGTCGAGGCCGCCCAGGGATTCCTTGAGCTGGCGGAGGATCTCCTCGGCGTCCTTTTCGCGCAGGACGCCGACGACGGCCACGAGTTTGGTGAAGCTGAACGCCTCGTGGATGGCCTCGGCCGAGACCCGGATGCCTTCGGGGTTGTGGGCCGCGTCCACGATGATGGTGGGCGCGGTGCGGACCACTTCGAGCCGCCCGGGGGACGTGACGGAGGCGAAGGCCTCCTGCAGGATGTCGGCGTCGAGCGCCTTCTCGCCGCCGAAGAAGGCCTCCAGGGCCGCTATGGCGACGGCGGCGTTCTCGGCCTGGTGCGCCCCGTGCAGGGGCACCAGGAGGCCCTCGTAGCGGCCCGCGATGCCCTGGATGGTGACCATCTGGCCGCCGACGGCGACGGTCCGGGATTCGACGCCGAACTCCACGCCCTCGAAGCGGAACGGGACGTGCGTTTCCTTGGCCTTCTCCAGCAGCACCTGCGCCGCGTCCACGGGCTGCGCGGCGCTGATCAGGAAGCCGCCGGGCTTGATGATGCCGGCCTTTTCGAGGGCGATGTCCCCGGTGGTGTCGCCCAGCAGGTCGGTGTGGTCCAGGGAGATCGGGGTGACGACGGCGACCTGGCCGTCGCCGACGTTGGTGGCGTCGGTGATGCCGCCCAGGCCCACCTCGATGACGGCCACGTTGACCGGCTGGTCCGCGAAGACGGCGAAGCCGAGGATGGTCAGGCACTCGAAGTAGGTCAGCCGGGGTTCGCCCCTGGCCTCGAGCTCGCCGTCCACGATGGCCAGGTACGGGCGGATCTCGTCCCAGATCCGGACGAAGGTCGCATCCGATACGGGGGCGCCGTCGATGCTGATCCGTTCCGTGACCTTGGACAGGTGCGGGCTCGTGTACCGGCCGGTGCTGAGCCCGTGCGCGCGCAGGCCGGCCTCGATCATCCGGGCCGTGGAGGTCTTGCCGTTGGTGCCGGTGATGTGGATGATCGGGTAGGCCTTCTGCGGCTCCCCCAGGATGTCCATCGCCCGGCGCAGCGGGGCCAGCCTCGGCTCCATCTTGTTTTCCGGGGCGCGTCCCAGCAGTTCGGCGTAGACGCTTTCTACAGAGAATTCGTCGGTCATGGGCTCAGGCCTCTACTTTTTCGGCGGTGGATTGTTCGGCCGGAACTTTTTCGACCGTGATCTGCGGTTCCTTGACGTCGGCCGGAACGGTGTCCAGCCGGACGGTCAGGGTCTCGGTCTGCACGAGCCCGGCGTGGGCCAGCAGCGCACCGATGGTGTCCGGCGCCGCGGTGACGGTGGTGTGGATCCGGTCGCTGACGTTGAGTCCGGCGTCCTTGCGGGCCTGCTGGATGGCGCGGACCAGGTCCCGTGCCGTGCCTTCGGCCTCGAGTTCGGGCGTGACCTCGGTGTTGAGGACTACGAACCCGCCGCCGGGCAGGACGGCGGCTGCCCTTGCGCCGGTTCCCGGGGCGGCTTCCGCCACGACGGTCTCGAGGGTGTATTCCTGCGGCTCAAGTTCGAGACCGCCGGCGGTCACCACGCCGGCCTCGTCCACGGACCAGTCGCCGGACTTGGAACCCTTGATGGCCTGCTGGACGTTCTTGCCCAGGCGCGGACCGGCGGCCCGGGCGTTGACCACGAGCTTTTGTTCGATGCCGAACTCCTCCGGGGTGGCGCTCCCGGCGTCGAGCAGGCGGACCGAACGCAGGTTCAGTTCATCCTTGACGACGGCGGCGAACCCGGCCAGCGCGTCCGCGCCGGGCGCCACGACGGTGAGTTCCTGCAGCGGCAGCCGCACGCGGAGGTTGGCAGCCTTGCGCAGCGAGGATCCGGTGGAGCAGATCTGCTGGACCCGGTCCATCGCCTCGACGAGCCCGGCATTGGCCGGGAACAGTTCAGCCTCCGGCCAGTCGGCCAGGTGCACGGAGCGTCCGCCGGTGAGCCCGCGCCAGATCTCCTCGGAGACCAGCGGCAGCAGCGACGCCGCCACCCGGCAGACCGTCTCCAGCGCCGTGTAGAGGGCGTCGAAGGCGTCCGCGTTCTCGTCGAAGAAGCGCTGCCGGCTGCGGCGCACGTACCAGTTGGTGAGCATGTCCAGGTAGCCGCGCAGTTCGTCGCAGGCCCCGGAGATGTCGTAGCTGTCCAGCTGGGCGGTCATGTTCCGGACCAGGTCGCCGGTGTTGGCCATGAGGTACTGGTCCAGGGTGTCGGCGTAGCCGTCGTAGCGCAGCTTCGCGTCGTACCCGGACGCTTGTCCACCGACTGCGCCGGCCGCGTTCGTGTACAGCGTGAAGAAGCTGTACACGTTCCAGAGCGGCAGGATGACCTGGCGGACGCCGTCGCGGATTCCCTGTTCGGTGACCACGAGGTTGCCGCCGCGCAGGATGGGGCTGGACATCAGGAACCAGCGCATCGCGTCGGAGCCGTCGCGGTCCAGGACCTCGGAGACGTCCGGGTAGTTGCGCAGGCTCTTGGACATCTTCTGCCCGTCCGAGCCCAGCACGATGCCGTGGCTGATGACGTTCCGGAACGCCGGCCGGTCAAACAGCGCCGTGGACAGGATGTGCAGCATGTAGAACCAGCCGCGGGTCTGCCCGATGTACTCGACGATGAAGTCCGCCGGGTTGTGGGTGTCGAACCAGGCCTCGTTTTCGAACGGGTAGTGGACTTGGCCGTAGGGCATGGAGCCGGAGTCGAACCAGACGTCCAGCACGTCCTCGAGGCGGCGCATGACGGACTGGCCGTCCTCCGGGGTGCGGGGGTCGTCCGGGTTGGGCCGGGTCAGCTCGTCGATGAAGGGCCGGTGCAGGTCAACCTGGCCGTCCTTGTTCAGCGGCAGCCGGCCGAAGTCGGCCTCGATCTCGGCGAGGGAGCCGTAGACGTCGGTGCGCGGGTAGTCCGGGTCGGTGGACTGCCAGACCGGGATGGGGCTGCCCCAGTAGCGGTTGCGGCTGATGGACCAGTCGCGGGCGTTGGCGAGCCACTTGCCGAACTGGCCGTCCTTGACGTTGCCCGGGATCCAGTTGATCTCCTGGTTCAGCTCGGACATGCGGTCCTTGATCTTGGTGACCTCCACGTACCAGGAGGACACCGCGCGGTAGATCAGCGGGTTCCGGCAGCGCCAGCAGTGCGGGTAGCTATGCTCGTAGCTGGCCTGGCGGACGAGACGGCCGCCGGCGCGCAGGACCTGGGTGATCGGCTTGTTCGCGTCGAACACCTGCAGCCCGGCAATCCCGGCGAGCGGGCCGTGGCCGAACATCGGCAGGAACTTCGCGCCCTCGTCCATGGACAGGACCACGGGGATGCCGGCCTCTTCGCAGACCTTCTGGTCATCCTCGCCGTAGGCGGGCGCCTGGTGGACGATGCCGGTGCCGTCGGTGGTGGTGACGTACTCGGCCACGAGGAAGCGCCAGGCGTTTTCGGTGCCGAACTTCTCGGCGTCGTCGAGGTAGTCCCAGAGCGGCTCGTAGCCCAGCCCTTCCAGCTCGGCGCCGGTGTGGGTGGACACGACGACGGCCTCGGCAGCCGCGGCGCCCTCGGCGCCGTCGCCGTAGCCGAGGTCCTTCGCGTAGGAGCCCAGCAGGTCCGCGGCGAGCAGGAAGCTGCCCGTGACGGGAGCCTCCGCGGCGGCAGCTTTCACACCGTTGGGTCCGGCAGGCAGCACGGCATACGTGATGGACGGCCCGACGGCGAGCGCCAGGTTGGTGGGCAGCGTCCAGGGCGTGGTGGTCCAGGCGAGCGCCTGCACGCCGGCGAGCTGCCGGGACAGCTCCGACTCCCCCGCCGTGATGGGGAACGTGACGGTGACGGTCTGGTCCTGGCGGTTCTTGTAGACGTCGTCGTCCATGCGCAGCTCATGGTTGGACAGCGGCGTCTCGTCCTTCCAGCAGTAGGGCAGCACGCGGTAGCCGTTGTACGTCAGGCCCTTTTCGTGCAGCTGCTTGAAGGCCCACAGCACGGATTCCATGTATTCGACGTTGAGCGTCTTGTAGTCGTTTTCGAAGTCCACCCAGCGGGCCTGGCGGGTGACGTATTCCTGCCATTCGCCGGCGTACTTCATCACCGAGGAGCGGCAGGCGTCATTGAACTTGTCGATGCCCATGGCCTCGATCTGTTTCTTGTCCGTCATGCCGAGCTGCTTCATCGCTTCCAGTTCGGCGGGCAGCCCGTGGGTGTCCCAGCCGAAGCGGCGCTCCACCCGGTGTCCGCGCTGGGTCTGGTAGCGGCCCACGAGGTCCTTGGCGTAGCCGGTCAGCAGGTGGCCGTAGTGCGGGAGGCCGTTGGCGAAGGGAGGCCCGTCGTAGAACACGAATTCGTTGCTGCCGGGTGTCCCGCCGGGCAGGTCGGGGCTGCGCTGGTCGATGCTCGCCTGGAAGGTGCCGTCCTCGTCCCAGTACTTGAGGATGCGTTCTTCGATCTCCGGGAACTTCACGGAGGCCGACACACCAGACGTGTTGGAAGCAGAGGTGGTGGCGCCTGGGCCGACGGGAGCGGCGGAGGCCTTCGGGTAATAAGTCATCTCGACATCCTGGGTTGAGCTGGTGAACAATTTCAGGATGCGAGGACGGCCCGTACGCTGTTGTCCATTGTTGCTGTCCAACGTTGCCGGCACCGCGGTACCACCTCACTTACCGTCGCCGGGCCCCTGTGAGAGGACAGAGCACCGGCGTCGGCCGCTCATTACTGCTGTGACGGGCTTACCCGTCCGGTTCTACTGGCCCCCACGCGCCTGGTGGCGAAGGCGTTCTTCCGGAAGCTCACCGGTGATGGCCGGGTCAAAGCTGTTGCCACCAGTCTAACGGGTGTGCTGCGGGACTGGACAACCTAGACTCAGGCGCATGAGCTTGCCCGATCCCGGCCGTCCCGCCAGGCTGGGCCCCCGGCGCCGCGGGGCCCGGGCGTGGCGCGCGCTGGCGCTGCTGACGGCCCTGCCGCTGGCGGCGCTCGCGGTCTTCCGTGCCGTGCCCGGCGAGTGGCCCGCGGCGGTGGAGCAGTGGCTGGCCTTCACGCCGTGGCTGGTGCTGCCCGCCGCCGCCGGACTGCTGTTCGCCCTGCTGGGCCGGCGCGCCTGGCTGGTCGTGGTGGCTTCGGGGCTCCTGGCCGTGCAGCTGTTCTGGCTGTTCCCGCAGGACTACCTGGTGTCCCAGGACAACGCCGGGGGGACCCCCCGGGGCACTCCGGCCGGCGGCGCGCGGACGGTGCAGCTGAAGGTAATGGACATCAACGCGGAACTCGGCGGGGCGGATGCGGCCGAAATTGTGCGGCTGGTACGGGACAACGGCATCGGGCTGCTGACCATCCAGGAGCACACCCCGGCGCTGCAGGAACGGCTGGCGGCCCAGGGGCTGGACAGTCTGCTGCCGAACAGGATCAGCCGCCCCGTGAACGGTGCCGCCGGCAGCGCGTTCTACTCCCTTCATCCCATGCAGCCGTTGGGTGCCCTGCCGGATTCCCAGTTCCAGGTGCCGACCGTCCGCCTTGTCCTGGACGCCGGCGGACAATCCGATGGGCAGTCCGATGGGCAGCCCGCGGTTCTGGACGTGACGAACGTCCACGCGCAGCCGCCGATTGGCGGCCGGATCGAACGGTGGCGCAGTGATCTCGCCGCGATCGGCACGCTCACGGCCGGTCCGGGGAACCTGCTGCTGGTCGGCGACTTCAACGCCACCTACGACCATTCCGAGTTCCGCCAGATCCTGCACGGCGGCCCCGGCGGCCGGCAGATGGTGGACGCGGGAACGGCCGCCGGGTCGCGGCTGGTTCCCACCTGGCCGATGGACGGGCAGCTGCTGCCCGGAGTCGTGATCGACCACCTGGTCACCAGCCCGCAGGTGCGCGCCACCGCCTATTCGGTGCACCGCGTGGCCGGGACGGACCACGCCGCCATCATGGCGACGCTGGCCGTCCCGGCAGCACCCTGACCCACAACGCGCCGGGCGCCGCATGGCCAGCAGAGGATTGACCGCCACCTGACGGTCATGTCCCTGAACCTCGGCAGCTCGGAGGTGGATGCGGCCGCTGTGCTTGAGGCGGTGGCGGCGAACGACGTCGACTTTCTGGCGCTGCCGGAACTCAACCCGGTAACTCTGGAACGCCTTGAACAGGCGGGCATCGCCCGCCTCCTGCCCTACCCGGGCACCGACGTCGACTGGGCGAATGTCGGAAACGGGATTTTCCCGGTCTTCCCGCTGACGACGCCGGGCCGCGTCCCCGGCAGCGGGTTCTTCCAGAGCAGGCCCGCAGCCGAGGTGCGGGGCATCCCGGGCGGGATTCGCCTGACCTCGGTGCATGTGAATTCCCCGCGGCCCGGACACGTGCCCCGGTGGCCCTGGACCTAGCCCTTGCGGATCAGCTTGTAGTTGGAGGCCTGCGCCACCGGCCGGATCACGATCTGGTCCAGGTTGACGTGGTGCGGTGCCGCGACGGCGTAGCGGACCACCTCGGCGACGTCGGCGGGGGTCAGCGGCTTCTCGACGCCCTGGTAGACCTTCGCCGCGGCTTCCTCGCTGCCGAGCCGGTTGAGCGCGAACTCCTCGGTCTGCACCAGGCCGGGAGCCACCTCGATGACACGGACATTGTGCTCGGCCTCCTCCAGCCGCAGGGCGCCGGTGACGGCGTGCTGGGCGAACTTCGCCGCGTTGTAGCCGCCGCCGGTCTCGTAGGCGGCCAGCCCCGCGCTCGAGGTCAGGTTCAGGACGGTTCCCTCGCCGCAGGCGCGCAGCATGGGCAGGAAGGCGCGGGTGAGCTTCATGGTGCCGAGGACGTTGACCTGGAACATCCACTCCCAGTCCTCCGTCTTGGCGTCACCCACCTTGTCCGCCCCGCGGGCGCCGCCGGCGATGTTGATCAGGGTGTCGATGCCGCCCGCGCGGGTGACCTCGTCCAGCAGCCGGGCGACGTCGGCGTCCTCGGTGACGTCGGCGGGGACGGCCACGGCGCCGGTCTGCGCCGCGAGCGCCTCGAGCCGGTCCGCGCGGCGGGCGACGGCGAAGACCGTCCAGCCCTCGGTCCGAAGTGCGCGCACAGTGGCCTCGCCGATCCCGGTGCTGGCGCCGGTGACTACTGCTGCTTTGGCTACTGTTGCCTTGTTGTGGATTCCCTCAGTCATGGCACCACCCTAACGTCCCGGCTCCGACTCCCCGGTACGGTTGCGCCGGATGAAATCAAGCAGCACGCGTGCTGCTGCCGGGCGCCGCCGCGGAGCATGAAACAATTACCCCATGGCTGAAGACACGCAGGGTACAGACACGCCCACCACCGCCCCCATCAATGTTCCGGACAAGCCCGCCCTGGAGGGGCTCGAGGCCGCCCTCACGCGGCGCTGGCTTGACGAAGGGACCTACAAGTTCAACCCGGACACCACCCGCGAGCAGGTCTACTCGATCGACACTCCCCCGCCCACCGCGTCGGGGTCCCTGCACGTCGGCCACATGTTCTCCTTCACGCAGACGGACGTCCTGGCGCGCTACCAGCGCATGATCGGGAAGAACGTGTTCTATCCGATGGGCTGGGATGACAACGGCCTGCCCACCGAACGCCGCGTCCAGAACTACTACGGGGTGCGCTGCGACCCCGCCGTTGCCTACGACGCCGGCTACCGGCCGCCCGCCGAGCCCGCCAAGAACCAGCGCGACTTCGACGTCGTCTCGCGCCGGAACTTCATCGAGCTGTGCGAGGAACTCGCCGTGGAGGACGAAAAGGTCTTCGAAAGCCTGTTCCAGACCCTCGGGCTCTCCGTGGACTGGCAGCTGACCTACCGCACCATTGACGACGTCTCCCGCGAGGTGTCCCAGCGCGCCTTCCTCGCCAACCTGGCCGCGGGCGACGCCTACATGGCGGAGGCGCCCACCCTGTGGGACGTCACCTTCCGCACCGCGGTGGCCCAGGCCGAACTCGAGGACCGCGAGGTCGCCGGCGCGTACTACCGCTACCCGTTCTTCACCGAAGACGGCGAGAAGATCTACGTCGAGACCACCCGCCCGGAGCTCCTCGCAGCCTGCGCGGCCCTGGTGGCGAACCCCGACGACGAGCGCTACCAGCCGCTGTTCGGCAAGAAGGTCACCTCCCCGCTGTTCGGCGTCGAGGTGGAGGTCAGGGCCCACCCGCTGGCCAAGGCGGACAAGGGCTCCGGCATCGCCATGGTCTGCACCTTCGGCGACCTTACCGACGTCACCTGGTGGCGCGAACTCCAGCTTCCCACCCGGGCCATCGTGGGCCGCGACGGGCGCATCATCGGCGAGACCCCGGACTGGGTCACCACCGGCGAAGGCCGCGCCGCCTTCGCCGCGATCGCGGGCAAGACCGTCTTCAGCGCCAAGGAAGCCGTGGTGGAACAGCTGTCCGCCGCCGGACTGCTCGACGGCGAGCCGAAGAAGATCATGCACCCCGTGAACTTCTTCGAGAAGGGCGACAAGCCCCTCGAAGTGGTGACGTCCCGCCAGTGGTACATCCGCAACGGCGGCCGCGACGCGGACCGCCGCGAACGCCTGATCGCGCGCGGCCACGAGATCGAGTTCCACCCCGCCTTCATGCGCTCGCGCTACGAGAACTGGATTTCCGGGCTCAACGGCGACTGGCTGGTTTCCCGGCAGCGCTTCTTCGGCGTTCCGGTGCCGGTCTGGTACCCGCTGGACGCCGACGGCAACCCGGACTACGACGCTCCGGTCCTGCCCTCCGACGCGCAGCTGCCCGTGGACCCCGCCGCGGACGCGGCCCCGGGCTACGAGGAATCCCAGCGCGACGTGCCCGGCGGGTTCACCGGCGACGCCGACGTCCTGGACACCTGGGCGACCTCATCCCTGACGCCGCAGATCGTGGGCGGGTGGAGCCGGGACGGGGACCTGTTCGCCAAGGTCTACCCCTTCGACCTGCGCCCCCAGGGCCACGACATCATCCGCACCTGGCTGTTCTCCTCGGCCGTGCGCGCCGACGCCCTGCAGGACACGGCCCCGTGGAAGCACGCCGCCATCTCCGGCTGGATCCTGGACCCGGACCGCAAGAAGATGTCCAAGTCCAAGGGCAACGTGGTGGTCCCCACCGACGTGCTTGAAGAGTACGGCTCTGACGCGGTCCGGTACTGGGCCACGTCCGCGAAGCTCGGCGCCGACACGGCCTACGAGATCGCGCAGATGAAGATCGGCCGCCGGCTGGCCATCAAGCTGCTCAACGCCTCCAAGTTCGTGCTGAACCTGGGCGCCACCGAGGACTCGGTGGTTTCCGGGGACCTTTCGGTGCTGACCAACCCCCTGGACCGGGCCGTGCTGGCCCAGCTCTCCGACGTGGTGCGGCAGGCCACCAAGGCGTTCGACAACTACGACTACGCCCGGGCCCTGCAGATCACCGAGAGCTTCTTCTGGCATTTCACCGACGATTACGTGGAGCTCATCAAGGACCGCGCCTACGGTGCCGCCGGAGACGCCCAGCAGGCCTCCGTGCTGGCGGCGCTGGCGACGAGCCTGGACACGCTACTGCGGCTGTTCGCCCCGTTCCTGCCCTTCGCCACGGAGGAGGTCTGGAGCTGGTGGCGCACGGGTTCCGTGCACCGCGCGCAGTGGCCCTCCGCGGTGGAGATCGACGGCGACACCACCTTGCTGGCGACCGTCGGGACCGCGCTGAGCGGCATCCGCAAGGCCAAGTCCGAGGCCAAGGTCAAGCAGCGCACCGAGGTCCTCTCCGCGACCATCACGGCCACGGAGTCCCTCACCACGCAGCTGAAGGCCGGCCTGGCCGACCTCAAGGCCGCGGCCAACGCCCGTGAACTGGAGCTGGTGGCCGGGGACGGCGAACTGACCGTGAGCGACGTCGTCCTGGCGGCCCCCGAGGAGCCTGCGCAGGCCTAGCTGCGGCGGGCCATCCGCTCCTCGGCGGTGTGGATGGCCCAGGCGGCGTTGACGAGGCCGATGTGGCTGAACGCCTGCGGGAAGTTCCCCAGGAGCTCGCTGCTGTCCGGGGCGACTTCCTCGGCCATCAGGCCCAGGTCGGTGGCAAACCCGGCTGCCCGCTCGAAGACTGCCCGGGCGCGCTGTGTGCGTCCGGCCAAGGCCAGGGCCTGGGCCAGCCAGAAGGTGCACAGCAGGAAAGTGCCCTCCTCCCCCGGAAGACCGTCGTCGGCGAGGTAGCGGTACACGAGGCCGCGTGAGTCCGTGAGACGCTCCTCGATGGCCTCGATCGTGGCGAGGATACCGGGATCGTCCGCCGGGAGGAAGCCCACGATGGCGAGCATCAGCGCCGAAGCGTCGAGGTCCTCGGAACCGTACGCCTGGGTATAGGCATTCGCCGCTTCGCTCCAGCCGTAGGTCCGGATGGACGCGGCAATCTGGTCCCGCACCTCTTCCCAGCGACGGACCCGCTCGGGCGCCTGCAGGAGCTCGGCAAGGGTGATGGCCCGGTCGACGGCGACCCAGCACATGAGCTTGGAGTAGAGGAAGTGGCGCGGCTCCCCGCGGACCTCCCAGATGCCGTGATCTGCGGAGCGCCAGCGGGAGGCCGCGGCGTCCGCTGCGTCGGCGAGGAACCTTCTCGTTGCCGGTGCCAGCTCCGCGAGATACTCCGGCAGCGTGGCGGCGGCGTCGAGCAGTTCGCCGTAGACGTCGAGCTGCCGCTGGTCCCAGGCACCGTTGCCGACCCGGACCGGGGAGCTGGCACGCCAGCCCGGCAGGTGGGCAAGTTCGCGTTCGGGCAGCTCGCGTTCCCCGCCGATGCCGAACATGATCTGCAGTTCCTCGCCCGCGGCCAGCTGGCTTGCGGCTGCAGTCGCAAGGAACTGGAAGAAATTTCCCGCTTCATCCGGACAGGCCGCCACCCAGAGGGCCTGCAGGGTCATGCTCGCATCCCGGATCCAGCTGTACCGGTAGTCCCAGTTGCGCGTGCCGCCGGCCACTTCCGGCAGGGACGTCGTCGGGGCGGCCACGATGGCCCCGGACGGGTAGTACGTGAGGGCCTGCAGGATCCGTCCGCTGCCGGCGACGAGCTCCTGCCACGGGCCGTTGTAGGTCTGGTGCATCACCGACCAACTGGTCCAGCCCTGCACTGTGTCCTCAAGCCGGCGCGCGATCTCCGCCTGGCCCCAGAAGACCGGTTCCCCGCTTCCGCTGGCCTGGAAGTGGACAGCGAAGCCGAGGACGTCTCCGGTCTGGAGGGTCACCCGGGCCTGCGCCGTGTCCGCGCCGAGCTGGAAGGCTGCCGCAGTCGAGAATGACAGCATCACGGCCCCCGCCCGGACCACGATACCGCCGTCCACCGCGCTCAGCAGCGGCCGGGCCAGCCCGTATTCCGGGCGGGGGCTGAAGACGATGTCGACCTCGACCGGTCCCTCGGTACAGGACAGCTGGCGGAGCAAGGTGCCGGGGGAATCCGCGCCGAGGTCATGGCCCCTCCTGCCGTCACCGAGGACCAGGGCGTCCGTGACGGTCACACACCCTTCGGGGGCCCTGTGGGTGGTTTCCAGAACCATCGTGGGTCCGAGGTAGCGCCGGGTTGAGGTGTATTCTCCGGCGGGACGGATGGACCAGAACCCCGCGTCCTGGCCCAACAGGCGTCCGAATACGGAGGGGCTGTCAAAGCGCGGGAAACACAACCAGTCCACGGAGCCGGCGGCACTGACCAGTGCGGCGGAGCGGCAGTCTGACAGGAGGGCATAGGCCGCAATGGGTTCGCTGCTCATGGCTATACCCTGACGGAATAATGCTCCGTGGGCCAGCCCTCTCCTGCCGGAAGTTCTCGGACAGGCTGTTCCCGTGCAAGCTGTTTCGGGCAAAGGGGAAGCCCCATCAGCGTTTTGCCGTCGGTGGGGCTTCGACTTTCGGTTATCACGTGACGTCTTAGATAATCTGGCGGGATCCTCGGATTTTCAGGTCTTCCTACCTCGTCACCGGTAGCCATCATCTGACTTTGCCGAAGGCTGCGTCGGATGAGTGTCACTGAATCTTTGGTTCCTGCGTCCCGCTTCTCTCGAAGTGGGTAAATTCAATTGTTCTCCCCTGCCGGGGGATGCACAAGAGCTGGGGGAGAACTACAGCGGCGTAATTCTCCGTGGCTAGTTGAAGGACGGGCTTTCGGTCCGGCTGCGCTTGATTTCATAGAAGTACGGGAAGGAGGCCAGCGTCACGGTGGCGTCCCAGAGCCGCCCGGCGTCCTCGCCGCGGGGGATGCGGGTCAGGACGGGGCCGAAGAAGGCGGTGCCGTTGAAGGCGACGACGGGCGTGCCCACGTCCTGGCCGACGAGGGAGATGCCGGCTTCGTGGCTGGTGCGCAGCCGGGCATCGACGTCATCGCTCTTGCCTGCTGCGGCGAGCACCGGCGGCAGTCCGACTTCGGCCAGGGACTTGGCGATGACCTCGTCGATGTCGCCGTTGCCCTCGTTGTGGATCTTGGTGCCCATGGCGTCATAGAGGGCCTTGATGTACTCGGTGCCGTGCTGTTCGGCCGCGGCGGTGATGACCCGCACCGGGGCCCACGCCTTGAGCATGAACTCCTTGTACTGCGCGGGAAGTTCGTCGCGTCCCTCGTTCAGCACGGCGAGGCTCATGACGTGCCACTCGGTGGTGATGTCCCGGACAGCCTCCACTTCGCCGATCCAGCGGGAGGTGACCCATGCGAAGGGGCACATCGGGTCAAACCAGAAGTCGGCCTTGTTGGAAACGGTTTCAGGCACAGGTGTTCTCCTTGGGTAAGTCAGCGGGGAAATTGCGCCGCGGTCCATCGGATGCAGCGCCACATCAAACGCGGGGCCACATCAAACGCACGGGCGCATCAACTCTTGACAGCGACCCGCGTCCCGGATTTATTCCGGTTCAGGCCGACTTGCGCCGCTTGACGTCGTGCGCGATCAGGGTGGCAGCGGCCTTCTTGGCCACGACGGCTTCGGTGATCACGACGGTGGCGACGTCATCGCGGCTCGGGAGGTCGAACATCACCGGAAGCAGGACTTCCTCCATGATGGCGCGCAGGCCGCGGGCTCCGGTGCCGCGCTCGAGGGCCTGGTCGGCGATGGTGTTCAGGGCCTCCTCGTCGAAGACCAGTTCGACGCCGTCGAGCTGGAACATCTTCTGGTACTGCTTGACGAGGGCGTTCTTGGGCGTGGACAGGATCTGGATCAGCGCCGCGCGGTCCAGGTTCGAGACCGTGGTGATGACCGGCAGCCGGCCGATGAACTCGGGGATGAGCCCGAACTTCAGCAGGTCCTCGGGCATGACCTCGCCGTAGGAATCCGTGGTGTTCTTGACCTCGTTGAGCGGGGCGCCGAAGCCGATGCCCTTGCGCCCGGAGCGGGAACCGATGATCTCTTCAAGGCCGGCGAAGGCGCCGGCCACGATGAACAGCACGTTGGTGGTGTCGATCTGGATGAATTCCTGGTGCGGATGCTTGCGTCCGCCCTGCGGCGGAACCGAGGCGACGGTGCCTTCGAGGATCTTCAGCAGCGCCTGCTGCACGCCCTCGCCGGAGACGTCCCGGGTGATGGAGGGGTTCTCGCTCTTGCGCGAGATCTTGTCGATCTCGTCGATGTAGATGATGCCCTGTTCGGCCTTCTTGACGTCATAGTCGGCGGCCTGGATGAGCTTCAGCAGGATGTTCTCGACGTCCTCGCCCACGTAGCCGGCTTCGGTCAGGGCCGTGGCGTCGGCGACAGCGAACGGGACGTTCAGGCGCCGGGCCAGGGTCTGCGCCAGGTAGGTCTTGCCGCAGCCGGTGGGGCCGATCAGGAGGATGTTGGACTTGGCGATCTCGACGTCGTCGTGGTGGACGCCGTCGGCGAGGTTGCTGCTCTTGGGGGCGTGTCCGGACTGGATGCGCTTGTAATGGTTGTAGACCGCGACGGCGAGCGACCGCTTGGCGGGCTCCTGGCCGATCACGTATTCCTGCAGGAAATCGAAGATCTCGCGGGGCTTGGGCAGTTCGAAACTGCCCAGGTCGGCTACTTCGGCGAGTTCTTCTTCAATGATCTCGTTGCAGAGTTCAATGCACTCGTCGCAGATGTAGACGCCGGGCCCGGCAATGAGTTTCCGTACCTGCTTCTGGCTCTTTCCGCAGAAAGAACACTTCAGCAGATCCGTGCTCTCGCCAATCCGAGCCATGTGTGAACCCCTTTAGTATCTTGCTGCTGCCTGTTTCGAACGGTAAGCAGCCTTGCACCATTACTGGAATCACGGACGACCCCAGGAGGCGACGGCCGTGACATGTTCCACTCTAGGTCACTTTCCCCCTGTTGGGTGGAAAGCGGACGCCGGTGCGGCCATTTGGGTGAGCCGCACCGGCGTCGTGGACTTTCTTCTTACCTGGTGGTGAGAGCCTGGGGCTTGATCTTGCGGGAGTCAAGGACCTGGTCGATCAGGCCGTAATCCATGGCCTCGGCCGCGGTGAGGATCTTGTCACGCTCGATGTCGTTGTTGACCTGCTCCGGCGTGCGGCCCGAGTGCTTGGCCAGCGTGTCTTCAAGCCAGGCCCGCATCCGCATGACCTCGGCCGCCTGGATCTCCAGGTCGGAGGCCTGCCCGCCCTGTCCGCCGGACAGCGAGGGCTGGTGGATCAGGACGCGGGCGTTGGGCAGCGCCAGGCGCTTGCCCGGCGTGCCGGCCGCGAGGAGCACGGCGGCGGCGCTGGCCGCCTGGCCCAGGCAGACTGTCTGGATTTCCGGCCGGATGTACGTCATGGTGTCGTAGATCGCGGTCATGGCGGTGAAGGAGCCGCCCGGGGAGTTGATGTACAGCGTGATGTCGCGGTCCGGGTCGGTGGACTCGAGCACCAGCAACTGCGCCATCACGTCGTCGGCGGAGGCATCGTCAACCTGGACGCCCAGGAAGATGATGCGGTCCTCGAACAGCTTGGTGTAGGGGTCCTGGCGCTTGAAGCCGTACGGGGTACGCTCTTCGAACTGCGGCAGCACGTAGCGGCTGCTCGGCAGGTTGCCGGCAGTCGATCCGAAATTGTAGTTCATGTCCATTGCTCCTGAATTCATCTCTGTCTACGTACCGGTCAGTTCTCGGAGGCAGCGCTGCCGGCAGCGCCGGTGCTGCTGCCGGTGCCGTTGCCGCCGTTGGCGTTGGTCCCGCCGCCGCCTGCCACGGAGCCCGCGTGCGCCGCGATCTTGTCGAAGAAGCCGTAGTCGAGGGCTTCGACCGCCGTGAACCACTTGTCACGGTCGTTGTCCTTGAGGATGGTTTCCACCGTCTGCCCGGTCTGGTCGGCGGTCAGATCGGCCATGACCTTCTTCATGTGCAGGATCAGCTCGGCCTGGATCTTGATGTCCGAGGCCGTTCCGCCGATGCCGCCGGAAGGCTGGTGCATCAGGATCCGGGCGTTGGGGGTGGCGTAGCGCTTGCCCTTGGTGCCGGAGGAGAGCAGGAACTGGCCCATGGAGGCGGCGAGGCCGGTGGCCACGGTGACGACGTCGTTCGGGATGAACTGCATGGTGTCATAGATCGCCATGCCGGCGGTGACGGAGCCGCCCGGTGAGTTGATGTAGAGGTAGATGTCCTTTTCGGGGTTCTCTGCCGAAAGCAGCAGCAGCTGGGAGCAGATCGCGTTGGCATTCTCGTCGCGGACCTCGGAGCCGAGCCAGATGATGCGCTCTTTCAGCAGGCGGTTGTAAATGTAGTTGTCCTGGGCGGCCGGATCGACGGTGGCCATCCGCGGTGCCCCTGCTTGCTGTGACATATGTACTTACCTCTCACTGGCGACGGTGACGTCACTTGACGACATCACTGAACTTTCCTACTTGGACACTAACGGTTTTCCCGTCCGCTTTGTGCTCGGGCGTGGGGCTGTTCGCTGACGGCGCACGATTGCCGGGCGTCTGCCGGGGCCCTTCCCGCGGGCGGAATGGCGGGCTGCCCCGCGGGCGGCTCGACGGCTTAAAAGGCGCAGCCCCCGGATCGGTGATCCAGGGGCTGCGCGGGTCTGCCGGAGGCAGGGAGTGCTAGAACTTCACTGCTGCCGGGTCATCGCTCGGCGTGGCGTCGGTGGCGGCTTCGGATGCGTCTTCGGCGTCTGCCACAGTGTCTGCCTGTTCGGCGGTTGCCTCGACGGCTGTTTCTTCGCCGCCCGGGCGGACGAAGTCGCTGAGGTCAACCTTGTTGCCCTCCGAGTCGGTCACGTCGGCCTGGCCCAGGACGACGGCGAGTGCCTTGCGGCGGCGCACCTCGGAAACCATCATGGGGACCTGGCCGCTCTGATCGATGATCTGCGCGAACTGGTTCGGATCCATGCCGTACTGGCTGGCGCTCGTGACGATGTAGTCGATCAGCTCGTTCTGGCTGACGCTGACGTCTTCCTTGTCCGCGATGGCGTCGAGGATGACCTCGTTCTGGAAGGCACGCGCGGTGTTGGCCTTGACCTCGGCGCGGTGCTCTTCGGTGTCGTGCTCGCCCTCACCGTGGGAGTTCTCGGCGCTGAAGTGCTGCTCAAGCTGCTCTTCGACGACGGATTCCGGGACGGGAACCTCGATGAGCTCGACGAGCTTGTCGAGGACCTTGTCGCGGGCCTCAACGCCCTGTTCGACGACCTTGGACTCGACGGCCTGCTTGGCGAGGTCCTCGCGGAGTTCAGCCAGGGTGTCGAACTCGGAGGCCAGCTGGGCGAAGTCATCGTTGGCTTCGGGAAGTTCGCGTTCCTTGACGGACTTGACCACTACCTTGACCTGGGCGGCTTCGCCGGCGTGCTCGCCGCCCACGAGGGTGGTGTCGAAGATGGCGTCCTCGTCCACGCTGAGGCCGGTGACGGCTTCGTCGAGGCCTTCGAGCATGGTGCCGGCGCCGACCTGGTAGGACAGGCCCGACGCGGAATCAACCTCGGTGCCGTCAACGGACGCAGCGATGTCGATGGTCAGGAAGTCGCCGTCGGCGGCGGGACGGTCCAGGGACTTCAGCGTGCCGAAGCGGCCGCGGAGTTCGTCCAGGGCCTTGTCGACGTCGGCGTCGGCGGATTCGGCCGCGGCGACCTCGACCTTGATGCCGGCGTAGTCCGGCAGCTCGATCTCGGGGCGGACGTCAACCTCGGCGTGGAACTTGAGTTCACCTTCGGTGGCGGACGGGTCCGGAACCTCGGTGATTTCGACCTCGGGACGGCTCAGCGGGCGGATGCCGGTCTCCTGGACAGCGGCCTGGTACCAGCCGTTGAGGCCTTCGTTGATGGCCGTCTCCAGGACGTAGCCGCGGCCGACGCGCTGGTCAATGAGCTTGGAGGGGACCTTGCCCTTGCGGAAACCGGGGACCTGGATCTGCGAAGCAACAGTCTTGTATGCCTCTGCGATGCTGGGCTTCAATTCCTCAAAGGGGACCTCAACATTGAGCTTGACCCGCGTGGGGGTGAGGTTCTCGACAGCGCTCTTCACAGTCTAAGTACTCCTGGTTTGGGGGGATGGGGCTCTGCATTGCCACGTTCTGGCCATATGCGCAGAGTCGGGGTGACAGGATTTGAACCTGCGACTTCCTGCTCCCAAAGCAGGCGCTCTAGCCAAGCTGAGCTACACCCCGTAAGTGCACAGAACAGTCTACGGTCATACCGCGCCGATTTGCACATTTGACACCGGGGCCCTGCATTGGGTTTAGTTGTATCCGGCTTCACAAAGCCGCCCGGAAGTTTCCCGGATCGGCCTGGTCCACAAAACCTGGTCCACAAAACAGGCAGCCGAAGTGAATTCCCGGGGACGTAGCTTAGTGGTAAAGCCTCAGTCTTCCAAACTGATGATGCGGGTTCGATTCCCGTCGTCCCCTCCAGGACAAGAATACGAAAAAAGCCCCTCTCCGGAGGGGCTTTTTTCATGCCTGCTGGCAGCCCGGGCACCAGTAGAGCTTCCGCGCGCCCAGCTCCGCCAGCGCCACCGCCGATCCGCAGTCCCGGCAGTCGAGGCCCTGCCGCCGGTACACGAAGTGGGCCTCGTCGGCCGCCGGCAGCCCGGCGTCGGGCCCGCCGTCGGCGTTGCCCCAGTAGCGCGGAGGCGTGGTGATGATCCGGCCGTCGCGGACGCCGTCGGACATCACCGCCACGGTGTCATCCCAGAGCCGGCGCGCCGCGTCCGCGGGCAGCGCCGTTCCGGGAAGCCAGGGGTCCAGGCGCTGCCGGAACAGCAGTTCGGCGCGGTACACATTTCCGACGCCGGCGATCAGCTTCTGGTCCATCAGCAGCGCGGCGAGGGGCGTGCGCCTGGCCAGCATCCCGGCGACGAAGCTGTCCCGGTCGCCGGGAAGGTTGCGCAGCGGATCCGGGCCGAGCCTGGCCCTGACGGCTTCCGCTTCCGCCCGGGTGATCGCTTCGCACGTGGTGGCCCCGCGGAGGTCGGCCCAGCCGTGGGCGCCGGCGAGCCGCACCCGGACGGCGCCGACGGGCGCTGGCGGCCCCGCGTAGGGATCCGCCCCGGCGGCGGCCCCGCGCTCGTCATCGACAGGCTCGTCGTAGACCTCCCGCTCCCCCACCTTGCGCGGCGCCCCGATGCTGGAGGCGCCACGGAAGGTGGCGTCGCCGCCGAAGTCCCAGGCGCCGTAGAGGCCCAGGTGGACATGGAGCACCAGACCGTGCTCGAAGTCCAGGAACAGGTGCTTTCCCTGCGCGGCGGAGCCGGTGAGGGTGTGGCCGTCCAGCAGCGCCGCGCCCTGGCTAAACCTGCCCTGCGGGCTGGAGACCGCGAGCCGCTCCCCCGTGAAGACGTCCCCGAACTGGCGGGCCAGCCGGTGGACCGAGTGCCCCTCGGGCACTACTGAACGACCTCGCCGGTGCGCTCGTATGCGGCGATCTTGCCGATCCGGCGGACGTGGCGCTCATCGTTGCTGAAGGGCTCGGCGAGGAAGGCCTCGATGATGGCGGTGGCCTCCTCGACGCTGTGCTGGCGGCCGCCGACGGCGACGACGTTGGCGTCGTTGTGCTCCCGGGCCAGCTGGGCGGTGGACAGGTTCCAGGCCAGCGCCGCGCGGACGCCCTTGACCTTGTTGGCCGCGATCTGCTCGCCGTTGCCGGAGCCGCCCAGCACGATCCCCAGGGCGCGGGTGCCGGCTTCCTGGTCCGCCACGACGGCGCGGGCGGCGTTGATGCAGAAGGACGGGTAGTCGTCCTGCGCGTCGTAGGTCTGGGGCCCGTGGTCGATCATTTCGTAGCCCTTGGCGCCGAGGTAGCTGACGAGGTGGGCGCTGAGCTCCATGCCGGCGTGGTCGGTGGCGATGTGCACGCGCGGGAAGTCAGGGGAAGTAGTCACGGCGGATCCGTTCAGTCGGGCGCCGGCAGTTCGGGGATCGGGGCTGCCGGGCTGCGGTTGGGGGCTGTTCCAAGCCTACTAGGGCGCCGGGTGGCGGCCGCCGCGGCTCACAGGTCCGCGGCTTCGCCGTTCCGGCGGGCGCGTGCCGCCACCCGGGACAGGACCTGCGCGATATTGTCCGCCGAGGCGATGCTTCCGCCGCTCACCGTCAGCTGCCGCCCGTCGGATGAATCGACGACGACGGCCGGGCCGCTGCTGACCAGCAGGGCCGTGGCGGTGCCGCGGCTCCGGTAGCCCCAGCCGCCGTAATCGGCGGCCTTGACCTCCTTCGGCGTCGCGGCCTCGATCGCCGCCGCGGGGACGTCCATGACCCGCACGAAGCCCGCGGCGAACACCCGGAACCCGCTCCGGTCAACCCGGATACGGGCGACCAGGAGGGCCGCGCCCAGCACCGCGACAGCCACCAGGAGGGCCGCAAGCCACGGCACCGCGATGGCCAGCAGCGCGGCCGGCAGCAGCGTCGCAATCCCGATCATGACGAAGACCGAACTGCGGGCGTGCACCCACACCCGGACCGAGTCCCGGGCCAGATCCGGATCCAGTTCGCGTGCCAGGGCCTCCCGCATGGCCTGGTCATCATCGACCGACCAGCGTTCGTCGGCCTTGAACACGAACCCCATGACCACCCCGAGGCCCAGGGCTGCCCCGCTGCCCAGGGCCAGGACGGACACGTCCACCCGGGAGTCCCGCGCGTTGGCCAGGCCCAGCTGGCCCACCAGCACGGCGGCGAGCACGGTCGCGACAAAGAGGCTCAGGGCCAGGCCGGCCCCCATCATGAGGCGGCGCATCACCGCCGGGCGGGACAGCGGTGCCGCCTGCAGCAGCACGGCCCAGCCGATCAGCACGATCAGCGCCGCACCGGTCCCCGCGACGGCTCCGAACGGCGCAAAATCCGCCGCCCCGGCCTCGGTCCAGCGGACGGCCAGCGGCTCCGGCAAATCGGAACGGACCAGGAAGGCACAGACAAGGAAAGCGGCGGCCAGCACCACGGGGAACCCCACCGCAAAGCGCAGGGCCCGCACGTCCACAGAATCCCGGAAGTGTCCCATAACACCAACGCTACCGCGGCGCGCCCGCCGTGATGCCGGTTCTGTGACCCACGCGACTTGCCACCGGCCGGGGTCGTGAAAGAATAATTTCAAAGTATCGACTTCACTGTTTCTAGCCCTTCTGGAGGCACCACTTGCCCGGTATGAACCTGACACGCGCCGAAGCACGCGAGCGCGCCGCCGTGATCGCCGTCGAGTCCTATGAAGTCAGCCTGGACCTGACCCGGGGGGAGAAGGTCTTCGGCTCCACCACGGCCGTGAAGTTCACGGCGAAGCCGGGGTCCTCGACGTTCATCGACGCGGTCACGCATGCGGTGCGGAGCGTGACCCTGAACGGCCGCGAGCTTGATCCGGCGGAGGTCTCCGACGGCATCCGTATCCAGCTGCCGGGACTCGCGGCGGACAACGAGCTGCTGGTCGTGGCCGAGGCCCCCTACATGAACACCGGCGAGGGCCTGCACCGCTTCGTGGATCCGGTGGACAACGAGGTCTACCTGTACACCCAGTTCGAGGTCCCGGATTCCCGCCGGGTGTTCGCCGTCTTCGAACAGCCCGACCTCAAGGCCAGCTTCAGCTTCACCGTCACGGCGCCCTCGCACTGGGACGTGGTGTCCACCTCCCCCACCCCGGTACCGGTCGGGACCCTTCCCGGCACGGACGGCGCCGCCCGCTCCGTCTGGGAGTTCCCCCCGACCCCCCGGATTTCCTCCTACGTCACCGCCCTGATCGCCGGCCCGTACCAGTGCGTCCGCAGCGAGGTGACCTCCGCGACGGGCACGGTGACCCCGCTGGGCGTCTTTGCCCGCAAGTCCCTCATGCAGTACCTGGATGCGGAAAACATCTTCGAGCTGACCCGCCAGGGCTTCGAGTTCTACGAGGCGCAGTTCGGCTGCCCGTACCCGTTCGAAAAGTACGACCAGCTCTTCGTGCCGGAGTTCAACGCCGGGGCCATGGAGAACGCCGGGGCCGTCACCATCATGGAAGGCTACGTCTTCCGGGGCAAGGTCACGGACGCCCAGGTGGAGCGCCGGGCCATCACCGTGCTGCACGAGCTCGCGCACATGTGGTTCGGGGACCTTGTCACGATGCGCTGGTGGAACGACCTGTGGCTCAACGAATCCTTCGCCGAGTACATGTCCCACCTCGCCGCCGTGGAGAACACCAGGTTCGACCACGCGTGGACCACCTTCGCCTCGGTGGAGAAGTCCTGGGCCTACCGTCAGGACCAGCTGCCCACCACGCACCCGATCTTCGCCGAAATCAACAACCTGCAGGACGTTGAGGTCAACTTCGACGGCATCACCTACGCCAAGGGCGCCTCGGTGCTGCGCCAGCTGGTGGCCTGGGTGGGGCCAGACGAGTTCATCGCCGGCGTCCGCGAGTACTTCCGCAAGCATGCCTGGCAGAACACCGAGCTCAGCGATCTGATGGCCGAGCTGGAGAAGGCCAGCGGCCGGGACCTGGACAAGTGGGGCCGGCTCTGGCTGGAAACCGCCGGCGTCAACACCCTCCAGCCGGAGCTCTCCGTCAGTGCGGACGGCGTGATCAGCTCCTTCGCGATCCTGCAGTCGGCCACCGAGGGCCAGCCCACCATCCGTCCGCACCGGCTCGCCGTCGGCTTCTACAACCTCAACGGCGCCGGGAAGCTGGAGCGTGTCCACCGTGAGGAGCTCGACGTCGACGGCGAGCGCACGCTGGTCCCGGCGCTGGCCGGGCGGCCGCGGCCGGACCTGGTTCTGCTCAACGACGACGACCTCGCCTATGCCAAGGTCCGCCTCGACCCGGCGTCCCTCGCCACGGCCACGGCCCACCTGAAGGACTTCGCCCGGAGCCTCCCCCGGACCCTGGTCTGGGGTTCGGCCTGGGACGCGGCGCGCGACGGCGAAAGCCCGGCCCGCGGCTATGTCGACCTGATCCTGGCCAACATCGCCGAGGAGTCCGATTCCTCCGTGATCCTGGTCCAGCTGCGCCAGCTGGCCACGACGCTGAACTTCTACGTCGCCGAGGAACACAAGGAAGCCACCATCGTGGCCGCGGCCGACCGGCTCTGGGAGCTTGCCTCCGGTGTTCCGGCAGGCTCCGACGCGCAACTGCAGTTCGTGATGTCCCATGCGCTGCTGGCACGCAGCGCCGGGCAGCTGGACACCATCGCCGGGCTGCTGGACGGTTCCCTGGTGCTGGACGGCCTGGCCGTGGACCAGGACCTGCGCTGGGAACTGCTCGCTTCCCTCGTCACCGGCGGCAGGGCGGGACAGGAACAGATCGACGCCGAGCTGGAGCAGGACAACACCGCCAGCGGGCAGAACGCGGCGGCCCTCGCCACGGCCGCCATCCCCACCCCCGGGGCGAAGGCCGCGGCGTGGGAATCGATCGTGGTCAAGGGCGACCTCTCCAACGCCCTGCAGGGCTCCGCGGTGAACGGCTTCACCCGGGTCCTGGACACCGCCCTGCTGGAACCGTACTCCGGAAAGTACTTCGACGCCGTCCCCGGCATCATGGCCGACCGCACCCACGCCCTGGCGCAGCAGATCATCGTCGGACTCTACCCGGCCCAGCTGACCACGCAGGAGACGGTGGACCGCACCGACGCGTTCCTGGCCGCACTGCCGGAGGACAGCACGGCCCTGCGGCGCATGATGCTGGAGAACCGCGACGGCGTGGCCCGCGCCCTGCGGGCCCGCCAGGCCGACGCCGGAGCGTCATGAACCTGGACGAGCACCGCTACGCGCTGACGGTCCGGTGGACCGGGAACCTGGGCGAGGGAACGGCCACGTACCGCGGCTATTCGCGGGACCACGACGTCGAGATCCCCGGCCTGCCGGTCCTCAAAGGTTCCGCCGACCCCACCTTCCACGGCGACCGGCACCGCTACAACCCCGAGCAGCTGCTGCTGGCCGCGCTGTCCCAGTGCCACATGCTGTCCTTCCTGCACGTGGCCGTGCAGCACGGGGTGGTGGTGACGGCGTACGAGGACCAGGCCGCCGGGCTGATGCGGACCAACCGGGACGGCAGCGGCCAGTTCGAGTCGGTCACGCTCAAGCCCCTGGTGACCACCGCGGGTCCGGTCGCCGCGGGACTGCTGGCGGAGCTGCACGCCGAGGCGAACAAGGTCTGCTTCATCGCCCGGAGCGTCAACTTCCCGGTCCTGCACGAGCCGGCCGCCGCGGTGGGGCCCCAGGCCGGCTGAACCCTTTGCCGGCGCGGTGCCCTGCGGGGCCGTCGCGGGGCCCGGGTGCGCACGGGGCCCGCGACGGCGCTAATGTGGAAGATCAAGAGTCTTATGAGTCCCATGCGCCCGGCGAATGCCGGCCAGCGGTCCGGCCGCCCGCCCCACCTCCCGTTCCACCCCTGCCGGCCGGCAGCCAGCGCAGCAGTGAGGAGCACCCCCGCCGATGTACAGCCCGTTTTCGACCACCCCGATCACGCCCATCACGCCGCCGGACATCTCGGTGATCAATGTGCCCGGACTCCTGATCAGCATCGGGGTCGGCGTTGGCATCTGGCTCGTGGCCTCCTTCCTGATCGCCGGGATCACGAAACGGGTCGCCGCGGGCACCAAGTTCTTCAAGAAGCCGCACTTCCGCTGGGCGGCGCCTGCCCTCCGCGCCCTGGACCACGAACGCCGGGTCCAGCGGGCCCACACGATCGGTTCGCTGCTCAGCAGCATCGTCGGCGTCCTGATCGCCGTCATCACCATCATCTACGTGTTCAAGAACCTGAATGTGGACATCGCGCCGCTGCTGACCAGCGTGGGAATCCTCGGTGTGGCGATCGGCTTCGGCGCCCAGCAGCTCATCCGGGACTTCCTGGCCGGCATCTTCATCACCATCGAGGACCAGTACGGGATCGGCGACGTCATCGAAACGTCCGAAGTCGTGGGCACGGTCGAGGCCATGGGCCTGCGCATCACCCGGGTCAGGGCCGAGGACGGCACGGTCTGGTACCTGCGCAACGGGGAAATCCTGCGCGTCGGCAACCGTTCCCAAGGCACCTACATCCCTCCCACGGACGAACCGGCGGCCACCACCGACGCCGGAACCGCCACCCAGCAACAGGCCGGAGAATAGCCATGACGACCCCCAGCGCCGGCGAACCCCGGCAGCCCAGGCAACTGATGCAGAACGATCCGTTCAGCCAGCCCGGCTACACGGACAATTTCTACGACGCCGTCGGCGGCCACGAGACGTTCGTGAAGCTCGTCGACGTGTTCTACGACGGCGTCGCGGCGGATCCGCTGCTGCGGGCCATGTACCCGGAAGAGGACCTCGCGCCGGCCAAGCGCCGCTTCCTGATGTTCCTGGAGCAGTACTGGGGCGGCCCCACGACGTACGGCGAGGAGCGCGGGCACCCCCGGCTGCGGATGCGCCACGTGCCCTTCCGGGTCACGCCCGAGGCCAAGGATCGCTGGCTGCACCACATGCGTGACGCGGTGGATGCCCTTGCGCTCCCGCCGCTGTACGAAGGGACCCTCTGGGACTACATGGACCGGGCAGCCCTGTCCATGGTGAACAGCCCCTCCGAGGCCTGAGCAGGCCTCCGGGTCAGAGACCGGAGCCGGTCCTGGCCAGGACGTGCCCGCGGGGTCCGCTGAGCCGGAACCAGCGGCCGGCGCGGTACAGCTGCTGCTCGCCGTCGGCCAGGAACCCGAGGGTGAGGGCCGCGAAGGCGGCACCTGACGGGAGCCCCCCGGCGTCGGGCAGGCCCCTGCCCCAGACCGTGGCCCGGGCGTTGTTGACGACCAGGGCGCCAGGCTTGTCCGGAATGATCGCCGCGACCTCGGCGATGCCGGCCTCCGCGGCCTGCCGCAACACGGTGTCCTGCAGGCTGCCGAGCAGCTCCCAGCCGCTCCGGGGCGCCCCGATCCCGGCCCAGGACTCGGCGACGGTGACCGGCGGCAGCGGCAGTTCGACGTCGTTCTGCCCCGCACGCGCCAGCCGGTCCAGCACCGCGGAGATCGGCACGGTCACATCCGTGTCCGCCGGCTGCGCGAGCGCCATGGTCCGCAGCCCGAGGATGGTGGGCGTGGACTCCCCCAGCAGGCGGGGCCGGAGCACGCACACGTAGGCGGCCAGCACCGGGCCGGACGCCTGGAGCCGGATGGCGCCGTCGTCGATGGACCTGGCGCGGGTGGCAAAGGTGCGCAGGTCGGCAAGGTCGCTGGGATCGGTGAACTTCAGGGGCAGGGTGAGGACATCAGACACAATATGGACTCTACCGGTTGCGCCTCCTTGGGGTGGTGCCCGGGGGACGTCTAGAGTCGAACCATGACTGAAGCCGACGCCGGATTGCAGGGCCTGCCTGCCCAGGACCCCACCTCCATGCTCATCGAACTCCTGGACCTCGGAGAACTCCAGGGCGCCCGCACCGATGAGGACATTTTCATGGGCCCGTCCCAAAAACAGCTCCGGCAGCGTGTTTTCGGCGGACAGGTCCTGGCGCAGTCACTCGTCGCGGCCATGCGCACGGTGGATGCCGGGCGCAAGGTGCATTCGATGCACGGCTACTTCCTGCGTCCCGGCGATACCAACGAGCCCATCACCTTCGGCGTCGAGCGCCTGCGGGACGGCCGCTCCTTCTCGGCGCGGCGGGTCCACGCCTACCAGGAGGGCATGCCCATCCTGTCGATGATCGCGTCCTTCCAGGACGAGGACGAGGGAGTCGAACACCAGTCAGAGATGCCGGCCGGCATCCCGGATCCGGAGTCGCTGCCCAGCACCGCGGACCTGCTGGGGACTTTCGACCATCCGGTGGCACGGGAGTGGGCCTTCGAACGGCCCTTTGACATCCGCCATGTCGATCCGGCGCTCTATGTCTCGGCGACGGGCCGCAAGGAAGCACGCAACGCCGTGTGGATGAAGACCTTCGGGCCCATGCCGGATGACCCCGACCTGCACCGCGCTGCCCTGGCCTATGCGAGTGACTACACGCTGCTGGAGTCCATCCTCCGCAAGCACGGAATGAGCTGGGTTACCCCGGGCATGTCCGTGGCAAGCCTGGACCACGCGATGTGGTGGCACCGTCCCGTCCGGGTGGACGAATGGCTGCTCTACGTCCAGGAGTCCCCCAGCGCGCAGGGCGCCCGCGGGCTGGCCACCGGCAGGATCTTCAGCCGGGAAGGCCTGCATGTCGCCACGGTGGCCCAGGAAGGCATGATCCGCGTCCCCGCTGAGGTCAAGGACGAGGTGGCCGGAGCCCTGCGGTCGAGGTCCTGAAGCGCCGGTTGCGCCGGGCCTGGCCGGCCGGGGCCGGGGCCGGGCGCAGCTGACGCCGCACCAGCGGCTTGCATGCAGAAGGCCGGCTCCCCCTGAGGGGAGCCGGCCTTCTGCGCTCGCGGCTGCGGGCCGCTGCTTCCGCGGCGGGCGGGCTCAGTCGCGGGTGAGGCGGCGGTGGGTCACCCGGTGCGGCTTGGCCGCGTCGGGGCCCAGCCGCTCAACCTTGTTCTCCTCGTAGGACTCGAAGTTGCCTTCGAACCAGTACCACTGGGAGGGGTTGGCCTCGTCGCCTTCATAAGCGAGGATGTGGGTGGCGACCCGGTCCAGGAACCAGCGGTCGTGCGAGACCACGACGGCGCAGCCCGGGAATTCGAGCAGGGCGTTTTCGAGGCTGCTGAGCGTCTCGACGTCGAGGTCGTTAGTCGGTTCGTCCAGGAGCAGCAAGTTACCGCCCTGCTTCAGGGTCAGGGCCAGGTTCAGGCGGTTCCGCTCACCGCCGGAGAGCACACCGGCCTTCTTCTGCTGGTCAGGGCCCTTGAAGCCAAACGCGGCGACATAGGCGCGGGACGGCATTTCGACGTGGCCGACCTGGATGTAGTCCAGCCCGTCGGACACGACCTCCCACAGGGTCTTGTTCGGGTCGATGCCGCCGCGGCTCTGGTCGGCGTAGGAGATCTTGACGGAGTCGCCGATCTTCAGTTCGCCGCCGTCGAGGGGCTCCAGCCCGACGATGGTCTTGAACAGCGTGGTCTTGCCGACGCCGTTCGGGCCGATGACGCCCACGATGCCGTTGCGGGGCAGCGTGAAGGACAGCCCGTCGATCAGGGTGCGGTCCTCGAAACCCTTCTGCAGGTTCTTCGCTTCCAGCACCAGGCCGCCCAGGCGCGGTCCCGGCGGGATCTGGATCTCTTCGAAGTCGAGCTTGCGGGTGCGGTCCGCCTCGGCAGCCATTTCCTCGTAGCGGGCCAGGCGGGCCTTGGACTTGGTCTGGCGTCCCTTGGCGTTGGACCGGACCCACTCGAGTTCCTCGGTGAGCCGCTTGGCCTGCTTGGCGTCCTTCTTGCCCTGGACTTCCAGGCGGGCGCGCTTCTTCTCCAGATAGGTGGAGTAGTTGCCCTCATAGGGGTAGAGGTGGCCGCGGTCGACTTCGGCGATCCACTGCGCCACGTGATCCAGGAAGTACCGGTCGTGGGTGACGGCGAGGACGGCACCGGCGTAGCTGGTGAGGTGCTGCTCGAGCCAGAGGACGCTTTCGGCGTCGAGGTGGTTGGTGGGCTCATCGAGCAGCAGCAGGTCCGGCTTCTGCAGCAGGAGTTTGCACAGCGCCACGCGGCGGCGCTCACCGCCGGAGAGCAGTGTGACGTCGGCGTCAGCCGGGGGGCACCGCAGGGCGTCCATGGCCTGTTCCAGCTGGGAGTCGAGGTCCCACGCGTCGGCGGCATCGATGGCTTCCTGGAGCTGGCCCATCTCGTCGAGGAGCACGTCGTAGTCCGCGTCGGGGCTGGCCATTTCTTCGGAGATGGCGTTGAAACGCTGGATCTTGCCGATGATCTCCCCGACGCCTTCCTGGACGTTGCCCAGGACGGTCTTCTCCTCGTTCAGCGGCGGCTCCTGCAGCAGGATGCCCACCGTGTAGCCGGGGCTCAGCCGGGCCTCGCCGTTCGTGGGGGTGTCCAGGCCTGCCATGATCTTGAGAATGGTGGACTTACCGGCACCATTCGGCCCAACAACTCCGATCTTGGCCCCCGGGAAGAAGGACATGCTCACGTCATCGAGGATAAGTTTTTCGCCAACGGACTTACGCGCATTGGTCATTGTGTAGATAAATTCCGCCATGGCTACAAATCTAGTGGCTCGGCACGGATAACTCATATTCCGGCAGGCCCCGATGCGCGGCGGCAGCCGGACACCTTGCGGGAGTCTCAGACCGGTGTGCCCACCAGGCACCGGCCGCCTGCCAGCACCGGAAGGACACTGACCGTAACGCTGCCCGTCCGGAGCTGGGCAACAACGCAGTCACTGCCCACCTTCACCGCGGCTTCGACGGCATCGGCGTCCAGGCCCGTGGGGGTCCTGCTCGCGGTGACTTCCTGCTGTCCGGAGGTGAAGCCGGCGTCGGTGAGCGCGGCCCGGGCACGGTCCGTGCCGGGCTTTGCCCCGCCGGCGACGGCACCACTCAACGCCGCTTCGACCCGGGCTTTCGCGGCGGCCGTGGCCAGGTCGAGCGCGGGCTGGGTCCCGGACCCGGCGGCCAAGGGGGCCTGGGCGGGTGCCTGGGCGGCGGTGTGGGCCGGGTCCGGCGACGGCTGCGTGCCGGAGCCGGCGGGCAGGGAGGCCTGGGTGGATGCCGGGGCCGCTGACCCGCTGCCTGCGCCGGAGGGCGGCGAGCAGGCGGCCGCCGACGCGAGCACCAGGACCAGAACACCGAGCGAAGCGGCGGACCGGAACCCCGCAGCGCATCGCTTGCCCCCGGCGGGAAGGAAGGCCGTCCGGTCACTGTCATTCCTGGCTCGCATCACCCGGCAATTCTGCCATGGGCGGCCCCGCTCCGAGGTTCCGGCGTGCCCGGCGTGCCCGGCGTGCCCGGGGCGGCGAGCGCTGGGGTACCAGGGTTGTCCGTATCAGGCCGCCACCCCCTTCAGTTCGCCGGTCTCCTCGTCGACCTCCTCCACCTCGCCGCTGGCGTCGTCGACGAAGACGGTGTGCGAAGCCTCCCCGCCGTCGTTGTCCTGCCCGTCGCCCGGCGGCAACTGCCCGGGGTCGGTGTCATCGTCCGCGGCGGCGGTGGCCGGCTGTGCGGCGGCGCTCTGGCTACCGACGCTGACCATGCGGGTGAAATTCGCGGAGCCCCACATGAGGTCGTGGCCCACGGACTCGGCATCGATCTCCGCCACATGGTAGATCCGGCCGTCCTTCTCCCAGCTCCGCATCTTCAGCCGGCCGACAACGATGACGCGCTGGCCTTTCTTGATGCTGCAGCCGATGTTTCCGGCCAACTGCCGGTAGCCCTGTACCGTGAACCAGTTGGTGTTTCCGTCGATCCAGGTGCTGGAGGTGCGGTCATAGCGCCGCTCGGTGGAACCGAGGCGGAACGACGCCGTGGCCACGCCGCCGGGTGTCGTGGAACTCCTGATCTCCGAGGCGACGAAGCCACGGACCGTGATGTTGTCACTCATTCTTCTGTCCTGTCTCGATGTGTTCTGCCTATGTCGGCAATTCCAGCTTCAGACAGGCGTACGCCCAGCGGGAGGGCCAAAGCTCACCATGTGGAAAACTTGGGCCGGCGAGCTGTTTGGGACAAGTCGTAGCTCTCGCGCTGCACCACTCACCAAGACCTTTGAGTTCATCGTTCAGGCCGCTGCTGCAGCTCGAATCGCTGGAATCTAAGGGCGGCTTAGCGCCGCGACAGCAGCGCGCCATAGCCCCAGAATGTCGGGGTGTGGGTTGTCTTCACGGGCAATGCCCGCTGTGCTGGTTACAGGGCTGGTGATGAACAAACCGGCCCTGGCTCGTGAGAGGCAGGGCCGGTGGGTACGTTTGTCGCATGACCGAAATATCTGAATGGCACCTGATGCACTATTTGACCGAAATCGTGAACCAGACGGAGGCTGCGGAGACTCATTGCGACAACTACATGTCTGCTGGCAAGGTCTTGCAAAAAGGCGCACGCGGGCGAGCACCCTTTGATCAGATGTTCGCTGCTGGACAAGGCATCCTCTCGGCTGCCGCAATCGTGAATCAGTTTCTTTGGATCGACACGGAGCCGCAAAAGCCACGAGAGTATGAGCACATAAGCGACGAGCAGTGGGCGGATCTCAAGCTTCATGCCAAGGCAAGAGCGAAGATGCTTAGAAAGCTCCTGAAGGCAACAGACAAGTCACTTATTCGGTCCAGAACCGTTCGAAACTCACTTGAACACATTGACCAACGCCTTGATGCTCGGCTCCTCTTCGGTCCAAGAGTCTTCGCGGACCGCACTGTCGGACCTCCACACTTGATCGGCGTCAAAGGCCTAGACCACACCATGACCAACTTCAGGCGGATAGACCCGGAAACGAGCGAGTTTTGGGTACTCTCCCATAGCGCATCACTTGGCGACATCGTGGACGAGCTGCACGGCATGTCACAGATTGCGCTGGCGAAAATCAGCTCGATCAAGGAGGGAAATCCAGACTACCTACATATAGACGGCCTCAGAACGCGCCTAAGGTCATAGCACCACGTGGAACTATCAATCAGTTCGTGTTTCCGTCGATCCAGGTGCTGGAGGTGCGGTCATAGCGCCGCTCGGTGGAACCGAGGCGGAACGACGCCGTGGCCACGCCGCCGGGTGTCGTGGAACTCCTGATCTCCGAGGCGACGAAGCCACGGACCGTGATGTTGTCACTCATTCTCATGTCCTGTCTCGAATTGTCGTGCCCTTAGCAGGCATGTCCAGCTTCATCCCGCGGGGCGTACGCCGCGAGGTACCGGCTGCTCCATGTGGATAACCCCGCATATAACCCCAGCACAAAGGAGGTGTTGGGGACGGGTCCGCAGGACAGGCCGCCGTGCTGCCTGACCGCCGTCGGCCGCGGAACACTGTAAACTTCTTCTGGCGTCCCCGGCAGCAGCCGGCCGGCACGCCGACGTGCCCCAGTAGCTCAGGGGATAGAGCAGCGGCCTTCTAATCCGCCGGTCGGGGGTTCGATTCCCTCCTGGGGCACCAGAACGTGGCTCTGGCCTGCCGGGACGTTCCGCAGGCCAGAGCCGCGATCCCCCCGCATGGGGCCGCCGGCCCGGCGGCCAAAGCCTAGATCCACTTGTTGTGTCTGAACGTCCAGTACAGCACCAGGCCCATGGCGACCATGAGGCCCAGGGCCATCGGGTAGCCGAAAAACCACTCCAGTTCGGGCATCGCGCGGAAATTCATTCCGTAGATCGACGCGATCAGGGTCGGGGCAAACAGGATGGCGGCCCAGGACGAGATCCTTTTGACCTCCTCGTTCTGGGCGATACTCGATTCCGTCAGGAGGCGCATCTCGTCGTTCTGCCGCTGGGCCACCAGCGCCGCGTTGACGGCCAGCGCATTCTGCAGCAGGGCGCGGAAGGCAGTAATGCGGTCGTTCAGCCGCAGGACGTGGTCCAGGACGTCCCGGAAGTGGTCCTGCAGTTCGGGGGCGGGCTTCTGGTCCGGGGACCCGACCATCAGCGCCTGCAGGAGGGCGGCCAGCGGCGCTGTGGCGCGCTGGAACATGATGACCTGGCGCGAGAGTTCGTAGATCCGGCGGGACACGCCCGGATCCGCCGCGAAGAGCTCGTCCTCGATTTCGTCGATGTCGTTCTCCAGCCCGGCGGCAACCGGTTCGTACTCGTCCACCACCTGGTCCACAATCGCGTAGAGCACAGCCGCAGGGCCGAGCGACAGGAATTCGGGCTCGGATTCCATCCGCCGGCGGACCCGAGCCAGATCCGGTGATTCGGCACGGCGGACGGTGACGACAAAGTCCGCCCCGGCGAAGACGTGGATCTCGCCGAATTCAACCTTTTCCAGATCATCCAGATAGCGGGCGGGGCGCAGCACCAGGAAGAGCGTTTCGCCGTAGTGTTCGAGCTTCGCCCGCTGATGGCCGGCGAGCGCATCCTCGACGGCGAGATGACTCAGGTCGAATTCCTCAGCCACCGAGCGCAGCTCCTCCGCGTCCGGCCGGTAAAGCCCGATCCAGGCCATGCCCTGGCGCTGCCGCAAGATGAAAAAGGTCTCCTCCAGACCCTCCGGGTCCGCGGTCCGGCGACCGTCCACGTACACGGCGTTGTCCACGATGGTCATGGCAGCGGGCCTCCTCCGCAAGGCATCCCTTGGCTGAGACGTTATACCGTGCCCGGGCCCGTGCCAACAGCCGGAGATGCGCTGTCCGCGCCGGCGTCCCGAGGTCTAAAATTCGCATAGGCCCGCTGGCCGTCGGTACCCGAGTCCACGCGGGACGACCCTTGAGAGGAAATTGCCGCCATGACCGAGACACCCCGTGAAACCGGGCCCGATATTCCCGGCGTGACCCCGCAGCCTGGACACCGGCCCTCCGGGGGCCCGGCCTCCCCCGCACCCGGCTACGGCCCCGACGGAACGAACATAGACGGAACGAACACACAGGCCCCGGCCGGCGGATCCGAACCCGCCGCCGGGCGAGGCGGAACGGTGGATACACCTCCGCCGGCAGGGAGGTCGGGGCCGACAGGTGCTGCCGGCCCCGAACACCATCAGGTCACCCGTGCAGGCATGGTCTGGGCGGCGGTCGCCAGCGCCCTCGTCGTGCTGATCCTGCTCATCGCCTTCATCCTGCAGAACCAGGACTCCGTCAGGGTAAAGTTCTTCGGCTTGGAAGGCGCCGTCTCCCTCGGCGTCGCCCTGCTCATTGCGGCCGTGGGCGGCGGGGTGCTGGTCGCCATTGCCGGGGCCGCGCGCATCATCCAGCTCCGGCTTGCAGCCCACCGCCAGAGGGTGAAGACGGCCGGCCGCCGCTGAGGCCAGCCCCGGCTTGAAAGCGGCCGCGGGCGGATGTCCCGCCCCTTAGGGCAGGGTCAGGATGAGGGGCCCGTCGGCCGTGACGGCGACGGTGTGTTCGCTGTGCGCCGCCCGGCGGCCGTTCGCCGAGCGGAGGGTCCATTCGTCGTCGTCGTGGAAGTAGTCATCCTTGCCGCCCAGGATCAGCATCGGCTCGATGGCGATTACCAGCCCCTCGGTCAGCTTGATGCCCCGGCCGGGCCGCCCGTCGTTGGGGACGTGCGGCTCGGCGTGCATGGTTTTTCCGATTCCATGGCCGCCGTGGTCCGCGAGCAGGCCGTAGCCGGCCCGGCGGGCTGCGCCGCCGATCGCGTAGCCCAGGTCGCCCATTTTGTTCCCGATCCGGGCGGCGTCAATGCCGCGGGCCAGGGCGGCGTCCGTGGCGTCAATCAGCGCCTGGTCCACCGGGTCCGCGGTGCCCACGATGAAGCTGACGGCCGCGTCCCCGCACCAGCCTTCGAGGAAGGCGCCGCAGTCGACGCTGAGCAGGTCCCCGTCCTGCAGCCGGTAGTCGTCGGGGATGCCGTGCACGACGGCGTCATTGACGCTTGTGCAGATCACGCCCGGGAACGGCACGGCTGCCCAGCGCGGCCGGTAGTTCAGGAAGGCGGGGGTCGCCCCGGCGTCGGAAATCGACGCCGCGGCCAGCTCGTCCAGTTCCTTCAGGGACACCCCGACGGCGGACGCCTCCCGGACCTTCGCCAGCGTGTTCGCTACCACCCGGCCCGCCTCGCGCATGAGGGCGATCTCGGCTGGACTCTTGATCATGGACATGGGTCTTCCTTCCGACGCGGACCGGCGGCCTGCTGCCATCAACTCTAGGGCCCGCCCGCCGGTGTCTACAGTGGCACCATGGCCAACACAGCACTGATGACCGCGGTCCGCTCCGGACTGCAGGCCGCCGCGGATCCGGTCCGGGCGGCGTGGGCGCAGGCCTACCTGAAGTCGGAGATGCCGTCCCTCGGCGTGCGGGTGCCGGAGGTCCGCCGGATCGTCAAGACCGCGGCCGCCGGACTGCCTCCGAACACTGTCGACGAATTGAAGGCCACGGTGCTGGAACTGTGGCGCGATGCGACGTGGCGCGAGGAACGGTACGCGGCCATCGACCTCACCGGCCTCAAGCTGGCCGCTGGCCAGCTGGGCATGCTGGCGGTCTACGAGGAGATCATCCGCAGCGGCGCCTGGTGGGATCTGGTGGATGGGGTGGCGCACCGGCTCCGCGGGCTGCTGCAGGCGCACCCGGCGGAAATGGCCCCTGTCCTGCGCCGCTGGAGCACCGATCCGGACTTGTGGATCCGGCGGGCCTCCATCACGGCCCAGCTCGGCGCGAAATCCGCGACGGACACGGCACTGCTGGCAGCCGTCATCGAGGCCAACGTGGCGGACCCGGAATTCTTCATCCGGAAGGCCATCGGCTGGGCGCTGCGCGACTACGCCAGGACGGATCCGGGCTGGGTCCGCGCGTTCGTGCGGCGGCACGGCGAAGGCCTCAGCCCCCTGTCACGTCGGGAAGCCGTCCGCAACCTGCCGGCCTGACCCGGCCAAAGGACCGGCGCCGGCGGCTCAGATGACCGGGCGGGTGGTGACCGGTTCGTCCGATTTGCTGAACAGCAGCTTGGTCCGCGGATCCAGGAAGATCAGGTACAGGGCGAACAGCAGGGCGATGATGGCGGCGGCGTTGCGGGCCAGGGCAAGGGCCAGGCCGAGGTCGGCGGTCTGGAGGTAGGGGAACACGTCCAGCTGGTCCGAGATCGCGTACACCATGAAGAAGGACACGATGAAGTAGAGCGCCTTGACCTGCCAGTCGTCACGGATGCCCGTGACGGCAAACAGCGGAATGAGCCAGACGATGTACCAGGACTGGATCATCGGGGCCAGGAGCACGACGGCGGCGAACGCCAGGGTGAGGCGGCGCATCAGGCGGTCGTGGTCACCGCGGAAGATCTGCCAGGCGACGATCCCGACGGCGAGCAGCTTGCCGGCGTCGTAAACCCATTTGGCCAGTCCCCAGCCGTCGAGTCCGAAGGCGTTGGAGATGGAGGCGACCACCAGGCCGAGCAGGCCGACCGGCGCGTACCAGATCCAGATGCTGCCCGGGGCGGAGAGCCCATTGATCCAGCCGAAGCCGAAGCCGTTGACCCGGCTCATGGCGTACAGCAGCGCCAGGCTGATCCCGGCGGTGAGTCCCCAGAAGAGGATCTTCCGCGGCCAGCCCGCGTTCTTGCCTGCCCACAGCAGGCCGATGAACGGCAGGAAGACGATCGTGATGGGCTTGACCGAGATGGACAGGGTGACAAGCACGATGCCGAAGATGACCCGCCTGGTCGCGCAGTAGTAGAGGCCGGCCAGGGCCAGGCCGATCATGAGGGCGTCGTTGTGGACGCTGGCGATGAAGTTGGTGAGGAACAGCGGGTTGGCGGCGGTCAGCCACAAGGCCCGGTGCGGGTTGACGCCATGGAGTTCGGCGAGCTTGGGCACGTAGATCACGCAGAGCACGATGCCGGCCAGCGCGGCGAGGCGGAACAGCATGATGCTGGCTTCCGGGTGCACGTTGGTGGACCAGACCACGAGCTGTTCGATCCAGAGGAAGAGCTGCCCGTACGGGACGGGCGCCTCGGTCCACATCTTGTCGGCGCCGAGCTGGAAGTAGTTGGACAGCGCGGAGATGCCGTTTTCGTACGGGTTGAAGCCTTCCACCATCAGGCGGCCCTGGCCGATGTAGGCATAGACGTCCCGGCTGAACAGCGGGACGGAGAACATCAGCGGCAGGCCCCAGGCCACCACGGCCTGGAGCGTCGCTTTGCGGGCGTCCGCGCCCCAGACGCGCACCCGTTGGCCCAGCCGCAGCCAGGCCCGGACCAGCAGCATGCCGCCGACGGCGAGCAGCACGATGCACAGGGCCACGCCGACGGCTTCGGTGCGCATCCAGATGAAGAGGGGAACCCGGCGGAGCTCGGACACCGGGGCAAGCCAGCCGACGCCGAGCGATCCGATCGCCATGAACAGTGACCCCAGGAACCCCGACAGGATGGGGGAACGTGCGTTGTCCACCTCAGCAGGAACTGCTGCTGGTCCGGCACCAGCAGCTGTTGGGGACGTACCGGCAGCTGTCGTCGCCGCCGCAGGCACAGGCGCCGTCATGTCAGGATCGTCCAATCTGTTGTGGGGCATGTTCCGCCCTCAGCAGGCCGACGGATCGGGGCCGGGGCATGCAGCGATGACGAAAAATTCCGACGGCCGCGTACCCGAAATCCTAGCACCGGGCGGCTCCCGGGCGGCGAAACGGTAGGCTGTGCTGGTGCCTATATCTAATGAACGCATCGTCTGGATCGACTGCGAAATGACCGGCCTGGACACCGTGAACGACGCCCTCATCGAGGTCGCTGCCCTGGTGACGGACTCGGAACTTAATATTTTGGGGGACGGCGTCGACGTCGTCATCAAGCCGGACGACGCCGCGCTGGCCCAGATGAACGACTTCGTCCGCGACATGCACACCAGGTCTGGGCTGCTCGCGGAGCTTCCGCAGGGCAAGACCATGGCCGAGGCGCAGGCGGCGGTGCTGGGGTACATCAAGAAATGGGTGCCGGATGCCAGGAAGGCGCCGCTGGGCGGCAACTCGGTGGGAACGGACCGGGTCTTCCTCGTCCGTGACATGCCGGAGATCGTGGAGCACCTGCACTACCGCGTCATCGATGTGAGCACCATCAAGGAACTCTCCCGGCGCTGGTTCGCCCGCGCCTACTTCCAGTCCCCCGCCAAGCTTGGCGGCCACCGAGCCCTCGGCGACATCAGGGATTCCATCGACGAACTCCGCTACTACCGCGAGGCGGTCTTTGTCCCCGCCCCCGGACCGGACAGCGCCACGGCGCAGCGGATCGCGAAGCAGGTCATGGGCGCCGCGGCAGTACCGGCCGAGGCCGCCGCAGCCCCCGTCCAGGCTCCCGCCGAGTAATCCCGGGCCGCCCGGGAACGTGATCTGCACCACGTTTTGCGGAAATTTTGGCGAATTTCCCAAAAGTGGCAAAACCACCCCCGAACAACAGGTAAGCTATTTGTCGTTGCCTTTCCAGCCAGCCGGTCCGCCGGAGGGCATGCCGAGGCACATGGTGGGCGTAGCTCAGTTGGCAGAGCGCCTGGTTGTGGTCCAGGAGGTCGCGGGTTCAACCCCCGTCGCTCACCCTCATGAAGGACGGCAGTGATTGTCCGACCTTGCACAAAGGCCGTACCGGATATCCGGTGCGGCCTTTGTTGTCTGTCCAGTGTCCGCCGTCTCCCGCTGTTCCCGTCCGGGAACTGTCAATGGAAGGAACCGCCATGCAGCGCAGGCTCTTTGAAGAAGACCACGAGATGTTCCGTGGGATCGCCACCGAGTTCAACGCGCGTGCGGTAGCCCCGCATTACGCCCGGTGGGACACGGACCACATGATGTCCCGGGACCTGTGGACTGCGGCCGGCGAGCAGGGCCTGCTGGGCCTGGCCGTTCCCGAGGAGTTCGGCGGGATGGGCATGGACGACTACCGCTTCCGCGCCGTGCTGGACGAGGAATTTGCCAGGAGCAACCACCTCGCCGTCGGCCTCGCCTTCCACCTGCACGACGATCTGGTCCTCCCCCACCTGCTGGCCTACGGCTCCGAGGACCTCAAGTCCCGGTGGCTGCCGGGCATGGTCTCCGGGGAGAAAGTCACCTCGGTCGCCTGGACCGAACCCGGCGCCGGCTCGGACCTGCGCGGCATCCGCACCAAGGCCGTGCGCGACGGCGGCGACTGGCTGATCAGCGGCCAGAAGACCTTCATCGGCAACGGCATCTCCGGGGACGCCTCCCTGGTCCTGGCCCGGACCGACGGCGGCACCGGCCGCGGCAGCCACGACTCCTTCTCGCTGTTCATGGTGCAGAAGGGCGACGGGTACAACACCGGCAAGCAGCTGGACAAGATGGGCCTGAAGGCCTCCGACACCGCCGAGCTGTTCTTCGACAACGTCCGCGTACCGCACGCCGATCTGGTGGGCGAGGAGGGCAGGGGCCTGCAGTACGCCGCCGAGCAGCTCCCCCAGGGCCGCCTGGCGATCGCCGTGGCGAGCTCCGCCGTCGTCCGCGCCGTCTACGAGGCGACCGTCCGCTACACGAAGGAGCGCAACGCCTTCGGTGAACGGATCATCGACTTCCAGAACAGCCGCTTTGTACTCGCCGACATCCTCACCGAGGTCGAGGTCACCGAGGCCTACGTGGACCAGGCAATCCTTGCCTTCAATACCGGCGAACTCGACGCCGGCTCTGCCGCTCGCGCCAAGCTGTGGGCCTCCGAGCGGGCCAAATCGGTGACGGACCGCTGCCTCCAGCTGCACGGCGGCTACGGCTACATCATGGAATACCCGGTGGCCCAGGCCTACCTCGCCGCCCGGCTGCTCACCATCTTCGGCGGCACCAACGAAATCATGCGCGACGTCGTCGGCCGCACCATCGCCAGCTGACCGCCACACAACAAGCTGCCGACAGCACCGAGGTACCAACTGATATGACCGTCCTGCCGATCACGATCTGGGGCGAGCCCGTACTGCACCGCCGGGCCGCCGAAGTCGAAGTCTTCGACGACGAACTGCGCACCCTGATCGCGGACATGTTCGAAACCAATGACGCCGCCAACGGCGTCGGCCTGGCCGCGCCCCAGGTCGGGGTGGGCAAGCGGCTTTTCATCTACAAGTACGAGAACGACGACGGCGCCCCGCCCGCCGGCGCCGTCGTCAACCCGGTCCTGACCCTGACCAAAATCTCCGGCGCGCTGCCGGACCCGGACGAGGAAGTGGAGGGGTGCCTGTCCTTCCCCGGCGGGCAGTACCCGCTCAAGCGTGCCGAGTGGGCCCGGGTGCAGGGCTTTGACGGCTACGGCCAGCCGGTGGACTTCGAGGCGACCGACTGGTTCGCCCGCGTGATCCAGCACGAGTACGACCATCTGGACGGCAAGCTCTACATCAACCGGCTGATCGACCGCTACGCCCGCAAGGCCATGAAGCAGGCCAGGAACAGCGGCTGGGGCGTCCCGGGGCTGACCTGGATGCCGGGCGTGGATCCGGACCCGTTCGGGCACTGACCGCCGGACCGCGCACCCCGCGACGCCCGCTCGGGCACCCCGTCCTATGGCATCACCTTATACAGGTCGATGACGGTCTCCTCCGGCTGGGAGGTAAACCCGCCCTCGATGCCCGCCTGCATCCGGGGCACGAGGATCTCGTTGCTGAATTTCTCCCAGCTCTCCTTCGAGTCGTGGACCGCCATGATCGTCCAGCCCCCGGCGGAAGCGCCGGCGGCGTGGAAGACCTGCCCCTCCGGCAGGCGGCCTTCGCCTGGATGGACCGCGGCGATTGACGCCTCGTACTGCTCCTTGGTTCCCCCCGGGAAAAAGTGCACAACTCCGTATGCGGTGGAAGCCATGTCTGCTCCTAGATTCGTTGGCTGTACCTGACACGCCCAGTCCTAGACCCCGGAATCCCCGGTGTCAATAAACCCGGGCATCGGGGAGGTGCCTGGCCACGGGACAGGCTCAGGGAACAATGGTCTGCTGCTGCGGGCAGGAACCCAGGACCCGCTTCATCGCTTCCTTCTCCGCCGGGGTCACCCACAGCCGGTACGCCGCTTTGACGGAGATCTGCCGGGCCACATAGTGGCACCGGATGGCCTTGTTCGGCGGCAGCCAGGCGGCGGCGTCGGACGCGCTCTTGTCCTGGTTGGCAGGGCCGTCCACTGCGATCAGGTTCAATGGATCGTTCGCCAGGTGCTGGCGCTGCTCCGCCGTGAGCTGCTGCGCGCCTTTCTGCCAGGCGTCGCCAAGGGCCACGACATGGTCGATCTGCACGTCCTTGCTGCTCTCCGCTCCCCTGCGGAAGACGATTCCGCGGCCGGTGTACGGTTCCCGGAACGTCCCTGCGGCCACCCGGCAGCGCGAACCCTCGGCAAATTCGGCGTCCGCCAGGTCACGGCGGAGGATGTCGTTGCGCGTATCGCAGCCGTTGCGGTCCACGTCCAGCCAGGCCTGGCCGAACGCGCTGCGATCATAATTGTCCTGGGCGGCACGTCCCTTGACGGCGAGGGTTTCCAGCGCGGCCATTGCGGATCCCCGCGGCACCGCCCGGACGGGGGCCACGGCTCTCATCCACCCGGCGGCCAGCACGGGTGCGTCGGCGGGGCCCGTGGCCTGGGGTTCCGCCGCGGCGAACTGGCCGGCGGTGAAGAACCAGCCGAGGCCTCCGGCCACGACGACGAATGCCATGGCCAACAGGGCCCAGGCCTGGCGGGACCGCCTGCGGGCGCGCCGGAACGCGGTCCAGGTAACGCTCATGAAGCTGTCCGGTGGGCTATTTCCTGCTGCACCCCCAAAGCCTAGGCCAAGGCTGCGACACTGACGGTGTTATCCACACTGTGGAGGACAGCTGGCGGAGCTACTGCTCCCTGGTCACGCGCCTCAGGTCTTCGTTGGCGATGTCCAGCAGCTCCCGCAGCTGGTTGACCCTGGCGTCGTCGATCTCATCGGCGTCACGCTTGGCGAGGGCATCGTCGAGGAGGCGCTTGGCTTCCTTCGCGTTCTGCCGCGCGACGTCCAGCGCGTGTTCGAGGGTGGTTTCGTGCTCCACAACCGGGTTCTGTTCCATGGCTCCATTGTGGTTCCCTTTCCCGGCCGATTCCAGTGCATCGGCCGGGAAAGGGTAAATAAGTCCCGGTCAGGGACGTGCGGTGTGGCTGCCGCTGCCAGAGCCTGCAGGCCTGGTAATCAGGCCCGGCAATCAGGCGTCGGCGGCCAGGCCCGCGGCGACCAGGACCGAGGCCGCGTCCTTGGCGGGGAAGGACGGCGGGTTCACGCCGGCTATTTCCTCCATGACGCGGACCACCTGGCAGCTGTAGCCGAACTCGTTGTCGTACCAGACGTACAGCACGAGGTTCTTGTCGCTGGAGATGGTGGCAAGGCCGTCAACGATGCCTGCCCGGCGGGAGCCGACGAAGTCCGTGGAGACAACCTCGGGCGAATCGATGTAATCGATCTGCTTGCGCAGCTCCGAGTGCAGCGACATTTCCCGCAGGTAGTCGTTGACCTCGTCCTTGCTGGTGCCGTTTTCGAGGCTCAGGTTCAGGATGGCCATGGAGACGTCCGGGGTGGGGACGCGGATGGCGTTGCCCGTGAGCTTGCCCTGGAGTTCCGGCAGGGCCTTGGCGACGGCCTTGGCGGCACCCGTCTCGGTGATGACCATATTCAGGGCGGCCGAGCGTCCGCGGCGTTCGCCCTTGTGGAAGTTGTCGATCAGGTTCTGGTCGTTGGTGAAGGAGTGGACCGTCTCCACGTGGCCGTGCACGACGCCGTAGCGGTCATTGATCGCCTTCAGCACGGGGGTGATGGCGTTGGTGGTGCAGGAGGCCGCGGTGACGATCTTGTCGGAGTCGGTGATCGCGCGGTGGTTGATGCCGTGCACGATGTTCTTCAGATCGCCCTTGCCCGGAGCGGTGAGCAGCACGCGGGAGGCGCCCTTGCTCTGCAGGTGCCGGGACAGTCCCTCGGCGTCGCGCCAGCGGCCCGTGTTGTCGACGATCAGCGCGTCGTGGATGCCGTAGGCGGTGTAGTCCACCGTGGCGGGGTTGTCCGAGTAGATGACCTGGATCTGGACACCGTTGGCGGTGATGGTGTCGTTCTCGAGGTCCACCTTGATGGTGCCCTCGAAGGGTCCGTGGACGGAGTCGCGGCGCAGCAGGCTGGCGCGCTTGGTCAGGTCGTTGTCCGAGCCGCGCCGGACCACGATGGCGCGGAGCCGCAGGCCGTGGCCACCACCGGCCTTTTCGATCAGGAGGCGGGCCAGGAGCCGGCCGATGCGTCCGAAGCCGTAAAGGACGACGTCGGTGCCGGTGCGGTCGTCGCCGCCGCGCTTGCCCACGACCTCGGCGAGTTCCTCGCGGAGGAATTCATCCAGCGTGGCGCCGTTGCCTTCGGCCCGGTATTTCTCGGTGAGCCGGGCGACGTCGATGGCTGCCGCGCCCAGTTCCAGCTTCGTCAGGGCCTCCAGGAGAGGGGCGGTCTCTTCGAGGCGCAGCTCTTCGTGGCTCATCCGGCGGGCGAAACGGTGCGCCTTCAGGATGTTCATAGTGGACTTGTTGATCAGGCTACGGCCGTGGATGGAAGTCACCACGTTGTTCTCGCGGTACAACCGGCCGATGAGGGGAATCATGGCCTCGGCGAGCGCCTCACGGCCCATCCACGTATCAAGACAAGAATCTGATGTCTGGCTCACAGAACTACCTTCCTAAAATCCACCACATACGTCCGCGTATATGGAAGTCGGCCGCCGGAGGGTGTCCGGGAACCTGGCCGCCGGCGGGGATTCGGTCCACCCCGGGCGCCTGCATGAAGTGCAAAGAAAAACCGCCGGCTGCGAACGCAGACCCGGCGGGAGAACTTCTACGTTCACCATCCATTCTAGGGCGGCGCCGCGGCGGCCGGTGCACGGCCCGGCGTGAAATGACTCACATACGCGCAGGTGGAGCCGCGGGATGGTTGCATGCCGTTGCCCGGTCCGCACAGCCCGCCGCTACGCTGGGACGATGATCAAGATTGCGGCTCTCCTGCTCGGGTTGGTGCTGTGTACCGGCTGCGCCGCGGCGGAGCGGACCGCACCGGCGTCGACCTTTACCCTGGTGGCTCACCGGGGCGGCGCCTTGGTCTACCCGGAATCGTCGCAGGAAGCCTTTGACGCCGTGAGCAGGACGAAGTTCCCGATCGAAACGGATCTGCGGCAACTCCAGGACGGCACCCTGGTGCCGTTGCATGACGCCACCGTCAACCGGACCATGGCCGGCGTGACGGGCCTTCCTGCGGGGATCAGTTTGGACCAATGGAAGTCGGCACGGATCAAGAACCCGCGGGGCGGCGCCGAGGGCACGCCCACCACGTGGCAGGCCATGCTCGACGCCTATGGCGGCCGGAACGTACTCGTCCCGGAGCTGAAAGACGGGACCATGGATGTGAGCGGCTTCGCCAGGCCTATCCGGTCAAAGGGTGCCCTCGACAGCGTGATCGTACAGACGTTCAGCTTCACCACGGCCGAGTCGCCGGCCAAGTCAGGGCTCCATACCCTATACCTGCTGAACGAAGGGGAGGAACCCGATGCGGCAGCGATCCGCGCAACGGGTATAGAGTACGTCGGCCCCCACAAGAGCATCAGCGGCACGTATCTGCTCACGCTGAAAGCCTCCGGATTGAAAGTGTGGCCCTACACAGTCAATGACGAAGCCACCGCGTCCCGGCTCCGTCAAGAGGGCGCCGACGGCGTTTTCACCGACGACCCGTGGACGTTGTCACGGCAAATGCACTTGGGCTAAGTGGCTGGATGCGTTGACCGATACGCCGGGTCACCGAACTCCGGAATGCGGGGCAAACAGTTCCACCACAATTCGGTTTAAGTGGCTAAATACGGCTAAGAACCTGCCCGGGACACCCCGAAATAACGACCGGGCAAACGCCCAGATCACGCGAAATTCCGCGGCTTTGGGTGGATGGGTTGACCGATACGCCGGGTTCTGTGTTCCCGCGCCGTTACCGGCGCGGGAGTAGCGGCCATCCATCTACGAACGCCGTTGCCGGCGCCCTCCAGCGGCCTACCCGGACACTCGGGCGGGCAGCCCTCAAACGTGCCCTGTCTGGCCTTGCTCCGGGTGGGGTTTACCTAGCCTTCCCGGTCACCCGGGAAGCTGGTGGTCTCTTACACCACCGTTTCACCCTTACCTGCCCTGCAGCCTGTGCAAGCACCGGCGGCAGGCAGGCGGTCTGTTCTCTGCGGCACTGTCCTGCGGGTTACCCCGAGTGGGCGTTACCCACCACCCTGCCCTGCGGAGCCCGGACGTTCCTCGAGCCACTTGAGTGACGCGCGGCCGCCTGGTCAACCCATCCGCAGTCCATTCTACGGTCCCCGGAGGCGGGCTATCACCGGATCCATTTGGCGTCCCTGGTGGGACAATGGAACCAGGAACGGGGCAGGCCAGTCCCCGGCTTCCGGTTGCACAAGGGAAGTGATCCGCATGGACCTCACCGGCATCGTCGTCCTCATTGTCGTCGTCGTACTGCTGCTGACGCTGGCCCGGATGTCCATCCGGATCGTCCGCCAGTATGAGCAGGGCGTCCTCTTCCGGCTTGGCAGGGTGATCGGGGTGAGGTTGCCCGGTCTGCGCTTCATCATTCCGGTGATCGACAAGCTCCCGCTCGTCAGCCTGCGGATCGTGACCATGCCGATCCAGTCGCAGGGCATCATCACGCAGGACAACGTCAGCGTCGATATTTCCGCCGTGGCCTACTACCGCGTTGTCGATGCCGTGAAGTCGGTGGTCGCGATCGAGAACGTGGCGGCGGCCATCAACCAGATCGCCCAGACCACGCTGCGCAAGGTGGTGGGCCGGCACAGCCTGGACCAGACGCTGTCCGAAACCGAGCGAATCAACACTGACATCCGGGAGATTCTGGATGCCCTCACGCTGGAGTGGGGAGTCCAGGTCACGCTGGTGGAGCTGAAGGATATCCAGCTTCCAGACAGCATGAAGCGCGCCATGGCCCGCCAGGCGGAGGCGGAACGCGAGAAGCGGGCCAAGATCATCGCCGCCCAGGGCGAAGCCATCTCGGCGGCAGCCCTCGGAGAGGCGTCCGACACGATGATGGCCCACCCGCTGGCCCTGCAGCTGCGGAATCTTCAGTCCCTCGTGGAGATCGGCGTGGACAGGAACACTACGGTCGTCTTCCCTGCGCCGCTCATGAGCACCATTGCGGAGCTCGCCGCCTTCCTCGCGCGCGAGACCCAGGCGGCCCAGACCGCCCAGACAGCGGCGTCGGCCTCCGCCACTCCGATCAAGGCCGCGTAGGACGGCGGGTAGGAACTACCCGTGTGCCGGGCGGCCCCGATGTCTATGATCAGACCATGAAAGGGCCGTTGCTTGGTCGCCGGCGGATACTGGAGCTCGGAGCCGGGCTGCTGGGCGCCGCCACACTGGACGCGTGTGCGCCCGCGGAAAGCCGGCCGGAGGCCGGAACGGCAACCACAACTGCAGCCCAACAGCCTGACGGGATGACCGGGACGCCGTCGGCCGATCCCGCAGCCGCTCCGGACGGGCCTGAGGCGTCGGAGGAGACGGGTACGCAGCTGGAATTCAGGACCGGGTCCTTTGTCTCGGACTTCCGGCCCGGCGTCGCCACGGAATGGTCGGTGGCCGCGCCGCTGCTTTCCGGCCCGGCCGGGCAGCACAAGCTTCCCGTGGCGGTGTTCCTCCACGGCACCGGCAGCAGCAACCGTTTCATCTTCGACGTCCTCGGCGCCCAGGCTGTCCTGCAGCGGCACCTCGCTGAGGGCGGACTGCCCTTCGCCATCGCAGCCGTGGACGGTGCCGACACGTGGTGGCACCCGCGCGCGGACGGTACCGACACCCAGTCGATGCTGCTCGCCGAGTTCATCCCCCTCCTCGCCGGGCAGGGGTTCGACACCGGCAACCTCGGCCTTCTGGGCCTGTCCATGGGCGGTTTCGGTGTGCTGCTGTTGGCCTCGCAGGGAAAGATCCCCGGGCTCCGGGCTGTCGCCGCCATGAGCCCCGCCGTCTCGGGCGACTACGACTCCAGCCTGGAGGATGCCTTCGACAGTCCCGAGGACTTCGCGGCCAATGACGTCTTCGCGCTCCGGCCGGAGCTGGCACCGCTGCCCAAACGGATCGACTGCGGCACCGACGACGCGCTCCTCGCCACGGTCCAGGACTACGTCAGCGGCCTCCCCGGCCCCCTCGAGGGAGGGTTCCAGCCCGGCGGCCACGAGGACGGCTATTGGCGGCTGGTCCTGCCCGATGTCGTTGCCTTCCTGGCCAGGCACCTGGCCTGATCGGGCGCCGGTAAGATCGGGCGCCGGTAAGATCGAACGGTGCTGATTCTGCTGCCGCCCTCCGAGGGCAAGACCCCCGCTGCCGGCGGCGACTCCGTCGACTGGACCTCCCTGAGCTTTCCCGGGCTCACCACGTACCGGGCCAAGGTCCTGGAGGCCCTCGGGACGGTCAGCGCGCACGAGGACGCGCTGGCGCTGCTCGGCGTCGGCGCGTCGCTGAAGGCCGACGTCGAACGCAACACCCGGCTGCACGCCGAACCGGCGGCCCCGGCACACCAGGTGTATTCCGGCGTACTCTATGACGCTCTCGGCTACGGCTCCCTCACGGCGGCGCAGCGGAAGAAGGCCGACGAGTCCGTGCTGGTCGTTTCCGCGCTCTGGGGCGCCATCCGCTTCGCGGACCGGGTGCCGGCCTACCGGCTGTCGATGGCCACCGCGCTGCCCGACGTCGGACGGCTGGCCCCCTTCTGGAAGCCGCAGCTGAACGCCGCCCTTGCTGCCGCCACCGCCGGCGAACTGCTGGTGGACTGCCGCTCCAGCACCTACGCCGCGGCGTGGACTCCCCCGCCGGCGCAGACGGTTGCCGTGAATGTCTTCACCGAGGCTGGCGGCGTGCGCAAGGTGGTCAGCCATTTCGCCAAGCACACCCGCGGCGAGCTGGCACGCCATCTGCTGCAGCGCCGCGGCAAGGCGCCGCAGACCCCCGCACAGCTGCAGAAGGCGGCGGCCGAGAAGTGGACCGTGGAGCTCATCGAGGGCACGGCCCGGAAGCCCCACACCCTCAACATCATCCTGCCCAGCTAGCTCGCAGCAGTTGTCGTTTTGAGCCCTCAGAACGACAACTGCTGCGAGTCAGTTGGGAAGAGGCTAGACCCACTCGGCCGAGCGGACCAGGATGCAGCCGGAATCCGGGCAGAACACGATGTCGTCCTCGGCCGCGGCCTTGATCTCGGCCAGGTCGCCCGGGCTGAGCTGCATGCCGGAGCCTTCGGAGGTTCCGTGGAACAACCGGGCCGCGCCGACACCGCGCCGGGCGAGGGTCTTCTCATAGACCGCGAGCAGGCCGGACTCCAGGTCAGCGGCGAACCCGGCCCGGCGTCCCCGGACCACGGTGGCCTCGGCGGCGATCTCGGCGAGCGCCTCGTCCAGTTCGGCACGGATGACGCCGAACGAGCCCTGGATGTCATCGACGATCTGCTGCTGGGCCGCCTGCCGCAGCCGGAGCGAGTCCAGCCGTTCCAGGACCTCCAGCTCGACGTCCTCGAGGTCCGAGCGCCGCTTGTTCAGCGAGACGAGGTCACGCTGCAGGGCAACCAGGTCCTTGGACAGGCCGGTGCCGCTGTTGAGCTTCGCCTCGTCGCGTTCGATCCGGGACGCCACCTGCTCCACGTCCGCCTCGGCGCGCTTGAGCTCAAGTTCGGCGTCGTGGACGGCCATCTTCGCACCACCCAGCTCGCTGTGGGCAACACTGAGTGCGGCTTCAAGATCGGTGATCCGGGAGTCGCTTTCAAGGGCCAGGCGGCGGTTGGACAGGGACTTGAGCTTCGCATCGAGTCCCTGCAATTCGAGCAACTTCAACTGTTCCGCCGGTGCTGCCTTGGCCACTATTACCTCCGCTTGTTCCCTTCCGGCCGGGGCCGGGCACCTTATCGGCGCTTAGTAGACTCTAGTCCCCGCCCGGAGTCAGAATGAAGTCCCAGGGGTCGCTGTTGGTGCTGCTGACCCGGATGTCCACCTCGTGGCCCTGGTCGGACAGGACGTTGCCGAGTGCCGCGGCCGCAGCGGGCAGCCACAGCCACTCGCTGGCGAAGTGCGAGACATCGATGAGGTACGGCCGGCCGTTGACGGCTCCCTCGCGGGCTTCCGACGCCGGATGGTGCCGCAGATCGGCCGTCACGTAAACATCGGCGTTGCTCGCCCGGACCGCGCCGAAGAGGGAATCCCCGGCGCCGCCGCACACGGCGACGCGCCGGATGAGGCCGTCCGGGTCACCCGATACGCGCACTCCGCCGGCCACGGCGGGCAGGATGCCGAAGACCCGGGCCGCGAAGTCGCCCAGCGTCAGGACATCCGGCAGGTCCCCTACCCGGCCGATGCCTTCCTCCGGGAGCCCGTTCATGGCCGGTGTCAGGGGTGCCACGTTCTGCAGCCCGAGCGCATCGGCCAGGACATCGGACACGCCGCCGACGGCGGCGTCGCCGTTGGTGTGGACCGTCAGCAGGCCCGTTCCCGACTCGATCAGGCGGTGAACGGCCTTGCCCTTGGCGGTGTTGGCCGCGACAGACGTCACACCCTTCAGCAGCAGGGGATGGTGGCTGATCAGCAGCTCCGCACCGAAGTCGATGGCTTCCTCGATCACCTCGAGCGTCGGGTCGACGGCGAAGAGGATCCTGGTCACCTCGGCCGAGGGATGCCCTGCGACGAGGCCGACCTCGTCCCACTCCTCGGCGAGGGATTCGGGCCAGAGTTCCTCGACGGCAAGCAGGATCGTACCGACGGTGGGGGCGTCCGTGTTGGTGGCAGCGGATGTGCCAGTGTCGATACCAGTGTTGGTGGCAGCGTCTCTGCCTCTGGCAAAGTCAGCTGAAACGTCGGTATTCACAGGTTCCATGCCTCATTCTTACCCTATCCAGTGACCTGCCCCACAGCCGCCGGGCACCAGGATGCGGCTCCGGGAATCATCCGGGCAGTTCAACCATTGAAGAGGACATGAGAACTTTTGTCCTCGGCGGAGGCTGCTTCTGGTGCCTCGACGCCGTCTACCAGAAAACCAAGGGCGTCAGCTCGGTCATTTCGGGCTACACCGGAGGCCATGACCGTGACCCCGACTACTACGCCGTGTGCTCCGGAACCACCGGCCATGCGGAGGTGGTGGCGGTGACATTCGACGAGGACGTGATCCCGGCGGAGGTCATCCTGGACATGTTCTTCGCGCTGCACGACCCCACCACGCTCAACCGCCAGGGCTACGACGTCGGCACGCAGTACCGCTCCTCGATGTTCTACGAGACCACGGAGGAGAAGGTCCTTTTCGAGGAGGCGATCGAACGGAACCAGCAACTCTGGGCCGACCCGATCGTGACCGAGGTCAGCCGGCTGCCGGTGTTCCACGTCGCGGAAGCCATGCACCAGGACTTCTACGCCAAGTACCCGGGCGAGGGCTACTGCCGGGTGATCATCAACCCGAAGCTGGCCAAGGCAAGGAAATATTACTCTGCATGGCTTAATGCTTAGCTAGGGCCCGCGCGGGCTCGTTAGGCTGACCCCAGCACCCACCCGCTTCTTCAGACAGGCACCCATACACATGGCACGGATCTATGACGATGTTACCCAGCTGGTTGGCGGCACCCCGCTGGTCCGGCTCAACCGGCTCACCGAGGGCCTGGACGCCACGGTGGCCGTCAAGCTGGAGTTCTTCAACCCGGCCAACAGCGTCAAGGACCGCATCGGCGTAGCCATTGTCGATGCTGCCGAGAAGTCCGGTGCCCTGAAGCCCGGCGGGACCATCGTCGAAGGGACCTCCGGAAACACCGGCATCGCCCTGGCCATGGTGGGCGCGGCACGCGGCTACAAAGTCATCCTGACCATGCCGGAAACCATGTCCACGGAACGCCGTGTCATGCTCCGCGCCTACGGCGCCGAAATCGTGCTGACCCCCGGCTCCGAGGGCATGCGCGGCGCCGTCGAGAAGGCCCAGGAGATCGTGGCCAACACGGAAAACTCCATCTGGGCCCAGCAGTTCGCCAACGAAGCCAACCCCGAGATCCACCGCACCACCACCGCGGAGGAAATCTGGACCGACACGGACGGCAAGGTGGACATCTTTGTGTCCGGCATCGGCACCGGCGGAACCATCACCGGCGTCGGACAGGTCCTCAAGGAGCGCAAGCCCGGCGTCCAGATCGTTGCCGTCGAGCCGAAGGATTCCGCAATCCTGAACGGCGGCCCCGCGGGTCCGCACAAGATCCAGGGCCTCGGCGCCAACTTCGTTCCGGAAATCCTGGACACCGACGTCTACGACGAGGTCCTGGACGCCACCCTGGAGGATTCCGTCCGCGTCGCCCGTGACCTCGGCATCCAGGAAGGCATCCTGGGCGGCATTTCCTCCGGCGCGATCGTCTGGGGAGCCCTCGAACTGGCCAAGCGCCCGGAGAACGCCGGTAAGCTCATTGTTGCCGTGGTCTGCGACTTCGGTGAGCGCTACATCTCCACCGTGCTGTACGACGACATCCGCGGCTGAGTCCGCCCCGCTGTCCCACGATTCCTGTAGAAAGGTCTTTGTGAGCTTTTTCGCAAGACTCAAGGAAGACCTCGACGCCGCCCGGTCACACGACCCGGCGGCCCGAGGTTCTTTTGAGAACTTCTTTGCCTACTCCGGACTGCACGCGATCTGGGCCCACCGCCTGACGCACCGGCTGTGGCAGAACCCGGCCCTGCGGTTCCCTGCCCGGCTGGTTTCCCAGCTGGCACGGTTCGCCACGGGGATCGAGATCCACCCCGGCGCCACCATCGGCCGGCGGTTCTTCATCGACCACGGGATGGGCGTCGTCATCGGCGAGACGGCCGAAATCGGCGAGGACGTGATGATCTATCACGGCGTGACCCTCGGCGGGCGTTCCCTGGCGAAGGTCAAGCGGCACCCCACCATCGAGGACCGCGTGGTGATCGGCGCCGGGGCCAAGATCCTGGGGCCCATCACCATCGGCAGGGACAGCGCCGTGGGCGCAAACGCCGTCGTGGTCAAGGACGCGCCGGCCGAATCGATCCTTACCGGTGTGCCGGCCACGTGGCGCCACCGCGACGCGCAGCGTGAGACCAAGCCGGCCGTGGATCCCGCCGAGTACGTTATCGACTACCACATTTAGATCCGGCCCACCGGCCCGCCGGACGCTCTGCCCGCTACGCCGGAAACCGCCTGTAGATGGTCCAGACCACGACGTCGAACACCCTGTCCGGCAGCAGGCGCCGCAGCAGCAGCAGGGCCCGCGCGCTCCCGCCCACCGGATAACGGGTCCTGGGGCGGGACGATGTCGCGGCGTGGATAATCGCGTCGGCAACCACCTCGGGCCGCGTGGAGAGTGCGGCTTTGTCCGTGGTGGCAAGCGCCGCCGCCATGACCCTGGCCTGCTCCGCGTACGGCCCGGTCCCGGATGTGGCCCGCAGGCCCCGGGCGGAGATCGCACCCCATTCGGATTGGGTGCCTCCCGGCTCGATGATGGACACGCCGATGCCATGGGGCTTGAGTTCCATCCGCAGGGAATCGCTGAGACCCTCGACGGCGAACTTCGTAGCGTGGTACCAGGCACCGAGCGGCTCATACATCTTCCCGCCCATGGAGGAAACATTGATGATCCTCCCGGCGCCCGCGGCCCGCATGGCAGGAATGACCAGCTGCGTCATCCGGGCCAGGCCGAAGACGTTGACGTCGAACTGGCGCCGGCCCTCCGCGGGCTCCACCTCCTCGAGCGAGCCGTAGGAACCGTAGCCGGCGTTGTTCACGAGGACGTCAATCCGCCCGTGGGCCGCGATGACCCCGCCGACGGCGGCGCTCATGGACTCCTCATGTGTCACATCCAGCGCCACAATCCTGACCCCGTGGGCCGCCAAGGGCTCCATCTTCTCCACCCGCCGGGCCCCGGCATAGACGGTGAAGCCGTGCGCGGCGAGCTTCTTCGCGGTTTCAAAGCCGATCCCGGTGGAGGCACCGGTGACAATCGCTACGGGCTGGGTCATTTCCGGGCTCCTCGGGTGGCGGGACAGCCGGCGGCTTAAACTCCAACGGCCGGCGCCTCCCAGAGTAACGGGAAGGACCGGCCGTCCGCAGTGGCACGGGGAGTCCGGGCAGAGTGGGGCAGCCGGGTCCCTGCGTGGCGACGAAGTCGACACGAAAGGGCCTGCCCCAATCCCTAGTGGGTGTCCACTGCCTCTATCTCGGACTTGTCCTCGCCCCAGAGGGTGTGGAACGTGCCCCCGGCATCGATCCGGCCGTAGGTGTGGGCGCCGAAGAGGTCGCGCTGGCCCTGGATCACGGCAGCCGGGAGGCGCTTGCGGCGCAGGCCGTCGTAGTAGGCCAGCGAGGAGGAGAACACCGGCACCGGGATGCCGAGCTGCACCGCCGTGGAGACCACCCGGCGCCACGCCGGAAGGACCTCCGCGATCGCCTTGGTGAAGGCGGGGGCGAAGAGCAGGTTGGCCGGCTTGTCCTCCAGCGCGTAGGCGTTGGTGATCTCCTTGAGCAGCTCCGCGCGGATGATGCAGCCGCCGCGCCACAGCGAGGCGATCTCGTCCAGCTTCAGGTCCCAGCCGTATTCCGTCGCGGCGGACGTGAGCATGTCCAGTCCCTGGGCGTAGGAGACCAGCTTGGAGGCGTACAGTGCCTGGCGGACGTCCTCGACGAAGCCCTCGGGGACCTCGATGTCGGCCTCTCCGCCGGCCAGCAGTTCCTGGGCCAGCTTGCGCTGCTCCGTCTGGGAGGACAGGGCGCGGGCGAACACCGATTCGGCGATGCCCGACGTCGGGGAGCCCAGTTCGAGGGCGGAGATGACCGTCCAGCGGCCGGTGCCCTTCTGCCCGGCGGCGTCCACCACGACGTCGACGAACGGCTTGCCGGTCTTCGCGTCGACGTGGCCGAGGACCTCGGCGGAGATCTCGATCAGGAAGGAGGCGAGGTCTCCCTTGTTCCATTCGGTGAAGATCTTCGCCTGCTCGGCCGGTTCGATCCCCGCGCCGGAGCGCAGCAGGTCGAAGGCCTCGCCGATGACCTGCATGTCCGCGTATTCGATGCCGTTGTGGACCATCTTGACGAAGTGGCCGGCGCCGTCGGTGCCGATCCAGGCGCAGCACGGCTTGCCGTCCACGTGCGCGGCGATCTTTTCCAGCAGCGGTCCCAGGGCGTCGTAGGACTCCTTCGAGCCGCCGGGCATGATCGAGGGCCCGTTCAGGGCGCCTTCCTCGCCGCCGGAGACGCCGATGCCGACGAAGTGCAGGTCCTTCTTGGCCAGTGCGGCTTCGCGGCGGCGGGTGTCCTCGAAGTGGGAGTTGCCGGCGTCGATGATGATGTCGCCGGCCTCCAGCAGCGGCTCGAGCTGCTCGATCACGGAGTCGACCGGCTTGCCGGCCTTGACCATGATGAGGACGCGGCGGGGCTTCTCCAGCGAGTCAACGAGCTCCTGGAGCGTCTCCGTGCGGACAAAATCGCCGTCCGTGCCGTGCTTTTCCAGCAGCGCGTCGGTCTTCTCCACCGAGCGGTTGTGCAGGGCAACGGTGAAGCCGTTCCGGGCCAGGTTGCGGGCGAGGTTGGCCCCCATCACCGCAAGGCCGGTGACACCGATGTGTGCTGACATCAAAAACTCCAATTCATTCTGTGCAACGAGTGCAATGCGTCCCGCGATTGCTGCGGGACACGCTTCGTGGGATCAGTGGCTGTCAATAAACCATATGTATTCGGGCGGCGATGGGAAAGCGGTGCCCATCTTTCGGAATACGGCACGTCCTGACCAGTCTATGATTTCCGGGCCCTCTCCGCCGCTCAGGGCCCGATCGGCGTCGGAAATCGCCATGCGCAGCATTATGCTTACGACTATGTCAACCAGCCTCCACCACCGTGCCATTGAGCACCTCGGGACCCGCATCGTCGCGGGCGACCTCCCCGCCGGCCACGTCATGCTGGCCGAGCAGCTCGAAGCCGAGCTGAAGGTCTCCCGTTCCGTGGTCCGTGAGGCGGTCCGCGTCCTGCAGTCCCTGGGCCTTGTCGAAACCGTCAAGCGTGTGGGGATCCGGGTCCTGCCGGCCAGCCGCTGGAACCCGTTCGATCCCCAGGTGATCCGCTGGCGCCTGGCCGGCGAGGGGCGCGGCGCGCAGCTGCGCTCCCTCGCCGAGCTGCGCACCGCCGTCGAACCGGTGGCCGCCGAACTCGCCGCCGTCAACGCTCCTGTTGAGCTCCGGCGTGAGCTCGTGGAGGTTTCGCACGCCATGCGCGACGCCGGCCAGTCCGGTGACGTGCCCCGCTTCCTGGAGCTGGATATCCAGTTCCACTCCCTGCTGCTGGCAGGCTCCGGCAACGAGATGTTCGCCAATATGGCCGGCCAGGTGGCCGAAACGCTGACCGGACGCACCATTCACGGCCTCATGCCGGACCACCCGCGCGCCACCGCGCTTCAGTGGCACGTGGAGGTGGCGGAGGCAATTGCCGCCGGCGACGCCGCCAGGGCACGCGAGGCGTCGAACAGGATCATGCGCGGCTCCATCTCTGAGCTGGAGCCGGCCTGGAAGGACCAGCCCAGGGTGTTCGTTCCGCTCCCGAGCCGCTGAGGCCCGCGGCCCGCGGCCCCGACAGGGCTACTGCGCCCCTCGCCCCTCCGGGGCCGGCCTGAAGTCCAGCAGCACCTTTCCGGACTCAGCCGAGTTTTTGGCCACCTCGAAGGCCTCCAGTCCGCGGTCCAGCGGGAAGGTGTGGGTGACCACCGGGTCCACGAACAGCGATCCGTCGGCCAGTGCGGCAATGACGTCATCAATTTCGTCGTTGAAGCGGAAAGAGCCCAGCAGCTCCAGCTCGCGGGTAATCGCCAGCGAGATCAGGACCGGCTGCGGGCCCGACGGCAGGAGCCCCACCATCACCACCTTGCCGCCGCGCACCGCGCCCTTGATCGCCGACGCCAGGCCGTGATGGCTGCCCGAGGACTCGATGACGACGTCTGCCTCCACGGCCGCGATGGCTTCTGCGTCATCGCCCTTGAGGACCTCGTCAGCGCCCACGGCGCGGGCTATCTCCAGTGGTTTCGCGTGCATGTCCACGGCCACGATCCGCTGGGCACCAGCACGTTTAAGGACGGCCACCGCCAACGCGCCGATGGGTCCGCTGCCGACCACCAGGGCCGTCTTTCCGGCCACGTCTCCGGCACGCGAGACCGCGTGCCAGGCGACGCTCGCCGGTTCCACCAGGGCTGCGGTCTTGAGTGCCAGGCCCCGGGGCAAGGGACGGAGCATCCGGGCCGGCAGGGCGGCATACCGGCTGAAGGCGCCGTCGGTGTGCGGGAAGCGTGCGGCGCTGCCCAGGTAGGTGCAGCCGGGCGACAGGTTCGGGCGGTCTTCGGGGTACCGTGCGCCGCCCGGGCCCGGCGTGGCGGGATGCACGGCGACAGCCGTGCCGGCCGCGGGCCCCGTTCCGTCCCCGGCAGCCAGGAGCACTGTTCCCACGATCTCGTGGCCCAGGATCATGGGCGCCTTGAGGACCGATTCGCCTGCGGCGCCGTGCATCCAGTAGTGCAGGTCCGAGCCGCAGATCCCACCGTACGCCACTTCGACAACGGCCTCATCGGACGCCGGTGCGGGCACCGGGATGTCCTCGATCCGCAGGTCCCCGGCCGCATGGGCCACCACCGCGGCCGCCGTCGCCGGAATTACTGTTGCGCCGCCCATCAGACCACCACCGTCATTCCGCCGTCGATGAAGATGGTCTGGCCGTTGACGAAATCCGAGCCGTCGGACGCGAGCCACACCGCCGGGCCGGCCAGGTCCTGCACGGTCCCCCACCGGTGCGCCGGGGTCCGGCCCAGGATCCAGGAATTGAAGTCCTCGTCGTCCACGAGGTTCTGCGTCATCTCGGTGTGGATGTAGCCCGGCGCGATCCCGTTGATCTGCAGGCCGGACCCGGCCCATTCCGCCGTCATGGCCCGGGTCAGGTTCCGGAGCCCGCCCTTGGCCGCAACATAGGGTGCGATCGTGGGCCGGGCCAGGTCGGCCTGCACGGAGCAGATGTTGATGATCTTGCCCCGGCCGCGCGGGATCATGCGCCGCGCCGCCGCGCGGCCCACCAGGAACGCGCTGGTCAGGTCCGTGGAGATCACCCGCTCCCAGTCGGCGACGTCCAGTTCCAGCATGGGCACGCGGTGCTGGATGCCGGCGTTGTTCACCAGGATCTCCAGCGGTCCCGCGTTCTCTTCCACCCAGGCGACACCCCGGGCGGCCTCGGTGTCCTTGGTGACGTCGAAGGCGCAGCTGTGAACCCGCCCTGGCGGGTATTCCGCGGCCATTGCGGCTTCTGCGGCCGTCAGCCGTTCGGGGTTGATGCCGTTGAGCACCACCGTGGCGCCGGCGTCGGCCAGGGCCCGCGCCAGGGCGTTGCCGATCCCCCGGCTGGAGCCGGTGACCAGCGCGGTCCGGCCCGTCAGGTCAAAAAGTGCGCTCATAGTTCGTTGATCCTCACTCGGTCCCGGCTGCTGTCTTGCCGCTGAAAGGCTGTGTTGTCACTGAGATTCGAGATTGTTTGCCGGACGACGGCGAGGTCCCGGTCGCCCAGTCCCTGGCGCTTGAGTTCCGCATAGAGTTCGACGCCGGCAGCCGCCATCGGCACGGCGGCCTCCACGGCGGCGGCGCTTTCGAGCACAAAGGACAGGTCCTTGTGCATGAATTTCGCCGGGCCCGTGGGCTCGTAGTCCTTGGCGGCAAGCCGTGGCCCGACGAAGTCCAGGACCCTGCTGCCGGCCAGGCCGCCCGCGAGCACCTCATAGAGGGCGGCAACGTCCATTCCCGAGCGTTCGGCGAGCTCCGCGGCTTCGGCGAGCGCCGCCGTCGTGGTTCCCACGATGAGCTGGTTGCACGCCTTGGCGAGCGACCCGGAACCCAGCGGTCCCAGCCGCCGCACCGTGGTGCCCATGGCCTGGAAGAGCGGCAGCAGCCGCTGGAAGTCCACTTCGCTTGCGCCGGCCATGATGGCCAGGGTCCCTTCCACGGCACCTTTCGTGCCGCCGCTCACGGGAGCATCGACGACGACGGCGTTGCCGCTGCTCGCCCGGGCCACCCGCGCCCCGAATTCCTTCACCGCGGCCGGCGAGACGCTGCTCATGACCACCACGGCGGTCCCGGCGGCCGGCGGCGTCGCGGACCAGCTGGCCAGGAGTGCCGCGGCCGAGTCCTCGATGTAGGAGAGATCCGGGAGCATGAAGATGATGACCGGCTGGTCGCGCAGGCCTTCCACCTCGGCCACGCGTCCGCCTCCGAGGACCTCGAACGCATCAAGTGCTGCCGGTGAGCGGTTCCAGGCGGTGACGCTCCAACCCGCCTTGAGGAGGTTTGCCGCCATCGGCGCACCCATGAACCCCAGGCCCACAAAGCCGGCTTCCTTCCGGTCCAAATCCATGTTGCCTCACTTCTTTATGGTTGGTTCAGGTGTTGGTTCAGTGGTTAATCTTCGAAATCTGTTCAATATCCTAACCTCCATTCAGTATGATGAACACTATGACGTCTGAAACCACCGTCGCGATCGCCGTCCCGCTCGAAGCAGAGTTTGTGGAGCGCATCCGCGCCGTAGATCCTTCCGTTACCGTCCTTTACGACCCAGAACTGTTGCCGCCGGAACGCTTTCCCGCAGACCACTCGGGAGATCCTGACTTCCGCCGGACGCCGGAGCAGGAGGAGCGCTACTGGGACATGCTGAATAAGGCCCAGGTCCTGTACGGGTTCCCCAACGAAAGCCCGGCGGGCCTCGCCCGGATCGCCGGCAGCAATCCCCGCCTTGAGTGGATCCACGCCATGGCCGCCGGCGCCGGCGGTGCCGTGAAGGCGTCCGGGCTCGACGCCGGGACGCTGCAGAAGTTCAAGGTGACCACCTCTGCCGGCGTCCACGCCCTGCCGCTCGCAGAGTTCGCCGCCCTCGGAATCCTCAACGGCTTCAAGCGCAGCGCGGAACTGGCACAGGACCAGGCGGCCAGGATCTGGCCCGAACTCCGCACGCCCACGCGCCTGGTCAACGGCTCCCGCCTCGTGATCACCGGACTGGGCGAAATCGGGCTCGAGACCGCACGGATCGCCCGCGCGCTGGGCATGAGGGTCAGCGGCACCAAGCGTTCCATCGAAGCGATCGAGGGGATCGACGAAGTCGCGGACAACGACGGCCTCGCCGGCCTGCTGGCCGCGGCGGACGCCGTCGTCAATACGCTGCCTGGCACGCCGTACACCGAAAAACTTTTCAACCGCGAAGTATTCGCGGCCATGAAGCCCGGGACCGTGTTCGTGAACGTGGGCCGCGGCACCGTGGTGGACGAGGAGGCCCTGCTCGAGGCGCTTGAGAACGGCCAGGTTTCCTACGCCTGCCTCGACGTGTTTGCCGTGGAGCCGCTCCCGCAGGACAGCCCGCTGTGGAACCACCCCAAGGTGATGGTGTCCCCGCACACCTCGGCCCTCAGCGCAGCCGAAAACCGCCTGATCTCGGAGCGCTTCTGCAGCAACCTGCGGACATTCCTGGACGGCGGCGAACTCCCCCACCTCGTGGACACGGTCCACTTCTACTAAGTCCGCGGCCCGTTCCGCACCACATGACAGGCGGCCTCTCCGGAAACGGAGGGGCCGCCTTGGCGTTGGCGTGCTGTAGCAGTGGCGGTGCGCAGGCACTTGGAGCGTCGCCAGGCACCGTCCGCATCGCCAAAAAGCCGTGGCCCCTTCCTGAGCGGAAGGGGCCACGGCCGGAGATGTGGCGGACGGCGCCGCGAAGCCGGGAGCGGCTAGCTGGCATCCTCCGTGAGGACCAGGTCGCGTCCCACTGTCTCGGGGGTGAAGAACGTGGTGACAAACGAGATGAGGGCTAGCACCAAAGAGTAGATGCCGAGCACCAGCCAGGAGTGGCCCGTGGCGGCCAGGAGCGCGGCACCCACCAGGGGAACAAGTCCGCCGGCCATGACGGCAGAGAGCTCGCGGCTCATGGCCACGCCGGTGAACCGGTACTGCGAACCGAAGAGTTCGGGCAGGAGCGGGCACTGCGGGCCGAGCATGGACTGGACGCCGAGGGCGATGCCCACCACCATGACTACCCAGACGAGTGTCACATTGCCCAGTGTCACCAGATAGAACGCCGGCAGGGCGATGACCGCCTGGAAGAGCGCACCGTAGCGGTAGACGGGGACACGGCCGAACCGGTCGGACAGGGCACCGAAGGTGACCACCATGACCGCAGCGAAGCCGGCGGCGATGAGGAGGCCCACCGGGCCGATGAACTTGTCGCCCGGGAAGACCCCGTCCTTTGCGGCCAGGAAGGCGATGAGCAGGGCCGAATAGATCGAGGAATTCCCGTTCTCACCCATCCGCAGGCCAATGCCGATCAGCACGTTCTTCTTTGAGTGCTTCCAGAGCTGGCCGATAGGGTTCTTGACCACGCTCTTGTGCTTTTCCAGCTCCTGGAACACCGGGGTTTCCTTCAGCCTGAGCCGGATGAAGATGGCCACCGCGATCAGGATCACGCTGGACAGGAACGGCACCCGCCAGAGCCAGCCCTCCAGGGTGGGCTTGTCTGCCATGGCAATCAGGGCAAAGGTTCCGGCCCCGAGCAGGGTGCCCAGCTGGATTCCGACGAACGGGAGCGAGGCGAAGAAGCCACGCCGGCGGCGCGGTGCGACTTCGGAAATCAAGGTGGTGGCGCCTGCCTGTTCCGCGCCGGCCCCCAGGCCCTGGAGGATGCGCAGGGTCACGAGGAGAACGGCGCCCAGCATGCCGGCCTGCTCAAACGTGGGCAGCAGGCCGATGGCGAAGCTCGCGGTTCCCATCAGGCCTATGGTCAGGATGAGGACCATCTTGCGGCCGAACCTGTCGCCGATATAGCCGAAGACCAGTCCGCCGAAAGGCCGGGCCGCGAAACCGACGCCGTAGGTGGCAAACGATGCGATCAGGGCTCCGTCTTCGCCGAGCGGCTTGAAGAAGAGCGGGCCGAAGATCAGGGCCGAAGCCAGGCCATAGATGTAGAAATCGTAGTACTCCAGGGCGGAGCCCACGGAGCTGGCAAGAGTTGCCCTTCGCAGCTGTTCCGGATCGACGACCGCATCGTCCGCATCAGCAAGCGGTGTATTAGTACTGGTTGTCACAAGCACTCCCTCAAGAACACTCCAGACCCCCGTTGGCCTGGTGGGATAGGAACAACGTCCTGAGACGCCGATCACTATGTTGAACAGCGTACAACATAGTGATCAGTTAGCCAATCTAAAATCAGACTTAGATTTCCGGTCACCCTTTCGGCTGAGCGACGGCGCCGGCTCTACCCCATGGGATTGCCCAGGGACCGGGCCAGTTCCTTCAGTTCCTTCACCATCAGCGCGCCCTGCTCCTCCGAGTAGGTGGCCTTCAGGGCGGTGACCGACAGGCCCAGGCTGGGTCCGTGCGCGCCGCGCGTGGGGACCGAGACGGCCAGGCACACGACTCCCGTCGTTGATTCCTCATCCTCGAAGGCATAACCCTGTTCCCGGATGACGGCGAGTTGGGACTTCAGCTCGGCACCGGTCCGGAGCGACTTCGGTGTCAGGACCGGAAGTTCGGCGTCGTCCGGGAACATCTCCGCGATGTCGTGGTCATGAAGCCGGGCCAGCAGCGCCTTACCCACGGCGCAGAGGGACACCGGCATCTTGTCGCCGATGTTGGAGGTGAGGCGAACCGCGGGGTGGCCTTCATAGCGGGCCAGGTAGATGACGCTGGTGCCGTCCAGCATGGCGATGCGGACGGTTTCGCCGGAAAGCGTCGGAGCCTGTTCACAGAACCGGTAGAACTCCTGGACCTCGTCCAGGCGGCTGAGGTACGCGGCGCCGAGCTCAACCAGCTTGCGTCCGAGAGTGAACTCGGCGCCCTGGCGGTTGATGAGCCGGGCCTCCTCGAGGGCAAGCAGGAGATTTGATGTTGAAGATTTCGGAATGCCCAGCTCCCTGGCGAGGTCACTCAGCGTGAGGCGTCCGGTCGCAGAGGCGGCCAGGGCCTCCAGCACGGCAGCGGCGCGGGTCACCGCCGGTGCGGGTGAGGCGCTCCCCAATCCATCGGAGGTGCGGGGAACTCGGGAATCGGCCATGATTCTCCTTCAGGTATTGCGCGTTCGTCGCCGGCGCCACTCACGCGAATGCTGTTCAGTCAGTTGAACAGTAACCATCATAATGTCTGGCGCCGGAAATCTCGCCTTGGGGTTGGCCGCCTCCCCAAGCCAATTTCCACTGGTCGGGCCCGGGACGAGCTGCCGCGAACACCGTCAGGCTGCGGCCGTGACCGGATTCGATAGCTGCCCGATGCCCTCGATGTGGCAAATGACGCTGTCGCCGGGAACGAGCCGCGCACACTCTGCGGGGAAGCCCGTGAGCACCAGATCCCCGGGGTGAAGCGTCATGAAGGACGTCAGGTAGACCAGGATTTCCTCCACTCCCCAGCCGAGATCAGCGGAGCTGGCCGCCTTGAGCTCGGTTCCATTGTGGTTTATTCCGATCGCCAGGTTGTCGTCATTCAGAGCCGTGACGATCCACGGCCCCACGGGAGTGAAGGTGTCCTGGCTCTTGGCGCTGATCCACAGTTCGTCGGATTTCTGCAAGTCCCTGGCGGAGACGTCGTTTCCGATAGTGAAACCCAGAATTGCGGTCCGTGCGGTGTCGAGCGTGAGTCCGCGGACCCTGCTCCCGACGACGATCGTCAGTTCTGCTTCCGGGTCGACATGGCCCACGCCGGGCCGCAGTTCTATCGCGTCTCCCGGACCGACCACGCTGGTCGCGGCCTTGTGGAACGCCTGCGGAGGGAGAGCGCGGCCCGCCTGGCCCGTGTTGTGCGCCATACCGAGCACGTTGGCCGGGACGCTGGGTGCGAGGAAGGTGAACGAGCCTTCTTCCACAATGGCCCCGCTTTGCCAGCCATCGCGGGGTTCGCTGCCGGGATTGGCCAGGGATCCAGGGAACGGCGTGGTGACCACCGTCCATGCCTTTCCGGCGTCACTGTCGAAGTCCGGGGCGTCGTTGGCGACGAAAAAGTGCTCGGCCTCCGAAACATAGGAGAGGGGACGGACTCGGGCAATTCGACGGGCATGCATAGCGGACATGAAGACATCCTAGGTCCCGGGCCGGGGCGGGGATGGAATGTGTCAAGTCAGGGCGGCGGATCCGAACGCCTGGTTTAACCATCGATTAGGCCAAATACCGGCTGCGAGCAACGCCTGGACGTTTCACATTTCCTGGCATTCACGGTATATTCGTTATAAGCCTTCCACCGCGGCATCCCCCAATAGTCGCGGTGGAAGGCTTTTCCATTGCCTGATTGGATCGGGGCCTGATTGGATCGGGCGCCTCCTGCGCTCCGGATTCGCGGCGCCGTCTGCTACGCCGCGTCCGCTACGGCGTCCCGCAGCCGCCAGCCACCACCCAGACCGTCCCGGATAAGTTCCATGGTGGTCAGGGCCGAACCGTGGTTGCGCCCCAGCCTCGCCTGGATCTGCCAGACCTCGACGTCGACACGGCTCAGGCCCCTGGGCATCCGGCGCTCCGCTTCCCACCAGCTCACCCGCTCAAACCAACGCACCGGCTCGGCGCCGACCGTCCATTCACGGCCGCCGCGGACTACCGCTACCGGCCTGCCGTCGGGGCAGGTCTTCACCATCACATGTTCCATGCCAGTCACGGTAGGGTCTGGCTGTGACAATTTTCGGGGCCAACAAAAAACCCCGCCGGGCGGACCATTCGGCCTGCAGTGACGGGGTTTTCCTTGGTGGGTCCTACCGGGATCGAACCGATGACATCCACGGTGTAAACGTGGCGCTCTACCAGCTGAGCTAAAGACCCAAACCGCCGTTTCGGCGCCTGCGCGCTTCAACCAACGAACAGCTACTGTACCGGATGCAGCAGGCAGAACGCCAATCGGACTCAGAGCGGCGGGAGCTCTTCGGCGAGCCATCGCAGGGACTCGCTGACGCCGGCGTCGAGCTTGATGGTGGCCAGTTCGTCGCCGCGGGTCTGCCCCCGGTTGATGATGACGACGGCCTTCCCCTGTTTGGCTGCGTGGCGGACAAAACGCAGGCCGCTCATCACCGTCAGTGACGAACCGGCCACGAGGAGCGCGCCGGCCTCGTCCACCATGGCGTAGGAGCGCTCCACCCGGTCCCTGGGCACATTCTCGCCGAAATACACGAAGTCGGGCTTCAGGGTGCCTCCGCAGGCTGGACAGTGCGCCACGACGAAGCTTTCGATCAGGCCGGAATCCTCCACGGTGGCGTCGGCATCCGGTGCCATCTCGACGACGCCGGCGGCCAGGGCCCGCTCGAGGAATCCGGGGTTGAGTTCTTCCAGCACCCCGGCCAGCAGCGCGCGGGTGTACCGGCGGCGGCAGCCGAGGCAGGCAACCTGGTCGAAGCGGCCGTGCAGGTCCACCACATTGATGCTGCCCGCCTCCTCGTGGAGCCGGTCCACGTTCTGCGTGATGATCCCCGTGAGCAGCCCGCGGTGTTCCAGCCGGGCAATAGCGACGTGTCCGTCGTTTGGATCGGCGCGGCGCAGGTGCGACCAGCCGATATGGTTGCGGGCCCAGTAGCGCTGCCGGTTCTCCGGGCGGGCGATGAACTCCTGGTAGGTCATCGGCGCCCGCGGCGCGGCGCCCGGTCCGCGGTAGTCCGGGATCCCGGAATCCGTGCTCAGGCCCGCCCCGGTCAGCACGGCAAGGCGCTCGCCCGCGAGGACACCGCGGATCTCCTGCAGCACCACGAGAACGTCGCGCGCAGGTTCGGCGGCCGCGACCGGGGGCAGGCTGGCAAAGCCAGTCAGGCCGACCCCGGGCCGCCGCTGCCTCACCGCTTCAGTTCCCGCCGAGTCCTGCCAGTGCGGCGCGGTATTCGGCAAAATCCCGGGCCTGGCCGCGCGGATTCACCACCACATAGCGCACGATTCCGTCGGCGCCGATGATGAACGTCCCCCGCTGGGCCATGCCGCTCGAAGGGTCGAACACGCCGTAGCGTGCGGCGACGGCACCATGCGGCCAGAAGTCGGCCAGGAGATCGAAGGCGTAGCCTTCCTTCTCGGCATAGGCCCGCTGGGCGAACTTGCTGTCCACCGAGACCGCCAGCACGGCGGCGTCGGCTTCCTCGAAGAGCGCCAGGTTGTCCCGGATTTCGCACAGCTCGCCGGTGCAGATCCCGGAGAACGCGAAGGGATAAAAGACGACGACGACGTTGCGGCCCCGGAGCGCCGAAAGCCTGACCGGTTCGCCGAACTGGTTCACCAGTTGGAAGTCCGGCGCCGGCTCCCCGACGGCGGGCACGGTGCCCGCTTGGATGCCCGGCCGGTCCCCGGTCAGGGTTGCCCCGACCTGGACTGCAGCGGTCATTTGTTCTTCCGGGTGACCAGACGTGTGGCGCTCCAGTCCTTCGAAACGCCCGCGGAGGTGGTGTAGTGCAGCCCCGTCGTGGGGGCGGCGTCCTGGATGTCCGCCGGTGAAACGTAGCCGGTCCGGCCCGACTTCGGCGTCAGGACCCACACGACGCCCCCCTCGGTCAGGGTGGTGCGGGAATCGACGAGGGTGTCAACGAGGTCGCCGTCGCCGGCCCTCCACCAGAGAATGGCGGCATCGACCACCTCGTGGTCGTCCTCATCAAGGAGTTCAGACCCCGTGAGGTCTTCGATGTCGTCACGCAAGTCGAAGTCGACGTCGTCGTCGTAGCCGAATTCCTGAATCAGATCCCCGTTTTTGAACCCCAGTTTTTCCGCCACATTTACCGAAGTGGCGGCGTCGGCCTCGCTCACGTGTTGCTCCTATGTTTGATGATTTCATTGTCTCCAGTGATTTCCATTACCCCAAGCCAACACCCTTTGAGCCTGCGCTTCAAGCTGTTGGCACCGCGATCCGCCATATTCTGCGTCACACGCGGCGATCCGGGGACCACCGGGCGGAACTTCGTCACACAACCAGTATGCCGGTGAAATACGGCCCGGCACCCACCGGGCGGCTACGCATCCCCGAGCCGCCACAGCTAGAGTGGCTGTTGACGACTACGCCTGCGAGGGCGACCGCCCCGCTACTACAGGCAGGCATAGTCGTAATTGGACCCGGCGCACATGACCGGGCCCATGTAACCGATATGTCGCACGCGTCGCGTTCACGCCAGGCAGTTACCCTGCCGGAGCTGAGGGTGCCGATGAATGCGCTCAAAGAGAGGTTGGACGTGGCTGCAGGAGAAGAAACCTCCCATATCCTCAGCGGGTTGACAAACCAGCTGCCTGATCGTGATCCGGAAGAGACCGCCGAATGGCTGGAGTCCCTGGATGACCTGATTCAGGATCAGGGCACGGAACGTGCCCAGTACATCATGCGCAGCCTGCTCCAGCGGGCCGGCGCGCAGAGTGTGGGCGTGCCGATGGTGACCACCACGGACTACGTGAACACGATCCCGGTGGACCAGGAAGCCCCGTTCCCCGGCGACGAGGAGATCGAGCGCAA
>NZ_JAGPOT010000210.1 GCF_018224015.1 Pseudarthrobacter albicanus
CCGGTGGTCCTGGCCCAGCGGCTGCGCAAGGGTGCGGCGAACTCGGCCCGCGGCGCCAAACGCCTGATCACCGACGCCCTGTCCGCCCTCAAGCGCGTCCACGCCGGCGGGCGGGTCCTCTGTCGGTTCGATTCGGCCTTCTACGGCCATGATCCGGTGGCCGCGGCGCTGGCCGGCGGGGCGCAGGTCTCGGTGACCGTGCGCATGGACCCGGCCGTCAAACGCGCCATCGCCGGGATCCCTGAAACGGCGTGGAAAACGATCGAATACACCGACGCGGTCTTCGACGAGACCACCAACACCTGGATCTCGAAGGCCGAGGTCGCCGAAACAGTGTTCACCGCGTTCAGCTCCCGCAAAACGACCGAACGTATCCCCGGGCGCCTGGTCGTGCGGCGCATCCCCGAACTCAACCCGAAAGCCAACGACGGGCAGGAAACCCTGTTCCAGACGCACCGGCATCACGCCTTCTTCACCACAGTCCCCGCCGAAGTCCTGGACACCGTCGCAGCGGACAAAACCCACCGCAAACACGCGCTCATCGAGCAGGTGAATGCCGATCTGAAGGACAGCGCACTGGCCCACCTGCCCTCCGGTGTATTCGCGGCGAACTCGGCCTGGCTGGTCGCCGCAGTCATGGCCTACAACCTCACCCGCGCCGCCGGGATCCTCGCCGCGGGCCCCTTCGGCAAGGCCAGGACCGGGACGGTCCGCCGCAAACTCATCCACGTCCCGGCCAGGATCGCCTCCAGCGCCCGGCAGGTCCGACTCCACCTACCCGAGTCCTGGCCCTGGCAAACCGCCTGGGAAGAGCTCTTCACCACCGTCCACGCCCCGCCGCAAGCGGCATAGAACCCCGAC
>NZ_JAGPOT010000211.1 GCF_018224015.1 Pseudarthrobacter albicanus
TCACTCCGCGGCCACGGAGAGGACATCATGCTGGAACTTGACCGCGACGTCGTCATCGTCGGAGCCGGCCCCGCCGGGTTGACCGCAGCCCGGGAACTGAAGAAGGCCGGACTGAGCGTGGCCGTGCTGGAGGCCCGCGACCGCGTCGGCGGACGCACCTGGACCGACACCATCGACGGCGCCATGCTCGAAATCGGCGGCCAGTGGGTCTCGCCGGACCAGACCGAACTGCTGGCGCTCCTGGACGAGCTCGGCCTGCAGACCTACTCCCGCTACCGTGAGGGGAAGTCGGTCTATCTCGGAGCGGACGGCCAGCGCACCCTGTACACCGGGGAAACCTTCCCGGTCAGCGGCACCACCGCGGCCGAGATGGACAGGCTCACCGCCCTGCTGGACGCCCTGGCCGCGGAAATCGGCGCCACCGAGCCGTGGGCCCACCCGAAGGCCCGCGGGCTGGACACCGTCTCCTTCCACCACTGGCTGCGGGAGAACTCCTCGGACGAGGAAGCCTGCAACAACATCGGCCTCTTCATCGCCGGCGGCATGCTCACCAAGCCCGCGCACGCCTTCTCCGCCCTGCAGGCGGTGCTGATGGCGGCCTCCGCCGGGTCCTTCACCCACCTCACCGACGAGGACTTCATCCTCGACAAGCGGGTGATCGGCGGGATGCAGCAGGTGTCCCTGCTGCAGGCCGCCGGGCTGGGCGACGACGTCGTGCTCAACAGCCCGGTCCGCACGATCAACTGGGAAGCGTCCGCCAGCGGCGGCAGCATTGCCGGAAACACTGGCGGCTACCGGGTGACCGC
>NZ_JAGPOT010000212.1 GCF_018224015.1 Pseudarthrobacter albicanus
CCGTGGTCCTCGCCATGGGACACCTCAGTAAAGAGCGCTTCGTCGATGTCTTCTGTTTTGCCCTTGCGCCAGGTCAGCGGGTCAAAGCCGGCCTCTGCCATGTGCTGGAAGAGTGCCGGGGACCAGCCGCCGCGGTCGAAGCCGACGAGCACCCGCCGGTCATCACCCACAGCCTTACGCAGTTCGGGCAGGAGGCGGCGGAGTCCGGCGGCGAGGGAGGCTCCGGGTTCGGCCATGACCAGGAACACCGGGGACCCGTTCGCGTCGGAGACCCAGGTTTCCTCGGTGGCCGGGACGGGGAACTTCAACCGGGTCGAGTACAGTTTCCCGATCTTTTTCGTGCCCTGGTAGGCGCGCACATGCCCGTCCACATACAGGACCGCAGCGAGGTTCTCCCCGCCGGGGCCGGCCGGGTTGAGGTGGTGGGCGGCCAGGGCGGCGATCAGCTCCGGTGCCTTGCCGGTTTCGGCGAGTTGGGCGATGCGCCGGCGGATCGTTTTCACTTCCGGGGCGCGGTCCAGTCCCAGGATCCGGCCCAGGTCCTCCGGGTTGAAGCGGGTCGCGCCCTCGGCACGGGATTCCCCGGCCAGTGCCCGCAGCACCGCATCCACCAGGATGGTTTCCATACCGTAGAAGCCGTTCGGCAGTGAACCATAGGTGGCCTTTGCACACTTGAGGAGGCCGGAGCGTTCCAGAGCGGGGAAGGCCAGGAACAACCCCGCGTGCGGGATGCGGGCGGCCGGGGCAAACACCGGGGCCGCGCACTCCAAAACCCCGGCGGCGGCACGCTCCGCGGA
>NZ_JAGPOT010000213.1 GCF_018224015.1 Pseudarthrobacter albicanus
CAGTCCGGGAATAGGCGCCGAGTGCTGCCCTGGCCAGGTCCCGGCGCTGGCGCCAGCGGATGAGGGTGCGCAGGATGTGGACGAGCATCCCGGTCCAGAGGGTGGCCGCGGCAAGGTGCAGTACCGTCAGCGGGATGCCCAGGAACGGGTCGGCCAGCTGCGGGTGCGCGCGCAGGGCCTCCGCGCCGATCACGGCCGCGAGCGGCAGCCAAAGCCAGGCACGGCGGCGTGCAACGGCCGCGGTTGCTGCCAGGGCGAATCCGCTGATCTGGATCAGGGTCAGGATTCCCGGCCGGCTGCCGGTCAGGGCGTCCGGGACGGGACGGGTGAGGCCTGCCGTCAGGGAGCCGTTGCCCAGCAGCAACACGGCCAGGCCGGCGGCGGCGGCCAGACCCGCCAGGCAGGCCCACATGGTGATCGGCCGCGGACCGGGCGGGGCGCCGCGAAGCCGGGCCAGCAGCCGGGTTCCGGCTTGTTCGCCCAGGGCCAGGGCGAGGGCGGTGAACAGCAGGGCACGAAGGACGGCCGTCTGCCACGACCCCTGGGTGTCGGTGGCCTGCCCGCCGCCGAGGGCCGCGGCGGAGGGCCCCACGGCGTAGCGGTAACTGCCGCTCATGACGTCCCCGTCGCCGGCGGTGACCTGCCATTGGACGGTATAGATGCCCGGGCCGCCCGGGCCGGGAACGGGTATTTCCAGGGCACGGTTCTCATGGGTGAGCCGGGACGCGCCCAGGGCCCGGCTGCCGCCC
>NZ_JAGPOT010000214.1 GCF_018224015.1 Pseudarthrobacter albicanus
TTCAGACGGGTGTCCTGAAGGTTCCGGCGAGGTTCTGCAGCTGGTAGATCCATGAGGTCCACACTCCCAGGACCATCAGCACGCCCAGCAGTGCCAGGAGCAGGCCGCCGGCGATGTTGAATGCCCGGATGTGCCGCCGGACGAAGGCCAGGGCGCGCGTGACCCAGTTGACGCCCAGGGCGACCAGGGCGAAGGGGATGCCCAGACCCATGCAGTACGCGAAGGCCAGCAGTGCTCCCCGCCACGGGTCGCCCGTGGTGGTGCTCAGTGCCAGGACGGCGGCCAGTGTCGGGCCCATGCAGGGGGTCCAGCCCAGTCCGAAAACGACTCCCAGGACGGGTGCGCCGGCCAGACCCGACGAGGGCTTCCATGTCATCTTCGCTTTGCGCTGAAGGAAGGGCAGCTTTCCGGTCAGGGCCAGACCCATGAGGATCACGACGATGCCCAGGACACGGATCAGCGTGTCCTGCCAGCGGGCCATCCAGGTGCCGATGGCGCCGAAGGCGGCCCCGTAGAGGGTGAAGACGGCGGCGAAGCCAAGGACGAAGAGTCCGACTCCTGTCAGCACGCGCCGGCGGTTGCCTTGCTGCGCCGGGTTGGTCAGGCCCGAGACGTACCCGAGATATCCGGGCACCAGGGGCAGGATGCAGGGTGACAGGAAGGACACGAGACCGGCGATCATGGCCAGCGGAAGCGCAATCAACAGGATGCCGCCCTGCACGGTTTCCGCGAAA
>NZ_JAGPOT010000215.1 GCF_018224015.1 Pseudarthrobacter albicanus
TTCGCCGGAATCGCCGCCGCCGGTTCGCTCATGTTCTCCCTGGCCGCCTGCAGCCCGGCCAGCAACACCTCCGCCGCCCCCGCTTCCTCGTCGTCCTCCGCGTCCGCAGAAGCGCCCAAGCCGCTGGCCTCGATCCCGGCCCTGACCGGGACCAGCACCGCGGTCAAGCTCGACGCGTCCTTCGCCAAGGCCCTCGAGACCCTGAAACTGACCCCGGGGGTCATCGGCACCGCGGCCCTGACCGACGGCTCGCTGATCTTCCCGATCACCGGCGGCAAGGTCGACTACTACGACCCGTCCAAGGACTACCGCCCCTACGTCCAGGGCCTGATCAGCCACGCCGGCTCCGGCTTCTCCCTCACCGCCGGCGAGACCAAGGTCGACCTGACCAACTTCACCATCGACCCGGGCACCTCCAAGCTCTACGGTGACGTCGCGGTCAACGGCACGGTCGCGGCGAAGCAGGCCTACATCTTCAACCTCGACGGCTCCACCCTCAAGCCCCTCGCCAAGGCCGGCGACACCGCCATCCTGGAAGGCACCCGCGTGCTGATCTCCGACACCGCCGCCGGCCTGCTGAACAAAACCTTCAAGACCGACGCCGTGAAAGCCGACATGCTCGTCGGCATCGCCAAAATCACCGTCAACACCAAGTAACAACCGCCAAGACCTGCCGGAGGCATGGTCTGCACCGGCAGGAACGTGCCGCGGACCCTCAGGGTCC
>NZ_JAGPOT010000216.1 GCF_018224015.1 Pseudarthrobacter albicanus
ATGGGGATCGGGCCGATGAACGCGATCTACCAGGCGCAGTCCAACCGGTACCTGCAGAACCGCGGCATCAAGGACACCTCGGACCAGCAGGTCTGGGCGTTCCTGGGTGACGGCGAAATGGACGAGCCCGAGTCCCGCGGCCTGCTCCAGCTCGCCGCGAACGACAAGCTCGACAACCTCAACTTCGTGATCAACTGCAACCTCCAGCGCCTCGACGGGCCCGTCCGGGGCAACGGCAAGATCATGCAGGAACTCGAGGCCTTCTTCCGCGGTGCCGGCTGGAACGTCATCAAGGTCGTCTGGGGCCGGGAGTGGGATGCCCTCCTGGACAAGGACGGGGACGGCTCGCTCGTGAAGATCATGAACGAGACCGTCGACGGGGACTACCAGACGTACAAGGCCGAGTCCGGCGCGTTCGTCCGCGAGCACTTCTTCGGCCAGACCCCGCAGACCAAGGAAATGGTCCAGGACCTCTCCGACGACCAGATCTGGAACCTCAAGCGCGGCGGCCACGACTACAACAAGGTCTACGCCGCGTACAAGGCCGCCACCGAATTCAAGGGCAAACCCACCGTCATCCTGGCCCACACGGTCAAGGGCTACGGCCTGGGCACCCACTTCGAGGGCCGCAACGCCACCCACCAGATGAAGAAGCTCACCCTCGCGGACCTCAAGGC
>NZ_JAGPOT010000217.1 GCF_018224015.1 Pseudarthrobacter albicanus
CCGATCGCCTGCCCGAAGGCCGACGGGTGCACAGCAGTGACCAGGACTCCATGGCAGCCTCCGGTTTCGCGCTGGATGACGTCGGCGGGATCCTCGTGCAGGGCATTGACCGTCAGCTCTGCTCCGTGCTTCCTGGCCAGGGCCAGCTTGTCGTCGGCGACGTCCACTGCCGCGACGCGCAGGCCCATGGCAACGGCGTACTGGACGGCGATGTGGCCGAGGCCGCCGATGCCGGAGATGGTGACCCATTGCCCGGGCCGGGCCTCTGTCATCTTGAGGCCCTTGTAGACGGTCACTCCGGCACAGAGCACCGGGGCCACCTCGACGGGGTCCGAACCGGCCGGAATCCTGGCTGCGAACCGGCTGTTCACCAGCATGTATTCGCCGAAGGAGCCGTCGACACTGTAGCCGGCGTTCTGCTGGGCTTCGCACAGGGTCTCCCAGCCGGTGCGGCAGTACTGGCAGTCGCCGCAGGCGGACCACAGCCACGCATTGCCCACGAGGTCGCCCACAGCCAGGTCCGTGACGCCCTCACCTAGCGCTACAACTTCGCCGACCCCTTCATGACCGGGAATGAACGGCGGTGCCGGCTTCACCGGCCAGTCGCCCGCGGCTGCGTGCAGGTCCGTGTGGCAGACGCCGGTGGTCAGTACCTTGACCAGTGCCTC
>NZ_JAGPOT010000218.1 GCF_018224015.1 Pseudarthrobacter albicanus
ACCAGGGCTGCGCCTTCCCCGGCTGCACCATCCCCGCGCCCTGGTGCGAGGCCCACCACATCAGCTACTGGTCCCGCGGCGGGTCCACCAGCACCGACAACGGCACGATCCTCTGCTCATTATGCCGATGTCGGCATAAACTGCATTATTCCGATGTCCGGATTATGCCGATGTTGCTCCGGGCAGCCTGATTTGGCGGGGTTTTTCCTGTTTTTTATCGGCATAATCCGGGCCGGGGTGCACGCTGGTCTTTCCTGATTGGGAAAGGAAAGCGTCATGGTTGATGTGCTGAGAGGGACCGGGCCCGGCCCGTTGGCAGGCTGCGCTGAGGGGTTCGCCGGTTATCTGGCCGGGCTGGGTTACGCCCCGGGGTCGGTGGTGCTGCGGTTGAACCTGCTGAAGCATCTGAGTCGTTGGCTTGCGGCGGAGGCGGTGGATCCGTCGGATGTGGATGCGGCAACGGTTGAGCGGTTCCTCATCGTCCGCCGGTCCGATCACACGGAGATGTCGTCGTCGGGGGCGGTGGCGCCGTTGTTCGCGTATTTGCGTTCGCTGAAGGTGATACCGGATGGTGTTGCGCTGGCCCGGGAGGTGGGGCCGGTGGATGGGGTGCTGTCGCGGTGGGGCGG
>NZ_JAGPOT010000219.1 GCF_018224015.1 Pseudarthrobacter albicanus
CTTTTGGGGGAAAATTGGCTTACCACAGTCAAAATTTCCGTACCGGAAGAGGACATCTCGCAGATGCAAGTTTCCCACAAACCGTCCGCGGTGTCAGTTTCCTTCGACGAGCCGAACCTCGTGTCCTCGGCCGGGCTGCTGCCGGTGATGACCCTGGCCCGGGACGCCGGGCTCCACGAGCTCGCCGATGAATGGCTGTCGGTGCCGACGGACAAGGGTGCCAATGCCGGGCTGAAGGTCGCGTCCCTGGTCGCCGGGATGGTCGCCGGCGCGGACTCGATCGATGACATGGCCGTGCTGCGCCACGGCGGGATGAAACGGGTCTTCAGTGCCTGTTATGCGCCCTCCACCCTGGGCTCGTTCCTGCGGTCCTTCACGTTCGGGCACGTCCGGCAGCTGGACGCGGTCGCGTCCCGCTTCCTGGCCAATCTGGCATCCAGGGCCCCGCTGCTGGGATCCCCTGGCGCGGAGGACTTCGTGTTCGTGGATGTCGATGACACGATCATCGAGGTCCACGGCTACTCCAAGCAGGGCTCCGGCTACGGATACTCGGGAGTCCGGGGCCTGAATGCCCTGCTGGCCGCCGTTTCCACGAAGGACACCGC
>NZ_JAGPOT010000022.1 GCF_018224015.1 Pseudarthrobacter albicanus
CGCGCAGAGTGTGGGCGTGCCGATGGTGACCACCACGGACTACGTGAACACGATCCCGGTGGACCAGGAAGCCCCGTTCCCCGGCGACGAGGAGATCGAGCGCAAGTACCGGGCGTGGCTGCGGTGGAACGCCGCGGTCATGGTGCACCGGGCGCAGCGGGCCGATATCGGCGTCGGCGGGCACATCTAGACCTACGCGGGCGCCGCGACGCTGTACGAGGTCGGCTTCAACCACTTCTTCCGCGGCAAGGACCACCCCGGCGGCGGGGACCAGGTCTTCTTCCAGGGCCATGCCTCCCCCGGCATGTACGCCCGGGCCTTCATGGAGGGCCGGCTGAGCGAGGAGGACCTGGACGGCTTCCGGCAGGAGAAGTCCAAGGAAGGACATGCCCTGTCCTCCTACCCGCACCCGCGGCTGATGCCCAAGTTCTGGGAATTCCCCACCGTGTCGATGGGGATCGGGCCGATGAACGCGATCTACCAGGCGCAGTCCAACCGGTACCTGCAGAACCGCGGCATCAAGGACACCTCGGACCAGCAGGTCTGGGCGTTCCTGGGTGACGGCGAAAT
>NZ_JAGPOT010000220.1 GCF_018224015.1 Pseudarthrobacter albicanus
GTCCTTAGTAGGGTGTGGGCCTCGTCGGCGGCGCGTTTGTAGCCGGTGTTCGTGCGGATTTCCCGGGCGAGGGTCATCATCGTGTTGAACGCGGCCATCCGGATGCTGTGGTGAATGAGTTTCGTCTCCGTGTCCAAAACCTGCTGGCCCGGGGCCAGGTCTCCGAGGCGGATCCTGGCCGGGAGCCCCTGGTGGGCGGCTTCCGCGGCGTCAAGTGCCGTTTCGGCATCCCAGAGCGGGGCCTTGATGGTGTTGATCATGGCATTGGTGACGGTGATGTCGGTCGTTCCTGCCGGCGGGGTTCGCAGGGCGAGCAGTGCCGCGTCGGTGTCGGCGGCACTGTCGGTGAAGTGTTTCTTCGCGGCAACGACTCGTTGGTAGGCCTGGGCTTTGGCGGGGTTGGGGACCATCCTGTCGGCGTCGTCGTCGCTGGAGGTGTAGCTGTCGTGGGAGTCGAGGTCGAAGTGCATGCGGGCGTAGCGGAACTGGTTTTCCTGCCGCCACCGCGAACCCATCCGATACACAGCCTCCCCGGCGCCCAGGTCGCGGTCGGTGGTGAGGATGTGGATCTGCCGCCTGCCGCCGCCGGAGGCGGCGAC
>NZ_JAGPOT010000221.1 GCF_018224015.1 Pseudarthrobacter albicanus
ACCTCGATGTTGTTCCGGATGCCCTGTTCGGTGATGGTGCCGGTGGTGGAGGCGATGTCGAGCAGGGCGCGGTCGTCCGGGGTGACGTCCTCGCGGAGCCGGTCCAGCTGGTTCGGGCGGCCGGCGAGGACGCCGTCGAACACCTCGCGGCACACGGGAACCAGGTCCGGGTGGGCCACCCACGAGCCGTCAAAGCCGTCGGCCGCCTCGCGGGTTTTGTCGGCGCGGACCTTCTCGATGGCGATCGCGTTGGCGTTGGCGTCCTTGCGGTTGGGGACGGCGGCTGCCATCCCGCCGATCGCCATGGCGCCGCGCTTGTGGCAGGCCCGGACCAGCTGTTCGGTGTAGGCGCGCATGAACGGCTGCGTCATGGTGACCTGGCTCCGGTCCGGCAGCACGAACCGTGGCCCGCGGGTGCGGAAATTCTTGATCAGGGAGAAGATGTAGTCCCAGCGGCCGGCGTTCAGCCCGGCGGCGTGGTCGCGCAGCTCGTAGAGGATCTCCTCCATCTCGAACGCGGCCGTGATGGTCTCGATCAGCACGGTGGCGCGGATGGTGCCCTGCGGGATGCCCAGCAGGTCCTGCGCCAGGACGAAG
>NZ_JAGPOT010000222.1 GCF_018224015.1 Pseudarthrobacter albicanus
AGGAGTTCGCCGCCTCGGCCGACGAGATCTCCGACCAGCCGGTCGTGCTCGACCTGTACGAGGGCGAACGCGACGGCGGCGAGGCGGCGACCGACGTGCCGACGGTCGCCGTCCACGCCGAGGCCGAGGTCCCGGCTCCCCCGGAGGTCCCCGCCGCGGCACTCGATCTGCGAGAGCTCGCCTCTCCGGGCGAGGACGCGGCGTTCGACACCGTCGGGAGCGGCGCACTCACCCTGTGCTTCGTGCGGTCCCGGCTCAACGTCCGAATCGACCCGGAGGCGAACATCCTCGCCACCGCGCGGGAGGCGGGAATCCGCATCGGCGCGAACTGCCAGGTGGGGATGTGCGGTTCCTGCAAGGTGGTCAGACTCGAGGGAGAGGTCGAGATGAACCACCAGGGAGGGATCCGCGCCAGAGAGATCGAGGCCGGGAAGTTCCTGCCCTGCTGCTCGACGGCCCGGAGCGATCTCGTCATCGACGCCTGACCACCCACCGACCACCACGACAGGCAAGGGGCACCATGCCGATCTCCTCACCACGCATCGTCATCATCGGCGCGGGCATCGTCGGGGC
>NZ_JAGPOT010000223.1 GCF_018224015.1 Pseudarthrobacter albicanus
GACCAGGCGGTGCCTTCGATGGTGTCCATCCAGTCGTACCCGTCTCCTGCCCGGTTGTCGGCGGGGAGGACCGGGGCTGTCACCGTCTCTGCGGTGTCGCCGGTAACGGTGCGGGTCATGGTTGTGGTGCTCATGAGGTGATGCTCCATTTCGCTCGGGCGGGGCGGCCGTCCTCAAGAACGGGCTTCCCTCTCCCCACCATGTTTTTTGCCTGCTGGCGGAGCATCGCGTAGCTGTGCCCGACGGAGCCGGGGCAACCCGAAGGGCAAGCAGTTGATGGGTTGTGTGAGGAAATAAGCGCAGCGCCGAACACGAAACGTCGGCTGCGCGGCCGGCCGCAGGACGGTTGAGCCGGTGGAGCGGGCACGTACGATCCAACGGACAGCAGCAAAAAAGGTCAAGAAATGCTTGTGGTGTCCGAGCGCAGCGAGGCCCTTTGCGTTCTTGCTGACCAAGGCCCGCTCGGCGGCTGAGGAAGTTGGGCGCCGTCCCGACTAGCGCGGCGGAATCACGGCCCGGGGGTTGGTTCGTGCCGGCCGGTGGTGGCGGGCCCCGGCGGTGTGCC
>NZ_JAGPOT010000224.1 GCF_018224015.1 Pseudarthrobacter albicanus
GTCGCTGAGGTCGCCTGCGTCCTGACCGTCAGCAAACGCACCGCCGGAACCCTCCTGTCCGAATGCCAGGCCCTGACGACCGCTCTGCCGCTGACCCTGACGGCCCTTCAGGCCGGGACGATCTCCTGGCAGCACGCCCGGATCATCGTCGAGGAAACCACCAGCCTGGATCCCGCCGGAGCGGCCGCGCTGGAAGCGCACTTCCTGGACCCCGACGCATCGAACCCCGCCCGCGGGTGCCCGGCCGGGGACCTCGTCCCGTCCCGGTTCCGCGCCAAGGCACGCACCTGGCGCGAACGCCACCACCCGGCCAGCATCGAAAAACGACACACCAAAAGCGCCGGGGACCGGCGGGTCGACTACACCCCGGACCGGGACGGCATGGCCTGGCTCTCCGCCTACCTCCCGGCAGACACCGCCGCAGGGATCTGGGAACGGACCACCGCCGCCGCCCGCGCCCTCCAAGGCCCCCACGAGGCCCGGCCCCTCAGCCAGCTCCGCGCCGACATCACCGCCACCTGGCTCCTCACCAGCCACACCACCGGCACCG
>NZ_JAGPOT010000225.1 GCF_018224015.1 Pseudarthrobacter albicanus
ACCAGGGCGCGGGGATGGTGCAGCCGGGGAAGGCGCAGCCCTGGTCCCGGGCGGTGAGGGCCTTGCGGATGTGGGGCGGGAAGATCCGTGAGGTCCGGCCGATGTCCAGGATCCTGCCCCGGTCCCGAGCAGGACCGGGATGATGTCCGCGTCGCAGGCGATCTTCCGGACCGTGGCGGCGGTGACGGGCCCGGTGAACAGCAGTGTCCCGGTGTTCAGTGTTCCGGTGTGCGACGCCGTCCGGGCCGTGCCGGTGTTCCCGAGCCTTTCGAGGAGGGCACGGTAGTCGATGGTGACCATGACCTGGGGGCGCAGTCCTCCGGCGGCGGGTAGCCCCCCGGAGGCCAGCGCGGCCTTGCAGGCGCCGACGAGGCCGTCCAGGAGTTTCTGCGGCCGCGAGCGGAGGTCCAGCCCCGCCGCGCCGGGGTCAGTGTCGTCTTCGCCGCCGGCACGCGGGATCACGGCAGCGGCCGCCCGGGCAGCCGCGGTGGAAGCGGCGGCGGAAGCGGCGGGGCC
>NZ_JAGPOT010000226.1 GCF_018224015.1 Pseudarthrobacter albicanus
GAGGTGTTCGCGCACAACGTGGAGACCGTGCCGCGGATCTTCAAGCGCATCCGCCCGGCGTTCCGCTACGACCGGTCCCTGGACGTGATCACGCAGGGCCGGGCGCTGGGCATGGTGACCAAGTCGAACCTGATCCTGGGCATGGGCGAAACCCGCGGGGAGATCTCGGCGGCCCTGCAGGACCTGCACGACGCCGGCTGCGACCTGATCACCATCACCCAGTACCTGCGCCCGTCCGAGCGGCACCTGCCGGTGGACCGCTGGGTCAAGCCGCAGGAGTTCGTGGACCTGCAGCAGGAAGCCGACGAGATCGGCTTCCTCGGCGTCATGTCCGGGCCCCTGGTGCGATCCTCCTACCGCGCCGGCCGGCTCTGGGCCACCGCGATGCGCAAGAAGGGCCGGGACATCCCGGCCGCCCTCGCCCACATCGAAAGCTCCGGCAGCACCCGCCAGGAAGCCAGCACCCTGCTCGC
>NZ_JAGPOT010000227.1 GCF_018224015.1 Pseudarthrobacter albicanus
GTGGTCCGCCGCATCAACAACGCCCTGCTCCGCGCCGACCAGATCGAGTTCTCCGAGGGCATCCAGACCGTCGAGGACTGGATGGTCCCGATCGTCGCCGACGCCGAGGCCGGCTTCGGCGGCCCGCTGAACGCCTACGAGCTGATGAAGTCCATGATCCAGGCCGGCGCCTCGGGCGTGCACTGGGAGGACCAGCTCGCCTCGGAGAAGAAGTGCGGCCACCTCGGCGGCAAGGTCCTGATCCCCAGCCAGCAGCACGTCCGCACGCTGAACGCCGCCCGCCTGGCCGCCGACGTCGCCGGCACCCCGTCGGTCATCATCGCCCGCACCGACGCCGAGGCAGCCACCCTGATCACCTCCGACGTCGACGAGCGCGACCAGGAATTCATCCTCCGCGAAGGCGGACAGCCGGTCCGCACCGCGGAAGGCTTCTACAAGGTCCGCAACGGAATCGAACCCTGCATCGCCCGCGC
>NZ_JAGPOT010000228.1 GCF_018224015.1 Pseudarthrobacter albicanus
CCGCCAGAGGCCTACGGTTTGGCGGCCGCCAGGGGTGTGGGCTTGACGCTCGCACCCAGCGTCGGGGACCAGGTGATGACCCCGCCCTGGTAATCCTGTTTGCAGCCGCCGCCGGGCTGCCCGCAGGTGACTTCACCGGTGGGGTAGCGCAGGGGCCCGTCGACGAAGCCGGTGGCGGCCCAGGCTGTGCGGATGGGCCCGGTCGAAACGCGGGCTCCGGTGGCGGGGGACCAGATGATGGCGCCGCCCTTGTAGTCCTGGTAGCAGCCGCCCTGCGGCAGGCCGCAGGTCAGGTCGCCTGTGGGGTAGCCGAGGGGGCCTGTGAGGAATCCGGTGGCGGCCCAGGCGGTGCGGGTCGGCCCGGTGGAGGCGTGGGCTCCGGTGCCGGGGGACCAGATGATGGCCCCGCCCTTGTAGTCCTGGTAGCAGCCGCCTCCGGGCTGGCCGCAGGTGA
>NZ_JAGPOT010000229.1 GCF_018224015.1 Pseudarthrobacter albicanus
ATGAAGGCCGTCCCGTCCTTCACCCTGCACGAACTGGTCACCAGCGACACCGCCCAAGGACTGGGAACACCGCAGTCCTTCCAGACCACCGGCACGGACTTCACCCGGCGCGCCCTCTACGCCAGCGGCCTCGCCACCACGGCCACCCGGCTTCCCGACGAGGACGGCAACCGCCGCCTCGTCCTGTCCTACCCGGCCGAGAACGCGGTCCTGGAACTCACCCTGGCCCCGGACGGACGGATCCTGCACGAGACCCAAACCGCACCCCACCACCTGGTCACCCGCACGCTCATCTACCCCGGACCCCAGGCCCATCATGACTAGGAGCCCCGCCCCTGACAGGCGTTCGCCGGCACGACACCTCAGCGGTGCACCCCGCAAACCACGGACGGGGGTCCTGGCATGACGATCGGCGGCT